>NZ_JBBPAY010000001.1:0-742500 GCF_038009285.1 Paenibacillus sp. FSL R5-0378
CAAAAAATAGCTGGTACAAACAAAAGAGGGCACGCCCCCTTCCGGGCGTGCCCTCTTTCTATATTGCCGTCATTATTCTTTGATCAAAGACAGAAATTCCGCTCTCGACGCCGGATCTTCACGGAAAATGCCGCGTACGCCGGAGGTCACCGTCTTGCTGCCCGGCTTCTTCACGCCCCGCGAACACATACACAGATGCTCGCCTTCCACGACGACCATCACACCATGCGGCTGCAGCACATCGACCATAATGTCGGCGATTTGGGACGTAATCCGCTCCTGTACCTGCAGACGGCGGGTGACCGCCTCGACCAACCGGGCCAACTTGCTGAGTCCGGCAATTTTCCCGCTCGGAATGTAGCCGATATGGACCTTGCCGAAAAACGGCGCCATATGATGCTCGCATTGGCTGTAATACACGATATCCTTGACGATCACCAGTTCCTCATGATTTTCGTCAAAGGTCACGCCCAGCACATCACGCGGGTCTACCTCATATCCGGCAAAAATTTCTTCATACATCCGGGTAACGCGGGCGGGTGTCTCAAGAAGCCCTTCCCGCTCGGGATTTTCACCGATCAGCTTCAAAATTTGCTCGATATGGTACTCGATCTTCTCGCGGTTTTCACCAACCCGCGTGTTCACGTAATCTTTAACGCCAGCCACAGCACTTCCTCCTATCGCTACCCCCTGCTTCTCTGTAGACGTTCTATGCCGAGGGGATTATTTCTTCTTGCGGCCTTGACCTTGTGCCGGGCCCTTCTTGCCGGAAAACTGCTGATTTTTCATCATCTGCTGCGCTTTCTGCATCTGGCGCCCGTTCAGGTTGTAACCCATTTGCTTGGCCATCTTTTGAAGCATTTGCGGGTCATTTTGCATTTTTTCCATTTGCTTGCGCAGATAATACACGCCGATAAAAAACCCGCCGACCAAGCCGACGATCAGCGTAATAATTGGAATTACATATTGCATATTCCGCCACCCCTATAAGTATAAATCGATTCCTTGCGCGTGCCTGAGCAGCACGAACCTATCATAGCATGTCCAAATGCGGCTCGCAAATGAATTCTAGGCCAATACAGCCTCGATAAATACGGTCGTTTCCTGCGCCAAATCCAGCTCTTTAATATCCAAATGACCCGCTTCGCCGCGCACGATCCGGACGACCGGACGTCCCGGCAGCCCCCGGTGCTGACGGACGACAAGCCCCGTCTCCTTGTTCGACAGCCTGACGGCCGTCCCGTTGGGATAGATCGACACCATCCTCGTAAACTGGACCAGCACGCCGTGGTCGAGCTGCTTTTCCGACATGGCCATCATTTGCTCGCAAGCTTCATGCGGCATCAGCCTCCGGCCCGAAGGCTTCAGCGGATGAATCATCCGGTCGTAAGCGTCCGCAGCGGCGACGATTTTGGCATATAAATGAATCTCGTCTCCGGTCAGTCCCCGGGGAATGCCCAAGCCGTCAACCCGCTCATGATGCTGAAGGGCGACGTGGGCGATCAGCAGGCCGAACTCCCTTTTGTTCTTGAGCTTCTCGAAACCGCGCCAGGTGTGATGGCTCTTGGAATCCGGGAACAGCTCGTCTCCCTCCCGCATGCCGTTCTTGCCGATATCATGCAGCAGGGCGCCCGTAGCGAGCTCTTTGACCTGCTGATAATTCAGGCCCATATTGACGCCCATCACCGTGGACAGCAAGCATACATTCATCGCGTGAACATACTGGGCGTTGTCTGCGGTCCGGACATCCGTAAGCTGCACGAGCAGCTCTTTGTTATCCATCACGTCCTCGAGGAGATGGTCCACACTCGCGCCGATCAGCTGGGTGTTCCATTCCTTCCCGGACCGCACCGCTTCAAAAGCGTCACTCATCTCCTGAATCAGGCCCTGTTTGGTTGCCTCGCTGAGAATGTCCTCCGTCTCCACGTCCGCGTACAGCGGATCCTGGATGTAGAGCATCGTGACCCCGATTCGGTTCAGCGTACTGATCATATACACGGTAAGCTGGACTCCCGCCGACAGCAGTACCGTCCCATTCCCGGAATAGATGGTTTTCCCCAAAAATTGCCCGGGCTCCACACTTTCAATGCCTACATACCTCATGAACGTTCCCCCGATTGGTTACTTAATCGGCCCATCCCTTTCTTTCGGGCAGGGAGTTCTCCAAGGTCAAGAGATGGCGCTTGATCTCCATCCCTCCGCCATATCCTACGAGACTGCCGTCGGCGCCGATCACCCGGTGACACGGGACGATCAGCGGTACGGGATTTTTGTTGTTGGCTCCGCCGACGGCACGGACGGCCTTCGGTCTGCCAATCGCATTTGCGATATCTGCATAGGATCGGATCTCTCCATAAGGAATATCGGCAAGCGAGCTCCAAACCTGAAGCTGGAACGGCGTTCCCCGCATATCCAGCTGCACGTCGAACGTCTTGCGTTCCCCGGCAAAGTACTCACCCAACTGGCGCTTCGCCTCTGCCAAACGCTCGTCGTCCTGAACGAAATCACCGCCGCCGCACCAGGTGCGGGACCATTTCTGGAGAACCGCCTCCTTGACGTTAAACGGTCCGAACTCGATCAGGCACAGCCCTTTCTCCGTTGCGCACAGCGTCAGCGGGCCGATCGGAGAAATCATCTCCGAATAATAGACCGTTTCCTTCTCGCCTCCCAAACCGGGAGAAAAATCATCCGCAGCCATTTCGGCATCTGCGGGTTGTCCGCTTCCAGCGGGCTGAAGCTTTTCCTGCGCTTCGCTCATCATGTCTATCACCTTCTCGTCTTGTTCTGAAGCCAGACCTTTATTCAGCCAATTCAAAGCTTCTTCCCCTCCTATCCGGCCCAAAGACCACGCTGCGGCACCCCGCAGTTCCGGTCTTGGGTCTTCCAGCAGCACCCGGCCGAGGCGGGGCACCGCCGATGTATCCTTGAAGTTGCCGAGCGCAATCACGGCGTTGCGCTGAATCGGCTTGCGGCCGCGCCAGGCGGCTGCGCTTTCCCCAAACTTCTCCTTGAACTCCTTATTGCTCAGATCCAGAATAGGCAGCAGCAGCGGCTTGTCCTTCTCGGGATCCGGCAGCAGATAATCATGATGCGTCCAGTTCTTCCCCTTGTTCTTTGGACAGATGACCTGGCAGGTATCGCATCCATACAGCCGGTTGCCGATCTTGCGCATCACCTCGTCCTCCAGAAAGCCCTTGGTCTGGGTCAAAAAGGAGATGCACCGCTGCGCATTGAGCTGGCCGGGGCCGACCAGCGCTCCCGTCGGGCATGCGTCGATGCACATCGTGCAGTCGCCGCAGTCCTCCGTGACGGGCGTATCCGGAGGGAACGGAATGTTGGTCACCATCTCCCCGAGATAGATCCAAGAACCCCATTTGGGCGAAATGATACAGCAGTTTTTCGCGCTGAAGCCGATGCCGGCCCGCTCCGAAACCGCCCGGTCCACCAATGCCCCGGTATCCACCATGCTCTCCATCACCGCATCCGGCACCCGCTCCCGGATAAACGCCTCAAGCTTGCCCATAGCGTCCCGCAGCACCTGATGGTAATCCCGCCCCCACGCGGAACGGGCTAGGATCCCCCGGTATTGTCCAGGCACCTGTTTGGGCTTGTGTTCCATTTTGGATGGATAGGCTACGGCGATAGCAATGAGGGAGGCGGGCTGTGCATCGGGGAGTGCCGGGGTGACGCGTTTGTCCAGATCCGGCTCTTCAAAGCCGGATTCGTAACCAAGCTTGCGGTGGTTCTCGAGAATCGATTTCAGAGAGACAAACGGGTCAGCCGAAGCAAAACCGATATCGTCAATGCCGAACCCGGCCGCAGCCTCTTTAATGTCTTGTTTCAGCTGCTCCCACGGCGAAGCCGAAGGAGCGTACGCAGCCTGTGGTTTACCTGATGTCATTTCTCCTTGCGGCCTCCTTTCCGTTAAGAGTCGTTCCATAATGTCTTACAGCGATCTCGCTTTGGATAACGGCCAGAAAATAAATTCAGCCCGCCCCACGATGGCGCTCGCTTCCACGCTGCCGAAGGAACGGCTGTCCCGGCTTGCGCCGGCATGCCGGTTGTCCCCCATCACAAAATAGTGATCCTTGTCCAGCTTGACCGGGCCGAAATCCGCATCCTGAATTTCCACCTCGGTGTAAGGCTCGCTCTGCTCCTTACCGTTCACGTACAGCTTGTGGCTCTTCACTTCCACGGTGTCACCCGGCACGCCGATGATCCGCTTTACCAGAAATTCCTTTTTCTCCGGACCGTTGCTCGGATCGCGAAGCACGACGACCTCGCCATGCTTCGGTGCGGTAAAATCATATACGATCTTATCGACAAACAGCCGTTCCTGCTCTACCAGCGTCGGCTGCATCGACTGCCCGCGGACCATGGACAGATTAAAAACGAATAAATTCAGCAGCATCATAATGACAAATGCGATAACCAGTGTTTTGGCCCAGTCCCAAAATTCGGACAGCCAGCCGCGCTTGCCTGCCTGCTCTCCCGGCGTTGTAACCGGAACCGGCTCGGGGCGGCCTTGCTCCCGCTGATCGACTTGATTCATGCTACACCTCATTTTTATGACAAATTCCCATATATACAGAAAAGCATATCTTCGGGCCTTTTGCAACGCCGCAAAGATATGCTCAAGTATAGTAAATATTGCTTATTAACGATATGGATGTAGGTTTTCTCCATAATACCAAAGGGTCGTTATCTCTATTGCGGCGCGACAATGCTGAGTTTCTGGAATGCCTGCAGCACCTTGTTGGCCCCGTAGCCCATCGCCTCATACAGAGGCATCGCGGCCTTGTTATGCTCGTCTCCTGCAATCATAATTCCGCTGACCTTACGCTGCTGGAACCGGCCTTCCATCATGGTGACCAGTGCCTTGCCAATTCCCTTGCGGCGGTAATCCGGATGGATGGCAATACGATAGTAGAAGCCGTGGTTATGCTCGATCGTGCCGATCAGGGCACCGACGATCTGTTCATCCTCTTCTGCAACCATAATCAGGTCAGAATCCCAGTAGAGCTGCCTGGAGAAAGGTTCGATCGTATTCTCGTAGCATTCTTCGGATAACGCGATTTGCAGCAGCTCGTTGACACGAGTCGCATCACTTAACTGAAAGGAACGAACATGCATGTTTAAATCTCCCTTTTCGTTAGCTTTATAGGATTAAGGGGATTTTCAGGGAAAACAAAAAAACCCTCTAATCCAAGGTATAGTATTACGACAAAAACCGTGAAAATCCTTCTTTATCATCCATTAAACCATAGTTTACTTTAAAAAACACGCGTTTTCTTTTGAAAGCGCTTTATGGCAAGCGTTTTCATTCTATCATCTGTAAATTTCCCATATAATGGACTAGTTTTGCGGCATAATCCTTCGGGATTTGGGTAAAGGATAACAAATGCGTCTTTCGACGTGCCTTCATGGAATCAAAAAAAGTTTTTTTCTCGCGATGAAAGAATGGCACTTCCCGCCTGGATCATTTGAGGTTCTCACTGGAAAAGGCTGCGGTTAAGTCCGTTCCAATACAGCTGGCAAGCCCGCCTCAGGATTAATTCGACTTTGTAAACATAAATGTTGATTTAATCGAAAAAATACGGTTTAATAGAAATGGAATCACGTTCCATGCTACATACCTATGCCGATAAAGGGCTCTTTTGGACAACAAAAGCGTTCCTTTATTCATATGAATCAACCGCCTGCGTTGATTCTACCCAAAAAAACATTAACAGGAGGTATTTATTATGGCATTTCAATTACCACCACTTCCATACCCGAATGATGCGCTCGAGCCGCACATCGACGCTCAAACGATGGAAATCCATCACGACCGTCACCATAACACTTATGTAACGAACCTGAACGCGGCTCTGGAAAATGCTCCTGAACTGCAAAACAAAAGCCTTGAAGAGCTGATCTCCAACCTGGACAGCGTACCTGAGAACATCCGTACAGCCGTTCGCAACAACGGCGGCGGACACGCTAACCACTCCCTCTTCTGGGAAATCATCGCCCCTAAAGGCGGAGACAAGCCAAACGGCCTTCTGGCTCAAGCGATCGACAGCGAGCTTGGCGGCTTGGACAAATTCAAGGAAGAATTCACCAAAGCGGCTACAACCCGTTTCGGCAGCGGCTGGGCATGGCTCGTCGTGGACAAGAACGGCAAACTGGCTGTAACTAGCACGCCTAACCAAGACAACCCGCTGATGGAAGGTCAAACACCGGTCCTCGGTCTGGACGTTTGGGAGCATGCTTACTACCTGAAATACCAAAACAAACGCCCTGACTACATCGCAGCGTTCTGGAACGTTCTGAACTGGGATGTTGTCAGCAAACGTTACCAGGAAATCGTACAGCCGTAAGCTGTACCTTCCCGGAAATAAAGGGGCTGCCCCCAAGAACTGCATTGCAGTTTCTTGAGGGGCAGCCCCTTTTGCTTGTCTCTAAACCGGGTAATTACCGGCGGCTGGGAACAAGCTCTGGTTCACGTTTTAAACGATTAATAGGATGAATGTTTAAAATAGTTCTGTAAAATTTTCAAGAATACATTAGGAAAAGCATAATGCTGCATATCCTGCTCATCGATCCATCGGTACTCCGTCTGGACGGACGGCTCGCCGCTGTCCCCGGCCGCGTACATCGCCTTCAGCTCGGCTGCCTGCGGCAGGTCCTCTTCGCGGCAGCGGTAGACCTGCAGGTTCCAGTGAATATGGCTGAAGGTATGCTCCGCATCCGTTAAATGCGCGATCGGCCGCGCAGCGATGCCTTCCTCGAGCAGCGCCCCGGCGAGGATATCCATCGCCGGCTCGTCCGGCAGACGCCCGCTGCGCGCCGCCGGCGTCTGCAAATGCGGCAGCTCCCACATGCGGGCGAGCAGCCCTTCCTGTGGACGCTGGCGGATCAGAACGCGGCCGCTATGATCGCCGCGGCCCTCCACGAGGGCCACCACCCGGTACTCGGGCCGCGGCCGCTTCGCCTTGGTCTTGATCGGCAGCTGCTCCTCCTTGCCTTCCTGCCTGGCGGAGCAGTGCTCCATCACCGGGCAGGTCAGGCAGTGCGGCGACTTGGGCGTGCACACCAAGGCGCCCAGCTCCATGAGCGCCTGGTTGAAGTCCGATGCCCGGCCGTCCGGGATCAGCTCCACGACCAGGCTTTCCATAAAGGCGCGGGTGCTTCCCTTCATGATATCTTCCTCAATCAGGAAGTATCGCGACAGAACCCGCATCACATTGCCGTCAACGGCCGGTTCCGGCTTATTGAAGGCAATGCTCAGAATCGCGCCGGCCGTATACGGGCCGACCCCCTTCAAGGCGAACACGGACGCCTTGTCGTCCGGCACCATACCGCCGTGCAGCTCCTTCACCTGCTTGGCCGCAGCCTGCAAATTGCGCGCCCGGGAGTAATATCCGAGGCCTTCCCAGCATTTGAGCACATCCTGCTCAGGGGCGTCGGCCAGGTCCTCCACGGTCGGAAACCGCTCGATGAACCGGTTGAAGAACGGAATGACCGTGTCCACCCGCGTTTGCTGCAGCATGATTTCCGACACCCAAATATAGTAGGGATTGCGGTGGCGCCGCCACGGCAAATCCCGTTTATGCTTGTCGTACCATTCCAGCAGGTTGATGCTGAAATGCCGTTTCTGCTCCATTGAACTTATCGAACTGCTCATGAGGTCCTTCATACCTTTCTGGCTGGCTTGATCATGAGCCGGCCTATTCCCGCTTCTCTACAACAGCAAAGGCGGAAGCCAGCTCGGTCTGGTGGGAGATCGATAGATGGATTACATATTCCGGCTCGCCCGGCAGCTCGAGGCGCTCCCAAGCCTGCTCGTTCAGCACCACGACGGGTTTGCCGCTCTCATCGGGAAGCACTTCCATGTCCACAAAGCCGATTACCCCGCCGATGCCGCAGCCAAAGGCTTTGGAGATAGCCTCCTTTGCGGCGAAGCGCCCGGCGACAAACTCGGTCAGGTTTCCGCCGCGTTTCTTGGCTTCCTCCCTTTCACGGGCCGTCAGCACCCGCTCCATAAAACGGAAGCCCTGACGGCTGCCGAGAAGCAGCCCAACCCGCTTGATTTCCAGCACATCGTGCCCGATTCCGTAAATCAATGCCCCGCACCTTCCCTTCCATGACATACAAATCCTATTGTAACAGGTGCACGTCCCAAAAACGAGCCGCTTGTGAATAGGCGGCTTTTACCAGCTGTTCTTCATGAAACGATCCCAGACAATACCTCAAAAGCTGTAGCGTACACGAAAAATGCGGAGCCCTTCGCCAGGCCCCGCATTCTTGTTACCGTCTACGATTATACGGTGCTCCGCGCCAGCAGCCGCACACCGTATCCCTCCAGCTTGATGCTTCCGGCGACGGGCTCGCCGCCAAGCAGATCGCGGTATTCCCGCTCATCCAGATCCACTTGCTTGTCCTCACCCGTGAAGTTCAGGACAAACACATAGTCCGTGCTGCCGTCCGACCTAAGCTGGACCGTAACCCCTTGCGGAAGCTCAGTATCCAGCACCGGACTGACCCCCGCTTCCCGAATAAGGCGGGCATAGAAATCGCCGTAGAACGGCTCCTTCGCGCGTGAGGCGAGGTAATAGGCCTTGCCTTGTCCGAACGAATGTACCGTCAGCACCGGACACCCCGCGTAAAAATCGTCGCCGTACTCCGCCAGCACCTGGGCGCCTTCAGGATGAATCAGGTCGCACAGGTCGTACAGCTCATAATCGCCTTCGAGGCCCAGTCCGTTGTTCTGGACGGGGATCATCCGGTTGAGCTCGCCCTCATGCAGGCCGTCGATCTCTTCGGACCAGATGCCGAGCGTCTTGCGAAGCGGTCCGGGGAATCCGCCCAGATGGCAGAGGTCGCTCTCATTGACGATGCCGGACCAGTAGGTCGCCACCAAGATGCCTCCGCCGGCCACAAACGCCTCGAGCGCGGCACCGGCTTCCGCCGTGCATAAATACATCATCGGGGCGACAATCAGCTTATACCGGGAGAAGTCGTCGCCCGAGCCGATGACGTCCACGGGCACGCCCATGTTCCAGAAGGCGCGGTAATGCTGCATCACCGTTCCTTCGTAGTCAATTCCCCGGTTCAGCGGCCCCTGAGAATCTTTCACGGCCCAGCGGTTGTCCCAATCCGCGATAATGGCCGTCTCCGCCGGCACGCCGGAACCGGTCACCGCGGCGATTTGCTCGAGCAGGCCGCCCAGCCGGGCTACATCCTGGAACACCCGCGTGTGCTCGTGCCCGGCGTGGTCGACGACGGCGCCGTGAAACTTCTCACTGGAGCCGCGGCTCTTGCGCCACTGAAAATACTGCACGGTGTCCGAGCCATGAGCTACAGCCTGCAGCGAGGAGAGCAGATGCATGCCCGGGCGCTTCAGCTTGCTGACCGGCTGCCAGTTCGTCAGGCTCGGCGTGCTCTCCATCAGCATGAACGGCTGCCCGCCTTTCAGTGAACGAAACAGATCGTGGTTAAAGGAGAACCAGGATGCGAGCTTGCCCGGGTCCTGCTTGTCATGCCACGTCGGATAGGCGTCCCAGGAGATGACGTCCAGGATATCCGCGAATTTGTGGTAATCCAGCCCTTCGAACCAGTCCATCATGTTCGTGGTCGCAGGAAGGTCCGGCCGGATCGCCTTGAGCGGAGCAATTTCCTGTTTGCAGAAGTCCACGGTTTGGTCCGTGACGAACCTTCTCCAGTCCAGATTGTGGCCGTGGACCATCTTTTCCCCGTGCCGGGAGGGAGATTCGATCTGGGACCAGTCCGTATACGTATGGCTCCAGAACGACGTCCACCAAGCCTGATTCAAAGCCTCCAGCGATCCGTAACGCGCCTTCAGCCACTCGCGGAACGCTTCCTGGCAGTAATTGCAGTGGCACTCTCCGCCGTATTCATTGGAAATATGCCAGCCGATCACAGCCGGGTGGTTCGCATACCGCTCCGCCAGCTTCGTATTGATGATCCGGGTCTTCTCCCGGTATACGGGCGAAGAATAGCAGTGGTTATGGCGCCCGCCATGCAGACTGCGCACCCGGTTCTCCCCTACGCGCAGCACTTCGGGATACTTCTGCGACATCCATGCAGGCCTTGCGCCGCTGGGGGTTGCCAGCCATGCATACATTCCGTTTGCTGCAAACCGGTCCAGCACCTGGTCAAGCCAATCGAACGTAAATACGCCTTCCTCCGGCTCCAGCGCAGCCCAGGCAAAAATGCCGATGGCCATCACGTTGCAATGGGCCAGCTTCATCAGCCGGATGTCCTCTTCAAGCACTTTCGGATCGTGCTGCCATTGGTCCGGGTTATAGTCGGCCCCATGCATGAAACCTGAAATTTGCGGGCTGATCGGTGGATAGGATTTCTTCATATGAATACAAGCCTCTTTTCTGTTATGGGATATAAAGCGCCGGGAGCGGATAACCGTCATGATCAAACAGCGTCAGATTGCTCCAATTGTTGGCATGGCCGACGGACCACACCTGATGCGACGGGATCCAGCACGGCTCCCAATAATAGAAGCCCAAGCCCCGGCCGTCCGGCGTGCGGCGGATGATGTCGGTTAGCGCTTTCAAATAAGCCTGCTGGCCTTCAGCCGAAACGGGGAACGCGGACGGCAATGCTTCATCATTCTCCACGATGAGGGGAAATCCTTCCCTAGTCCGAAAAGTCCAGGGGTAAGCCGTTTTCACGACGACGATGTCCCGCCCAAACCGCAGAGACAAATCCTGCAAATTCCGTTCGAGCTGCTCCAGCGGACCGTGCCACCATGGATAATACGACAATCCGATCACGTCATGAGGAACCCCCTGCTCCTCCATCCGCTCAAAAAAGGTCAGGCTGCCTTCCGGATCCCCGCCGCGGTCGATGTGCAGCATCACCCGGACTGATCGGTCCACCGCCTGCACAGCGCTTGCACCGGATTTGAGAAGCCCGCACAAGCGGGCCCATGGCTCCTCATCCGCACCGGCCTCCGCTCTCGGATCCACCTTCGCATCCGGCCAGAGCATGCCGTTAGTAATCTCATTTCCGATCTGGACCATATCCGGCAGGGCACCGCCGGCGCGCAGCACCGCCATCACTTCGTACGTATAATCGTAAACGGCCTGTTCCAGCGCCGTCCCGCGCAGTCCTTCCCAAGCGGCCGGCTTCCACTGGTTCGCCGGGTCGGCCCACTTGTCCGAGTAATGAAAATCCAGCAGCAGATGCATGCCGAGCTCCTTGACCCTTTTGGCCATTATCAGAGTCCGCTCCAGATTGCAGTAGCCTCCCGGCGGGTCGTTCCAGATCCGCAGCCGGATGGAGGTGGTGCCGCTGCGCTGTAAAAGCTCAAGAACGTCCACCTTGTCCGGGCCCTCATGAAACGTGCCTCCCCCCTGTTCGATCTCATCCAGGAAGGACACGTCCATGCCCTTGATCCACATCTTTTCGATTTCCATGCCCTGCCTCCTATTCCTTAACCGAGCCCATCACAAGGCCCTTGACGAAATATTTTTGCAAAAACGGATAAACCAGCAGCACCGGCACCGCGCCGATGAAGATCTGGGCGGCGTTGACCGTTTTCTGCGAGAGCAGTGCCACCTCTTTCGGATCAATGCTCATGGTGCTCATATCCTTCTGCACAATGACCGTCTGCAGGAAGGTCGCCAGCGGAAACTGCTTGGCATTGTTCAGATACAGCAGCCCGTCGAACCACGAGTTCCAGTGGAACACCATGCTGAACAAGGCCAGCGTTGCGATCGAAGGAAGCGATACCGGCAGAAAAATCGAGAAGAGGGTGCGGAAATGCCCGGCACCGTCGATAAACGCCGCTTCCTCCAGCTCTTTCGGGATTCCCCGGAAAAAGTTCAGCAGCAATATCGTGAGATACACGTTGACCGCCCCTGGCAGAACGAGCACCCAGAAGGAGTTGATGAGATGCAGCTTCTGGATGACGATATAGAACGGCACCAGCCCGCCGCTGAAGATCATCGTGAACACGAACACCCAGGAGTACACGTTTCTCGCCCGGAAGACCGAAGCTTCCTTCGACAGCGGATAGGCCGCCAGAAAGGCCAGCAGCAGCGTGAGCGCGGTGCCCAGCACCGTACGCTTTACCGAAACCCAGATGGAGTGCAGGAACACGGGGTTGTCGATCGTTTTTTTGTAGGCCTCCGTCGAGAACTGCACCGGCCAGAGGCCCACCAGATTGGCGTCCGCCGCCGACTTGGCGCTGAACGACACCGCCAGCACATGCAGCAGCGGAATGATGCACATCAGCGACAGGCACAGCAGCACCAGGGTATTGGCGACCGAAAATATGCGGTATGAAGCGGTTTTATGATACATCCTTCTATATCCCCCTCTTAAAAAATCCGGTAGTTCGCCAGCTTGTAGGCCAGCCGGTACGAAATGAGGATCAGGATCATCGATATGACCGACTTGAACAGACCGATCGCTGTGCCAAGCCCCATCTCTCCGTTCAGAATCGCGGTACGGTACACGAACGTGTCGATGATATCCCCTTTCTGGTACACAAGCGGATTGTACAGGTTGAAAATTTGGTCAAAGCCCGCGTTCAAAATGTTGCCCAGCGCCAGCGTTCCGACGACCACAGCGATCGGCAGCATGGACGGAATCGTAATATGGAGCGTCTGCTTCCAGCGGGTTGCCCCGTCTACCTCCGCCGCTTCGTAAAGGGACGGATTCACGTTCGCGAGTGCAGCCAGGAATACGATCGTGCCGAAGCCGAACTCCTTCCATACGTCCGAGGCGATGACGGTAAACCGGAACCAGTTGTTATCGCCAAGGAAAAAGATCGGCGGGATGCCGAACCAGGAGCTCAGGATGCGGTTCAGAAATCCGCCGTCCGTGGACAGAAAATCCAGCAGAATGCCGCCCAGAATGACCCATGACAAAAAGTGGGGCAAATAGACCAGCGTCTGCACGAAACGCTTGAAGAACGCCCTGCGCACCTCGTTGAGCAGCAGCGCAAACGTAAACGGCGCCAGCAGGTTCAGCACGATCTTGAGTGCGGAAATGATCAGCGTATTCCAGATCACCTCCATACTGTCCTGCCGTTCAAACAGCATGCGGAAGTTGTCCAGTCCAACCCATTCGGAGTGGGCAAAGCCGAGCCAGGGCTTAAAATTTTGAAAGGCCATGACGATCCCCGCCATCGGCACATAGCTGAAAATGACCAGAAACACCAGCGCCGGCAGCAGCATAATGTGCAGCGGCCAGGTTCTTTTTAGACGGTTCATAAAAGGTCGTTCCCCCTCTTGGAATGCCAATTTCTCTTTTGGTACCGTCATTATAGCAACCGCCCAAATGTCGTCGTAGCTCATAAAACCAACATAAATGGCACTATTGCAACCAATTGCAGGCATGAATCCGCGAAGGGCTTGTCCCCCTGCCAGCCTTCTTCCGCCGACGAGGGAATTTATGAAGCATGGCATACCAGACACAAAAAACCGGTGAAAATCAAATGATTGATTTTCACCGGTTTCCAGGCGACCGACTCTTCCATTGAAACGCCGATACAACGGAGTTACAGCGTATTGTGAGACGGTGTTTCCCGCTCATCCATTCTATTATCGGGACTCCAGGCTGGCCGGGCTGCTGGCATGCGCCGCCTCGCTATGGGTGCCGGCTTCCTGCGTTTCGCGCTGTTCGAACATTCTGCCGATTTTCCAGCCGATGCCTATATTCAAAACCGCCATCGCTCCAAATAAAACCACATCACCCCAGGGCTCCGGCAGCAGCAGATCGGCAAGCAGCCACCCTCCGGTCATGGCAGCCCCCATCACTGCGCCCTTTACGGACGACCTTAAACTCATTTTTCCCATTCGACACACTCCCCCGCCTGATTCCTTATAATCTGAATCGACAAGCAATAGGCCTGCACGCCAAAGTTCTTTGTTTCCTGCCTTTTGTGATATATATGTCGTGGACAAAATCGAATATGCCCGAATAACCGTTAAAAAGCCCCTGGCTCCCCATCTGTATAAGCTCACTTCTTCCGTGACACAATAACGTAAGTTTAAAAACATACTCCGAAGGAAGGTAGCCTCAATGAGACAACAGTTAAGAATCGGTGTATTGATTGCAGGCATGTCTTTGATGCTGGCTGCTCCGGCCTTTGCTTATGGGGCGGCTGGAACGGCGCAAGACGGCGGAAATGGCGGCATGGGCACAGGTATGGGCACGGGGACCCTCGGAACCGAATCCACCGGTGGTTCGCATTACCGGGTGAACAATGTCGGAACGACATCCCACTATCATGTCAGCGTATATGGCACTGGAACAGGAAGCCAATACTTGAATACAAATTACGGAACGAACAACACCGGCCGGATGGGAACAAACAACTACACCGGATCCAATACGAATATGCTGACTGACAATAACCGAATCCGGACGAACGCAGCGACGGACACGAACCGCGGCGGAGGCTGGGGCTGGCTCGGACTGCTGGGTCTGATCGGATTAGCCGGCATGCGCAAAGGAAACCCGGAACGAGACCGTGGTTAGTTTGCCCTAAATGCATGGTCAGCCATCATAAAAATCCCTGACTTACTTCAAATGTAGGTCAGGGATTTTTAGTGCTTCGACTCCCGGTCGATCAATCAACAGCACATTCTGTTGTCTATCGCTATCTAAATGTCCTATCCTAAATGGCTGTAGAGTGAGCCGGACGTTCATCATATTTAAAAGGGATATGTTTCGGATCTTCAGCGGCAGGCTGAACAAAACCGGCCGGAAGGGTATCGCCCCAAGTTAAGCGCCCCTCGACGAATTTGGACATCCGGGTCTCGAAAAAGGCCGGGCGCTGCTTCCACACCTTTTTGGCAACGGTCACGGTAAATTCCCCTCGCTTGTTCGGAATGGTGACGGAATAAGGGACATCCTTGGGCAAACTCAGTCCGACCAGCACTCCGGTGTACATCGCGCCAGACGATGTCCGGCTCACCAGATACGGTGGACGATCCGTGATGACCGTGCCCTCTTCCGGCAGTGTGATGTCGATCTCCACGCTCGTGTTCTCGGGCATCTTGAATACCCTGCCTTCCGGAAGCGTGTACCTCTTGGTGCCGATCGTGACCGACAGATTTGTTTCTTCATCCTCTGGCCAATAGAAAATGGAATATCTGCCGTCCTGATCGGTCGGCGTCGATTTCCCGAAGCCTTCGCCTTGATCCCGGTCAAACCAGACCACCGCGTTCTCGACCGGTCTGCCGTTCGCGTCTTTGACAACCCCGCCCATCCGGTATTTATCCACTTGAAAATAAGATACGACGTCACCGCTGCCGGCGATGACCCGTCCGTGAACCTGGACCTTGGACGCATCTTCAGGATCGTCTTCCACCTTCAGCACCTCAATCGGATAATTTACGCTGAGCATGGCCGAAGCAGTAAGAAGCCGCTTCGACATTTCCGGCGTTAGATGTTTCCCGGATACGGTGGCGTCCTTAAGGGAAGCGATACTGATTTTAGTCTCAGCCAGGAGGCTCTGGTCAACGGTCAGGGTGAACGATCCGTCCTTCCCTGTGGGAGCGTCAATTTGGCTCTGGCTCGTATGCACCGTGGCGCCGGCCACAGGCTGATTGTCGAGGAGCAGCCTGCCGTGAACGGAGGTCATATGGGACCCGTCCGACTTCCACTGCTTAAGCCGCAAGGACGGCGAATCAACCGTCAGCTGTACGCCTTGGTCCGCCGCTTGCGCCGATGCCGGAGCCTCCGAGGATACCGGCTTCGAGGGCAACCCGGCACATCCGGCAAGACATACCGTCATGATCAAAATGGACAGTCGCTGCAAATACCACATGGATTCGATTCCTCCCCTTTACTTGTGCGCAAATAAACAGGGGCAAAGCCATAGGCTCTGCCCCGCTTCCTGAACCTTATTTTTTCTGGTGAGCGTTCGTGTCTTCCGCTGTACCCGCTTTGCCTTGGGTTTTGTCGCCGCCAAGACCGAACACGAACACTTTCGGTTTGGGACCGCCGGATGTAAAGGCCATATATTGTTTGTCGTCGACGACGAAAATCGCCGGCGCTGCTTGAATGCTGCTGCCCGTCGTCTGGAAGGTCCAGATGACCTTGCCGTTTTTAATATCCAGGGCGTTGATCTTCCCGTCGAGCTCGCCGTAGAAAGCCAGTCCCGTCGTCGTGCTCGTAAAGCCTCCGCGCATCGGATCCTTCGTCTTGATTTGGTAGGCTTTTTTGCCGGTATTCACGTCCATCGCCGTGATGGTGCCGTACGGTACATCCTTCGCTGGCGCCGAGGTCGTCGTACCGAACGCGGCCGCTCCGGGCATGTCCGGTGTCGAGGCTTCCGTCTGGCTTTTCGCAGACTTGATGACGGCCCCCTGTTCCACGCCCGGAATCAGCACATAATTTGTTGCGGGATCATACGTTTCGGGAGCATAGTTCTCGCCTCCGAGCACGCCCGGGTACACGGTAACACCCTCCGGTGTCGGCTTCGGATGATCGATCTTGGCAAAAGGAACCCCGTCCCAAACGACAGCTCCGGTCTTGGCGTCCCATGCGTACCATTGTCCCGACTTCCCGCCCTGCACGACGATTTTTTGCTGCTTGCCTTTGACGGTGGCATTCAGGATCATCGGCGAAGCCGCGGCGTCATAATCCCAGAGGTCATGGCTGATTTCCTGCTTCGCCCAAATCAGCTTGCCCGTAGCAGCGTCGACGGCAACCACCGAGTCCGTGTGCGGATTGTCTCCCGGCCGGGATTCACCGTAAAAGTCAGGCGCCGGGTTGCCCACGGCAAAGTACATGATCCCTGTCTCCTCATCGATGGCCGGCGGGTTCCATACCGCGCCTCCGCCCTGGAACTTGCTGTTGGCGAGCCAGTCCTGGCCTTTAGGCGGGACCGTGTAGAAAGGAGAAGCCCAGGCCGGCGACAGGTCGCTCGCTTTATACGCGTTGACAAACCCGCGGATGCCGTTGTCCCCGCCGCTGCTGCCGATATAAATGTTGCCTTTGTAATACACAGGCGCGGTCGTTTCGTAATAACCATTCTCCAGCGTCACACCTTTGATGGACTCGGAGATCGGCACCATTTTGATCAGCTTGCCGGTCTTCTGGTCCAGGGACACAATCTGATTGTCGACCGTCAGCATGAACACTTTGCCTTCCCCAACAGCGACGCCGCGGTTGGCAATGATCCCCGACTTGCTGAATGTCGCAGCTTGCTCTGCGGACGGCTTCCAGTGCCAGATTTGACTGCCGGTTGCGCCGTCGAAGGCGAATACCTGATTCCCGGCGGTCGTAATGTACACGATGCCGTCGACGAACACCGGATAGCACTGATTCCCGTTCTTGACGTCTTTGTCAAGCTCCTTCAGGTCCGCGCTCCAGATCACGCCCAGGTCCTTGACGTTGGCCGCGGTCACCTCTTTATAAGGGACATGCCGGGTATTTTTCAGATCGAATCCATAGGTGCCGAAGTTTTTAAAAGAGGTGCCCGTCACTTTTCCCGGCGTCGTGGAAGGTTTGTTTTCGTTTGTATTTTGCGCCGGAGCCGGTGTCGCTGCGTTATTGTTCTTATTCGTATTACAGCCGCTTAGAGCCAGGCTTGTGCTTAAAAGGGCTGCGCCAATCATCACGTGAGTTTTTCTCATGTTGGAACGATCTCCTCATTTTTTCATTAGAAGCGTTGTAACGTAATATTTCCAGCAAGACCAAAAATCATGCAGAAAAAATATACAGCCCTTCGTACATGCACCTGGTTTGCACCCAAGCAGCATTTCCGGCTGATGTCATGCAGGTATAAAAGCGGCTCAAATCGGTCATCTTGAAGGAGAAGAATCACACCACCCAGATTTGCATTCAAGGAGGACGACGATGAAACCGAAATTCCGTTTGATCTTTACGATAGCGCTGCTCTCGATCGTATTGGTATTAAGCGCATGCGGCAAAAGCAATAACGGTACGGCGGCTCCGCCTGCCAACAATACAGCCCCGTCCACCGGCGGCGGACAAACCAAAGAAATTACCGTAACGGCGAAAAACTTCGCTTTCGACCCGCCCAATATCGATCTGAAAGCCGGCGATACGGTCAAGCTGACCTTTAAAAACGCGGATGGCGTACACGGCTTCGAAATTCCTGACCTGAACGTCAATCTGCAGGACGGACAAACGGCCACCTTTACCGTAGACAAGGCCGGGACTTACGACTTCAACTGCTCGATCCAATGCGGCTCAGGCCACGACAATATGACGGGTACGATTACGGTATCCTAAGACCAAACAAAAAAGGAGCCCATCCCAGGATGGAACTCCCTTTTTTCGATTTATGGCTTGTGGAAAGCTGCAGGAAGCAGACATTAGGTCGCCGCGGGCAGGTGCTTCAAATAAAAACGATACCAGTTGCCGCAGATAAAGCCTTCCACGTCCTCCTCGCTGTAATGCTTTTGCAGTAAATTGACCAGATCATGATATTTCCCCGCATGCTCCAGACCGATGATCTTTTCACGGATACCGTCAAAATCCGATCCCAGCCCGATATGCCGGCGGCCCCCAAGAGAGCAGATATGGTCGATGTGCGCGAGCAGCCGTTCCATCGTTACCGGTTCCTCCGCATGGACAAAAGGCGGCACAAAGGTGACCCCGATGACTCCATCCGCCCGAATGATGGAGCCAATCTGCTCATCGCTCAAGTTTCTGCGGCGCGGGCATATTTTGCCGGCATTGGAATGGGAGGCGATAAGCGGCTTCGCGGACAGCGACGCCAGCTCCCAGAACGCTTTTTCCGAGAGATGGGACACGTCCAGGATCATGCCCAGACGGTTGCATTCCTGAATCAGCTGCCGGCCTTTCTCGGTCAATCCCGCTCTCCTGGACTCCATGACGCCGTCCGCCGCCCAATTGGCGTAATTCCAGGTGATGCCGATACTCCGGACGCCCAGATGATGCAGGATCCGCACATAGGCCAGGTTTCCCTGCAGCGCATCGACTCCTTCAAGCGATAGCAGCGCCCCGGTCAGCCCGTTCTTCTCTGCGTATTCGAGGTCCTCCTTGGACCGGATAAAATGGATGGGGCCGCTTGCGAGCACCTTCTCATGAAACAGGTCAATGCTCTCCAGCACATAACGAAACTCTCCGGCATACTTCTCAGGCAAGTAGACGGCAAAATTCTGGAACCCGATGCCGGCTTTTTGCATGCGTTCCAGCGTGACATCCAGCAAATCCTGTTCGTGCACAAAATCCAGCTGCGGATGCTCAAGCAGTTTGCTCAGCACATCGCAGTGGGCGTCAAATATGGTCACCGGTCATTCCTCCGTTCTTCTTGAACCTGCCGCGATAGGAATAAGAAGGCACAGGGCGATGAGGCACAGTAACGGATGGTTCATCGTGGTCTTGATTGAGGGAAGATAAAATATCGGATATCAGTTCGTGATGAGGCGACCACTGGCAGACAGGATCCGCCTGCCGCGCGTCGCCGGCCAACAGGTAAGCTTGGCAGCGGCATCCGCCGAAATCGCGGAAACGGTGTTCACAGCTCCGGCAGGGCTCCGCCATCCAGTCGAAGCCGCGGAAGCTGTTGAATGCTGCGGATTCCCGCCATATCCATTCGAGGCTCCGCTTTTTAACGGATTCGAAGGTCAAGGTATGAATGCTGGATGCCGCGGTGCAGGGCAGCACGGTTCCGTCGGGCGTCACCGTCATCGAAATTTCGCCCCACCCGCCCATGCAGGGTTTTGGGAAATCCTCATAGTAATCCGGGAGAACCCAGATCAGTTCAATCTGGCGGTCAAAGCGCGCTTTGGCCCGAAAAAAAGCTTCCTCAGCCGCCGCGAGCTGCGCTCTGGTCGGCAGCAGATGCTGGCGGTTAAGCAGCGCCCAGCCGTAGTATTGGGTATTCGCCAGCTCCAGCCGAACGGCTCCCCATGACACACACATCTCGATGATTTCCTCTACGAGGTGGATATTTTGCCTGTGCAGGACCACGTTCATATGTAAGGGGATCCCCGCCTCCCGGATCAAGGCAGCCGTTTTCTGTTTGAATTCATGTGCCCGGGAGCCGGCAATCGCATCCGCCAGGCCTGGCTCGGACGCCTGTACGCTGAGCTGCATACTGTCGACCCCCGCGTCCACCAGCTGCTGCATGCGTTTCTCTGTCACGCCAACCCCGCTGGTAATGACATTTACAAAAAAGCCCAGTTCACGGGCCTGCCGGATCAGCTGGTCCACGTCCGGTCTCATGAGCGGCTCGCCGCCTGTCAGGTGAAGCTGCACGACCCCAAGCTCACTGGCTTCCGTGAATACTCTGATCCATTCCTGCGTGCTCAGCTCATGCTCCCTTTTGGCGAGCTCTACCGGATTCGAACAGTAGGCGCAGTGAAGGGGGCACCGGTGGGTAATTTCCGCCGACAGGGCATACGGTATGCTTACGGACACTTTTCGATCCACCCCCGCTCAATGGCTTGCGTGAGAAACTCGAGAACATCCTCCTGCAGATTGGATTGATTGTATTTCGCCTCAAGCTCCCCGATAATTTGGTGAGCCGACCGTGTCCCGTCACACAGCCAAAGAATGGCCCCGGCCGTCGGATTCAGGTTGACGACGCGTTCGGGGAGCAGGAGCATATCGGTTTGCCTGGCTTTATCGAACTTCAGCCGTGCGGGACTTCGCAGCCTGAGCTGCTCCGACTGCCCCCAAGCGATCATCGCTGTGCCTCCGCATCGGGATACGCCAGACTTAACGCATCCAGAATGGCCCAGAGGACATCGCATTTAAAGTGCAGGGCGGATATGACCTGCTCCTGCTCGCCGCGGTCTTTGCATTCACGCAAAACGAGTTCCAGACCGTGGTCCGCGTCACGCGGTGCCTGATGCAGCCTCGCCTGGAAATACTCCAGTCCTTCCGGACGGATCCATGGATACAGCTGTTCAAACACGGCGATTCGCTGGGAGATGAGGACGGGAGCGAACAATTCCGTCAAAGAGGAAGCTACGGCAATGAGCCACGGCTGCAGGCGGCAGAAATTCACGTAGGCATCGACCGCAAACCGGACGGCGGGAAGGACATGGCGCTCATCCAGCATCTCCTCTCTCGGAATGCCGACGGCTTCGCCAAGGCGGATCCAGGCTTCGATCCCTCCCTCGCTCCCTTCCGTTCCGTCATGGTCCACAATGCGCTGTATCCAGTGGCGGCGCTCCTCTCTGGAAGGCAGCTTCGAAAGGATGATGGCATCCTTGACGGGGATATTTTTCTGATAATAAAACCGGTTCGCCACCCAAGCCCGAAGCTGCTCGGGACTCAGCTTTCCTTCATGCATGCGTACGTGATAAGGATGCTTGTCGTGATAGCGCTGTTCCCCGACCTGGCGCAGCCTCATCGTTAATTCTTCGTTCGAGAGCAAATGCTGGTTCATGTTAGACCTCCAATTCCAATCCGTCATAACCGACCTCGATCCCCAGCTCCCGAAGGCTGCGATTCTCCGCAGAAGCCTCGTCAAGGATCGGATTGGTATTGTTGATATGGATGTAAATTTTTCGCCCAACCGATATACGGGAAAGGTGCTCCAGGCTTCCACCCGGTCCGGCAATGGGGACATGCCCCATATCGGATGCCACTAATCGGGAAATATCCAGCCGCCGAAGCTCATCCGAATGCCAAAAGGTGCCGTCCACAAGGACGCAGTCGGCTGCTTCCAATTGGGTATGAAGCTCGTTCGACCAGGACTCGACACCGGGCGCGTATACAGCAGTCCCTCCGGTCCGCTGGTCTACCATGCGGTAGCCGACGACCCAAGGGGATGTGGGCGCCCCATCCGTATCGGGATCCCGAAGGAACGACGCATACCTCGGCGGCTTGGAGCCCAGGAAGAACGGATATACCATTACTCTGCCCCCAAATAGTGGAAAAGATTCCTGCGGCCGGACTTCGTGCCACCGGTATGAAGCATAGGGCTTCAGGATTTGCCTGACCGGGAAGGCTTCCATCAGGGCGTCCAATATGGGAGCTGCGGCGTAAACGTCGATTGCCGAAGACTCCCTTAAGTGGAGGAGGCCCATCGTATGATCCAGCTCCCCGTCCGTCAGCAGCACGGTTGAAATGGGCGTATGCCGGATCGTGGAACCCGGAGCAAGCTCGGCATGGGCCTCGATCTGTGCACCGATATCCGGCGTGGCGTTGATGAGAACCCAATCGCAGCCATCATCGCTGACGGCCAGCGAATTATGCAGCCGGGCACGTAATGAGGGATCCTGCATCCGCACGCGGCGGCAGTTCGGACAGCCGCAGTTCCACTGCGGGAAGCCTCCCCCCGCCGCCGATCCCAGCACCTTCAACAGCATGTTTCTGCCCCCCTCAAAAAAATAGATGCCGGATTGCTCCGGCATGGTTCGTCACTTCTGATAAGCGTATGCGGTAACCTCTGCACAAACCTCTATGACTTCAAAATCGGGTTTAACCCACATGCCGCCACCCCCTTTGATGAAATATCCCACCATGCCTGCCAGTAGAGAGCACAAGTCTGTTTAATCATATGTTGTATTTTGGCATTCTATAACACGTAACCATGCGAAGGGGTGTTCACTTAAGCGTTCTCTCCCAAAGTCAAAATTCGCGAGGTTCGCCAATAGGCTTCGCAGACGGAAGCAAAAAAGCGGCATGCCTCAGCATGCCGCTTCCCTTCTGTGCGCCGGTTATTGCCCCAGCTTGGAATACCAATCATTCACTTCGTTTGTCATTTGGTCGCCGCCCGAAGACTTCCAGGTCTCGACGAATTTATCAAACGCATCCACGCCTTGCTTGCCGTAGATAATTTCGTTAAAGGTCTGATTTTCGATTTTATTCAAATAGTCCAGCTTGGATTTCATAGTTGCCGTGGTTGGGCCGGTGTACAGGTTCGGATAAGCAATGTCCTTCTGGGACATCAATACCTTGGCCGCTGCCGGCGTATCCAGACCGTAGTTGAGCTTCACTTCTTTTTCCAGGCGGGTTGTCGCTTCCTTGCCGTCCGCCAGGTTCAGCAGCGCCTTCATCTGCGCGTCCGGAATCCGGGCCCCGTCGCGCACCAGCAGGTAGCGCAGGCTGTTCACGAATCCGCCGGGGATGTCCTCATACCGGAGCGGTTTGCCGCTGGCGTCCAGATCGTAATCGTATCCCTTGAAGAGGCCGTTGTCGAACACGCCTCCCGGCTGGGAATTGGCCAAATTGTCGAACATGTAGTTCTGGTAGGTAAAGAACGCTTCCGGATGCTTCATGTCCTTGTTGATCAGCGTCACGCCGTTCGTGAACAGGGTGCCGTGGCGCCCGGCTTTTCCGTCCGGCCCAGCCGGCAGGGCAATCGGCTTCCAGACCGCCGTCTTCACGTTCTTCACTGTGTCACTCAGCGGCCATCCGCTCATCCAGTAAGGTCCAGGGATGATTCCGGCTTTGCCGGCGACGGCCGGTTCGGACGTCTTGTTCTCATCCCAGAGCGCCGCTTCCTTCGGAATATAGCCTTTGGTGAACCATTCGTTCAGCTTTTGCAGCCCCGGCTTCATACCCGGGTTGATCGAGCCGTACTCCAGTTTCCCGTCCGCGCCTTTGTTCCACTGCTGCGGGATGGTGCCGTAGGCGCCGAAGATCCAGGACGGATCACCCATCCAGGTATTCATCGTGGTCTTGAATCCGATGCTCAGCGGGATGACCTCGTCCGGCTTCAGACCGTCCGGATTGTTGTTTTTGAAGGCGTCCATGACCTTCTCCAGCTCATCGATCGTTTTCGGCGCGGCAAGTCCCAGCTTGTCGAGCCAATCTTGGCGAATCCACAGCAAATAATCGTGGTTGTAGGCGTAATCGAGCACCGGGATGCCCATTCTTTTGCCATCGCGGATATAGGGGTTCCATACGTTCTTGTCCTGATCGATCGCCTGCTTCCACGTGTCGTTGGCATACTTGTCGAACAGCGCGCCCGCATCCTGGAACATGCCCGAATCGATCAGGTCCTGCGCCAGCTGCGCATCGCCGACGGTGACCACATCCGGCATTTCCTGGCCGGAAGACATCGCCAGCCGGAGCTTGGTTGCAAATGCGCCGTTCGTGTCGGTCACCGACCACAGCGATTTGATCTCGATGCCCAGCGTGTCCTTGGCCCACTTGGTAGCCACGTTATTTTCGATCGACTCTCCGTTCTTGAACTTCAGCTCCGGATCGACACCCCACACCGTGCTGATCGTCACCGGCGGGTCGTATTTGTCTTTATAAGCGTTTTCATTTTCGGCTGCAGCCGGCGGGTTCTGGGCCGAATCCGCAGAAGTTCCTCCTTTGGACCCCGAGCATCCGGTGAACAGCGCGCTGACCAGCACCAGGCTGCATGCAAGCGTCAATGCCTTTTTCGTATATGCCTTCATGTCGCTCCCCCTTAAATCTATATTTCTTCTACATGTTTCATTATAGAGGTGCCCCAATCGGCGTCCTATGTCATTCTCCGAACATTTCTGCACCTTTTGCAACCTGTTACTGGTCCCGGAATTCGTTTGGATTTAGCCCGTAATGCTTCTTAAACATTTTGCTGAAGTACTGTGGGTTTTGGTATCCGAGCTCGGCGGTAATCTCGTATATTTTTTTGTTCGTCTTCTTCAGCAGATAGAGCGCACGTTCCATCCGCATCCGGATAATATAATCGCCCAGGCTCTCGCCGGTTTCGGCTTTATAGATTTTGGACAAATAGACCGGATGCAAAAAGACTTTGTCGGCAATCGTCTTCACCGACGTGTCCTGCCCCAGATCGCGGGAGACGAGCTCCTGCACTTGGTGGATAATGTAGCTGCGCGTATATTGATCGCTGGCCGACAGCTCCGTCCGGAGCTTGTCCAGCATCCGCAAGGCCCAGCTTCGCAGCTTGTCCAGCGACAGAATCATTCCCTGGTCATGGACAAGGTCAAAGCCCGACTGGTCGACTTGATAGGCAAACTGGCCCTGCTTGTGCACCATATACATGAACGCATTCGTCATCAGCAAATACACCTCGTACAGATGCTCACGGGAGTAGCTCGTCCCTTCCAAATCGGCAAAAACTTCGTCAAGCTTGTTCCGCGCGGCATCCCACTGCTTGGATTCCAGCAGGTGTATCAGCGTCGGCGGCTTATACAGCGATTCCATCGATTGGACCGGGCTGACAGGCTGCGACCGTACGTCATCGAGGTACAGGATGCCCCCGGACTCGCCGCCAGACATCATAAAGGAGCCGAGACCGGCCCGGTAAGCCTGGGCGATGCCGTCCGGGAACGGAAACCAGTCGGTGATGACCAGCGTGATATCGCCCTTCAAGTAACTGCTCACCTGCGTGCGGAAGTTTTCCGCAAGCCCGTGGAGCTTCGCTTTGCGGCGCTTCTCAAAATCCGGCAGCAGCTCGATGCCCTCCCGGTAAGAGGGTTTCAGCGCGGCCGCCAGCACCAGACAGTCATGGGGCGCCTTGCAGCCCCACACATGGAACGCCTCCGCAAGGGTCTCTTCCGCGATGTTTCCCACCGCGTACTCCATCAGCGCCATCGAATGGTGGTCGTAATGGGCAAACTGCCGTCCGAGCTGGACGAGCAGCAGCACGGCGGGTTCGCCGACCTGCAGCGGAATTTCGTACTGGGCCAGCTTGTCCGCCACAGTCCGGTGCGACCAGGTCCGGCCCAGCACCAGATCGTGCATCAGGCTTGCTTTCAGCACGCCGGAATCCGATTTGATGGCGTACATTAACTGATGCACCTTTTCCGCCGCCTCCCACTCGTCCTTCAAAGATTCGATCGCATTCGACAAGCTGAGAATGAACTCCTCGTCGTTCACGGGCTTTAAAATATAATCAAAAGCCTGCAGCTGCAGTGCCTTCTTCGCATATTGAAAGTCCGAATATCCGGTCAGCACCATGCAGCGGATATGCGGCCAGTCCTGCTGAATCCGCTCAATCAGCTGCAGGCCGTCGGTTTCCGGCATTCGAATATCCGATACGACGATATCGATGGACTGCTCGGACAGAACGGCCAGAGCCGCCTCGGCCGAGTCGGCTTGATAAACCTTGGCAATCCCCAAGTCGTCCCACGGGATCGTGGCTTTAATGCTTTCGGTGACATAGGATTCGTCATCCACTAGTAAAATTTCAATCATTCTATGTTCCCCCTTACCTGCTGCCCGTTCGTATATTGGTATGCTCAATGGGCCAGTGGAGCTCTACCCGGACGCCGCCCAGACCGGACTTTGCGAAGCGGAGCCCGGCGGTGTCGCCGTAATGGATCAGCATGCGCTGCCGAACGTTCCACAGCCCGCAGCCCATATCCTGGCTCATCGGCAGGGTCAGGGAACGGCGCAGCCCCTCCATCTGCTCTTCCGTCATGCCGCGGCCCCCATCTTCGACGATGATCCGCATTTCACCGGGACCGACTTCACCGGCGATCCGCACGCTGCCTGCACCGGACTTTGGCTCGATTCCATGCAGCACCGCATTCTCCACCAGCGGCTGGACGACCAGCAGCGGTACTTCCCATTTGCGCATCACCTCAGGGATATCAACAGCAAATTCGAGCTGAGGCTTGCGCATCTTCTGAATCTCCAAATAGCTGCGGACAAAGTCCAGCTCTTCCTGCAGCGGAACGACATCCCTCTCCTGCCGTGTCGTGTATCGGTAATAGTTCGACAGGTTGTGGGCCATCGCCACCACGGCCTTCATGTTCCCGAGCTTCGCCATGCTGGAAATGAAGGAAAAGCAGTTGTAGAAAAAATGCGGATTGATCTGCGATTGCAGCTGCTTCAGCCGCGCCTCCCTGACGTGGATCCGCTCCATATACACGTTCTCGAACAGCTCCTGAATCTGCCCGACCATCGAGTTGAAGCGCTGGAACACGAAGCCGAATTCATTGTTGCCCTTGGCCTCCAGCCGGACGGAATAATCCTCGTGCTGCAGCTTCTTGAACGCCAAAACGAGCCGCTTCACCGGAACCTGGACCTGGGCATACAGCATATAAGCCGCCAGACAGCTGAGCAGCAGCGTCAAGCCGACGGAAACATAAAACAGCCGGTTCGACTGCTCGATCGGCGCAACGATTTCCTTCAGCGGCACGTAGTCGATCAGGTACCAGCCGGTGGTGTCCGAAGCGGCGATGTTGACCAGATAGGTCTCGCCGTCCAGCTCGAGCCTCCGGTTCTCCGCCTTCTTCAGCGGCTCCTGCCGAAGCTGCCGCAGGATGGAGTCTGTCAGCGGCCGGTCCGCCGACCGGTTATAGATTACGCCCATGTCCGGCCTGTAGTAGATCGGGTCGCGCCGCCCGTCGCTTTTGAACTTGTCCAGCATGTTCTGGATATTGCTGCTGTCAAACTGCAGCTCGATGATCAGATTGGCGTCTTCGGGATGGCTGAAGGAAGAATACGGATACGCCGTGAACAAGGAGAACGAATAATACGCCTCGTCCCCTTCCCCCATCTTTTTCACCTGCCAGCCGGGCCTCATCCGCTTCTTCAAATCGTCGTTATCGTAGGATTCCACGTCGTTGTCCGACACCATCCGCCCCAGCGACGGGGAAAAAATGTAGAGCTTCGTTTTCCAGTCTGACGAGCTTTCCTGAATGTTCAGCTTCGTCTGGATCCGTTTCACCAGGTTAATCATGTCGAGATTGAAATACTCACTGTTCAAAAAAACGTCCTTAAATCCGAAAATATCGGGATCCTGGATCAGCAGGGTCGGCCACAAGGAAAAGCGCTCGATGTTCGTGTTGACCTGCGTCTGGAAAAAGTTCAGCTGGTTGGCGCTCGATTGGCTGAGCTCCGTCCCCAGCACTTCCGTGCTCGTACGGTTGGAATAGAAGTAAAGGCCCACGATCGGAACAAGCATCATGACGAGCAATAGCACCATTTTACGGAATAATGTATTTCTGGGCACGGCAGTTCACACCTTACGCATATTTTTAAAGTCATGGATCAGCAAGACGTAGATCTTTGTCAGAACATGTCTAAAAGCATCATCATTATACTGGAAACGGATGCATGCGAGTAGCGTTCTTTTCACCAAAGAAGAAGCCCCACCTGCCTTAAGTGAACCCGCCATGGAACGCGTGATCAAATGACCGGATGAATCGGAGAGCCGTTCTCTTATTATTGTAGGGAGCCTGCTCCGTCCCGAAAATGGTTCATTCTTCAACAATTCAGCACTTTTCGCAACCAAACGGATGGAGAACGGCATAGCTACGCCCGATATGAGGTCAAAAAAAAGCAGGCCGCTGTTTGCGGCCTGCCCTTGATTCTCCGGAGTCAGCTTAGATGCCCGGAATCGAATTGCGCTTATGTGCGGTACGCTTATAGTAGCTCTCCAGGCGCTCCTTCGCCTGAGGGCTCACTTCCTTGCCTTCCAGATAGTCGCTGTTCTCGTCATAAGTAATGCCGAGCTCGCCTTCGTCCGTCTGGCCTTCCCACAAACCGGCGGTAGGCGCCTTATCCAGAATCGCCTGCGGCACGCCAAGGTAGCCGGCCAGCTGGCGGACCTGACGCTTGTTGAGCGTGCTGAGCGGCGTAATGTCCACCGCACCGTCGCCCCACTTCGTGTAGAAGCCGGTAATGGCTTCGGAAGCATGGTCCGTTCCCACGACGAGCAGGTTCAGGTCAAATGCCAGCGCATACTGCATCACCATGCGTGTTCTCGCCTTGATGTTCCCTTTGCCCTGCGGGGTCAGGTGGCGGTGGATGCCAATTTGCTTGAGCCCATGCTCCGCTTCCAAGGCAATTTCGCCGACGGCATCCTCGATATTGGTCTCGGCCTTATATTTCAGGTTAAAAGCTTCCGCCACCGCGTAGCTGTGCTCGATATCCTCCTGAACCGCATAGGGCTGGAACACGCCCAGCGTCATATATTCCTTGCCTTCCTCCTCGCTGAGCTCGTCGGTCGCCCGTTTGCACAGGCCGGTCGCCACGGCGCTGTCGATCCCCCCGCTGATGGCGATGAGCAGTCCCTTCGCCCCCGCGCTCTTCACATAGGATTTCAGGAAATCCACCCTTTTCCGGACTTCGCTCTCCACATCGATTGCCGGCTTCACGCCAAGGGCCGCAATAATTTCTTCCTGCAAACTCACGATAAGCACCTCTCTTGAACAGAATAGTCGATTAAATACGGTGTGATTGCAAACACAAAAGCCCCGTACGTATCGGATGTCCGAATACCCGGGGCATTATGTACGAGGTGCGCCGATTAACGGCACACCCGGTCAAACGCTTCGATCAGATCGTCGGCAATTTCTTGAGCCGAACGGTCTTCGATTTGGTGACGCTCAATAAAATGAACAAGCTCCCCGTCCTTCATCAGGGCGATGGATGGAGAAGACGGCGGATACGGAGCGAAATACTCGCGTGCTTTCGCGGTCGCTTCTTTATCCTGTCCGGCAAATACCGTAAACAGATTGTCAGGCACGATGTCATGCTGCAAAGCCTGAGCTACGCCGGGACGGCATTGGCCGGCGGCACAGCCGCACACCGAGTTAACGACAACCAGCGTGGTGCCTGGCGCGTCCGGAAGGTGAGTCTCCACTTCTTCCGCAGTTCTAAGTTCCTTAATGCCGAGGCGCGTCAGTTCGTCACGCATCGGTTGAATCATATCCTTCATATATCTGTCAAAAGACATGGCCATTCCCTATCACTCCTTGGATACAAAATATCAATGGACAAGCTCATAACAACATCCGCTGTTAATACTCCTATTATACATCCATAAGGGTCGAAATCAAGAGAAGCAGCGGCCTTGCGGGCTGTCAGATCATTCCCGCCCACGAATCCGTAACGGGGAACTGAATGGTGAAAGCCGTCCCCTTTCCCTCCTCCGATTCTACCGATATTTTGCCGTGATGGCGCTCCACGATGCTGAGACAGAGGGCAAGACCGAGCCCGGTACCTTTGGCTTTGGTCGTAAAAAACGGCTCAAACAGCCGCTCCTGCCTGCTCTTGGCGATCCCCATTCCCGTATCTTTGATGATCAGCTCCACAAAGGAGTCGTTCAGCCTCGTCTCGATCGTCAGCTGCCCTTTTTCCTCCATGGCTTCCATGCCGTTGCGCGACAGGTTCAGCACCAGCTGCTTGATTTCCTTGGCGTTCAGGCTCAGCTCCGGGACCTTCTCGTCCAGGATCAGCTCGATCGTCTGTCCGCGCAGATTCGCATCCGCCCACAACAGCGGGCTTAAATCGCTGATGATCGTATGCAGATGCCATTGTTCTTTCTCGGCGATACGGTTCTGGGCAAGGGATAAAAAGTCGTTGATAATACCGTTCGCCCGGTCCAGTTCCTCCATGACGATCCGGTAGTAATGGTCGAGCGCTTCCGGGCTCTTCTCCTTCATCAGCTGCAGGAAGCCCCGGACGACGGCCATGGGATTGCGTATTTCATGGGTGATGCTGGCCGCCATCTGACCGACAAGGCTGAGTCTTTCCACATTCTCCAGCTCGCTTCGCAGCCTCGCCAGCTCGGTCACGTCCTGAAAAGCGAGGACCGCTCCGATAATGGCACCTGTATGTGTATTCGTTAATGGTGATGTGCTTATGTAGTAGTTATGCGTTCCGATACGGATCAGCTCATTGCCCAGTTTCTTGCCCTGAAGCGCCTGAACGATCCGATAGTTGATGTAGTCTTGACCCATGATATCCACGAACATCGTGACAGGGTAGCCGAGCACGTCCTGCTTAGTAAGGTCGGGGTCCTTCGTCTTGACCAGGTTCATCATCGTGTCGTTGATGCTTGTAATATTGCCGGCATGATCGACCGAAACCATTGAAATGGGCGTAGCATCGATGACCTGCTGCAGCTTCTCCTCTTCCCTGAGATATTTCTCGGAGATGCCCATAACCTGCTCCTTCAGCCGCAGCTTCTCCAGAGCAAATTCAATCATATACACCAGAGTACCCCCGGTGAACATACTGGTTAATATATAGAAGAGAACGATCAGCACCAGCCCTGCATCGGTTAAATTCAGGTTGGGAGATTCGATAATCGGGGCGGCCGTGATCAATAGCATCGCAGGCATAAGGCACAGCCACAGCTTGTTGATCTTCTCCGTGAGCGGCCCTTTCCGGAACTTTGGGGACATCCAGATCAGAAGAGGGTATAGCGGTAATCCGGTATGCAGAAACAAACCGAGTACCGTCCAATTGGGATTAAATATGAAGTCGCACAGAAGGCACAGCCCCGCCAGAGGCAGGCCCGTCTTATATCCTCCATACAGCATCCCGATAAACAGCGGCAGAATGCCCAGGTTTAATGGAATGTAGTTAAAAATGGAGGTGGAAAACATCGAGCAGAGCAAAATCGTCAGAGCGCTGGACAAAATAATGACAAGATCAAAATCCATGGCTTCCATTCGCTTTCTACGCCTAAAAACCCGGACATATTTGTCCAGTCCCATTGGGAAGAGAAAAGCGAAGGAACCGGCCATAAGTACCTGTGTTATAATGTTTTTCAGTGCGTAAATAATCGCCAATCCCTCCTCCCCGCCAGGGCAGGTATGTGTAGTTCCCAATACGAATCTTTAGTGATTGCAGCTGGTTCTTCTTGCCGTTCGAGTGAAAGCGATTCATTACAGGTTTAACGGACTACAAGGAATAGGAAGATGTACCGCTGTTTTATGATGAAAGACGATTTCCTTTTGATTAAATCACAGCCAACACGATATTACAATATATCCTGATATATCCTAAAAAAGGACACACGAAACAGGAAAATAGACTGACGTAAAAATAAAGGAGTTTAACCAGTGAACCGATATGACGTAATTGTTGCCGGAGGCGGATCCGCGGGTCTAATGGCATGTGTCTCGGCCGCCCGGCATGGGGCATCTGTCCTGCTTTTGGACAAAGGAAATAAACTTGGCCGCAAGCTCGGCATTTCCGGAGGCGGCCGCTGCAACGTAACCAATGCTAAAGAAACCGATGACCTGATCGCCCATATCCCGGGCAACGGCCGCTTTTTGTACAGCGCGTTCCAGCATTTTAACAACCGGGATATTATGAGCTTTTTTGAAGGGCTCGGCATTGCCCTGAAGGAAGAGGACAACGGGCGGATGTTTCCGGTATCCGACAAGGCCGCCAGCGTCGTGGGCGCTCTCATTCAGGAGGTGAAGAGGCTCGGCGTGGAGATCAAAACGGACAGCCCGATTGAGGAGGTGCTCTATGAGGATGGAAGAACGGCAGGCGTTCGTCTGAAGTCCGGCCATATTTACAGAGCCCCCAGCGTCATTGTCGCCACCGGCGGCAAATCCGTGCCCCATACTGGATCCACCGGTGACGGTTACCCTTGGGCAGAGGCCGCCGGCCACACGATTACCGAGCTGTACCCTACCGAAGTCCCTATCGTTTCCCATGAAAAGTGGATCCAGTCCAAGGAGCTTCAGGGACTCTCCCTGCGGGACGTGGAGCTCTCCGTGTGGAATCCCAAAGGTAAAAAAGTGATCGGGCACCGCGGGGATATGATCTTTACCCATTTCGGCGTATCCGGTCCGATCGCCCTGCGATGCAGCCAATTTCTGCGGCAGGTCAAAAATAAGTTTCATACGCCCGACGTCGAAATGGCCATCGACTTGTTCCCGGATCTGGACGTTTCGTCACTCGACCAGCTGCTTAGGGACAAACTCGCGTCCGAGCCGAAAAAGGCGATCCGTAACGTGCTCAAGGGCCAGATCCCCGATCGTCTGCTTCCGCTGCTGTTCGATAAATCCCAGCTGGACGGGGACGCGACCTACGCCCATCTGCCCAAGCAGCAGTGGGGGGATTTTGTCGCCTGCCTGAAGCAGTTCCGTTTCCGCGCGGTCGGCACCAAATCGATCGAGGAGGCGTTTGTCACCGGCGGAGGCGTCAACCTGAAGGAGATCAATCCGAAGACGATGGAATCGAAGCTGATGCCGGGGCTGTTTTTCTGCGGCGAAGTACTCGACATTCACGGATACACCGGCGGCTACAACATTACGGCCGCCTTCTCGACCGGCTATACCGCCGGCATGCACGCAGCGTGTTACCATTAATAATCCAATTTCGAGGTGATCGGTATGAGGATGGAGCTGAACAATGATTTTTGCCGGCAATTCGGCATTCGTTACCCTATTTTTCAGGCGGGCATGGCCGGCGGTCCCACGACGCCTGAACTCGTGGCCGCCGTATCGAATGCCGGCGGTCTCGGTACTCTGGGAGCGGCCTACATGGAGCCTGCGGCGATCCGCGCAGCGATCGTGGACATTCGCGGGCGGACAAGCGCCCCGTTTGCGGTCAATCTGTTCACCGTCCCGATGGAAGACGACAATCGCCGGACCGCCGAGGTCCAGCGTGTGCTCGACTCCATCCGGGACGATCTGGGATTGCCGCCCGCCCCGCTTCAGGCGGTCCAAACGCCGGATCACTTGGAGCGGCAGTTCGCCGAAGTGCTCGAAGCCGGCGTTCCCGTGATCAGCACCGCTTTTGGCGTGCTGTCCCCGCGGCATATGGAGCTGGCCAAGACGGCCGGCATGAAGGTGGTCGCCATGGCGACCACCGTGGAGGAGGCGCTGGAAGCCGAGCGCGCCGGCTGCGATGCGGTTGTCGCCCAGGGAAGCGAGGCCGGCGGCCACCGCGGCACGTTCAACGTCGATGCTCACCCGATGGGGGCGAACATCGGCACCTTCGCCCTCGTGCCGCAGATCGCCGACCGGGTGTCCATCCCGGTCATCGCCGCCGGCGGCATCATGGACGGGCGCGGCATGGTCGCCGCCATGGTTCTGGGAGCGCAGGCGGTCCAAATGGGCACCCGCTTCCTGACGGCAGCCGAATCCGGTGCGCATCCCGCCTATCAGGCGGCGCTGCTTGCCAGCACCGAAGAGAGCACGGTGCTGACCAAGGCCTTCTCGGGCCGGCCCGCCCGGGGCATCGCCAACGCCTTCGTCCGGGAGTGGAACGAGAGCGGCGTAGAGCCGCTGCCGTTCCCGACGCAGAACACGGCGACCCGGGATATTCGGAACGCGGCCGCCCGGCAGAATCAAGCCGGTTACATGTCGCTATGGGCCGGGCAGGCGACAAGAATGCTGAAAGCGGGCCAGAGCGCCGCAGACATCGTGGAGGAAACCGTCCGGCAGGCGCTCGAAATATTGGAATCTTAGCTCCTGCGCGATTCGTACGATTGTGATGCAATGATGTGACGTTATGCTTTCCTACCAAAAAACGCCTGGATCTAAGATCCGGCGTTTTTTTAGATTAAGAACGTATATATTTGGAGCAGAGCTGTTGATCATATCTTTCGCAGCATCAGCAACTGAAGAAGGGTTACCGTGATCCAAACAGCTGCGAGCGCCAGCGGAATCAGCACAACCGCAGCTGCCCAGACCGGCAGCATGGAGAACAGCAGCAGCCCTGACGTCACGAGCGCATACGGCGCAAGCAGCATCCGCACGGCCTTCTTCATGGCGCCCAGCTTCACCTCGTCCGCCCAGGGCAGCATCGTAACAAAGCCTTCCTTCATAAAGGCCGCTGCATTCAAATACAGCCAGTAAGCCAGCAGCAAATGAAGCGCGGCGTAGACCAGAATCTTCACCCCGGGGGGCAGCGTCAACAGAATGGCCGCGCTGAGCGACATAACCTGCGCATATCCTGTAAGCTGCTTCGTCTGGCGTACATATGCCTTCACGCATGCCCCGGCCAGGCGATGGACCGGCGTTGTCGATCGGAACAGACGCTGGGACCGCCGGAAAATCCATGGTCTGCTGCGAATTTTCCGCGGTTTGTCCATGGCGCTGCTCAGCACGAGTCCGGTCAGTTTGGTCCGCTGAACCAGCTCTTCCTGGATATCGTTCATAATTGTGCCGCGAGTTCTCATCCGCACCAGGAGCAGCAGCACGTTGATCACCGCCAGCAGGGCGGAAGCGGCAGCCAGCCAGGACGGGCTGTCTATCCACCATACTGACAATATGACGTATGCCGCGGCCGGAAGCACAACCATGGGCAGATACAGCAGCCATCTCCGCCAGCCGTGAGCCCGGATCCGTGCGAAATGCTTCAGCCAGACCATCAGGCCGCCGGCCATCACCGTGAAGAGCAGCCAGCACCAGGCAGCATCAAGACTGATCCCATATCTGCGGACCATAAAGGGAAGCACCAGCAGAAAGCCCGCTCCCGCCTTCAGGGCTGTGGCGATCATGCTGTAAATGCCTCCCCTCAGCATCAGCCCGCGCAGCCACCGCACGCGCTGATGAATGAAGAGAACGTCGGCCTCCCGAACCATAAGGAACATTTTTCCCGCTGACAGCCACAATAACAGAAATACAGGAATAACGCCGAATATCATATGGCTGCTCCACTGCGGGAGCGGCTCCTTCCATAAACCGTAATACAGCCTTCCCCCCAGCAGCGCGCCCGGAATCAGCATATACAGGAGCACCGTCCAGTCCGCCACCGACCGGATGACGGCGATCGTTTCCTTCCAGTGGGTCCGGAGCCGGTGCCAGAACAATCGCCCGGGGGTTGGGTAGGCATAACCGGTATTGCTTGAGTCCGCCATGTTCATCTCCTTTCCATGGATGTCAGCCAGTCTGCGAAGAAACATCCGGTCCCTTCGTTCCTACCGAAGACTGGGCTCGTCGAAGCATCCGGTCTCAGGTCAGGGCATCAAAGCAGTCGAACAGCGAGGCGTCCGGCAGCCCGGCCGTCCTGCGGATATCCGTCAAATCCCCTTTGGCCACCATTCGCCCGCCGGAGATCATCACGAACGCATCGCAGATCCGCTCGGCCGTATCCAGCACATGGGTAGACATCAGCACGCCGGCGCCCCTGCCCCGCTCCTCTTCCAGAAGGCGCAGAAAATCCTTGGTCGCCCGCGGGTCCAGGCCGATGAAGGGCTCGTCCACGATATAAATATCGGGTTCCGCCAGAAATCCGAGCATGAGCATCATTTTCTGCTTCATCCCTTTGGAAAAACCGGCCGGGAGCTGATGTTTCACCCCGCTCATGCCGAACTGAGCCAGCAGCTCCTCCGCATGGCGGACAAAAGCCTCGTATTCCAATTCGTAAGCGGCCGCAGCCAAATCGAGATGCTCCCAGAGCGTCAAATCGTCATAAAATACCGGCTGTTCTGGGATGTAGGCGTACCGCCCGCTCTCCCCTCCGATCGTTACGGACGCCCTGGAGTATTTCAGCAGACCGAGCAGCGTCTTCAGCGTCGTGCTTTTTCCGGCACCGTTCGGACCGATGACGCCCAGCAGCTCGCCGGGCGCCACTTGAAAAGAAACGTCCCAAATGCGCGGCTGTCCTTCTTCATATCCCGCTTCCTCGATATGCACATCGAGCACAGGCAGCAAAGGCTCCATGATCCACCTCCAGCAAAAATAATCCGTTTCAGCCATAGAGCTTATGTAAATCAATAAAGGCCACCAAAACCATATGGATCGGAACGGCTGCGTCCCGACCCTGTTAATTTAACTATATGAAAAGTTCACCTGATAATCCATACGTCCCGGGACTGAAATCGATCTACAGCCGGCGGGCTTATTTAAAATGCTGGACCAGCGTTCCTCCGCCGCCATCCGCCTTCACTTCGGCATAAGCGCCGTTCACCAGCGTCATTTGCGGCGGCACGTGACCGCAGTCGATATCGTAAATGACCGGTACGCCCAGTTCTTCCGACAGCTCCTGGTATACATCCTCCACCGTGTATCCTTCCATGGGACGGTTGGCCGCGCTCCGGCCGAACATCAGCCCGGCGCAGCCTTCGAACCAGCCGGCATACTTCATCTGAACAAGAGACCTGCGCAGATCGGCTGTGTTCAGCTCGCAGTTCTCCAAATACCAGAGGAGAGGTTCGCCCGGAATATGGCGCTCCCGGAATGCTGCCACATCCCCGTAAGGCGTGCCGATCAAATGGCGGATAACGTCAACGCATCCCCCGAGCAGCCGGCCCTGCATTGACTCCGGCCCGCCCGAAACCGTCTTCCACACCGTCGGCTCCGTCAGATGGAAGACGCACGGGCTCGGATCGTCATGACGCCACTCCTTCTGGTATTTGGCCGATGCCTGCTGAGCAATCCGATCGCCCGGCTTGGCCGTCAGCACGGCCTCCCACATGGCCGAAGTATGATCCGAATACGTCCCCCGCAGGTCGACGAAATTGAGCCCGTGAGCAGTGGCGATTCCCGTCTTCAAGGTAATGGCCAGAAGAAGGACGCTGAGGTCCGAATAGCCGAGAATCCATTTCGACGGCATGTGGTCAAAGTCCACCCGGTCCAACATTTCGATGAGCAGTTCCCCGCCCCACGGAGGAATGATCGCACCAATTTGGGGATCCCCGAGCATCTCGTTCAGCTCCTCGGCACGGACCTTGGCCGGGGCCGACTTGGCCTTGTGCTGCGTCCAGACCGTCTCCCCGACACGTATGTGATAGCCCCTCTCCTCCATACGGCTGACGGCCGTGCGGAACATGTCGTGCAGACCGGGCTCTATGCCCGAGGAGGGAGCCGTCACACCGACGACAGCCCCTTTTTCCATTCGCGGATACTGAATCACTGCCCATCCCCCCATAAGATTTTCCCATTATCTTACTAGAAAAGGACGGCTGGAACAATGACGATGTTACGGTATTGGCGAGCCCAGAGATTCCAAAAAAACAAGGATTCTCCGGACATCGAAGAATCCTTGCTGCGACAGCAACGCTATGATGTTTTAAACTTTCGCGCCCTCCCGCGCTCTTTCCTCCTCTTCCTCCGGACCGGCCGAAGGAACCGTATTTCGCAGTCCGAGCACGATCAGAAGGCTTACGACGGCAATGACAGCCATCACGACATACAGGGAATGGAGGCTCCCCTCAAGAATATGCCTCAGCTCGCTCCACAGCTCCTTGGGAAGCGATGCGCTTCCTTCCGGAGTCAGCAGCTGGTTGACCTCTTCTTGGCCGACCCGCTCCAGCCCGGGAGTATCGGCGAGCCGCCCGGCCAGCGTCAAGTTGATCAACGATCCAAAGACAGCGACGCCGACCGTCTGGCCCAGCGAGCGGATAAAGGTATTCAGCGCCGTCGACGCGCCGCGAAGCGAGTAACCGACCGAGGACTGTGCAATAATCGTGAACACCGTGTTGGAATATCCGAAGCCGAGGCCGTAGATAAAGGTAAAAATCAAAATCACGTAATGCGGCGTCCCCTCGCCGATCCAGGCTAACCCGAGAGCCCCGATCACGATGCCGGCCAGGCCGATCAGCGTCGTTTTCCGCGAACCGGCGGTAAGAATGAGCCGGCTCCCCGCTACGGAGCCGAACAGCCAGCCGATCGACATCGGCGCCATCGTCAGCCCGGACATCGTGGCATTTTTGCCCATGACCCCTTGAATCCAGAGCGGCGTATACGTCGTGAGGCCGATCAGCAGCGCGCTGGTCAGCATGGCGGCGACGGTGGACACGGAAATGTCGCGGATCCTGAACAGCTTCAGCGGCAGCATCGGCTCCTTCGCCCGGGCCTCCACCACGATAAAGGCAGCCAGGAAAACCAGCGCAAGCACGATGCAGAGCACGATCCACACCGAGGACCAGGCAAAAAACTGCCCGCCGGTCGCCAACGCAAACAGCAGCGCCGTCATCCCCACCGTAAACGTTCCGGCACCCGCGAAATCGACATGCGTTTCGGCACGCTCCTGCCGCTGCTCGTGGAAATGGCGGGCGATCATCCACATGGACAGCAGCCCGAACGGCACGTTAAAGCCGAAAATCCAGCGCCAATTCAAATAGTCGACAAAGTATCCGCCGATGAGCGGTCCGATCAGGGAGGCAATGCCCCAGACCGAGCTGATGAGTCCCTGGATTTTGGCACGTTCTTCAATCCGGTAGACGTCCCCGATAATCGTAAAAGTGACCGGAATGACCGCCCCCGCTCCGATGCCCTGAATGGCCCGGAACGCGATCAGCTGTCCCATACTTTGCGAGAAGCCGCACAGCAGCGATCCCAGGACAAACAGCAGCGACCCGATTTGAAATACCGGTTTGCGGCCGTACAGGTCGCTGATTTTACCAAAAATCGGAGTGGATACAGCCATGGTCAGCAGGTACGCGGTAAAAATCCAGCTGAGGAGCTTCATGCCGCCAAAGCTGCTGATGATGGCCGGACCGGCCGGCCCCGTTACGGTTCCTTCGATGGCCGACAAGAACGTGGATACGAGGATGCCGGCCAGAATCCAGTTCCGGCTCTGCTTTCCAGGCAATTGTTCAGATCGATTCACGTTATTTGTATCCTTTCTCCCGTTTTGACAAAGTTTCCTTATAACGAAACGTATCCACCCAGTGCACGAAAAATGGCCTCTGGTAAGAGACCGCTTTTCAGACTGGGCGGATGCATAGGGTTTATTAAAATAGAAGGGCGTGAAGTTTCAGGCGTAGACGATCCTTCGACCGTCGTCAAACGAAATCTTCCTGCCTATGATCGTACATGAATAAGTCCGTGATTCCGGCCCAACTGCCGGTAATCCTCGACCTTGCCTTGATCGAGCCGGAGCACGAAAGAAGCATCCTCCTCCACCAGGCGGGGGTCGTGGGTAATCATGAGCAGGGCAGCGCCCCGGGCGGCGGCACCCCGGCACAGCTTCAGCAGCCGCTGCGCGGCGCGGTAATCGATGCCCGAAGTGGGCTCATCGAGAATGTAGAGGGCTTTCGGCTGGATCAGCTGGCCGATGACGCTGAGCAGCTTCTTCTCACCCTGGCTGAGCAGGTATGGGGAGTCTTGACGACGCCCGCTCAGCCCGGCAGCCGCAAGCAGCGCCTCGGCCGCTTCGGTCTGCTCAGGCGTCAGTTCAGCTTGCCGCCGGCGCCAGCCGCTTCGAATCCGCAAGCCGTACACGAGCTCATCCCACACCGTATGCTCCACGAATTGATGCTCCGGCTGCTGGAACACGTATCCGATGTCCCCGGCCAGCTGATGAACCGGCATCCCGGATACGTCCCGCCCCTTCCAATATACCGAACGGGAAGGAACCGGCAGCAGGCCCATCAGGAGGCGGGTGAGCGTCGTTTTGCCCGAACCGTTCTCACCGGTCAGCATGCCCCACGCTCCCGGATGCATCGCAAACGAGACGTCCCGGAGCGCTTCCTGCCCTCCGGGATAAGTGTAGCTCAGGTTCCGGACCTCGAGTAGCGGTCCGGAACCTGAGTCACCGCCGGGGCCATCCGCACCCGGCGGCATCTGCGCCGGCGCCGTCAACATGCCGGCGCTCTGCAGGGGCCCGGCGGCCGGCTCCGCTGCATGCTCTCCGGCTTCCGGGACCTCGCGGCGGCTACCTGCCGGGCCGCCGGCTTCCGCTGCCCCCTCCCACGGGGGCAGCACGCCGAGCTGCGCCAGCCGGTCCCGGCTGGTGCGCAGCAGCTCCTGCGGCGCTCCGTCCAGCAGGACTGCGCCGCCGTCCAGGACGATGACGCGCTCCGCAGCGCGCGCGGCATCGTCGAAGCGGCCGGACACCGTGACGACGGTCCGGCCCTCGGCGTGCAGCCTGCGGCAGAGCTGCACGAACTGCGCCTGTGCCGCGGGGTCGAGGCTGGCGGATGCATCGTCGAAGACGATCATCCGCGGCGACAGCGACAGCACCGCGGCAATGGCGGTGCGCTGGCGCTGTCCGCCGGACAGCTCGCGCACCGGGGAGCGGCGGCGGGCGGTCAGGTTCACCGCCGCCAGCGCTTCGGCCACGCGGGAATCGATCTCCGCCGGCGGCACGCGGAGATTCTCGGGCCCGAACGCGGCCTCATCCTCGACGACGCCCCTCACCAGCTGGGCGTCGGGATCCTGGAACACGATGCCGGCCACCTTGGCGATCTCAGCGATCGGAGCTTCCGCCGGGTCAATCGTGTCCAGCCGTACCTTCCCTTCCCGGCGGCCGCCTCCGCTCCGCGGAAGATAGCCGCTAAGCAGCTGACACAGGGTAGACTTGCCGCTGCCGCCCGGTCCGATTACCGCCGTAAACTGTCCGGCCGGAATCGTGAGCGACACGCCGCGGAGCGCAGGCTCCTCCACATCTTCGTACCAATAAGAAAGCTCCGTCAGCTCAATGGAAGTTCCCTGCATCCGCAGAAGCCTTTCTGCCAATGGCAAAACGTTTAAGCAGTCCGCTCCGCTGAAGCATATCCCCGAGCACCTTGGTGAGCAGGCCGCACAGCACGATGCCGCTGACGATCCGCACCACCATCGTTATTGCCAGCACCTGAAAGCTCCAGGACGTATACCCAAACATATTCGCCGCGCAAATGAACCAGATCGGCACCATCGCGCCGCCGACCAGCATCATCGCACCGGCATTCCAGCGTTTGTAACGAAGCAGGAAAAATACGGCCTCCGCCACAACCAGATAACACAGCGCCGCCACGATGCTCGCCGCAATCCCGTACGTATTGCCTACGAAGCACTGGATCGCGCCGCCGATTCCGTATGTAATCGCCGCAGTTCCCGGCTTGCGGATAATGTAGTAGGCCAGCAGGCCGTACACCATGTACACGCCGACGATGGTAGAGGTCGCCACGGGCCCGCCCAGGCTGTTCAGCATTTTATTAATGTAAGATAAATAAAAGGTCAATACCGCGTTCGCTGTGGCCAGCATCGCCATCAGCACGATGTCCAGCGTCGTAAACGGGACAACACGTCTCTTTGATTGTGATAAAGTTTCCATCTCATGTCAACTCCTAATCAGGAAAATGGTGGGATTTCTCACCCTTGAAGACTCGCATCGCAAATTCCCTGCGATTGGCCTAGCCTCCCTGCTATTGTGCATGATCGGATTCGAAACGTCAACCTAAAAATAAATTACAGGTTAACAATATGGATATACCACCACAATGCCGCGGTAATCAGCACGGCCCCAACCGCCGTGATATGCCCGGCAGCAGACGGCTGCTGCTCCCTTAAAAACGTACGCTCGGGATATGCGCCAAAGCCTTTGGCTTCCATCGCTCCCGCAGTCTGCTGAATCCGGCGCACGGCATTATGCAACATGGCGGACACAAACACCTTCCACCAGCCTAACCGCTGCTTGACTCCCTTAGGGCGGGCTGCTCCCCTGACCTGATGGGCTGCCGAAATGCTTCTCCCTTCTTCTTGAAGCAAAGGCAAAAACGTGAGCGCCATCGAAATGCCGAAGGCGAACCGGTAAGGAACCCTCATCCGCCGGGTTAACGCGGTGACAAGATCGCCGGGATCGGTCGTGACCATGTAGACAAAGGATGAGAGAAACACCGTAAACATGCGCAGCGTCACCGAACCGGCCGCATCGGCTCCCTCCGTCGTGACGTGCAGCATGCCGAACTGCCAAATGGTATGGCTGCCGGGTACGGTCAGCAGGGTCAGTATAAAGTACGGAACCGCAAAACCGATCAGGAAAGCCATCGCTTTCCACTGCTTTCTCCAACTGACTCCGCCTGCCGTTCGGGCCATGAACGAGGCCGCCAGAAGCAGCAGTGCCTGCCCTGCCGATGTGTGCAAACGCATCGTCAGCACGGCGATGCATAGCAGGACCACGAGCTTGCTGAGCGGGTCGATACGGTGCAGCGGCGAGCCTCCCCCTTGATACGATAGGATCATCGTCTGATCGCTCCTTCTTGATCTAAAACTTGTTATACTCCGCCTGCTCCCATTCTTCACGCAGCAGCGAATGGAGCAGTGCATCTTGAAAGCCTGAAGCCGTATGGCGGTACTGTCTCAGCCGACCTTCGGCCGTGAATCCGAGGGACCCGAACAGACGGACGGCTCGTTCATTCCGCGGATCGGTCAGCGCTTCGATCCGGTTAAGGCCCATGGTCCGATAGCCAAATCCGAGCATCAGGCCGATCGCTTCTCGCATGTAGCCCTTTCCCCAATGGGGCTTCGCAAGCTCGCAGCCGATTTCTCCCCGGTAAGCACCCTCCAGCTGCCACCAATTCAAACCGCAGCTGCCGATGATCCCGGCCTCCGGCAGGAGAATTCCCCAGCGGAGCCCATCCTCGGTGGCCGCCAAACGATTTAGCAGCCGGATGAGTTCCGCTGCCGCCGTTTCGTCCGGCAGGTCCGGAAGATCCGAGTACTTCCGCACCTCCTCGTCGGTCCAGCACGCATACAGCGCCGGGGCGTCGCCTTCCTCGAGCGGACGGAGCCGGATCCGCGGCCCTTCAAGCTCGGGAATGTTCCCGCTGCATTGATAGCTCATCCCAACGCCCCCTTCATGTACTTTGCAATATTATCAATGTACAACGCCTGCCCCCTGCAGCACAAGAGCGCCTCCCCTCCCGGTTTCTGCCATATGAACGCAAAAAACACCCCGGCGCTTACCCTGTGTCCTTAAGGAGGGCTGCAGCCGGAGTGCTTGTCCATCGCTGTATTTTACACCATTATTGCTGTGCTTCCGTTCTTCCCATCAGCAGAAACGCAATGATAAAAATAAAAGCGATCAATGCCAGAAGCGGGATCGTAATGAAGCCAAACCAGTTCAAATAATCAAAATTGCAGGGAATGCCTACCTTGCACGGCAGTGCATTGGCAAGCGCCGGAATTTTCTGCTCCGCATAATGATAGATCGAGATGCAGCCGCCGATCGCGCTGAGGGTCACCGCATAAGGAATGATTTTACGGTCATTTTTATAGCTGGCGATTCCGAGCAGAATCACTTCCGGGTACATGAATATCCGCTGGAACCAGCACAGCCTGCACGGTTCGTAGTGCATCACTTCGCTTAAATACAAGCTGCCTCCCGTGGCGATAAGGGACACGATCCAGGCAAAATACAGGCTGTAGGGCTTGATGAACGCAATGAAACGGTTGCCTTCCATCCGAAACTCCCCTTACTTGTCGGTGTCAGCCGACTTTTTATCCAAATAGCTCTTGAGTGCGTTGTAATCGAGCGTGACATTCTCCGCTACCTTCTCGCCGTTTACGTACAGCGTCGGCGTGCTGTTCACGCCCAGCTTGTTGCCGGTAGCCATATGGCTGTCCACTTCATCCTGGTACGTCTTCTCCTCGATGTCCTTGCTGAGCTGATCGTAATCCACCTTGATGTTATTGTCGCGGGCCAGCTTCACCAGGAACTCTGGCGTTGCCCACTCGGTTTTTTCATCCTGCTGGTTGTCGAAGAGTACGTGGTAGTACTTCCAAAATTCATCCTTGTTCTGATGGAACACCGATTGCGCGGCCAGAGCAGCCGTGTTGGAGTCCGCATTCGGACTGATGATAAGGTAATTCATGAAATAGAGCGCAGCTTTACCGGAATCGATAAAATCCTTCTGCAGGCTCGGCTCGATGTCCTGACTGAAATACTGGCAGGCCGGGCACTTGTAGTCGCCCATCTCCACGATCTTGATCGGGGCTTCCGGATTTCCCAGCACCGGGAGCGAGCTGTAATCAAACGATGCTTCCTTGGATTGCGGCCGAATAAACACCAGCAGCAGGACCAGCACGACGATACATGCACCTGTAATCCACATGATCCGCTTCATGCGTTTCTCCTGCGCTGCCCGCTGGGCTTTACGTTGGGCCACGGTGTTGACTTGCTTCTTCTTCGGTTTCACGAAGCCTGACGTCTCCTTTCCTGTGAACTAAAGCTGAGGCGCCTTGGCATTTGGGTCTTTAGTTCTTCCTTAATGTAAGTTACTTAACACTTCTTCTCTAGGTTATTCTAGCATCTCCCCCCGCCGATGACCAGAAAGAACCGCTTCCAAAACCGGTCAAATCGGGAATTGTTAAATAAATTGTAACAAAATCAATTACATGACAGCCCGTAGTGAGTTTTTTCATGAAAATATGAGTTGACTTGAAACGTTCCGGTGATACTACTTTTACCGTAACTGTTTGAAAAGAAGGGGGGGAAGATTATGGAGTGGCAGACTGCCGTTATTGTCGTTTTTGCCGCTGTCCTGGCCGCGATAGGAATTACGCGTTACGCCTTTTATCAAATGACGCAGATGAAGGCCCTCACATACGAGCAGACCTTTCAAGCCATGGAGCAGGTCGGGCTGTTCAAGCAGGATTACTTTGAGTCGCTGCCCAAGGAAGAGGTTCAAATTACGAGCTATGACGGGCTGAAACTGAACGGCATGCTCATACCGCACCCTTCGGGCTCCAACCGTTTCGTCATTCTCGTCCATGGATATACCGCCTCGCTTCCGGCATCGATTCCCTTTATGGACATTTTCCGGGAAGATGGGTTCAACACGCTTCTGATCGACCTGCGCCGGCACGGAAAAAGCGAAGGCAAATATACGACCTACGGGTTCCACGAAAAGCACGACATCGACTCCTGGATCCGATGGATTCGCGCGACGTATGGCAGCGACTCGGTCGTCGGCCTGCACGGCATGTCCCTTGGAGGAGGCACCGTGCTGGAATACCTGTCGCTGCCTCACACGGACGCCGCCTTTGTCATCGCCGACTGCCCTTATTCCGATCTGACGCGCCTGATGCATCATCAAATGCAGGCGCTGAACCGTATTCCCGCGGCTGTGTTCCTTCCGCTTGTCGACCGCAGACTGTTCCGGAAAGCAGGCTTTACGCTGAATCAGGTCAGCCCCGTCCGCTCCGCCCGGTACAGCCCCGTTCCCGTCATGTTTATCCATGGCACACGGGACCGCTATATCCCGACGGAGATGAGCGAGGAACTGTTTGCCGCCAAAGAAGGAATGAAACGGCTTCTTCTCGTTGAAGGAGCCTCCCACGGCAATGCGCTGGGGGTCAACCCGGAGCTGTATAAAAAAGCCGTGCAGGAATTTGTCCGCGATGTGATGGAAGGGGCCGTTCCTGCCATGCAGCCGGAACAGGCCGAGGAGCTTGTGGAAGAACCTGTGCAGGCGGGGCTTCCCCAGCCGGAATTTAATATGTAAAACTTCTGTACCATCTCACAACATTAATTACAACTCAAAAAAGCCCCTTGGACTCCGGACTCCTCTCCTTCGGACCAAGGGGCTTTTCCATTTTCTGAACATGAAGCCAGCCAGCCCTATCGCATCCTGTACTGCTTGCTCTCCTCTGCCGCAATGTCTTCCCGGATGCTCATTTTCTCCGCATTGTAATGACTGATCGCTTGGTTTAATCCCTTCAGGTCGAATACGGAAACGTCCAGCTCGCTCAGTTCATCCACATCCGATCTCAGCCGGTCCCTCAAAAATCGTCAGCCTGCGGATATGGGACTGCGCATATTGGCCGGCTCTTTCCTCTGTTAATTCCGAGGATTTTTCGGCTACCAGGGTGCCGTTGACCTTTACCAATTCATCCGACAGCGTATGCTTCAAACGACTGAGCCGGCGCTTCAAACGCGCTCCAATCATGACATATATGGCAAATCCGAACACAAGAATCGCCAGCGCATAGGACAACCAATACCATGCTCCATGTGCGCTGTGCTCAGTCCCTGCATCGGGCAGCTCCGCCGCGAGCACCCGCACCGGGCTTGTCGTTAAAACCGTAGTCAACCATTTGTGCATATTCATTCCCTCCATTCTAAGATGCGGTAACGATTCTAGGTGGCAGGAAGTTGATCTTGGAAGCCTGGGCGTTAAGCACCGGCATTCGCGCTCTCCGTTTCTTCAAGTGGTGCCAGCACTTCCCCGCACAGTTTCTGAAGCATGACCTGAATTTCCTTGAACTCCCCGATTCCCGTTCCGGTCAAGCTGTATTCATCGCCGTGAGCCGTCAGAAAGTTCAATTCGGTCAGGCGCTCCAGCTGCTGCTTCACTTCCCGTTCCCCCACCTTGTAGCCGTGCGCCTCCAGCACGGGCTGCATATCACGGATGGTCAAGTCATGGTGATGGGCATGGTAAAGCATGTGGATACTCATGAATAAATTTTGTACGTCTGCACGCATAGATTCCTCTCCTTCCGGCGAACGCCTGTAAAAATGAGCCTGTCATTACCATTGTTTACCCTTCTTCCGCTGCCGGGAAACAATAAGAATCCCTGTTTAAGCCATGCCGGACGCCGGAATCAGCAGGCTTCACAGGATATGACCATGATTTTTAGAGGGAGGAATTTCACTTGACGTGGAAGGAATTCCTGTATACTATCTTTTATAATTAACCAACGGTTAAAAGACAGAAATGAGGTGGATCGTCATGTTTCAAGCCCTTCCCTACGAAGGAAACCGGAATGACCAATTTGCAGCCGTCCTCGAACAGCTTAAGTCGCTCATCCATGATGAGCCCAGCTCCATTGCCAATCTAGCCAACGCCTCGGCCCTGCTGAACAGCTTCCTTCCTGACATAAATTGGGTTGGTTTCTATCTATTCGATGGAACTGAGCTGGTTCTCGGACCGTTTCAGGGGCTCCCGGCCTGCATCCGCATTCCTTTGGGTAAAGGGGTATGCGGTACAGCGGCAGCCGAGCGGAGAACGATTGTGGTCGATGACGTGCATGAGTTTCCCGGGCATATCGCCTGCGATGCCGCCTCGAACAGCGAAATTGTCGTTCCGCTGGTCCAGGGAGAGCGCCTGATCGGCGTACTCGATATCGACAGCCCGCTGAAGGGGCGGTTTGACCAAGATGAGCGGCAGTTTCTCGAACAGTTTGCCGGTATTTTGACGGCACAGCTGTAATATAGGATCCTGGGAAAATAAAGCGGTCTTCTGCTTATGATGCGGAAGACCGCTTTTTTCCATTCCTGCATGATAAGATAATGAACGAAAACACGGCGTTGTTTGTCTTATGGTCAGATGGAACAACCGCCGGCCGGCATCAGTTCCATGGATCTTTGCATGTCAAGGAAGGTGAAGCAATGACGGACAAAGAGCTGTTCGAGACCTTTAACCGGGATGTCTACAGCTTTTGCTACTATATGATGCAGCGCAGGGAAGATGCCGAAGACCTCTGCCACGAGACGTTTATCCGGGCACTGCTCGCGGACCGGAGCTCTATTCAGGATATCCGGCGCTGGCTTATTCAAATCGCCGCCAATCTGTGCAAAAACTCGCTTCGCCGCTCGAAAGCGGGCGTCATCAAGGAAAAGCTCTTTTCCTATCGGCATCTGGCGGCTGCCCCGCATTCGGTCGAGGAAACGGTCGAAGGGCGGGAACTGGCCCTGGAGCTGTCCCGGCTGTACGGGCGGCTTCCCGCGAACATACGGATGGTGATGATTCTCCGTTACATTAACGGGCTGTCCCAGCAGGAGATCGCCGATATGATCCGCGTTCCTTTGGGGACCGTCAAATCCAGAATCAATAAGGGGCTTTCGCTCATGAGAAAATATATCGCTAAGCCCTCCTGCCCCCTCATGAAAGGAGAGAACGACGATGAACCGATTCAGCTTGGAACAGATGGAACGGGCCATTTCACGAAAGCCTGAGCCCGCTCCCGATTTTGAAGCGATGTGGAGCACGATCGAGGAAGAGGTTGGACGACGGCGTTCAGGCCAGTCTTCAACTGTAAAAAGGTCATCGGTGACCCGCAAGTGGGTTCCGGCGGCCGCTTCCGCTGTGGTCTTCCTGGCGGTAGCCGTTCCCGTGTTTGCAGCCATAAACCCGGGCTGGGACTTGTGGGGACGGCCGGGTGTGAACAATGCCATTCAGCACGGCTTTGGCGAGCCGCTGGATTTGAGTGCCCGGCAGTCGGGCACAACGATGAAGCTGCACGGCGTCGTGACTGACGGCGAGCAGATGGATGTGCTTTTTACGATGCAGGTTCCGGGCCTTCCGGATTATGACGCCGTCGATTTCGAATCCGTCTCCCTGTCCGATTCCAAGGGAAAAGATGCCAAGCCAAACGTTCTGCTCAAGCGCGATGAGGAAAAAGATACACTGAAAGGGATGTTCGAGCTGCAGGATGAGCTGAAGAAGTCTAAACGGAGCATGCACTTGGACGCCAGCAACCTGGTTTTTTACCAATATGACGATCTGCCTCTTGAGGGAGATATTGCCGAAGGCTCCATGCTGGCTCCATCGTCGTCTTCAGGCGGCTTCGCGGCTGTGGAGATCCAATCGATCGTCCGGAAAAACGACCAATTGACCATCCGGTATGCCCTGACGTCACCGCTTGAGGATCCAGGCGATCTGGACCCCCACCTGGTGATCACCTCCGGTTCGCACACGTATCAAAGCGTGTCCCGGGCGGTCCTGCCCCCGGACGGTAACGATTTGCTGTGCCAATCGACCTTCACCATTCCGGAACGGGAATGGAAGGGAGCCAAGCTACACCTGACCTATTTGCAGGAGGTCAAGAGAGTAGCGGGAACCTGGGCTTTTGACTTCAACGCAGACGGCAGCAAGGCCAGCGAAGCCATTTACAGCAAACCGCTTCCGGCAAATGAGGAACAGGCCGCAAACGTCAATTTGAACCTGAAACAGCTGGTCATCACGCCGCTTCAGATCCGAATCCCATACAGGCAGGATTCCAATGACTGGACTGAGGGCGTGAGACGCTTTACGAACGTATCCCTGCAGCTGGGGGACCAGCGCATCGAAGGCAGTGACTATCATACCGGCATGTACGAGAAGGTCCGGCACCGGGAATATTTGGATGAAGGCTACCTGCGCTTTGAGTCGCCGACATGGTTTAAAGACTGGTCGGGGGAACCGATGAAGCTTATCTTCTCAGGTTTGGAAATTACAAAAAGGGACCTTTCGAAGCATTGGTACGATTTGGCCGCGCCGACTGCCACTGAGCAGCAGGTGCAGATGGATCTGGACGGACGGAAGGTCACGTTCACCTACTATCTGAAGGGCAGCCAGTTGATCGTGAAGTCTTCCTCTGAGGACCCGACCTTTAAAGGGGTATCGCAATCGGTGATCCGTGCCGGCGGAAAAGAGATCCTCCCGGACTACGTCCCTGCGCCGCCTTCGAGCGGGCCGTTTACCAAAGTGGAGACGTATTCGAACCTTCCGGAAGGAACGGCGCTGCAGCTGAACCCGGGCGTGTACATGCTGCTCGAACCGGACGAGACGGTTGAAGCGGCCATTAATTAACGCCTTTTGGTAAAGTCAATTCTCGGATCCGCCCCCATGAAAGAAACAAATGCTCCCCCGGATACGGCAGAAGCCCGCCCGGCCATTCATCGGCCAGGCGGGCTTGTTGTGCTCACCCTTGTTCATCTTTCTTACATCAGCTCGCGCTCGGCGAATATGATCATCCCGTCCCGTAAAAAAACGGGGAGCTGCGGATGGTATGCCGTAAACAGCTGCTTGTGTTCGGTCTGTTCCACATATAAGTTTCCCAATCCGATATATACCATTGCCGACGGCGTGTAATAACGGCTCATCCATTCATAATGCCTGCGGATGATCCGCTGAACCTGCGGAGCACCCGGGTGATGGCCTTCCTCGATGGCCGCCTTTAAATCCCGGTTAATCTGATCGATTTCCCGCTGGGAGCGCAGGTAGTCTTCCTTGGTCCACAGCTGCATTTTATGCTGGCTCTCCTGCGTTTCGGACTCGCCTCCCAGCTGGGTCAGCACGTCCTGCTCGGTCACATTGGATCCGGCCGGGCCTGAGTCCCGGCCTCTTTTGTCTGGTTCCATCGTTTCTCCCTCCACTTGACTTTCTGATCTATATCTTTTGCCTCATGGTCTGCACGATTGATGTCAGGTCTTGTCATCTTCCAATTACCCGTTTCGCAGGAATTTAACCGCTGCCGGAAGAGCATTTATCCACTTTTTTTAACATTTTTTTCTTCCGTAACCCGATTCACAATTTAGGGCTTCGAGTCGGAATCGCGAATGATGGACAGCCCCTCGACATGCTTGCGGTTCATCAGCTTGCTCTTCTTCCGGTTCTCCTTGGACTCAAAAATAATGTCGAAATCGTAGTCCTCAGGGTACAGTTCGCTCTTCTCAATGAACAGCTTGAGCCGCTTCTGGTTGATCCGGATCTTCTCCTTCTGGATCATGACCCCTACCATGCCCATGGCGTCCTCCGGCTCATAGACGATGCCCGTTCGCCCATAGGAGCTGACATAGACAGCGTCTCCTACCTCAAGCTTGCGCACGGGTGCGGCCGATGCTTGCTCCTGATCCTCATCCGCCTGATCCCGGCTCCCTGCTCCATCGCCCTCATTGGCTTCAAGTGGGCCGGAGGACTGAGCTGTCTCCTCCATCTGCTCAGACGCTGTTTGAACAATGGGATGTTCCTCGGCTGCATCGGGCTGCAGGGCAGGCAGCGGCTTCTGCCTGTGCAAAATTTCCTGCGACCGCTCGATAATGCCTGCTGTCATCCCCAGCTTTGTGGCGATTTGAATCGCGTAGCTCTGCCCCGCCTCCCCGATCGTCAGCCGGTAAAGCGGCTCCAGCGTCTCGACATCAAACTCCATCCGGGCGTTCTGGAAGCCCGGCGTCCGTGCTGCAAACGTCTTCAGCTCGTTAAAATGCGTCGTGACCATGATCATGGCGCCTCTGTTGCTGAGTTCTTCCAGAATGGCGATCGACAGGGACATCCCCTCCCCCGGATCCGTTCCAGCCGCCAGCTCGTCGATCAGCAGCAGGGTATGGCGGTCCGCCGCATCCACCATCCCGATCAGGCGCTTAATTTGGGCGGAAAAGGTGCTGAGCGACTGCTCGATGCTCTGCCCGTCCCCGATGGCCGACAGCACTTTAGTGAATACAGTGAACGTGCTGCCTTCCTCCACCGGCACGAGCAGACCCGACTGCACCATCAGGGTGAGCAGCCCGAGCGTCTTGAGCGCCACCGTCTTGCCGCCGGTATTCGGCCCGGTAATGATCAGCGAGCGGTAACCGCCGCCCAGCTCCAGCCGCAGCGGCACCATCGTCTTCAGCATGAACGGATGCCGCGCTCCGCTTACCTTGATGCGCCCGCTGTCGCTAAGAAGAACATTGTTCCCGCCCAAAGTGCGGCTGTATTTCGCTTTGGCAAAAATAAAATCGTACGTTCCCGTGATATCGATGTTCAGCAGCAGATCGGCCGAAGCCGCCTCAAGCAGCCCGGTCAACGCGCTCAGCACGATGCCTTCTTCCCGGGCCTCATCCGCTTCGTGCATGCCAAGCTCGCTTTGAAGATGGGCGACCTCCTCCGGCTCCACAAAGACGGTCTGCCCGCTCGTCGACTGGTCAAGCACTGAGCCCTTGATCGTTTTGTGATACTCCCGCTTGACCGGAATGACGTACCGGCCGCCCCGGACACTGACCAGATTTTCCTGCAAAATCGAGCCGTGTCTGGACAGAATCGCGGCGATCTTTTTCTGAATGCGCTCCTTAACGATGGCGATCTTCTTGCGGACGCGCTCCAGGTTTTTGCTGGCTTGATCGTCCACCCGGCCAAACCGGATGCAGCGCTCAATTTCGCTCTTCAGCTTTGCCAGCTCCTGCATCGAGGAAGCATAGGAGCTGATGCCCGGCGCGATGTCGCGCTTCCCGGCCATGTACTTACGCAGCTGCCCGCAGCTGTGCAGAAACGTATGGACCGCGGTAAAATCCTGCTCGTCGAACAGGTACCCTGTATGAAGCAGAGAGACAATCCGGTCAATCCCTTCCAGGGATGGCAGCGGGACGCTGGCCCCTTTATCCAGCAGCGCCTTGGCTTCCGCCGTCTCATCCAGCGCCCTGCGGACTGCACTGGCCGTGGTCAGCGGCTCCAATTCATCGATATGCCTGCGTCCTTCATACGAAACCGCATAGTCTCTCAACGCTTCCTTCATTTTGTCGTATTCCAGCATGATCATCGTCGTTTGATCCATTGGTAGTTCATCCTCCTGTTTCTTGTTATATCTTCCTATGGCAACGCAAAAAGGGGCAGAGAATACGCGCATGCGATTCCTGCCCCTGGTCTGCCGGACTGCCTTTGTCTGCTGCCTTTGCTGTACGCAAAAAAACCGTGCTGCAAAGAGCACGGTCCTGTACGCCGGAGAGCCAGCCGCCCATTAGGCGGCGGCCCGTATCCGGCATGACAACGGTCGAGCGGCCAACGCTCCACCGATTCGGATCACAAAGGTTTCAAACAGTCCGCAAGGGATTGTCGTTTGATGCTTCGCGTGTTCTTAACTATTTCCAAGACTGCATTCTGCAAAGAGGCGCATTGAAAGAAAGAGTGCCCTCCTGGGCATTCCCCGCCTGTCTTCACATCATACAGCCGATATGGAGTTTGATTAGTTAAGAACAACCACCGTCATCAAAATCTCTCCCTTGTTATAGGATGAGGTAAATTTACCAAGTTTGCGCCACGAAGTCAAGGGGTGGTGTCTTCATGAGGTACACTCTCGCTTCATACGGCCGCAGCTTCAAATTCCCGAGATCCTCCTCCCCCTTGATGGGGTAGTTGGAGATCAGCAGCTGCTTGGCCTCCGGCACGAGCTCCGCCGGCAGCTTCAGCACCGGCTCGCCTCCGAAAAAGTTCAGGATGACCAGGAGACACTGGTCCTCCAGCGTCCGGGTATACACATACAGCTCCTTGTCGAGCGGAAGCAGCAGCTTGTATTCGCCGTACACGATCACTTCATGCTGTTTGCGGAGGGCGATAAGCTTTTTATAGTAATGGTAGATCGAATTCGGATCCTTAATCGCATCCTCCACATTGATCAGGGGATAGTTCGAGTTCACCTCGATCCACGGCGTGCCCCGTGTAAAGCCTGCATGCTCCCCATTGGTCCACTGCATCGGCGTACGGGCGTTGTCCCGGCTTTTTTTCCAAATCGCCTGCATGACCTGCTCTTCGGGCACGCCCTGATCCAGCTGCTCCTCATAGTAATTCAGCGTTTCCACGTCACGGTAGTCATCGATCGAGGCGAAGGCGATGTTCGTCATGCCGATCTCCTCGCCTTGGTAAATATACGGCGTGCCTTCGAGCGTGTGCAGGAAGGTCGCCAGCATCTTCGCCGACTCCACCCGGTATTTCTGGTCGTCCCCGAACCGGGACACCGATCTCGGCTGGTCATGGTTGCACCAATAATTCGCGTTCCAGCCCTTGTCGTGCAGCACCGTCTGCCACCCGCTGATGACCTTTTTCAGCTCAAGCAGGTTCCAGGGACGAATATCCCACTTGCCGGAACCGGAAGAACCCGCATCGAGCTGCATATGCTCGAATTGGAACACCATGTTCAGCTCGTTGCGCGTATCCCCGACATAGCTGAGCGCCTGCTCCGGACCCAGACCCGACGTCTCGCCGACGGTCATGATGTCGTAGTGGAACAGTACCCGTTCATACAGGTTGCTCAGCAGGGTGTGCACGTTTTCCAGATTGGAAAACAGCTCATACGCGCGCACCGTCGGCAGCTGGTCCGGGTTGTCCCCGTCCGGCAGGCCGACCGCCTTGACAATATGCGCGATTGCGTCGAAACGGAAGCCGTCCACGCCTTTTTTGAGCCACCATTCCACCATTTCATGCATGCTGTCGATCACTTTCTGATTTTCCCAGTTCAGGTCCGGCTGGTGCTTGGAGTACAGATGGAGATAATACTCGCCTGTCTTCTCGTCGTATTCCCAGACCGAGCCGCTGAAATAGGACTCCCAGTTGTTCGGCGGATGTCCGTCTTTGCCTTTGCGCCATATATAAAAATCCCGTTTCGGATTATCCCTGCTCGACCGCGACTCGATAAACCATGGATGCTCGTCCGAGGTATGGTTCAGGACCAGATCCATCATGATTTTGAGACCGCGCGCATGCGCCTCCCGCAGCAGACGGTCAAACTCCTCCATCGTGCCGAACTCGTCCATAATGTCGCAGTAGTCGCTGATATCGTATCCGTTATCGTGATTGGGGGACTTGTAGATCGGGCAAATCCAGATCACGTCGACCCCCAGATCCTTCAAGTAATCCAGTCTCGATATAATGCCGAGCAGATCCCCCTTGCCATCACCGTTCGTGTCGAGGAAGCTGATCGGATAGATTTGATACACTACGGCTTCTTTCCACCATTTTTTGTTCATAACCTGCTCCTTACGTGCTCCATTTTGTGCCGGATATCCGACGGTTGTTTACAAGATCGCGCGAACACTTTATAATTATTGTAAACCGATTTCCGGTTTACCTTTCAGAATGAGAGCAAGTTTTTACATTTCAATCAAATAGAATTCAATTGGAGGAGCCTGCCATGTGCGGGCTCCTTTTGTCTTTTTTTCCCTCTCATTCGTTGTGCGGGTCCGCCATGCACTCCTCCATCCTGATGTAAAGGAGGATAGACGCGTTGTTTTTGAAGTCCCGGTAAAAAATGTAGAGTTCTGGATACGCTATACGGCATGGCGATCTCTACTCAAAGAAACCAAACCCGGGCTGCATGATTCAGGATTCGCACATATACAGGATGGGGAGGCACGCTATGGAACAGCAAGCAATACTGGCTATTGGTATTTTTCTCATTGTTTACGCATTTATTATCGCGGAAAAAATTCACCGGACGATCGTGGCGATGATCGGCGGTGCGCTCATGGTCATATTCGGCATCGTGAGCCAGGAAACCGCGATTCATCATATCGATTTCAACACGCTCGGCCTGCTCGTCGGCATGATGATCATCGTCAATATCACAGCTGAGACGGGATTATTCAAATTCATTGCCGTATGGGCCGCGAAAAAGGCCAAGGGCCGGCCCGTCGCCATCATGGTGGCGCTGATTCTGATCACCGCGATCGGATCGGCGTTTCTCGACAACGTGACCACCGTTCTGCTTATGGTGCCCGTCACGCTCAGCATTACCCGGCAGCTGCGGGTTAACCCGACGCCGTTTCTGATCACCCAGATCATGGCGTCCAACGTCGGCGGCACCGCCACCCTGATCGGTGACCCGCCTAACATAATGATCGGCAGCGCGGTGAAGGAGCTGACCTTTGTCGCCTTTATCAATAACTTGACGCCCATTGCGGTGATCATTCTCGCCGTATTTATTCCGCTATTCATTCTCATGTTCCGCAAACAGATCAAGACGACGCCGGAGCTGATGCAGAGCATTATGGATCTGGATGAAAAAGAGCTGCTCACCGACCGCAAGCTCCTGATCAAATGCCTGACGGTGATGGGTCTGACGATCATCGGCTTCTTCCTTCACCAGCTGGTTCACCTTGAGTCGGCCACCGTCGCCCTCGCCGGTGCTTTCCTGCTGCTTCTGCTGACGGGCGAGCATATGCTGGAGGAGGCTTTTGCCAAGGTTGAATGGCCGACGATCTTTTTCTTCGTGGGATTGTTCGTGCTGGTGGCCGGCCTGATCGAAACAGGGGTCATCGCCACCCTGGCGGAAAAAGCTACCGATCTCACCGGCGGCGACGTCGCGGCAACGTCGATGCTCATCCTGTGGATGAGCGCGATCGCGTCCGCTTTTATCGACAACATTCCGTTTGTCGCGACCATGATCCCGATGATCCAGGACATGGGCAGCCTCGGAATCAGCAATTTGGAGCCGCTGTGGTGGAGCTTGGCCCTGGGCGCCTGCCTTGGAGGCAACGGCTCCCTGATCGGTGCGAGCGCCAACCTGATCGTGGCCGGCATGGCTGCCAAGGAAGGATATCCGATCAAGTTCGCCCAGTTTCTGAAGCTCGGTTTTCCGATGATGCTGCTGTCCATCGTTCTGGCCAGCGCATACGTGTATCTTCGGTATTTGATGTAGCGGCCGAAGGCAATGGGGGCGATGGTGTTGCTGCAGATTGGGGGCAGCTGGTGGCACTGATGTTTCCAGGGAAAGACATGACAGCCCCTGAAAGCAGCGCAAAATGACACGTGCGAAGGAGGATCAACTTATGCTGGAGTATCGTTACGACCCGAGCATCATTCAGATTACGGAAAGCGTCAACGAGCAGGACGCGGAGTTCCGCATCCGGCTGCTGCAGGAAGAGCCTTATCTGGCTCGGCTCAAGCAGATCAGGCGCTTTTTCGAGGACAATGATATCTACACGGACGCCTTGTTTTATGTCTATAAAAATCACGAGTACGGTGCGATCGTACGGAAGGAATACTACGTGGACTTCGTGCTGGCGCTGATGAAGCATCAGCTGCTGCAGAGCGTGGAGTGGAAGCCTTCGCCTTAGAGCTTTTAGCGCTGGCGGTGCGTTCGCTGTCGATCTATTCAGGCCATTGGCTGCTGCAAAATAGATGCGCTTCACATTTACTTCTACGTTGGAAATGTGGCAGTGCCATTTATGCCAGGGTTAATACGTTAGTCAAATAAGAAGCCGCCCGGCTTGCTCCTTTCGAGCAGAGACCGGCGGCTTCTTTTCATGCGTTTATGAGGTTTCGTTCAACATCGCGCTCTTTTACAGCGCGTAATGCTACTCCGCCAACTCAATGATCGACTCGTATTTCCGCTTCGTATCCGCCAGCCGGGTATCGAGACGTGAATACTCCCCCTCCAAGCGGCGGACAATCCGCTCCACCTCGGATATTTTCTCCTGCACATCGTCCTGGGTATCCCGGATTCTCCCCTGCACGAGCCAGTCGGATATAAAGCCGTCGAAGAAATAATCAGAAAATTTCAGAAAACTCCCGATCCCGATTTCGATATCCAGCGCCATTTGCACATCCTTCAGCTCTTTGCCGAACCGGCGCAGGCTGAACTGCGCTGATTCAATGTGCTCCATCGCCTCGTCAATACGGCTGTGCTTCATATGCGTGGAGATCATGCCGCCGCCGAGCATGTCGTAGGTGCCCCAATTTCCGGCCGAGCCCAAACTGTCATCTGCCCGCTCCAGATCCTCCAGTACGGCCTCGCCCGCACGCACCGCTTCTTTCAATTCCTTGAGCTGGACCGACAAGTCGGCCTGTTCTTCGGCGAGCGCCGCCAGCTCGGCGTTGTTCTGTAAAATCACTTTTTCTTTCTCGTCCAGAATCTTCTCATATTCAAACTCCGCGTAACGGACCTCCTGGAACTTTCGCTCCAGCTCCTGCAGCTCGTTTTGGATATCAGCCACGCTGCGCGCAGCCATATCGTATTTTACCTTGACCTCCAGCACTTCCAGCTGCTCCCGCTCCAGCTTCTCCTCTTTCCGGCCGATCATGCTGTAAAACAAACCGGAGAGCGAAGTCCCCGTCAGGCGCTCCACGTCCTTCTCCTCATCGGCCAGCCTGAGCTTCCAGCGCTCGGCTTCGTCCTGCTGCTCTCTCAGCTCCCGCGACAGTTCCTGCATCCGGTTTTCATACTTCGTTTTGTTCCGGATGTCCTCTTTCAGCTTGGTCAACTGACGGTTGGCTTCTTCAAACATAACGTTCCCTCCGTTTCCAGTCTGCGATCTGTTGTTATATGTAATAAACGTCATAGCATGCCGCGAAGTTTCATGGAAAGTTCAGCATGCAGCAAAAGCCTTACGTGATGCAGCTGCTGCCAAAGTGGATTTTATCCGCAAAAATCGCTATGATTAAACCAGATTGCACAAAGGAGTGAACCTCAATTTCATGAAACTGAAGACATTCACGCTTCCGCTCGTGCTCGTGCTGACAGCGGCGCTTGCGCTTGGCGGATGCGGCAAGAAAAACAGCGATGAGGACGCATCAAAGGACACATCCGGAGGACAAGCTACAGAGCAGACGACGGACCAGACTTCCGGCAATTCGTCATCGTCCGGCACGACAGGATCGGATTCCTCCACGGACAGCTCAACCTCGGCTTCCGGTCAGCAGCAGAAGAGCTGGACAAGCCCGCCTGCCATGCAGATTGACCAGAACAAAAAGTACGAGGCAGAAGTCAAAACATCTAAAGGCACGTTTACGATTGAGCTGTTCGCCAAGGACGCGCCGAAGACGGTCAACAACTTCGTATTCCTGTCCAAGGAAGGCTTTTACAACGGGGTCATTTTCCACCGGATCATCGAAACGTTCATGGTACAGACCGGGGACCCGACCGGAACAGGCTCCGGCGGACCAGGATACTCTTTCGAGGATGAGAAAACGAATTATAAATACGAGCCGGGCATCGTCGCCATGGCAAACGCCGGACCGGATACGAACGGCAGCCAGTTCTTTATCTGTACCGGTGCGGACAGCGATTATCTGAACCAACAGCCGAACTACACCATTTTCGGTAAAGTCACAAAGGGTATGGATGTCGTGATGAAGATCGCCAAAACACCGGTCACCGTCGGACCTAGCGGCGAGGAAAGCACCCCGACCGAGAAAGTTACGATCGACGGCGTCACGATTACTGAAAAATAAACCAGTGCGAAACCGCACGCTTGTACGGCGCAGCACATCATGATACAACAAAGAACCGTTCGCCCCTGAGGGTGGACGGTTCTTTGGTTTCAGCGTGCTAAATCTCCTGTCCAGGTCATGCTTCAGCAGGCTTGTTCATATTGTAAATTAAACAAGAACAAGCCCGACGGCTGCGGAGGTTCACCGGATTAAACTCGGGAGAAACCAAAGCATCTCAGCCGCTGGCAGCAGGAGGCCTGTGTGAACGCAATGATTCTGGGAAGCCTCGCGACTTCCCTATGTACGGCGGCGGGAGCCCTTCCCGCCCTGCTGTTTTCGAATATCAGCCACCGGGGCAGAGACAGCCTGCTCGCTTTCACGGCAGGTATCATGGTCGCCGCCTCGACGTACGGGCTGATCCCGTCCTCCCTCAAGCTGTCGAACCTATGGGTGCTGACGATCGGCATCCTCCTTGGTACGGTGACCTTGACCCTGATGGAGCTGCTCATCCCACACACGGACCCGGCCCATGATATCAAGCGGAGCGACAGCACGCAGACGGGATCCTGGATGTTTCTGTCGGCCATGGCGCTGCACAATTTACCCGAAGGGCTGTCAGTCGGCGTCAGCTATGGCAGTCCCAACCAGGAGCTGGGAACGATCGTGGCGCTGAGCATCGGCCTGCAAAACATCCCCGAAGGCTTTCTGACCGCGCTCTACCTCGTTACGCACGGCATGCGAAGGCGGTACGCCTTTCTTCTCGCCGCGCTTACGGGCGGGCTGGAGTTTCTCTCCTGCTGGGCCGGGCTGAAATTTACAGCTTCCTTCGCCGGTATCGTCCCGTACGGATTGGCTTTTGCCGCCGGCGCCATGCTGTTCGTCGTATATAAAGAGCTCATCCCGGAGAGCCACGGGGACGGCAACGAGCGGGCTTCGACCTTTTCTTTTATTTTCGGCCTGCTCTCCATGATTGCCATGACGCATTTGCTGGGGTGAGCGTCATGGCTTTCGCATTTTCCAAACCGCCCAGGCACTGATTCCATACATGACGGCACTGGCATAAAATAAGGCGTCGATCGTCAGCCAATCGATCAGGTAACCGCCAAGAATGACGGCGAAGCCGGATGCGGCTGAGGTCCAGAAATGATAAGAACCAATCACAGGCCCCCGCTCCCCCTGGACTGTATGATCGGCAAGTAGCTGGCGTTCGCTCATCTTTTGCATCGCACTGCAGCACCCCATGATCAGTTGGAGAAACAGTACCCACGCATAAGATTCAACCCAGGGGAATGCCAGCATCGCCAGCATCATGCCAAGGGAGCTGATGAGCAGCACCCGGTGTCCGCTATGGTCGATCCTTGGAGCCAACCATTGGGAGAACGCCGCGGAGCTGATCGTAAACACGGCAAAAGCCAATCCGTATTTGGCATAGCTGTTGCCCAGATTTTTCAGAAACAAAAGATAATAAGGATAAATCATGCCGGAAGCAAGCGTCACCATGCTTTGGGAACGGATCAGCCACCTCATGTTCATGGCCTACTCCCCTTTGTATTGTTCATAAAAATAGTTCATAAAAAGGTGCTGTGGATCGTACTCGTCCTTTTTCCGAAAAAAATCGTCGTACTCCGGATAGGCCCGTCTAAACTGCTCGACCGTAGGATATGCCGCATAAGGCAGATAATAGGTTCCACCCTCATACTCCACTTCATCGATCAGATCCCGGATTCCTTCCCTTACTTGCGCCTGCCCTTGCTCCGATAACGGTACGTGAAACAGGCATACAAGGGCAAACATGTCTTTTTGGGCATAGGAGAGAACGGCTTCGCGATCTTCCTGGACATAACGGACGGTAATATTCAGCAAATTAAGCTTGTGATCGCGCACGATATCTTTCATCCCGTGAACGAAATCCGCAAACTGATCCACCGGAATAAAATACTCCTGCAGCAGATCATTCTCGCCGGGCTGGCCGTATTCCATAAATTCGCTCTCGGAGCGCATGGCATTGTTTCGGCTGATCGCCTTATTTTGCTGCTTGGTAAAATACAGCTTCTGCAAAGACCAGAATGCGTTCTTTCCCCAATCGCTGCTCCGGTTCAGACTGAACATCATTTTGCTAGGAATGACGCCCTGCTCGCGGGTCCGGAGCTTATCGTAATCTTCCAGCGGAAGCGCAGGATCTGCCGTATAATTGATCGCATACATGTCCGTCAAGAAGCGGTCCGGGGCAACTGAAACTCTAGCAATATGCATTCTCACATCGGGATCGCCAAGTACATTCTCCTGAAAATACCGGCTGTAATCCTCAACCTTTATCGCCTCATTCTCCATCCGGTAAACTTCATCTTCCGTCAAATTCAGCGTCACATCCAGGATCATGCCGAACAGGCCGTACCCGCCGAGCGCCAGCCGAAATAATTCCGGGTTCTCTTCTCTGCTGACACTGCGGATTTGACCGTCTGCGGTCAGCAGCCGAAACGAATCCACGCTGCCGATCAGGGAACCGCTTCGGATGTCGCGTCCATGCGCATTTACGCTAATGGAGCCGCCAACGGTAAAAATATTTTGCGACTGCATCGTCTTCACGGACAAATGGTACGGATTAACGGCTTTCTGGACCTGCTCCCACGTGGCCCCCGCCTGTACACGGATTTGCCGCTGATCCGGATCGACCGACAGGACCTGATTATAATCGGTCATATCGATGACAATCCCGTCCTTGTAATAGGTATGCCCTCCCTGACTGTGACGCTGGCCCGCAATGGATACGGTAAGGTGCTTCTCCTTTGCCTCCTGAAGCAGCCGGACCAGCTGCTCCTCCTCCTTGCCTTTGACCACCCTGTCAACCTTAACGGGATGAAGCCGGCTGTAGTCGGTAATGAGATAAGGGTTCTGGTCCGGCGTATCGGTGCGGATATATTCATACACGCAAAGAATGACTAACAGCAGCAGCACCGCTTCCCTCTTCGCCATCGCCTACCACACGGGGCGCAGTGGGTGCTGTAGATCCTCTTCGTTGACGTTTTCGATAATGTGCTTCAAATCCTGCTGCAGCGTCTTCATATGGTCGCTTCCGATCATCCGGGCCCAACGCTGCTCAATCTCTTTGTAGATATTCTCTTTCGTCCGTACCAGCGACCAGCCGCGTTCGGTCAGGACAACCATCTTACCCCGGCCGTCGGAAGGATGGGGCTTGCGCGCGACATAGCCGCACTCTTCCAGGTAGTCGAGCATTTGGCTGACCGCCTGCTTCGATATGCCCAGGTGCGCTACGAGCGTCTTGGCCGTCGCCCCATCCGGCATCAAGCCCTGGAACAAAAAGCTGTGCGCCGGCCGCACATCGCCGAACCCCGCCTCCTTCAGGCGGTTATGAAGTTCCTGGTTCATCGCGCTGAAGGAGAGCGATAACAGGGAAGCCAAATCTTGATTATATGGGAACGTTTTGGACATGGTTGTACAACTCCTTGCTGTCTTAAAGGAATAAATTGGTCAGTTAGATTGACTTCAAAGCATTCTCATTATACCGTTCCCGAGATGCGTGAATCAAATTCCGGAAAGTGGCACCGCTTCCATCATGAAATGGGCTTTGGGCGCAACTTCCGCCGGCCCGGAAACGTCTGGTAGGTAACACCGATTTTTTCCACTATTTAGTGCAAAGCGTTGCTGATTCCACCGATAAGGAGGCTAACCATCCATGCCAACAACCAAAACGCTGCCGCTGCTGCTCGCCCTACTCCTGCTGGTATTACCGGCATGCTCGAAGCAGGAAGACGGCAGCCGGAACCAACGCAGCAATCCGACTCCTCCGATTTCGCTGACGGCCCGAAAGCAGGAGGCAGGCAAAATCGATCCTGCCCTCATCTCCGCCCACAACCGACTGGGACTGCAGCTCCACCGCGAACTGGCCGGGCAGGCCGAAGCCGGAGACAATGTCCTTCTCTCCCCCTACAGCATCTGGACGGCCCTGTCCATCGCATACAACGGCAGCGCCGGCACGACGGCACGCGAAATGGCCTCCGTATTGGGGGTGAAGGACATGCCGCTTAACGAAATGAACGAGGGGAACGCGATTTTGTCCAGGCTGCTGGAAGGGGAAGACTCCGGCGTCCGGCTGAACATCGCCAATGCGATCTGGCATCAGCAGGGCGTTCCGTTCAAGAACTCTTTTATCCAGGCAGGCAAGGAGAGCTATGGGGCCGAGGTCCAAGAGGTTGATTTTGCTTCCGACAAATCCGTGAAGACGATCAACCGCTGGATCAGCAAGGAAACCGAGGGCAAAATCGAGAAAATGCTGGAGCAGCCGCTGTCGCCAACGACCATTGCAGTGCTGGCCAACGCGATTTATTTCAACGGATCATGGAGCGATCCGTTCAATCCGGAATACACAAAAGACGAAACGTTTACGCTGGCTGACGGCAGCGTCCGGACGCTGCCGATGATGCATACCGCCAACATGCTGCCGTACAAGGAGACCCCTGACTGGCAGGCCGTCCGCCTTCCTTACGGAGACGGCCGCATGGATATGCTGATCATCCTTCCCCCCGCCGGCTCTTCGCTGGACCAATTGGAACAGCAGCTCTGGGCGGATCCTGCTCCGTGGCAGCAGCCCTTTGACGAGGCATCCGTGCAGCTTGGACTGCCCCGGTTCAAGGCCGAGTACGGCAGCGACTTGAATGATCCGCTCATCCGGCTCGGCATGAAGCAGGCCTTCCAACCGGATGAGGCCGATTTTTCCCATATGGCCGACATTCGCCCCCTCTTCCTGTCCAAGGTCCTGCATCGGATGGTGCTCGACGTCAACGAAAAGGGAACCGAGGCTGCTGCGGCAACGGTCATCAGCGAAGAATCCGGCTCTATGCCGGTAAAAATTCACGAAATGACGGTGAACCGGCCGTTCTTCCTGGCAATTGAGGACACACAGACCCATGCCTGGCTGTTTATCGGCTCGGTGAACGATCCCGAATGACCGGCTCGCGCACAACAAAAAAGCCAACCCCTTCATAGGCTAGGGTTGGCTTTTAAACATGGGCAGTTGGTTCACCTCATGAAAAATTAACGGGATCAACAACATGAGGCAGCTGGCGTTTCCTGAGCGACTTTGAACCCGGCTAAGACTCCGCAGGTTAAGACAACGCATGCAGCGTCACGCCTTCGGGCAGCACCGCCAGCACTTGCTCCCGTACGGGCGTGCTGCCGGCAAGCTCTTCGCCCAGGATGGCGACGATGCCCCGGTCCTCGCGGGAGCGGATCAGCCGGCCAATGCCCTGGCGGAGCCGAAGCAGCATATACGGCATGTCCACTTCTTCGAATGGCGCTGCCGATTCTTTGCGCTTGGCCGTAAACACCGGATCATGCGGCGGGAACGGCAGCGACCAGACGATCACGTTCGAGAGCGCCGGGCCGGGCACGTCCAGTCCCTCCCACAGGCTGACCGCGCACAACACGCTGGTCTCCTCGCGCTGGAAGGCGGAGATCAGATGGCTGATCTCCTGGTCCCCTTCGAAGTAAAACGGAACGTCGGGCACCTGGACGGTGCCTGCGGCCAGCTCCTGCTTAAACCGCCGCAGCTCCTCCCTGCCGTTAAACAGGATCAGTGCCCGGCCCCCGGATTCGCGAAGAAGGCGGGCAGCGGCTTCCAGCTTGCCGTTAAAATCGGCCGTCGACCTGGAGTCCGCCGGGGTCAGCACTTTCATCTGATCCGCGTAATCGTACGGGGAAGGTACGGAGAAGGAGAGAAAGCTCTCGATGCCAAGGCTGTCCGCCACGTAATCGAACCCGCCCTGAACCGACAAGGTAGCTGAGGAGAACACGATCGGCATCTTCGCGCCGAATACCTGCTCCTGCAGTACCTCCTTGACCGTTCTCGGCATGATCGAAAGCGTCAGCCCGTCCGGTCCGTCGACGGCCCAGCAGATCAGCGCCTCGGAGCGCTCGAACAGATGGAGCGCCTTCTGCATCATTTCCAGGTGCTCCTCTACGATTCGGAGCTCGTACTCGTTCAGCGTGTACAGCTCGCTCTCAAAGACGAGCTCCTCCTCGATCGAGGTGAGGAGCGAGCGGAACCGGTGCACCTCGGTGAGCAGCGCGCCGTCCAGCACGATTTCCTTCCGGTCGGAGCCGGCTACGCTGCGGCTCTGCCGACCGAATGCCGCGAACATCGCTTCGCTCTGCACGATCGCCTCGTCGATCAGCACCGCCAGCGATTCGCGGATCTCGCCCTGAAGCAGTCGGGTGATGAGTTCCTCAAACACGACATGCTTCATTTTGTAGCTGAGGGCCTTCATGGCGGCCGATTCGAGCAGATGCCCTTCGTCGAAGACGACGGCGCAGTGCTCCGGCAGCAGGGGCAGCTGCCCCTCCCGCTTCCGGCCCTCGTAAGTCCATACATGCTCCATGTAATAATCATGCGAGCAGATGATCAGGTCCGCCGCCTGGCGGTAGTGATCCCGCGACAGCGTCTGGCCGCAGCGGTGGCGGCGGTCGCAGGTGAAGCAGTCCTGGAACGGATCCCAGTTAATCCGGCTCCATTCCTCATCGGTTAACTCCGGGTATCCCTTCCGGTCCCCGTAAGCATGAAAGGACTGCATCGGCGCAGTAGAATACACGAAATCCGGCAGGCCGGCGGCCAAGTCGTCCCAGCGCACCCCTTCATCGTCCCGCAGCCGGACGTCGTCCAGTTTGCGCAGGCACAGGTACTGGTCGGGCGACTTGCCCAGCCGGGCATCAATGTGAAGCCCAAGGTGGCGTGCTAATTTCGCAATATCCCCCTCCGGCTTCACCAGCTGCTCGATGAGCGATTCGTCGGCGCAGGCGATCACCGCGGGTCTGCGGGTATACCGCGCGTAGCATACGGAATAGAGCAAGTACACCAGCGTCTTGCCCGTCCCGACCCCCGCCTCGGCAAATATCGTTTTCTTCTCGGCAAAAGCCTTCTCCAGCTGAAAAGCCATATAAATCTGCTCGTCACGGATTTCAAATCCCGCTTCCGGCAGCACATCATAAAACACATCGGCGACCCATTCGCCTGCTTGCTGGACGAAAGGCCGCTTTGGATCATACGTAAAAGGATACCGCTCCACGTCTTTTGGTTCCCTCCAAGCTACTCATAAATGCAGCCGCCCCCACTTTCGGGAAGGCGAACAACCCATTATCACATGCTCCCTCCCGAATTACAATGGGGACGGTCAAAAATTAAAGCCGCCCCCTTCGGACCCATTCATCCGGGGGACGGCCAATTTCTTTGATTTAGGCAAGCAAAGTCGTTCCACGCCTTATGACGTACGACATCTGCAGCAAAACCTGATTTTCTCTATAGCGGCTCTCGATCGGCTCTCGCCATCACGGCTCCCGGGAGTCGCCCGCTGCAACCGCCGGCGGGGGTTCCGGCTCGTAAAGCCCCGAGCGTACCCGAAACCAGCGGTACAAATGGGATACGACGACCTTCAGCACGGCATATCCCGGCACCGCAAGCAGAATGCCGACGACGCCAAACAAGTTGCCGCTCGTCAAAATGACGAAGATAATCGTGATCGGATGAATTTTCAGCGTCTTGCCCATAATTTGCGGGGAAATGAACTTCCCTTCGATGAGTTGGACGACGGTCCAGACGATCACCATCTTGAGCAGCATGATCGGCGAGGTGACGACCGCAACGATGAGTGCCGGCGTAATGGCGATCGCCGGTCCCAGATACGGGACGACGCTGGTGCATGCAGCGATGATCGCCAGAATCAGCGAATACTTCAAGCCGATAATGATATACCCGGCAAACAGCAGTACCCCGATACAGCAGCTGACGATGATCTGCCCGCGGATATAAGAGCTGATCTGATGATTCATTTCTTTCATGACCCGCGAGGTTTCCCCGCGCAGCCGCGTCGGCACAAAGTGTAAAATGTAACCCGGCAGCCGTTTGCCGTCCTTGAGCAGGTAGAACAGAATGAACGGCAGTGTCACGATGGCCAGAACCACTTCAATCAGCCCGCCCACGAATCCGCCAAGCCCCGTCCAGGTGCGGTTCAGAAATTCCGAGCCTTTCTCCGAGACGGTTTTCATCAGCTCCTGCGGATCGAACGACACGGTCTCCTGCAGATTGCTGATCAGATTGCTTCCCATCAGTTCTTCGACCTTGATGCGGGCAATCTCGGCGTAGCCCGGGAAATTGTTCACCAAATCCATAATCTGCTCCCGGATGACCGGGATGACCAGCGTCACGAGCGCGGCAAGCATGCCGATAATGAAGACGTACAGCAGCAGAATGGTGTGCAGGCGCTTCACCTTCCGCTTTTCCATAAAATCCACAATCGGATTGAGCAAATAATACGCAATTCCGGCGAGAATGAGCGGCAGCACGACGGTTTTGACCAGGACGATCACCGGCTCGAATACGAATGAAATCTTGGTGAGAACCAGAATATTCAGTCCCAGGAGCAGCAGCACCAGCATAAACAATACAAATCTGTTATTTAGTAAAAACCGCTTAAAACGGCTTGCCCAATTCACCGGATTGTCCATATTTATTCCTCACTCATCTTGATCTTCTTGATTTCGATGCGGCAGTAGCGGTTATGATCCCGCTCCAGCAGGGTGAAGGCCGTTCCTTCGTACACGAACGTCTCGCCTTCCGCCATTTCGCTGATCTGGCTGTACAGCCAGCCGCCGATCGTATCCCATTCCTTTGTATCCAGATCCATAAAGAAATAATCATTGATCATTGAAATCGATACTTTGCCGTCCACAATCAGATGCTGCTCGCCGATCTCCTGGACGTCCTCGACTTCGTCCTTGTCGAACTCGTCGCGAATTTCGCCGACGATCTCTTCAATAATGTCCTCGATCGTGACAAGACCGGAAGTTCCGCCGTATTCATCGATCAGAATCGCCATATGCGTCGCTTCCTTCTGCATCCGCTGCAGCAGCACATTGACCGGTGTCACTTCGGATACCGCCATCACCGGATGAATCAGGCTCGCCACATCCAGCTCTTCGTTTTCTTCATATGCCAGGAAAAATTGCTTCGTATTAATGATGCCGATGACATTATCCTTGCTTCCGTCGATAAGCGGAAACCTGGAGTACTGCTGTTCTTTAATAATTTTCATATTTTCAGACCGCGACTTGTCTTTGTCCAAACAGATCATGTCCGTACGCGGTACCATAATTTCCTTAGCCAGCATGTTGTCGAACGCGAAAATCCGGCTGACATAACCGAATTCGTTATCGTTGATTTTTCCACTCTCATGGCTCTCGCTCAGAATAATCTGAAGCTCCTCCTCGGAGTGGGCCTCCTCATGCTCGGAAGCGGGCTTTACGCCAAACAATCGGACCAGCTGGTTCGCCGATCCATTCAGCAGCCAAATGAACGGGTACATGATTTTGTTAAACCAGATAATGGGTGTCGCCGTCAGCAGGGCAATGGTCTCCGCTTTGCGGATGGCCACTGTTTTCGGCGCCAATTCGCCAATAACGACGTGCAGGTACGTAATGACCGTAAAGGCAATCAGCAGAGACAGAAAATGGCCTAACGCTTCAGGCATATGCCATTTCTCAAACACCGGGGTAAGGATCTTCTCCACGGTCGGCTCCCCGAGGAAACCAAGACAGAGTGATGTAATCGTAATCCCGAGCTGGCACGCGGACAAATATCCGTCCAGATTGTCGATAACCTTCTTCACAGCCTTTGCGCCCTTGCGCCCTTCGGCGATCAGCTGATCGACCCGGCTTCCCCGTACACGGATCACGGCAAACTCTACCGCAACGAAAAAGGCCGACAAACCGATCAGTAATGCAACCAAAACCAAATTTAACACATACCTGTCACTTTCCACTTCAACATCTTCTCCTTATAAAGTAGTCTTGATGATTCCATCCGGCATTTTGCAGGAAGCTCCGCGTTCTGCCGCTAAGGCAGTAGACGGGGCAGAACTAAGCCTTCCCCATTCATTTACCATGTGGCGGCCCGCCGAAACAGGTCCATCGCATATTGCTGGATAACTAGGTAATACGCAGAAGCCCGGGTTCAGGTTTCAACCGACTCCTAAAAAAGGCTCCAGCCATCACGGCGCTTCCCGTGTACCGAAGCCTTTTCCGCCCAGTAAGCGGACGCCCCTACGGCGTGCACGAAGCGATTCATCCATATCCCTTGATGGACAGGCCTTTGTCAGCGGCAAGTTGTTAAGTATTTCGTTCCCAATGCTTACCGCAGCGTAGAAACCCGAAGCCCCGTTGAACGGGAAGGGCTTACCGGGAATAGGCCGATATCAGCTTCCTTGCAATCAACGCACAAGGCCGGCTGGCTTTACTTACTGCTCGCTGGCATGCTTCTTGATTTTGGTGACCAAATTGTCCACGAGCTGCTGCATAATCTGCTGGGCCATCGGGTCCGTCAGCGCACCGGATTCGTCAAATTTGGTATGCGATTGCGGGAGCAGAAATTCCGGCCGGTTCACCGAATCCATATTGAGCGCAAACAAAAGTGAGCGTATACCAACCTGTGCTCTGCCCGTACCCCCCATGCCCGGCGTGGCGCCCATAAGCGCTACCGGTTTTTGGGCAAGCGGCGTTTGAAGGGCCGGTCTTGAAGCCCAATCCAGCGCATTCTTCAACGCGCCTGACAGCTGCCCGTTATATTCCGGCGAGCTGATCAAAAAGCCATTCCCCGAATGCAGCAGCTCTGCAAACTGCTTCACCGCTTCCGGCAGTTCACTTTCCAAATCCTGATTGTATAAAGGAAGTACGGAAATATCGGCAAGCGTGAAGCGAAAATCCTCCGGCAGAAGCGCTGCCGCGTTATGAAGCAGCTGTGTATTGTGGGAATGCTTGCGGAGACTTCCGGAAATCCCCACGATATGAAAACGTTCAGACATGATCGATTTCTCCTTTTTATCGTAAGTATAGAAGTAAGGGATATGGCAGCACGCTCCGTGCCCGTAAAGGCCCTAGCTTCATGATACGACAGAATTCGACGGGTGAACATCAAATTTTTCCAAAAAAGAGGGAACCCGGCCTCTCTCATCAAGAAGGATTCCGGGTTCCCGTATAGACATGTATTCGAAGATTTGCCGATCAGTGGCTGATCATCAGCGACGGATCCGGCTGGCTTCCGTCTGTGGCATCCGCGGCGGCCGGCTTCGGTCTGCGCAGAATGAGGCACAGCACCACGCCGACGATCGCAAAGCAGGAGGCCAGGAAGAACACATCGTCAAAACCCTGCACTGCCGCGTTCAGCGGATTGCCTCCATGGCTCGCGTGAGCGGTGGTGCGGCTGATCAGGTAGCCTGACATGCCGGCGACCGCAAAGGACACGACGACCTGCTGGGCAGCGGCGGTCAGCGGCGTCACCCGGTTCACCAGCTTGCGCGGTGCGGCATTCAGCACGTGGGTATTGAGCGGCATCATCGACAAGCCCATGCCGAATCCGAGCATGAAGAGCAGCGGCATGATACTCCACAGCGACGTGTCGGCCGTAATATGCGACAGGCTGAACAGCGCTGCCGAAATGAGGAGAAGGCCGATAATCGCCACCGGACGGGCGCCGTATTTATCGAAGAACTTCCCGCCGATCGGCATGCCGATCCCGGAAGCCAGCGCCTGCGGCAGCAGGATGAAGCCGGTCTCCAGCGGCGTAAACTGGCGGATCTGCTGCAGGTACAGCGGAACGAACAGCATCGAGCCGAACAAGGCCGCCTGCATGATCCAGGAGAGAATGATGCCCCGGGTAAAATCCGAGGAGCCGAAGACGCGCAGCTCCAGCAGCGGGTTCTTCTGCCGAAGCTCCACAGCGATAAAAATCAGCAGGGCTGCCCCGCCGACGATGAGCCCGGTCAATGCGCCGGTCGAGGACCAGCTTACGCTGCCTCCCTCATTGACGCCGTAAGCCAGCATGGCGAAGGCAATCGGAGCCAGAATCATGCCGATCAAATCGAGGTGCGGAGTCTGCTGCCGATCCGCTGTCGGCAGAAACTTCACGCCCAGGATGACGCCGACGATCCCGATCGGAACGTTAATCAGGAAGATCCAGTGCCAGTTCACATACTCCACCAGCCAGCCCGACAGAATCGGGCCAAGCGCCGGCGCGAGAAGCATCGGAATGCCGAGCAGCCCCATGATCGAGCCGCGGCGCTCCGGAGGAGCGAGCTTAAAGACCAGCGCCATGCCGATCGGCGCGACCATTCCCCCGCCAAGCCCCTGGATGACGCGGTAAATAATCAGCTGGGTCGACGTCTGCGCCATGGAGCAGAGCGCCGATCCGATGACAAACATAATGATGGTGGCCAGGAAGACCTGCTTGGAGCCAAATTTATCGGTCATCCAGCCCGCCAGCGGAATAACAGCCGATAGAGCCAACGTATAGCCGGTAATCGCCCATTGAATGGTCTTCAGATCGGTGTGAAAATAGCTCACCAGGTTCGGCACCGCCACGTTGACCACGGTGCTGTCCAGAATGACCATGATCATACCGACGATAATGGCCAGCATGGGCGGAATGATCTTTTTCAGCGAGAATGGAACTTCTGCGGCGGGATTGCCCGCCAAGGTTTTAGACATAAATCTCTCCACTCATTTCTATATATAGTTTGGTTTCCCGTTCCACTCTAGCTGTATTGGTGAAAATAGTGCTCAAACAACGTGTCAATCTGCTCTTCAAGCGGCGCGATATGGATGGTTGAAGCCATATCCTCGTCGCCTTCGGCCAGAAAGGACTTCATGATGACCGGGAAAAAGATCGCCCCGTACAGCTGCATCAGCATCTTCCGGATGTTATCGTCGTCTTCCTCCCCGGTAATTTCCCGGACCGTCCCGATCAGCCGCCGGGTCTTCATCACCTTGCAGTAATGCGAGTACTCATGCTGCGACTCGAAAATAACGCGGGTCTGATCGATCATCTGTCTCACCAGCCCCGGGTATTCCTGCAGATGGCGGACATAGCGGTAAAAGAACTGCTTAAGTCTTTCCCTCGCCGGCATCGTGTCGTCCTCCAGCGCGTTAAACACGTCCTTAAACGTCAGCACGAGGGAACGGATGGCCTGGGTGATCAGCTTTTCCTTCGAGCCGAAGTGATAATTGACCAGCGCGAGGTTGGTGTCGGCCTTGGTCGCGATCCGGCGCAAGGTGGCACACTCAATGCCTTCATCCCGAATCAACTCGACGGTGGCTTTTAATATATCGTGTTTGGTGTCGGTTCCTGAGGTATGCCCTGTGGTGTCTTCCTTCATCGGTTCTTTCACCTGCCCCCCTCTCCTGTCATGCAGCAAATTTAAACAGTGTTTAATACGTTGTTTAATTTACTCTCGCCGCCCCCCTTTGTCAATATTTATCTGTAAAAAAATACATAAGGATGCACCGGGGATCTCGGGCGCAAAAAAAAGGCCCGGCAGCATCATGCCGCCAGACCTCCCAACTATTTCATCGTGCGATTGCTTTATTAAGTGACTGCGTTATTGGCAGTGGATCACGATATCCAGCGGATAACGGCCGGCATTCCGGCCATACAGCGCGATCCCGCCTTCATCGGCCTGAAGCTCCAGCCGGAACTGGCGGCTTCCGTTCAGCCGCGACGCGATCCGGCTCGGCACTTCTGAGAGCTTGGCCGGGTCATCCAGCAAACAAGGGCTTGTATTCCGCGGCTTTAATTTTGTTCCCGGACCGTCAGTACAGCGGACTGCACGTCTTGGGCATGCCGGCCGATCTGAATTTCAAATTCGCCGGCTTCGACGACCGGATTCAGATCACGGTCAATGAAAGACAGTTCCGCGTGCCCGATCCCGAACGTGACCGTCTTCGTCTCACCCGGCTGCAGCCAAATCTTGGCGAAGCCTTTCAGCTCCTTCTTCGGCCGGGTCACCGTGCTGACCTTGTCGGAGATGTACAGCTGGACCGTTTCCGCTCCGGCCCGGCTGCCGGTGTTGGTCACCGTTACCGCAGCCTCCGCCCGTCCTTCCGGCGTAATTTCCGCCGGCGAGACAGTCACCGGGCCATACTCGAACTCGGTGTAGCTGAGCCCGAACCCGAAAGGATAGGCCGGCTCCAAATCCGTCTCCAGGTAGCGCTGTCCGGTCGTACGCTTGCTGTTATAGCGGACCGGCAGCTGGCCGACATGCTTCGGAACGGAGACCGTCAGCCGGCCGGAAGGGTTCTCGTCGCCGAATACGATATCGGCAATCGCGTGGCCGCCCTCCTGTCCCGGGTACCATGCCTCCAGGATGGCGTCGGCATGCTCGTCGATCCACGGCTCCGCAACCGGCCGGCCGTTGATGTACACCACGACCAGCGGCTTCCCGAGCTTGGCCAGTTCCTCCGCCAGCTCCCGCTGCACGCCGGACAGGCCCAGCGTGGAGCGGTCGATGCCTTCGCCGCAGTCCATGTCGCTGTGCGGGCGGTCCGTCACGACCGACGCACCCGTGCGCAGGTCGATCGTGCCTTCGCCGAAATCGCGCGCGCTCGACCCGCCGAGCACGAGCACGATCGTGTCCGCGGCGGCGGCCGTCTTCAGCGCCAGGTCGAAGCCTTCCCGGCTGTCATCCTTGACCCGGCAGCCCGGCGCGTACAGCACCCGCTCCGGCGCATGCGCCAGCTTGGCCCGGATGCCGTCCAGCACGGTCGACACCTGCTCCCGCGGTTGCGGGGAGGTATAGTCTCCGAGCTGATTGTACACGTTGTCGGCATTCGGGCCGATGACCGCGACCGACCCCGACTCCTTGGACAGCGGCAGCGTGTCCCCCTGATTCTTCAGCAGGACGATGCCTTCGACGGCCGCCTGGCGGGCGAGCCGGATGTGCTCCTCGCTGCCGATGACGCGGGCTGCCCGTTCCGGGTCGACGTAAGGCTGCTCGAACAGCCCCAGTTCGAACTTCGCTTTCAGTACGCGAAGTACCGCTTGGTCCAGCGTCTGCATCCGGGTGCGCCCGCTCTGCACAGCCGCTGCCAAGTGCGCACGGAACATGTCGCCGGACATTTCCATATCCACGCCGGCGTTCACCGCCATGGCGGATGCCTCCTGCGGGTCCGCCGCCGTGTCATGCCCCCACACCAGCATATTGATGGCACCGCAATCGGTAATGACGAATCCGTCGAAGCCCCACTCCTTGCGCAGCAGGTCTGTAAGCAGATATTTATCGGAGGTGCACGGCACGCCGTCGATTTCGTTATACGCGGTCATAACCGATTTCGCACCGGCCCGGACTGCCGCCTTGAACGGCCGAAGGTCCACCTCGTGCAGCTCGCGCAGTCCCATATGAACCGGCGCGCTGTTGCGTCCGCCTTCCGAGCTGCCGTAGCCGGCAAAATGCTTCAGCGTCGCAATAACGCTGTCGTCGGCGTCCAGCCGCTTGCCCTGCAGCCCCCGCACCGCCGCTTCCGCCATCACGGAAGCGATCCACGGGTCTTCCCCGTACGTCTCCTCCGTCCGCCCCCACCGGGGGTCCCGGACGACGTCGAGCACCGGGGAATACGTGGCCGCTCCGCCCTGGCTGCGCGTCTCCAGAGCGATCGCCCGGCAGATCTCTTCATACAGCGCCGGGTTCCACATACTGGCCAGCGTCAGCGGCACCGGAAACACGGTCGCCCCGATCGCCATATGACCGTGCGAGCACTCCTCCCCGAACAGGATCGGGATGCCGAGGCGCGAGCGCTCGATCGCATACCGCTGGATCGCGTTGATCGTCTCCGCGCCTTCCTTAGGCGACAGTCCTGTCGCCAGCGTCACTTCCGTCCACGGGTCGGCGCGCAGCACGCCGTACAGCGAACCGATGCCGCCGCGTTCGGCGGCATCCTTGAACGCCTCGTCCAGCGCGACGCCGTTTTCCTCCCGCCGGTACGTTTTCCAGCCGAACAGCTGCACAAGCTGTCCGACCTTTTCCTCCAGCGTCATGAGGCTGAGCAGATGCTCCGCCCTCTCCTCGCTGCTCAAAGCAGAATCTTGATAACTCAATGGATTTCCCTCCGTATCCCTTGTTCCCGCTGCACCCTCTTGGGTTCCGTACGGTTTACCAAGGGCTGAGCCGAACCCGTAAACGGAATCGTTGGGCCGCAGCTGCAGCGCCTCATTCGCCTTCTTCCAGAAATGCTACGGTTTTTTATGTATTTATATAGGTTAAAAATTGAAATGGATGATGGGGCAAGTTGCCTCATCCCCACCTTAAATGACAATTAGCCAACCCCCGGCCTCTCGGCCGGGATATGTTGGCTCCTTGCACTTGGTATGAATCGGCTTATTTGCCGGTGTTCCACTGGTCGTATGCGGCTTGGTACAGTTCCACGATGCGGTCAGACCCCATCTTTTTCACTTGTGCCAAGTATTTATCCCAGTTGGAAAGCGGCTCCTGTCCGGTAATGAACTTCGCTTCCATTTGCTGCACGTAGGTATCGAGGTCGGACATCAAGGCGGACGCTTCGCTCTGCTGTTCGTTCGTCAGATAGACGTTCGGGAACGGCGATTTGCCGATTGGCGTCAGCTTCTCCGCATTCTCCTTGTCAATCCAGTCGTCGAACTCAGATCTGAGGCCTTTGGTCACTTCCGGATCGTTGACGCCCGGCGTCAGGATGCCGAAGTTCGGCGTAATTTTGCCGCGGTATTCTTCGCGGTCGCCGCCGCCCGGTACAGGCAGCCATTCCTTGACGTGGTTTTCCTTGTCTTTGTACTTCCACAGCACGCCTTCCGGTCCTTGGTTAAACAGCGTCGAACCCTCATAGCTGTACAGATAGTCGATCCAGCGCATCGTCGCTTCCGGCGCCGGGTCCTTGCTTGTGATCGCAAACGTGCCGTTAGCCGACATGCCCGGATGTTTGCCGTAAACCGGCGTTCCCGCAATTTCGCTGGCAACCGGTGTCATGAGCGGGTTGTCCGAGCTTGGCTCGCCGCCCAGCGTGAAGTAAGGGAAGTAGTCATTAAACAGGCCGATCTGGTTGTTTTGTCCTTTGGCCTTTTTCTGGTCGGCCGTCTGCGAGAACGTCTCGTGATCCAGTAAGTCTTCCTTCCACAGCTTGTTCATGAAGGTCAAGTAACCCTTGTAGCCTTCTTCTTGAGGGGAGTAGTGTACTTTGCCGTCCTTGTCTGCGTAAATCTTCTCGTCATACATGCCCCAGAATCCGAAGAAATACATCCGCAAATCGTCCAGCTTAACCGAAGTCAGCGGAATTTCATCCTTCTTGCCGTTGCCGTTCGGGTCTTCATCCTTAAAGCGTTTGAGCAGCGTGTACAGCTCGTCGGTCGTCTTCGGCAGCTCGGTTACGTTCAGCGCCTTCAGGAACTTGCCGTTATACCACATCGGGCTGCGGTACCAGACGGCGGCCGTGTCGATAAACGGCAGGGCATACATATGACCGTCAGGCGTCGTAAACGACTTGCGTACATCCGGATGCTCGTCGAGAATTTTCTTGATGTTCGGCGCATAGCCTTCGTCGATGTACTTTTCGAGCGGAATCAGGACGCCCTGGGTTCCGTACGTCACCTGCTCCGACGGCTTCAGGTCAGCCGCATACAGCATATCCGGCAGATCGCCGCTGGCGAACATCAGATTCTTCTTCGTTTCAAAGCTGTCGATCGGCGAAAGCTGGTATTCCAGATGGATGCCCGACAATTTCTCCATCTCTTGCAGCACGGGCATTTTGTTCCAGTCGGCCACGCCCGCGTCCTGGGACATCACTTTCAGCGTGAGCGGCTTATCCACGATCGGAAAGCCTTCCTTCTTGACTCCCTCCACGGTCGCCGAACTATCGGATGATGCGGATCCGCTTCCTCCGTCTCCCTTAGAAGATCCGCAGGCTGCAAGCAGGCTGGCGGAAATCGTCAGGCAGAGCAGAATGGATGATGCTTTGCGAAGATTTTTCATGACAACAACTCCCCTTTTAAAGTTATTGATCTATGGCAAGATCAGCCCTTAACCGAACCGATCATGACACCTTGCACAAAATAACGCTGAAGGAACGGGTAAATGACAATCACCGGAATCGTGGCGACGATAATCACGGAATACTTCACCAGAGCGGCGATTTCCGCCTTGTTGTTCATCGCGGCCGCCGTGGAGGCGTCGATCGCTCCTCCGCCCTGCGCGGCCATTTCCTGCAGCACCAGAATCTGGCGCAGCACCAGCTGCAGCGGGTATTTCGCAGAGTCGTTCAGGTAAATGAGCGCCGAGAAGTAGCTGTTCCAGTTGCCCACCCCGTAGAACAGGGCCATGACCGCGATGATCGGCATCGACAGCGGCAGGATAATCTTCACGAACAGCCGCATGTTCGTACACCCGTCGATCTGCGCCGCTTCCTGCAGCTCTTTTGGAATCGAGCTCTGGAAGAACGTCCGCGAGACGATGATATTCCAGATCGACGCGGCCGACGGAATGACGATCGCCCACATTGTGTTGACCATGCCCAGCTGCTTCACCAGGAGGTACGTCGGCACCAGGCCGCCCCCAAAAAACATCGTGACCATGAACATGCCCATAAAGAAGTTGCGGCCGACAAAGTCCTTGCGGCTCAGCGCATACGCCGCCGGCAGCGTCACGAGCAGGTTGATCGCGGTCCCAACCACGGTGTACAGAATTGTGTTGCCATACCCCGTCCAGATGCTTGTGTTCTCGAACACCCGCTTGTAGCCGTCAAACGTAATGCCTTTCGGCCACAGCCACATCTCCCCCGACCCGACCGCTTTCGGGTCGCTGATGGAGGCGCTGACCATGTACACCAGCGGGTAGAACACGATTAGAAACGCCAGAAACACATACAGGTAATTGAAGGCGAGAAAAACTTTATCCCGCCGGGTTTCTCTGACTCCGGATAACATCGAAGCCCCTCCTCTCTACCACAAACTGTTCTCGCTCGTACGGCGGACGATCTGATTGACGACGATGAGCAACACCGCATTGATGACCGAGTTGAACAGGCCGATGGCGGTCGAGAAGCTGTACTGCGCATCCACCAGACCCGAGCGGTAGACGAAGGTGGAAATGACGTCCGACGAGCTCATGTTGAGCGGGTTTTGCAGCAGCAGGATTTTCTCAAAGCCGACCCCGAGCAGGCTGCCCATATTCAGGATGAGCAGGATGGTCATCGTCGGGACCAGCACCGGGATGTTGATGTGCCGCAAGCGCTGGAAGCGCGAGGCCCCGTCGATAATCGCCGCCTCATGCAGCCCCGGATCAACGCCCGAGAGCGCGGCGAGATAGATGATCGTGCCCCAGCCGGCACTCTGCCACACGTCCGAGAAGACGTACATCGTCTTGAACCAGCGCGGGTCGGTGAGGAAGTCCGGCGCTTTCAGTCCCAGCCCCTCAATCATGTGGGTGACGATCCCCGTCGACGGCGAAAGGAACGTGATAATCATCCCCGCCATAACGACCATGGAAATGAAGTGCGGCGCGTACGTCACCGTCTGGGACAGCTTCTTGAAGAAGCCGTTCCGGACTTCGTTGAAGGCCAGCGCCAGAATGATCGGGATCGGAAACCCGATGGCCAGCGAGTACAAGCTGATGCTCAGCGTGTTCCAGAGCAGATCCCAGAAGTAGTAGGAATGAAAGAAGCGGACGAAGTGGTCGAAGCCGACCCACGGGCTTCCCGTGATTCCTTTTGTCGGAATGAAGTTCTTGAACGCGATCTGGATACCGTACATCGGCCCGTAACAGAAAATAAGAAAGTAGAAAAAGGCCGGCGCAATAAACAGGTACAGCTCCCAGTTCAGAATGATGCGCTTCCACAAGCTTTTGTGGGTTTTCTTTCTCGGCATCACAGCCGGCGTGCCTGCGATGGCAGCTTTTGTCTCATGCATCGTATCACTCCTTCTCTGGTAGATTCTTTGTTGCCTTTATCTCTCCGTGATGACGGATGTTAAAGCCCGAAAAAGGCGGGTGAATAAGGTTTGTGATCTAAACGTATTCGATCGATAAAACCTTCGTAAATATGTCATTTTCCACATGAACCTGAAATTCAGGGCAAAACCCGTACGAACAAGAAGAAAATCGACCGGTTTTGATCAGAGGAATATGTTGTTTTTGCATCGAATTCGGGTGAATCAGCCAGTACTTAACACTACAATGATAACTTAAGTTACACAAATATGTTTGATATACTACCTGACTAAGGAAGAGTTGTGGTTAAACTTCCCCTTGTGAGCCCTATCATGATGTTCCCTACCAGCCGACTTACGCTGTTCTTCCTTTTACTAAGGGAACAAAAATTTCAGCTGACCAGCATCTAAGCGATGCCCTTCCTCGAAAGGTGAGGGCCGTTCAACCAGTCAAGCAGCTTAGCGCCCTCGTTTCGAGCAGGATCCTGAGAGTTCTTTCGATCGGTTCCGATGGCTTCGTACAATGAAGAAACATCCCTCTTCAATGAAACCTTCTCTTTAAATGAAACATCCTTCTTCGGTGAAGCTTCCATCTTCAACGCATCTATCGGCGGGCCGATCCTCCTCCAAATGTCCCTGTTTCTCGGCCACGGTTTTTGATCGTTAGTTAAGCCTGCCCGTTCCCCCACATCTCGCTTCAGCGGCGTGTGATAACGCTTACACTAAACATATCGGAGCCCCCGCCATGCGTAAATATGTCGTTTTCGCCCCCTCATCAAATCGGCTTGAAATCTGGCTCCGGTGGTTACATTCACTTGTGATTCAGGAGCCGAATATGTCATTTTTGATGATTTGGACAACCTTTAAGGTGTATATATCAAAAATGACAATTCCCGCACGAGCCCTTATGGGGCGCGGTTTTGCGACAGGTCAAAAATAACATGTATGCGTTTACATCGATTTTGCCGTCACAACTGGCTGACAATGGCGTTTGGTCATTTCACTTCCGCCTTTTGGATGCTGCAGCCCTGCTTTCTCTTTTTCTCGCTTATACTTTCTGATATCTAAAAAAACGTCCAAGCTCAGCCGGTCCTTCTCGGCTTCCCTTGAACGTCTTCATCTTTCTTGATTTCATTATTGCCTTGTGTATTTTCGGTCAGGACATGTGGCGGATTCCTTCCCTCACCCAGACGTCGATCCGCTCGCGATCCATGAACGGGAGAATCGGCGCCAAGGCCCCGAGCCCCTCCCTTTCGCAAGCTTTCCTCGCACACTCATCGATTGCATCAATGCTCATAAACGGTGCGATCGGCGCCAGTGCACCTATCCCTTCGCTCTCGTAAGCTTTCCTCGCACACTCATCGATTGCTTCATCGCTCATAAACGGTGCGATCGGTGACAGCGCACCGATCCCTTCGCTCTCGCAAGCTTTCCTCGCACACTCATCGATCGCTTCATCGCTCATAAACGGTGCGATCGGCGCCAGTGCACCTATCCCTTCGCTCTCGTAAGCTTTCCTCGCACACTCATCGATCGCTTCATCGCTCATAAACGGTGCGATCGGTGCTAGCGCTCCGATTCCTTCGCTCTCGTAAGCTTTCCTCGCACACTCATCGATTGCATCAATGCTCATAAACGGTGCGATCGGTGACAGCGCACCGATCCCTTCGCTCTCGAAGGCTTGCAGCGCGACCTCATCGACCACTTCCTCACTGACAAACGGAGCGATGGACTGGATGTCCTTCGGTTTGAACTTGTTTTTAATGTGCCCAAACACCTCGTCTACCTGGGCTGACTTGAGAATCGGGGCGATACTCGCGAACTCCTCGACGGATACCTCGTTCGCCTGCAAAAATTCGGATGTCTTGTCCTCGACAATCGTCTGGATGATCTGCGTCCCTTTCGAACTCTCCAAAATAATGTCGATGCTGACGCCGAAAATGTCTGCGAGCTGCGGCAGTTTCGATATATCGGGCATCGTTTCCCCGCGTTCCCAGTTGCTGATCGCCTGATAACTGATTCCCATCCGATCCGCCAGCTCCATTTGCGTAAAACCCGTTTCCTTGCGAAGCCGGGCAATGGTTCTCCCGATCTTGACCATATCAAACATCCTCAACACTCCTTCAAAGGTTATTTGCGCTTAAGTGTATCGGTTCGCCGGGCATTTGTATATCAAGCGCTGCTTGAGTCCGCCAATTCACTGCAGCTCCGTAAGAACAACGGATTGTTGTCAGCACACGAAAAAGCCGCCTTATTAGGTTTCAACCTGATAAGGCGGCTCTCACCGCTGCCGCGGGATTCAATCAATAATCGAACCACTCGTGCTTCTGTCCGTCCTTGTCGGTTAACTCTACACGAATGGCCTTAACCTGAAGGATCACATAATCCGGATCATCCGGGCCGGAGAAATCCGCGCTGAACTCTTCCCGCCAAATCTGCTGACGAAGAGCTTCCTCCGTGTTCACGGTTAATTTTCCGTCGATCTCCACCGTTTCCCGGGAGTCGTTCTCCCCATGCCCTACCAGCAGCGACACCGGCGTCTTGCTTTCCAGGTCCCAGGTTTGGCTTTTCCGATTTGCGACAAGATAGATGCTCAGTCCTTTGTTGTACTTCGGCATCCGGCGCAGCCGTGGCTTCTGATTCTCCACCGTCGCAACGGCGGCGTATTCGTGGTGATCCAGAATTTTGGCAACCTCATGCTCCATGGCGAATTTAGCTTCCATTAATAATCACACCCCTTCTCTTCTGACATCATCGACGAAGGGGCCAGAGCCCCTCGTTCATTGGAAATCGTTGAAATCAGCCAAGGTAGGATTCAAGCATCCATACATGCTTATCCAAGTCCGCCTGCATCGCGATCAGCATATCCGCGGTTGGGTGGTCACCGGCGCTTTCCGCCAAGTTGATGGTGTCATGCAGTTCCTTGCTTACCGCCGAGAAGTCATGGATGAGCGACTGCACCATGCCGCGCGCGTCCTCTTTTCCTGTAGCTTCCGCAATCGTGGCGATTTCCATATACTCTTTCAATGTAGCAGACGGTCTGCCCTTGATCGCCAGAAGGCGTTCGGCGATTTCGTCCGTTTTTTGCGTAACGTCGTTGTACAGTTCCTCGAATTTCGCATGCAGCGTAAAGAACTGTTCTCCTTTTACATACCAGTGATAGTTATGAATTTTCACGTAAAGGATGCTGAAGTTTGCCACCTGCTGGTTCAATGCCTGTTCCAATGTTAATGTCGTTGTGTTTGTCATCATTTATCCCATCCTTTATTATCAGTCAGTGAAGGCCTTCGGCAAGCCTTTCGGTTCGTAAGCTTTCTTCTGTAACTGAATTGTACACAATTTAGTTACAGTAAATCAATATGCCATTTCTATCATTTTAATCCCAACCAGGCATGGGTACGATTTCACCCCCCTTCCACTGCCGCCCTTCGATTTTGATACCGTTGGACAATATGCACCCAGAGGCACAGCAGTGGAAGATAGACGTACAGCAGGACCAGTCCGGCCCAGGTTACCACAGAATCCAGCTTGTCGATCGTCTTGGGTCCTTGTAATACGGCGATAATGACAAATGACATCCCGCATGTGAACCATACCAGCGGCTTGGATCTCAATGGGGTGACCTGTCTCAAAATTCTGGTTCCCGCCCACATTGCCATACATACCGGCGGCAGAATCACGATAAACCAATTGAACACATACACGTAATCGAACCGGTCGATGAACGGGAGCCGGGCCACCTTCGACAGAATCAGCGTCGGCCAGATCGTATGCTCCAGCTGCTGAACGTTAAAGAACGCCAATGTGACTATAGCGACGATCAAGTAAAGTGCTGTGGAATGGGCTACGGCGATATGAGCCCATTTCCGGGACTTTTCTGGATGCTTGATAAAAGGGTGCAGCAGAAGCAGAAACTCCACCCCGTAAAATAAATTGAGCGAATGGAACGCCGACTGGGCATATTCACGCGGCGAATGGTTCAGCAGCGGCAGGAAATTCGTCCAATGGGCATACTGCAGCGGAAAATAAATCGATACCAGGAGCAGGGTGGGAATGACGACGCAGAAAAAGCAGATTCCCGTGATCACCCGCAGCCCCCCGGTCACGATATATACGGCAGTCAGCAAAATGAGCAGGCATACGAACCAGAGCGGCGTCGTGGGAAACGCCCAAATATGGATGACCTCCATGTAAGACCGGATTTGATAGACAATAAACAGCAGCATATAACCGTAGAACAGGAGATTCATCGCTCCTCCCAGCCATTTGCCGAACAACTGCCGATGCAGGTGGAGGATATCGCCTCCATCCGCGTGCTTCATGATCGCATAAATGATCCACACGACCGCGTGCAGGCTGAGGCCGACGAGCAGTAAGGATAACCAGGAGTCCTGCTGCGCCCCCTTAATGTTCCGGCTCTGAAAGCTCAGCATAGCGATGCCGGACTGCGTTCCGTGAATCATGAACCACAGCAAATAAGGGGATACGGTTAAGCTTTCCTTGATCTGTCTGGACATCTTCATTCACCTGTCCTTATTATTCTCCGATTCCCGATTTGGTCAGTTGAAGGTTGATAGCGATATCGAAAGCCGTTTTCGGATACAGCCTTTCGTAAAATTCCTTCTCGTCCCAGTCCCGGGAATATGCCCTGACCAGATCCCCTACGCCCAGCGGATCCACACCGCTGTCCCTCAGTTTGGCGAGCAGCGACATCAGGCGTTCCCGTATCTGCTTTTCCAGCTGGCGGTCTACCTCGCGGTCATTGGAGTCCTTCCTTAAGTCCATCCATCTCGGATACTCCTTCACCATTCCGCTGATCGCGAGCTGGACTTGAATATGCAAGCCATCTGCCCTCATGACCGCATGCTTGGATTCCCTTCCATAGCTCACCGAAAAAAGGGCTGTTCCTTCCTGCCCGTGCTTTTTCAGGGTAAAAGGAATTTCCCCGCGCATGGAGTATCCCTGAAGAAGCTTATAATAGAACATTTCCTCCGGATTCAAGGTGAGTTTTAAACAGTCCCCTTTGAAAATGCCATAGCCCGATACCTGCAATCTGCCCGCAGCGTTTAACCGGATGACCGGAAGCGAAACGTCCCTCCCCAGGCCATGGTAATCAAACAACATCGTCGAGAGGTTGGATCTCGGAATATTCCCCGATTTCATATTCTGCTCAATGAGATGGTACGGCAGCTCACGGCTGCCCTGCTCGGCTATGACCTTGGCCAGGGACGTGACCGGCTCCTCCGATACGGCCACCGTCAAATAATTACTGATCAGCGGGTTGCGGCAGATCGAATTGATGAAATACGAAAGGCCGCTCTCCGCGAGCTCCCGGCTGAACAGGAGCAGCCGCAGCTTCTCGATTTTGACCGGCTGGGCTGACTGGCCGTTCATTTCATTCAGGACGAGCTGGGTCTGCCCCGCCCGCCCCTGCAGCGTGCCGACCTTCCCCCTCTGTGTAAAATCGCTGTAGAGAGCGGTCCCGATATAACCTGGGCGGCCGTCGTCAAATCCGAGCACCGTGACGATACGGATCTTATCGACCATTCGGTCGTTTCCGCATCCCCCAAGCGCAAAGACGATACCGAATATCCCCAGCCATCTTACGAGGCTACTCATGCTCAATATCCTCCTGGTCTTCACTCGGGGTGTACCGCTTGGAATCCAGAGGCCTCAGGTAAATGTTCCGGTTGGTGATATACCGGTACGATCGCCGTACGAAGCTGTCACCGAAATTGCCGGTCCGCAGCGGGAACAGCGGCAGCAAGTACGGGGTGCCGAGAGATTTGAGCCGCAGCAGGTGCCCAAGCAGCAAAAAGAGCCCGGCCACAATCCCCAGCCCGCCCCATAGGCCGGCCAGCAGGATCAGCGGGAAACGCAGGAGGCGGATCGTATTGGCCATTTTAAAAATGGGAGTCGTAAACGAGGCCAGCGCCGACAACGCCACAATGATCAGCAGGATGCTGCTCGCCAGGGCGGCTTCCACCGTGGCCTGGCCGATGACGATCCCGCCTACGATGCCGAGCGTCTGGCCGATTTTGGTCGGGAGCCGGGCTCCGGCTTCCCGCAGCAGCTCGATCGTCACTTCCAGGAAGAGCGCCTCCAGCACGGGAGGAAGCGGGACATGGGTTCGGGACATGATTAACGGCTCCAGTATATTTTCCGGAATAACCTCGAAATGATACGTTAATACGGCGACATAGACAGGCGTGACAAAAATGGAGAAGATGACGCTCAGAATGCGGACGATGCGAAAGAAAGACCCGATAATCCAGGGCAAATAATAGTCCTCCGGCGATACGAAAAAGTCCAAAAACGTGGAAGGGCCCGTAAAGACATAGGGTGATCCGTCCGCGAACACCGCGACCTGTCCGGAAGTAATGGCGTAAGCCACCCGGTCTACCCTTTCCGTCGACAGAAAAAGCGGGAACGGGGAGTTGGTATGATCGGATATAATCTGATCGAGAATCGATGTGTCGAATACGACCTCGAAGTCGATCCTGCCGAGCCGCTGTTTCATCGTTTCGATATGCTGCGGATTCGTCACTCCGTCAAGATAAGCAATCATGACCTTCGTATTGGACAGGCTGCCGACCGAAACCTCCTCGATCACCAGCCTCGTGACGGCGATTTGCTGTCTCAGCAAATGGACGTTAACATGAATGTTTTCCACAAAGCCGATTTTGGGTCCCACGACGCTGAATTCATTTTCGGTCTCGTTGCTTTGGCGGTGCCCCTGTTCGGTCTGGTTGATATTAACGATCAAAAAAGCCGGCTCTTCCGACACGATCTGGAGGATCACATACCCTTTGACCAGCTTGGACTCGACTTCCGACGTATCCTCGGTGATTTGCGCTTCATCGAACGGGATGCGGTTCTGAATGTCCGCCAGCCGATGAATATCATCATCATGCTGCTGGATTTCAGCGATAAGATAACGGTTGACCTTCTCCGCATCCACAAGAGAAGAATAGTAGCTGATCCGGATCCGGTCGTTCTCCGCAAAGGGGGAAAACTGCCGAAAATCGCTGGACTTGGCGGCTTGCTCCAATATTTCACGGAGGGTCTTGGGTGCATCAGGCTTCATGACGATTTCCTTTCCTGTGAGAAAATGAGCATAGATCCCATTATGTTCGGCGCCCGGTCAAAACATACCTCATTTCCCGGCTGCAGCTCACGGAATAGAACGAAAAGAACCCCCAGGGAAAGCCGGCAGTCCGTATCGGCTCATTTGGGGGTCCTTTGATTAGCTCAGCGCATTTTTCATAAACCTAAAAATATCTTCTTCGCTCATTTCCGCGGCATCCGGAGACACGATCTGCTGTACCTGCAGGCCGTTCTTGAAGATGGACAGCAGCCGCGCTGCCTTCTCGGCGTCCACATGGGCCGGGATCACGCCGTGCTCCTGCCCAACCTTGATCCACTCAGCCGAATTTTGAATGGCCGTCTCCTGGTATCGCTTCAGGATGTCGGCCACGGCGGGCTTATCCTTTTGACTCAGCAGGTAAATAAAAATGAGGCTCGAAGCAGTCTCCGTGCTGGACATATGCTGCATCCTTCCCGATAGGGCGGACAGCGGCCCTTGAAGACCCGCATCCTCTCCGACCGCCCGGGATACCGACTCGTAGAAGAGTCGGTTCGTATTCTGCATCCCTGACTGCAGGATCAGGGCGAACAGTTCGTCTTTGCTTTTGACATAATGATAAATGGCTCCTTTGGTCAGACCGCTGCGGTCAGCGATATCCTGAAGCGTCGTCGCCCGGCATCCCCTCTCCAGGATCATCTCTTCGGCCGTGTCCAGCAGCAGCTTCAGGCTGGGATTCATCGACTTGTCGTCCATCATCTATTCCTCCATATCGCTTGGGTTATTATTTGATTCATAAGCTGAATGATTTATGTTGTATTGCTGAATTATTTACGGTTTAAAGCAGCCTCCCGCTTGACCCGTTTCACGTAGGTAACGTTCCACCAGATCGTAAGCGCCAGGATGCCGTAGGTGGCAAACGGGGAAACTGCCAGAAAGGCAGGAATCGACAAAGTGTACACCAACCCTACTTTAACACAAGCTTCGAGCAAAAGCGCGACGCCCCACACCGCCGTCATGCGGCGAAAGGTCTGACGATAGGCGGGCAGGCGGTTCCACTTGTCATGCATTTCCGGATCGCGGCCGGCGAACCGTTCGGCAAAATAAAAGATCAGCGGGCGTGCGGCAAGCAGGGATCCAAGGAATACCAGGCCCATGATCCCTGTAACATAAGACTCCCTCAGCAAAATGAACCGTTCGTCGCCGCCCAGCAGAACCGCGGCAATGCCGAGAACAAGCCCGAGGAAAATGAAGCCGGAAAACATATCGACCTTGCGGGTATGTATTAGGCTGTACACGGTATCGATCAGCGGTACAATGGCGGCGGCCGATAAGGCCACCAGGCTGCTCGTGTGCGGCAGCAGCAAGGTATACACGACGTACGGCAGTACAATGTTGACAATGAGCGTCACGATAATAGCATTTTTCGATTTGGTCATTGGTTTGAACCGTCCTTTCCAATAAATAATTCGTTTGTGTCAGGCTGTGAAATCCAATCGGGAATAGAACTGCAATAATATGGCCGCTGCTTCGTTAGTCATACCTTCGGTAGGTATTTTCTATGACTATAATAGTACCTACCTTCGGTAGGTATGTCAACATCAAAATCAAACTTGCAATCTCCCTCCATCCGGTTGATTTCCTTGAACCAATCCGCAGCCCGCAATCCGCAAGATGCATACGAAAAAACCGGTACATGATGCACCGGTCATTTTTAACGCTTTTGTTATGAATTTTTATTTCATCCCCAAGCTCATTCCTCCGGAACCCTCGGCTTATTCACGTCATCCGGAATCCGCTCATCGAAAACGTCCTGGCCCGGGAAATCCCGGACATGGCCTTCGTGCAGCTCATGATTCTCGTAGTCGAATCGGCCCGAGCTGCGCTGATCCACCCGCCATGGTGTGCTTTTCCCCAGCTGCTCGGCGTTGACCGGCGACCCGTAGGGCCCGTCCGGAAACTCCTCGAAGGCCAGATCGTTGCGCTGCGACTCCACGGTCGACAGGTCTGTCGAAAGGGCCCGCTTCTCATCCTTCATTTCTTGACTCATGGGCGATTCCTCCCTGCGTTTTCGGCTCCGTGCTGCGTGGCATATTTGGACCCGATCATTCTCCTTATTATGGATGAAATAGAGCAAAGTATTCTGGTGGAAATCGTTGACAAATGATGCTAAGCGAATTATTATAAAAACAAAAATACAATTTGTTTTTATAGGAGGTTTTAAATTGCCTCAATTCTCTCCAGCTGAAAAAGAAAAACTTCGTCAGGATTTAATCGATGCCGGTAAAAAGTTGTTTGCGGCACAGGGCCTTAAAAAAACTTCACTGGAACAGTTAACCGCCGCAACCGGGATCGCTAAAAGCACCTTTTACGCTTTTTACGACAGCAAGGAAGCTCTGTACTTGGATCTGCTGGAGTTGGAATCGGCCGGGATGGAGGAAAGAGTATGGGCTGCTGTAGAGAAACAGTCCGATGCTTATAACGGAATTATCGCATATCTGCGTCAAATGGTTCTTGAGTTAAAAACCAACCCGCTGACCAAAAAGCTCATTATGCATCCCCAAGAAATGGAGCTATTGCGTCGAAGGGTGCCCCCTGAATTCATCGAAAGAAAACTGCAGCGCAACGTTATCCCTTTAATGAATTATATCGAGCAGCAGCAAATCAAAGGAGAAATCATCAACAAAGACTCGGGAGTCATTGTAGGTATGATGCGGGCAGCTATGCTGATCGAAGTCCATAAACAGGAATTTGACGAGAAGCTTTACGCCGAAATTGAAGAAATAATGTTCCATGCGGTTGCCAGTGCTTTAACGATATCGCCAGTATCCACAAAGGAGTGATCCAATTGGAATTCCATCAACTCTTAGATTGGGCTTTCCAAAGACACTTGAATCCGTTAAGTTGGTATATCCGCCCCATTTTTTTAATCGTATTGGCTTTTTTCGCTTACAAACGAAACTGGAAAGGTATGATGATCACTTTCTTACTTATGATGAGCAGCATGGTTTGGTTTCCTGCGCCGAAAACGATCAATCCCCAGATGGAAGCCGTACTGGATTATGAAAAAATGCTTTTGAGTGATCCAGGTTCGGCCGTATTCACGCTGGCATTTATGATGGCTTTTGTCGTATCCATGGGCGTTGCATTCTGGAAGCATTCTTTTAAAATCGGCCTGGTTATTCTGAATGTGACCCTGATTGGAAAGGTCGTATTGTCGCTGATGTTGACCGGAGATAACGGTTGGGCTCCCATTGGCAACACCCTTTTCGGACTGCTGTTAGTCAACGGGATCGGCTTGGTACTGTTACGGCTTCAAAACAAACAAAGATGGACGAAGATTCATTAGTTATCCGGGAGGCCTTTAACGATCCAGCGGTACGCTATCTACTACAGCGTTCCGCTGTTTTTAGTTGTCAGTTCTCCAAATGAACTCGGGCAAATCGAAATTGCTGCTCCTAACCTCAGCTGCCCCACTGTCGCCCACGCCCCTCCTCTAAAAAAATATTTCAAAAATTTCCTCCAGATATATTGTCTTCCGCAAATCCGCGTGTTAATATAGCGACAAATGAACAAATTGTGAACATAAACGAGCATATATTACGCAAATAATACTCATTTATGTTTGGTTTGGGCATTGAATGTTCATTTTCGCTTGAGTTAAGGGGGAATGATGAATCGACAGTGTGTGGCATATCAGCAATATGGATTTGACGCTCCGGCTGCTGTTATCGGTCGCCATGGGCGGATTGATCGGCATGGAACGCGAATGGAACAATCACGCCGCCGGCTTTCGGACCCATATCCTGGTCTGTCTCGGCTCGGCGTCCATCATGATCCTGTCCATGTACGGCTTTGAAGCCTTCGTGGACGAAACGAACGTCCGCCTGGATCCGGCGCGGCTCGCTGCGCAGGTGATCAGCGGGATCGGCTTTCTCGGCGCAGGAGCCATTCTCCGCTCGGGACAGACGGTATCCGGACTGACGACCGCCGCTTCGGTATGGGTCGTGGCCGCGATCGGACTGTCGATCGGCGCCGGTTTTCTCTACTCGGCCCTTCTGACGACCGGTCTTGCTTTTATCAGCCTGTTTGCCCTGAACAAATGGGAAAAGCTCATCATGCACCGCAAGAGGAACTTCGACTTCCTCATCCGGGTGCCCGACAAGCCGGGCATGCTTGTGACGGTCGCCAGCGAGCTGGATGTGCTTGGCATCAAGATCAACAATATCGAAATCCGCACGCCCGACGGGCTGGCGGATGCCATGGTCGAACTGAAATTCCATATCCGCTCCCCAAATCCGATGCAGGTGGTTGCCGCCATGGACAAAATATCTTCCCTGCCCGACGTGCTCGGCATTGAATCGTCGGGAATCTCCTCAGAATTCGCACAAAAGTTCTCCGCAAACAACAAGTATTCCAACTTCAAGATGTAATCGAATTGACGGCAATCCCGGTAAATGAGCAAAAGTGAACAAAAGTAAGCAATCGTATATGCGATTTGGCGGAAAGGATGGTTATATTGCTGGCAGCTGAACGAAAAATGAGAATCGTCGAATTTGTCAGACAGCATCGGTCGGCTTCTGTCGGCACGTTAGCCAAGGAATTCGGCGTTCATGAAGCGACGATCCGGCGCGATCTCGCTGAGGTCGAACAGGAAGGGCTTCTGAAACGGACGCACGGCGGCGTTATTGTGGAACAGCTCACGCATCACGAGCCTTCGTTCAACGAAAGATCAGGCATCCAGCTCGATCAGAAGGAACGTATCGGCCAGAAGGCGGCAAGCTTGGTGGAAGACGGGGATCACATCATTTTAGATTCCGGCACGACCACGCTGCACATCGCCCGCAACCTGGTCCACCGCTCCAACATCACCGTCATTACCAACGACATGAACGTGGCGGCCGAGCTTCGGGACGCTCCCGGCGTCAAAGTGACGGTCACCGGCGGGGAACTGTATCCGTCCAGCTTCATGCTGAACGGCATGTTTACGGATTACGTGCTGCGGTCGGTACACGTATCCAAAGCTTTTATCGCGACCACCGCGATCCATCCCAAATACGGCCTTACGCTTCCGGAAGCCCAACTGGTTGTCGCCAAGCAGGGCATGATCGCGGCCGCCCAGGAAGTCATCGTTGTCGCCGACGAAACGAAGATCGGCAAAATTTCGCTGTACAACGTCGCTCCCAATAGCTCGATCCATACCCTGATCACGGGCAACGAGGTTGCGGAATACGACATTAAGCAGTTTCAGGACGCCGGCATCCAAATTTTAACCGTCTGACGGAACGCAGCTCCTTTCAGGGGAGCTGACGATGACGTCAGGCCCGAACAAATGATAAGGAAATCCAGTATTAAAAAAACCAAATAACGTCACATGGAGGTGTTCCCTGATTTGAGTACGATTACGCAAACGGTGGACTCCCGGTCGCTCCGGCTCACCCACCCCCACCATGTCGAAGAAATGACGATGGATCGGACCGTCGCGGAAGGATTCGTCGTCATTGAGCCCACTTTGGCCAGCATCTGTCATGCCGACCTTCGATATTTCGGAGGCCTTCGGAAACCCGAAGTCCTTGCCCGCAAGCTGCCGATGGCCCTGCTTCATGAAGGCATCGGGAAAGTCGTCGGCGGCTCCTCCAAGCTTCAAGCGGGACAGCGGGTCGCCATCGTGCCGAACCTTCCGGGCTATCTGCTGAACGGCATCAAGCACGACGAGTGCTGTCCGGCCTGCCGGGGAGACATTCCGGAGAATTACTGCTACAACGGCAAGTTTCTCGGGAGTACGATCGACGGTATCGCGCAGAGCCGGCTCGTCATTCCGGAGGCATGCGCCATTCCGATCCCGGATTCGATTCCGGATGACATTGCCGTGCTGGCAGAACTGTGCAGCGTATCCTACCGGGCGATCCGCCCCGTGGCCGATCTGCTGGACAGCGCACAGGTCGCCGTATTCGGAGACGGCCCGGTCGGCTTCCTGACCGCCGCCATGCTCCATTATGCCTTTGGTGTCAGCACGGAGCGCCTGACGGTATTCGGCGCCATCCAGGAGAAGCTGGAGCATTTCACGTTTGCCCGGACCGAAATGGTGCAGGAATACGATTTTCAAGGCGGCTGGAAGGTTGATGTCGTGCTGGAATGCACAGGCGGAAGATTTAGTGAAAGCGCCATCAATCAAGGGATCGACTTACTTCTCCCTGGAGGCCATCTGATCGCCATGGGCGTCAGCGAGGATCTGGTTCCTATCAATACGCGGGATGTGCTGGAGAAAGGCATTACGATCCACGGCAGCAGCCGCAGCTCGCATAGCGATTTTCGGAAGGTGCTTGAAGTGATGCAGCAGGAGGAATGTCAGGAGACGCTCCGGCAGTTGGTGCCGGATGACTATATCCCGGTGAGCAAGGCAGAAGACTTTGCGGGCGCAATGGAATCTGCCCTGGCTCACAGAGACTGGAAAAAGATGTACCTCGATTTTCGCTGGTGAGAGAGCGAAAATCTTGTTCAATAGTGTACCACACAAGCGGGTTGAAGTAAAAACGGCTGGAGGATGCCCAGGCATTCCTCCCTCCGTTCTTCATCATATGAAAGCGCTTGCCGTGGACGATGAACCCAAACAACACATAGCAACCGCTGGTGAAGGAGGAATCCGTGTGGCATCCATTGAGTTGGTCGATGTATCCCAATCGTTTGACAAAAACACCATCATCCCCCGTCTGAACCTGAAGATCGAAGACGGCAAATTCACCGTCCTGGTCGGTCCTTCGGGCTGCGGCAAGACCACCCTGCTCCGCATGATCGCCGGGCTCGACCGCCAGACTTCGGGGTCGGTTCTGATCGGCGGCAGCGACGTATCCGCCATTGCCCCGGGCCAAAGGGGCGTCGCGATGGTGTTTCAGAACTACGCCATTTATCCGACGATGTCCGTACGCGAGAATATCGAATTCGGCCTGAAAAACAACAAAGTACCCAAGGAGGAACGGACACGGCTCGTGGAAAGCATCAGCGAGACGGTCGGACTCCGTCCTTACCTTGACCGCAAGCCCTCCACCCTTTCGGGCGGCCAGCGGCAGCGGGTGGCGCTCGCGCGGGCGATGGTCAAGAAACCTTCAGTGTTCCTGATGGACGAGCCCCTGTCCAACTTAGACGCCAAGCTCCGGGTGCAGATGCGCGTCGAGCTCATTGAGCTGCACAAGAAGCTGGGCTCCACTTTCGTCTACGTCACGCACGATCAGGTCGAAGCGATGTCCATGGCCGACACCATCGTGCTGATGAATCAGGGAGAGATTCAGCAGGAGGCTTCGCCGGCTGAAATTTACCGCGAACCGGATAATCTGTTTGCCGCGCAGTTTATCGGGGTCCCTCCGATGAACGTCGGCGACATGGGGCAGGACGGAGTCCGCTTTGGCTTTCGTCCGGAGCACGGGCTGCTGTCCACCGAGCCGGCGGATGCCCATTTTACGGCCAAGGGCGTCATCTCCACCCGGGAAATGCTCGGCTCAGAGACCATCTACCAGGTCCGTACCCGGGACCATTCCTTTATGATTAAATGCACCGAAGACCTGTTCAGCGTAGACCAGGACATCTATCTCTCCGTGGACGAATCCAAGCTCTTTCTCTTCGGAGCGGATGACAAGCGGATTTACCGCGATGACCGACGGCATAACACCTACCTTCATGCGCTAAGGGGACGTTTCCAATGAACCGGCGCAAAGTATGGGAGACGACCAGGCCGTACGCGCTCATTTTGCCGGCGATGATCGCCTTGTTCCTGTTCGTGGTCTACCCGGTCTTTTACCTCATTAAATTAAGCCTGTATAAATACAACCTGCTCAATAAGGACAAAAGCAAGTTTATCGGACTTGACAACTACCGGGAAATCTTCACCCGGGACGATTTCTACCACGCCCTGGCCAACACCGCCGTCTACACGGTGGGCGTCGTGCTCTGCACCATGCTGCTCTCGCTCGGCGTGGCCGTATGGCTGCGGAAGCGGTCGCGGTTCAACGCCATTCTGCAGGCCGGCCTGTTCACGCCGCATATCATTTCGATCGTCTCCATCGCGCTCGTCTGGATGTGGCTTATGGAGCCGGGGCATGGCCTGCTCAATTATGTGCTAAAGGCATTCGGACTTCCGGATTCACCCTGGCTGCAGAGCTCCAGCACGTCCATGATCTCCGTGATCCTGGTCTCGGTGTGGCACAGCATCGGCTATTACGCCCTCATTATGGTGGCGGCGCTGCAGAGCATTCCCCCGACCATCTACGAAGCCGCTGCGCTGGACAATGCCAGCAGATTCAAGGTGTTCTGGAAAATTACGCTGCCGCTGATCTCGCCGCAGTTGTTTTTCATCCTCGTCATCATGACGATCGGCTCCTTCAAGGTGTTCGATACGGTCAAAATCATGACCGGGGGCGGCCCCAACGGCTCAACGACGACGCTCGTGTACTACATCTACGAGTTCAGAACGACCAGCATCGGCTTCGCTTCGGCCACCGGCGTCGTGCTGATGGCGATTATCGCGGTGCTGACCTTTGTTTACTTCAAAGTCCTTGCCCAGCGGATTCACTACCAGTGAGCCGCACCATGGGCAGACAACAACCTGAGGGGGTGCTTTTCCCGTGCTGATCCAGGAAAAGAAACAAGTCGGCGGGAAGCTGCGTTACCGGATCCGGGACCATGCGTCCCTCCGGCTTCTGAAACGGCTTCTGGGCTTCGTGGCCAAGCTCGCCGTGCTGATCGTGTTTATTTTTCCGTTCCTGTGGATGATATCCACTTCGCTGCAAACCTTTGAGGAGACGCTGGCCTTTCCGCCGACGTGGATTCCCGCCGCGCCGCAATGGCATAACTTTGCCGAGGCCATGAGGTCGGCTCCCTTCGTGACCTATGCGAAAAACTCGGTCATCATCACCGTCTCCGTCATCGTGCTGCAAATGATCGTGATGATCCCGGCGGCGTATGCATTTGCCAAATACCGCTTCTGGGGCCGGAACCTGCTGTTCGGCATCGTGCTGCTCGCCTTCATGATTCCCGGGCAGGTGACGTTCATTCCCGTCTACCTGATGATGGCGGACTGGGGCATCAACAACACCCTTCTGCCCCAGATCATTCCGTTCATGGCCAATGCCTTCGGGATTTTCCTGCTCCGCCAGTATTTTATGCAAATCCCGCAGGAGATTATTGAGTCCGCCCGGCTGGACAATGCCAGCGAGTTCAAAATCATGCAGAAGATCATGATCCCCATGGCCGTTCCCGCCTTGGCCACCGTCGCCTTGTTCAGCTTTGTGAGCCATTGGAACGACTACTTCTGGCCGCTCGTCGTCACTGACTCGACCGCTGTCCGGCCGCTGACGATCGGGATCGCCATGCTCCGGGAATCCGAGGGCGTATCCAACTGGCATATCATCATGGCGGGCAACGTTGTGCTCGTCCTGCCGATCCTGATCGTGTATTTGTTTGCTTCCAAGCAGATCGTCAAGGCTTTTGTATACTCCGGTATTAAATAAACTGTCGCTATTACTATTTAAATCACCTGAAAATGGAGGAGTTTCTGTGAAGAACAAGTTTCCATTCATCGCGCTGACTCTGGCGCTGATCATGACATTATTGGCAGGATGCAGCGGAGGCGGAAGCGGGTCCGGAGGCGAAACGGCAGGCACGGACAGCAAGGCCGCTTCGGGAGAGGCATCCAGCAATGCCGGTAATTCCGGCTCCGGCAAGGAGACCATCCAGTTCTGGCACTCGATCGGCGGCAAGAACGGTGAGTTTCTGGACGCCATGATCAAGCGGTTCAACAGCTCCCAGGACAAAATCGAGGTCGTCGGAACGTTCCAGGGCAGCTACCAGGAAACGGTAACCAAGCTGCAGCAGGCCGTTGCGGCCAAGACCGCGCCGGACGTGACGATGCTTGAGCGTTCCAACGTCCAGCTGTTTGCAGACGCGGAAGTTCTGGAAGACCTGGCCCCCTACATGGAAAAGTCCGGCCTCAGCAAGGACGATTTTGAGGAGGGGCTGATGGGGCATTCCTATTTTAACGATAAGCTGGTCTCCCTTCCGTTTAACCGCTCTACGCCGGTGATGCACATCAACAAGTCAATGCTGGACGAGAAGGGCTTGTCCATCCCGACAACCTGGGACGAATTGAAAAAAACAGCCGAAGCGCTGGTCGTCAAGGAAAACGGCGAGGTGAAACGCTACGGGCTGACGATGCCGTACGATACCTGGTATCCAATCGCCATGATCACACAGGCCGGAGGCAAGTTCTTCAACGATGAGGGCACGTCCGTCGGTTATACGACCGAAGCGTCCAAGACCTTTAAGTATCTGAAGGAGCTGCAAAATGCCGGCGCCCTCTACTATCCGCCTAGCCAGGACTCCGGCAACATTACGAACCAGATGTTTACGAGCGGCAAGGTGGGGATTCTTTTCCAATCGACCGGTTCGATCTCCGGCCTGACTCAAGGTGCGAAGTTCGATTACGTGACGGCATTTCTTCCGCAGGATAAGCAGTACGCTACTCCGACCGGGGGCGGCAACGTGGCCATGATGGCGGCCTCCAAGCATAAGGATGCGGCCTGGGAGTTCATGCACTGGCTGATGACCAGTCCGGAAGGCGCGCAGCAGTTCGTTATCGATACGGGCTACCTTCCTTTCACGAAGCAGATGGTCGATTCGGACGCCATCAAGCAGTTGTGGGAAAAGGAGCCGAACCGGAAGGTGGCTTTTGAGCAGCTCCAATATGCCGTTGATACCAACAAGAGCGTCCAGTGGCCGCAGGTCGAGCAGGAGTTTAACAAGGCGATCCAAGCGATCATGTACGATAACAAGGACGTCGATGCCACGCTGAACAGCTACAAGGAAGAAGTGGACCGGATCTTGAAAAATTAACGTGACCCCATTCCCGCCAATAACAAGGAGGTACACTGTCTTATGCTAGAGCATTTGCAGCAGCTGCAGTCCATCGTGGTGTCCGGACACCGCGGCTGGAAGTCCGCTTATCCGGAAAATACGCTCTTGTCATTTCAACAGGCGCTGGATCTCGGCGTCGATATGCTGGAGCTGGACCTGCGCATGACCCGCGACGACGTCGTGGTGGTCATCCATGACGCCACCGTCGACCGGACGACGGACGGATCGGGCCCGGTCGGCGATTATACGCTGGAGGAGCTGAAGCGGCTGGATGCCGGCGGCTGGTTCGGCAAAGTGTTCGAGGGACTTAAAGTTCCGACCTTCGAGGAATTCTGCGAGTTGATCGCCCCTTATCCGGACGTCCTGCTGAACGTGGAGATCAAACCGGACGAACGTGCTCTGGAAACCGCGGACGCCGCCATTGTCCAGCTGGCATCCCGCGGGGAGCTTCACCGGTGCGTATTTACCAGCTTTGACGCCACGGTTCTGGCGCATATCCACGACAAACATGGCCTTAAGACGCAGGGCTTTCCCGGTGAGCAGATGCATAACTATGTGCCTGGACCCGAGGGGACGATTTCGAAAATGTGGGCGGTGGGACTCAGCATGAAGCTGCTGACGCCTGCCCGGGTGAAGGAATACGAGGATCTGGGCATCCTGCCGTGGTGCTACTGCCCGGATGACGATCAGCAGGTCTACTACGCGATTGGCTGCGGTTCCCTGCTGATGACGGTGAACAATCCGCTCCCCGCCATGCGGATTCGGGAGCAGATGGATCTCTTACCCACAAGTTTCATGCCGCAGCCGTGAATGTCCGGTTTCATCCCAACCCTTGATTGGAGGATTGATGTCCATGGATCATTCGAAATTTAACAGCCGTTGGGCCGTGAAGGGATTGGCCCGCCGCACACTCATGAAATTAACGGCAGGCTTCCTGATCGCCGCCCTCCTGCCTCTCTCCGCTTCCGGCGCTCATGCGCAGCCGTCGCCGCTGAAGTCCAAAATGTTCGACCTATCGCAGGAGGCGAAGGAAGTGATCCGCGAGAAGCCGCTGCATAACGGGACCGTGCTTCAGTCCTTTGCCATCGATAATGCGAACGGGCGTATTTATACCGTTCAGCTCATGGCCGGCGGACAGCAGCTACCCGGCGAAACCGCGCCAGTGAGCGGAGCCGCCCGCTCCAGCAGCGGCGATCTGGCCCTGACCCAGCTGGATATGAACGGAAACGAGCTGGGGCACATGTTCCTGAAGGGATTTGGCCACGGCGTGCAGATCGGTGTGGAGGCAGACGGGTCGCAGGCCTACTTATGGACGGAAACCGACTCGGTGACGGAGTCGGGCAGCGGCTGGGGAACCCAGCTGACCCGGTTCGCCTTCCAGGACGGCGCCATCCTGACGCCGGAGTCGTCGGAGCTTGAGAAGTACCGGCTGATCCCCGGTGCCGACCGGACGACGGTCCATATCGACCAGGCGAACGGGCTGCTGACGATGCGTTACCGTCTGAACGGAGCCTTCCATTTTGGCGTATATGAGCTGGAGAAAGTTAAGCAGCACATCTACGAGCCGGTGGTGGACGTCCTCCAGCCTTCCCTCGGCACGTTCCAGGGCTTCGCCTCCTACGGCGGTTACCTGTATCTCCTGGAGGGCAGCGCCTACGGTTCGGCCGGCTCGGTCGAAGGCACCGGCAATACGTACATCACTGTCGTGAAGCTGAGCACCGGGGAGGTCGTAGACCGGCAGCTGATCCTTACCGCGCCGGAGCTGACTTACCGGGAGCCTGAGGGCATGTCGATCCGGATTCCGGACATCAGGCACCCGCAGAAAGCCGAGCTGTGCTTCGGCTTTGCGTCCGCCTTTACGCCTAACCGGCTCGCCAGCATCTACGCCTTTGATCGGCTCCTGCCCGAGCAGGCGCTGCAGGATTAAAGTTCAAATGAGGAAGGCGGCCGTGTATGGCCGCCTTCCTTTTTTATACGAAGCCGTATTCTGGGTAGGTTCTAAGGCTATTCCTCAAAAGTTTATGCCCAGAGCAAATGTAAAGGAAATATTCATGTGTTTGATATTTTACGGCTTGAAGGAAATATCAGTATACGTCGCGCCATCCTTGGCGGATGCATTTGACAGTTGCCCCTAGCACTTTACCCCATTTGCTCCATAACATCCCCTAGATGATTCCCGAAATTTTTCAAAGTAAGGAACGCAACGAGCAAGAAGATCACAATAACACTAATCGCCACAACCACTCGTTTTAAGGTCATTTTTATACCCCATTTCTAATTAGGATCATTAACCATAGTCACGAAGGACAGCAGACCTCGACTCACTTTTTCGTTCATATTTAAAACCCCTGTTACTAGAAATAGTTTCATTCTTTCGGATTTACCATTTTATATGTACCTGCTCCTATATCGAGAGCGTCTTGAAATTCAGTAGAATAGCCAGGGGTTTCTCCCAGCCGTTGTTTGTCTGCTATTATCTATGCCCTCCGTTACCTTAAGGCTTACCGTGTAGCGGTCCGCTTTTTGTGGTATACTTGAAATAGATCAAGCGTAAACTAAAAAAGCCACGATGCTGGTAACATCGTGACTTTTGACAAAGGCCGGCGGGCGACCACGGCGAAAATTCAGTTCAAGAACCGAAGAACCACCGGATTGCTAGGCTCCCAACCTAATCCCGGTGGTTTTTCTTGTTATGCCGCGCTTGCTTCCAGGCACTGACCAAAGTTTTCAGGCCAGTAATGATACCGACCAGCTTCAGCAGTCCGTCCAAAAGCTTTAAGGCCACTTCAAGAATGGACACGGCGTCACCCCCTTTCGGGTTTGCTTCGCCGCGTCCTCCCACCGGTTACTTTGTCCTTTCGATTATACCACAATCTACCATTTTCTAATTGCTAATTCTCTCACTTATCCTGACACCGGATCCTCTCATTTCACATGAAAATGCCTCTCTCTTTCGATATAAACTGATTCAACAGCCCCAGCTTCCAAACCATATTCCCCGGCTCCCTGAACACTCCACCGGTTTGTGCCGCTTACTGATCACAACCAGCCCTTTTGTTGATGGCATTTCGAAGGGTAAAAACTATAATGTACACATAAGCTCCAAAAAAAGGAGGCAGCGATCATGCAACCTCAGGTATTGATTGTCGGCGCCGGTCCGACCGGTCTCGTTTTGGCTCTGGCCCTGGAGAAGCAGGAAATCCCTTTTCGGATCATTGATCAACGGTCAGGACCGGGGGAAGCCTCCAGAGCCATGGTCGTTCATGCCAGAACCCTGGAGTTCTACCAGCAGTTCGGCATAGCGGATTCATTTGTGCAGCGCGGCATTCCTATGCATACCGGCCAAATTATGAAGAATGGCAAGCTTAAGGGAACCATCAACTTTGGTGATTTTGGAGAAGAAATCAGCCCCTATCCCTATGTACTCAGCCTGCCCCAGGACGAGCATGAAGCCCTTCTCATCGAGCATCTCGACTCCAAAGGAATCCATGTGGAATGGAATACCGGGCTCGTTTCCCTTCAGGAAGGGAATGAAGCGGTGCATGCCGTCACGACCCGGCAAGGGAGCGAAGAGAAACAAGCGTATGCCTATGTGTGCGGGTGCGATGGGGCGCATAGTACGGTCCGCAAGGAGATGGGACTGGAGTTTCCCGGAGGAACGTATGAGCAGATGTTTTTCGTGGCCGATGTGGGGAGTAAAGAGCCCGTGACAAACGTGACAATGAACTTTTTTGAAGAAGGGTTCTGTCTGGTCTTCCCGATCCGCACGAGCGGACAGGTCCGGCTCATCGGACTGATTCCGCCTAAGATCCTGAATCAGGGAGTTCCCGCGGAATTGGAACCTCTGATTCCTTATGTGGAGAGAAATACGGGAGTGCACATCGGCCAGGTAAACTGGTATTCGACTTATAAAAGCCATCACCGGGTATGCGGGCATTTCCGCAAGGGGCGAATCTTTATCGCCGGGGATGCGGCCCATGTGCACAGCCCGGTCGGAGGGCAAGGCATGAATACCGGTATTGGGGACGCCGTGAATCTGGGCTGGAAGCTTGCCGCGGTTCTTCTGGATAAAGCGGAGGCCGGCATTCTCGATTCCTACGAGACGGAGCGGATTGCTTTTGCCCGGACGCTCGTGGCCACCACAGACCGGCTGTTCCAATCGATCGTAGGGGGAGGCATCATGACCTCTCTGGTTCAGGACATGGTCATTCCCCATATCGTTCCCCTGCTTCTGGACGTCCCGCCTATACGAAAAATGGCCTTCCAACGGCTGTCGCAAACGCAAATCCGTTACCGGGACAGCATGCTGAGCAGCGGTGCTTCCGGCTCCGTTCACGGCGGCGACCGTCTGCCCTGGATTCAGACCGCCCATGGGGACAACTTCAAACCGCTGCAATCCGTCGATTGGCAGCTGCATGTGTACGGCCAGGCCTCGCAAAGTCTGCGCCGGCTCAGCGAAACGACAGGCATCCCCTTGCATGAAATGGGGTGGACGCTATCCATGAAAGCAGCCGGCATGCATCCCGATTCGGCATTTCTGGTCCGGCCGGACGGATACGTCGCGTTGGCGGAGCCTCACCAGGATACCGGTGCGATTCAGGCATACCTCAATCGATTTCATATCGCTCCGCTTACAAGCGAAAAGAGCTGACGCTGGCGTCGGCTCTTTTCATTTGTTGCTGTGATGCGGTTGTACCCGAGACATGCTGCAGCAGCTGTGGCGGATTCGGCTTGTCGCTTGGATATTGCTTGAACTCTCAGCGAGGTACGGCGGCTGGAATTCAGTCCGGATCTCAAAACATTATCCAATCCTTCCGCGGGTTTCAACTCGCCATACCTTTTCTATCGTTAGATCCCAGCAGTCACCTTGTGTTTCGACGCCGCTATCCGCTTATTCAGCTCCTCTAAAAACAGATCCTCGTCGATGGGGAGCGCTACGGTGTCGCCGATCCAGCTCGACAGATGCATCGCATTGGACAGCATTAAACTGTTGATGCCCTCCTCGCCGTCAGCGATCAGCGGCGTGCCGTCCAGGACGGCCTTGGCAAACGAAGCGATGACGCCGGTATGCTGGCTGTTGTCACCTTGCGTCTCGATGACGGACACTTCCACGGGAGGCTTCGCAAAGCCGTCCTTCGTTGTAAAACAGTATTCACGCTCGTTCTGACCCAGCTTATGTAGCGTCAACGTATTGTTTTCGCACACCAGCTTGCCCATTTCCAGCGTAATTTCCAAACGGTTCGTTCCCGGCAGGTCGGCCGTCGTCGTGACGAATACGCCCGTGGCTCCGTTCGGGAATTCCATATATGCCGTGACGTCATCCTCCACCTCGATGTTATGCCACTTGCCTTCATGACAGAAAGCGCGAACTTGGGCCGGCATGCCGCAAATCCATTGGAGGAGGTCGATGTTGTGCGGGCATTGGTTGATGAGCACGCCCCCGCCTTCCCCGGCCCAGGTGGCGCGCCAGCTTCCCGAATCATAATAGGCCTGCGACCGGTACCAGTCGGTAATGATCCAGTTCACCCGCTTAATCGCGCCAAGCTCGCCGCTGTGCACGAGCTCATGCATTTTGCGGTACATCGGGTTGGTCCGCTGGTTAAACATCATGCCGAAGATGCGGCCGCTTTCCCGCGCCTTCTCGTTCATTTCCCGCACCTGCTTCGTGTAGACGCCGGCCGGCTTTTCGCATAAAACGTGCAGCCCTTTGGTGAAAGCCATAATGGCGAGCCTTGGATGGTCGTAGTGCGGCGTCGCAATAATCACGGCATCACATAGGCCGCTGTCCATCAACTCGTCCGGCGTTGCAAAGTAGCCGATGTCGCCTTGCAAATACGTTTTGGCGTCCTCCAGCCGGTTGCCGTCCATTTCCGACACTGCGGTCAGCTCGGCCTCCGGCACGATACCCTTGTTTAATTTTTTGGCATGATCCGACCCCATATTGCCCATCCCGATGACGCCGATCCGTAATTTAGACATCAAGACCCTCCATTCTCCTTAGCGGTAGCCAAGGGAAGCCAAATTGTTGTAACTCGTCTGCAGGCAGTCGAACGGACTTGTCTGGCATACGTCCTGCTCAACCAGCAGATATTTTGTATTCGCTTGTTCAAGCGCTTTCAAAATTGCCGGAAAATTCATGTTCCCTTCCATGACGGGGGCCATCAGCTGCTGCGTTCCCTGGACGGCCATGTCCTTCAAATGCACGCAGTGAAGGCGGTCCTTCAACTTGCCAATCCATTCGCATACGTCGGCGCCGGCCGCCTGTACCCAATATGTATCGAGCGTAATGCCCATCTCCTCCGGCGCGAAGTCCTCCACCAGCCGCTCAATAAGGCGCTTGCCGCCGATTTTTTCGAACTCAAAATGATGGTTGTGGTACATGAACAGCTTGCCTGCCTTGGCGATCCGCCCTGCCGCTTCCCGGAAGTCCTCCGCGAAATACCCGTACCAGTCGAGACCGCGGTATTTATCAGGCATCGATCCAATGCCGATGTAATCGCAGCCCAGAATGTGGTGCTCTTCAATGACTTGATCCGTTTCGTTCAGGATCCGGTCCGGGCTCGTATGCGTCAGCGCAATTTCAAGCGACAGCTCGTCGCAAATGGCGCGAAGCGTCTCGGGACGGATGGAACCGATGGCCGAAATCTGGACCGACGTATAGCCCATAGCCGCAATTTTTTGCAATGTTCGCCGAATATCTTTTTCTGTCTGGAGAAAGGATCGGACGGTGTACAATTGTGCGCCTAAAATCATGAAATATGGCCCCTCCTTCAAGATTTCCAAAAGTGCATTCTCCCCTTAATTATAGTCCCGGCACCCGGAATCGCCATTGTAAATCGAAGCCATAACATTGCAAATATAGCGGTCATTCGTTAGACTAAACCCAACATCGTTGAGGAGGCGAACGGATGCTGTACGCCAATATCCATACCGACTCATTGAATTTCCACCATGCAGCCGACCGGCGCAAGACGGACCAATATGCGCTGCACTGCCACAATTTTTACGAGGTGTACTATTTTATCGCCGGAGACGTCAGCTATCTGGTCGAGGGCAAGCGCTACGTACCGGAACCGCACAGCCTGCTGCTCATCGCCCCACACGTGTTCCACGGCGTAAAAATCGAAAGCGATATCCCTTATGAAAGGATATCGCTCCATTTTGTGCCCGGATTTCTTCCGCCCGAAAACCAGTCCGCCTTATTATCTCCCTTCCATCCCGATGATGGTCCGGCAGGGATCTATTACAAGGATGACGGTAACCGCGTCATGTTTACTTTTTTCAAGCAGCTGATGGATGCCCGGCACGCCGATGCCGCCATTCGCGATCTTGCGCTCCGGGTGCGTCTTGAGGCGCTGCTGTCGCAGATTCTAATCCACAGCTATGCGCTGAAAGGCACCTCGGATGCCTCTTCCTCCGGACCCTCAGTCCCGCGGATTATTGCTTACGTCAACGACCATATCACCGAATCGGTCTCGCTCGACGATTTATCCGCCGCCTTTTACATCAGCAAGCATCATTTGAACAAAATATTCCGCAGAGCGACGGGCACGACCATCGGCAATTATATCATCCATAAACGGGTCGTGATGGCGCAGAACTTGATGCTTCAGGGGCATACCGCGAGTTCGGCGGCCGCCGCCGTCGGCTTCCATGATTATTCTTCCTTTTTCCGTGCGTATAAAAAGGTGCTGGGCTGCGCTCCATCGGCCAAACGTCATCCCATGCTGCTCCATTAAATCGCTTCAAGGGCTTGCAGCAGCTTACCCCCGGGTCAGCCAGCCTTCGGGAATGACGGTCAGGTCTTCCGGTTTCCGGTACCGCTGTCCGATCTCCCGGAAGCGCTCCAGCACGTTCGCGTCCAGCAGTCCCTGCCGGTTGGGAGCTCCGTTCAACAGAAAGGTCACGTTCTGGCGGTTGCAGTCCTGAATCATGTCCAGCGCCCAATCCACTGTTTTCAGCTCCCTGGTCGTATCCGTCGTTCTCCAGAACCAGGTTTTCGTTAACACGTTGCAGCTCGCGCCCGGTCCCACAAAGCCGTCTTCCACTTCCTGCCCTGCGGCATTTTCATAAAACACGACGTCCGTATGATTCAGGTTGGTCTCGCAGCTGATGTTCATCAGCAAGCACTGGGGCTGGAGCTGCTTGACCCATGCATCGATTTCCTCGAACGGAAGATTCTCGTACGAAGGGCCGCCCCAATGGGCGTTCCAGCCGTCAATAATGAGGAATGGAAGCTCGCCGTAGTTCGTCAGCAGCTCCTCAAGCTGGTTTTTAATGAACTGCTTATCCGCTGGCGTGCATTTTCTCCGGCCGATTTGGTGATGCAGGTCCAGCATGGAAAAATACAGCCCCGCCTCGATCCCTTCCGCCCGGAACGCGTCCAGGTATTCCTTGACGACATCCCGCTGACTCGCTGCGTTGCGAACGCAATGCTCCGTATGCTCGGTCGGCCACAAGCTGAAGCCTTCATGATGCTTCGCGGTCAATGCCGCAAAGCTCATCCCCGCCGATTTGGCGGCCTTCGCCCATTGCGAGCAGTCCAGCTGCTCCGGATTCCAGTCCTTCGGGTCGAAAGGGAACCGGCGGGGCTCATCCCCGTTCTCGTGATCGTATTCCCAATCGATAATGTCCGAATCGGCAAACTGAAACGTTGCGCTGTTGAAGTGAATAAACATCCCGAACCGCTGATTCACAAACCACTGCTGCCTTTGGATGAGTGCCTGTTGATCCATAACTCACTGCCTCCCTGACTTCACTTAGATCATATAATATCTACCACTCTACAGGATCATCTCCCTTGACACAGCTGACAATGGCGACTTCTTATAGTACAATCTCTACATTCGTTTTTTCGAAAAGGAGCTTTAGCGATATGCTCGTACTTGAACTCAAGGTGCCGCCGTTTCCGCTGCTGGCCGCGGTCGGCCATACGGTGTGGCAGGCGGGCGTGATGCACGCCGAGCGCCAATTCGAAGCCTTTGACCTGATCGTTTGCGCCAAGGGCACGCTATATATGGAGGAGAACGGGATCGCATATGATATCCGGGAAGGAACGATGCTCGTCCTGGAGCCCGGCAAAACGCACCGCGGCTGCCGTCCGACCGATCGCGAGACCGAGGTGTATTGGATCCATTTTGAATACCCGGCGGAGGAGCAGCCGGTTCTGACCGAGAAAAGCCACTGGCATCAGCCGCTGCTGAACCGGTCGGATCAGGATACCCAGGCCCAGCCGGGCCTGTTGGACATCCCCAAATTTGCCGAGGTGGATTTACGCACGATGGTGCCGATCCTGCAGGACATGCTGAAAGTGCACGGTATGCTTACCCCCTACGGAGTCTACGAACTGCACATGTTATTCGGCAGGTTCCTGATCGAGCTGCAGGGAAGCATGAGAAAAGGCAGCCCGCATGCCCGCTCGTTTTTCATTGGAGAGCAGGTCGCAGCCTATTTGGCGGACAACCTTGAAGCTCCCTTCGACTCCGCCGGCATGGAGCGTGATCTGCATTACCATTTCGATTACTTGGCGCGCTGCCTGAAACAATATTCGGGAATGAGTCCGCTTCAATACCGGCATCATCTGCAGATGGAGCGGGCCAAGCGGCTGCTGGCGCATTCAGAGATGCCCCTGATCAAAGTCGCCGAACAATGCGGATTCCGGGACAACAACTATTTTACGCGTCTGTTTAAACGCCAAACCTCGTTCACTCCCGGCGAGTACAGGAAACGGTATCAGGTGTTCCGGGTGGATTGAAATATTGGCGTTTGATATACTAAATGAAAGCTGCACAAGGCTTGCGTGCACATTTCAAAGAACGTTAACGAGAATCGGAGAATAATAATGCCGAAGGACCCATCAAAATTGTTATATCAAATGATTAAGGACGACATCCTCGCCAGAATTGAAAATCATCAGTTCGAATACGATAAGCCGATTTGTACGGAGAAAAGCTTGTCCGAGCAGTACGGCGTCAGCCGCATTACCTCCAAGCGGGCTATCGAGGATTTGGAGCAGGCCGGCATCCTGTACCGCAAACGCGGGGTGGGGAGCTTCGTGCGGCGTATTCCTCTATCCGCTCAGCCGGCCAGCTCTGTCACTTCCCTTCCGAAGGGGCTGGCACCGGGGAGGACCATACCGGTCATCCTGCCTTTCGCCGTCAACCAGGGCGGTTTCTTTCGCATTGTCGAGGCGGCTACCGCGCGGCTGGACGGCGCCAATGTTCATTTGGCGATCCATATTTGCGAGCCGGATCCGGATAAGATGAGAAGCCTGCTGCTCCGGCTCTTTGCTCAAGACGTGGACACCCTCATACTGTATCCGGCAGGTAACGAGCTGCATTTGGACGTGCTCAGGAAGTTTACCGAGCAGGGCAAGCAGGTCATCATCCTGGATAAGCCGCATGATATTCCTTATTTAAGCAGCGTAGTCTGCGACAATTTCGGGGGCAGCTACCAGCTGACCCGGCATCTGGTCGATTACGGGCACCGCCGGATCGCCTACGTCTCCCGCTTCTCGCCCCGTGACATGTCCAGCTTGTCCGCACGCTTCAGCGGGTTTACGAAATGCATGAACGACCACGGGCTCGAAGTGGTCTCCGAGTACGTCAAATTTAATGTCACGCCCGATTACCACATGCTGAAGCATATCATTAACGGGTTTTACCGGTCGGGCGTCACCGCCATCGAGTGCGAGAACGACGAGGTCGCCTTTAATGTGTACATGTGCTGTCTCGGTTTGTCGATCCGGGTACCTGAGCAGATGAGCATTACCGGCTTCGACAATATCGAGTGGGCGGTGACCGGCAGCGCGCAAATCACCACCATCGACCAAAATTTCAGCGTCATCGGCGAAACGATCGCCGACCTCATTCTGAACGGAGACCGTCGCCCCGTTATCACGACCGTCCCCGTAAGCCTCGTTCCCAGGGCCTCGACCGGGCCTGCAACGGCGGATTAACGGAAGGAAGGCAGCGCCCAGGAGACGCGGTTTCCTAATCCCTGGCACAACCATAAACGGCCCCTGCCGCCGGTAAGCTTAATAGCTGACCGGTGTACAGGGGCCGCTTGGTTAAGCCAAGCCCAAATCTCTTATTCTTCGAACCGGCTGACCGACAGTCCGCCTACCGCAATGCGGCCGTGCCCGCCCGTCAGCCGGATTGTATTCTGCGTTCCAGGCTGCAGACGGACCGTGAACGACGCGACGCCCACCGCCTCCTTGCCGCTTCCTGTTCCGGGGGCGTTGATCAGCGTGTAAGCATGGCCGTTGACCGTTAAGTTCAGCTTGGCCAGGGCTTCGTCCGTGCTGTAATGGATGTACATTGCGGCCCGTCCGCCGCTGCCGCCGTCGACGCCGCCGAATTCGCAGTAAGCCCCCCCGGCGTCCAGTCCTCGGACGACTGCTTCTGCTCCAGATCCGCCCGTAACTTCAGCACCGCCTCCCGTAGTGCTTACTGACGCCGCATAGTAGGCCGAAATTTCGGCTTCCGGCGCTTCACCGACAGGCTTGACGCTGCTCTTGGTCTGAACCACCGTTTGAATGGTCCCGTCTTCGTTAAAATGCAGGCTGTCGATGCACACGCTGCGCAGGTTCCCGTGTCCTGAAATGTCCTGGTTATGATAGAACAGGTACCACTGTCCTTTATACTCCACCACCGAGCCATGCGTCGTCGAGCAGCCGGTCGGTTCCAGGAAAATGCCCTGATAGGTCCACGGACCGAGCGGATGCCGGCTTGTCGCGTATCTCATCCGGTTGTTGTCCTCCAGATTGTCGGCGTAGGTGAGGTAGTACAGCCCGCCCCGCTTGAACACCCAGGCGGCTTCATGAAAGTCCTCCAGCCCCGTCATGTCCTGCATCGAACCTTTGATGGACATCATGTCCTCGCCCAGTTCTCCGCCCTGGCATTTGCTGCCGCCGCCGTAATACATATACGCCCTGCTGTCGTCATCGACGAAGACGCAAGGGTCGATCATGGCGAAGCCGCCGAGCCCTTCGATATATCCTTGGTCGACAAAGCCGCTGGCCGGCTTATCGCTGGTTGCCACGCCGATTTTCCAGGTATCGTTCCAGTCCGATCCGCTCGGATGCGGATAATAGAAATAATACGTGCCGTCCTTGTAAGCGCAGTCAGGAGCCCACATAAATCCGCCTTCCGGGCGCCCCCAGGCCACGTCCCGCGAATGGAGAATCTCGCCTTCGTCGACCCAATTCACCAGGTCATCTGAGGAAAATACGTGGTATGCGTCCATCAGATCGCATCCCCGCGGCGGATCGATATCATGGGAGGCGTATATGTATATTCTTCCGTCCTCCCACACATGGGCAGAAGGGTCCGCCGTATAAATGCTGGTGATGACCGGATTATGGCCGGCCGGTTTGATAAAGGCTTTTGGAATTCCCTGAGTGGTCATGGTATGTTCTCCCCTCATCTGTATGATATATCATACTTCACTATTTGATATATGACTAACCACATTGTACACGGTGCCTTTCCTTGCCGCAATACCGGATTTATCGCTCAGCTGACTTCCTGATCCGCACCCCGTTCAGGCGTCGTCCTCTCTTCCCCGCCGGGCGGGAGAATCGGATGACGGATCGTAATTTTGGTTCCCTTGCCTTCCTGGGTCTCGATCCGAAGCTGGTAATCAGGGCCAAAATAAATTTTCAGCCGTTCGTTCACATTGCGCAGTCCGACGCCGGATCTGCCCGCCATTTTTCGATTGCCGGCCGTATCGTTCAACTCCTTCAGCACCTCTTCCGGAATTCCCTTGCCGTTATCGCTAATATCGATGACCAGATCCCCCTCTTCCACGCGGCCGGAGAGGATGACCTTGCCCTTCTCGAAATTGCCGCGGATGCTGTGCTGGATGGCATTCTCGACCAAAGGCTGCAGCAGCAGGCGCATGAATGTCATATCCAGCATCTCTTCGTCAAAAAAATACAGCACGCGCAGCGGCATGCCGATGCGGGCCTGCTCGATCTGAACGTAGGCCTTCACCTGCTCGACCTCGCGTCCGACGGTCGTAATGTCTTTGCCTTGGTTCAAGCTGAGCCGCAGCAAATTACCGAGTGCCGATACCATCTCCCCAATATCGTTGCGCCCGTGGTTTTCCGCTTTCCAGCGGATCGATTCCAGCGTGTTGTAGAGAAAATGCGGGTTGATCTGGTGGCTGAGCACCTGAAATTCCAGCTCCCTTTTCGTTCGCTCGGCGCGCGTGGACTGCAGGATGAGATCTTCAATTTTCCGGACGATGCTGCCAAAGCCGCGGTACAGCCAGCCGATCTCGTCCTTGCGGTTCTGATGCGGAATGAGCATGCTGAAATCCCCTTCCTCCAGCTTGCGCATCAGCCGGACCAACTGGAAGACCGGCTGGGTAAAATTCCGTGTGAGATAGATGACCACCCCAACGGCACAGAGCATATAAGCGATCAGAAAAAAGATCAGCAGTCTCTGCATCGCCGTAATAGGCTCCGTCAAAGCGTGCATCGGCGTCAGACTGACGATCGTCCAGGGCAGGCTGTCCATACGGACGAAGGCGATCAAATTTTTCTCGTCATAAATGGACAGCGTCTCAACGCCCTCTTTGCGGACATTCCGCATCGCCAGTAATTTGGGGGACGGCAGCTGCTCTCCTGTCCACTCGCTTCCCGCCGAATCGTATACAATTTTCCCCGTTTCGTCGACGATCAGGAATTTCTGCCCCTGCAGCCGTTTGGTCGGCGAGAAGAAGCGGCTGAAATGGTTATCCGCCAGATCGGCAACCACCAGCCCCCTCGGCGTTCGATTATGCAGGCTGGTGAACGTTTTGACATAGGAGAGCAGCGGACCGCGGTTCGGCCCTCCATCCACCGATAGATGCCAGATCGGGAGCGTACTGTTCGCCGCGTTCTGAAACCAGTCTTCATTGCGGGTCGAGGTCGTCACTTCGAGCGCCCTCAAGTAAGTGGGATAAGCTTCGGAATTCAGCGGATAGACGCGCAGCTGCAGGGCATCCATCTGCTTTTTCTTCTGGTACACAATGTTCAGGAGGTCCACCGAGGCCGACACTTCATCCTGGCTGCTGGCCGGCGGCTGCTCGAGCAAATCTTGCAGCTTCTTGTCTCCGATCAGCTCGTTCATCTGGTCGTTCAATTTTGCCAAGTATGCCTCCAGATTGATCTTGGACTGCTCCAGGTAGCTCATGGAGAAGGTAGCATTGGCCTGCTGGATTCCTTCCACCGACTTGGTATGCGCGTAGGCCGAGAACAAAATGAACGGAACGATCGTAATCGCGAGAAAGATCAGTATCATCCGGTTCCGCAGCGAGGAGGCCAGCCGGAGAAAAGACCTAATCATCCAGAATCCCCTGCAGGCGGCGGAATTCTTTGGGCGTTACGCCGACCAGCTTTTTGAACAGCTTCGTAAAATGGACCGGATCCTTGTACCCCACCTGATTGGAAACCTGATAAATTTTATATTTCGTATCGCCCAGCATCTCTTTGGCCCTGGCAATCCGGACGCTCGTCAGTTCCTCGATGAAGGTGCGGCCCTTTTCTTTTTTGTACAGCTTGCTGAGCCAGATCGGCGTCACGTGAACGGCCGCGGCCACCGACTGCAGCGACAGATTTTCGGCGTAGCGGGTACGGATCATCTTTTCGGCCTCCTGGACGATCTGGCTGGAGGAGGTCGCCATTTTGCGGAAGTCTCCCGCCAGGGACAGCAGCCGGCTCTCCACCTGATCCTGAAGCGACTGCAGCGTGTCGTACTGCTCCAATTGCTCCCACAGACCGATCGGGTCCTGCTCCCAGGAACGGTCGGGCCACCCGGCCGACGCGGCCGTACGATAAATTCCCATCAGCCATTTGAACAACTGCTGCTGGATATCTTTTAGATTGGGCAGCTCCCACGATTTGACCATATCCTCAAAGTCGCTCATGGATTCCGAAATGTCGGCGTCCGTTCCGTACTTCACCAGATCAAGCACAGCCCCCGGCTCCCGGATCGTCAGCCTGCCGACCTCTGCGGCTCCGTCCTCCACGCTGCCGGTGAAGACCCGGTTGCCCCCGCAGACCACCTTTTGCTCCAGGGACTCGGTGCAATCCACGTAGAGCTGATGCAGTTTGTTCAGCTCTTTGGGTGCGGGGCTGATCCCGATGCTGGCCTTGACCTTCACGAATTGGTTGATGCGAAGCAGGCAGGTCTCAGCGATGGTACGGCATGAATCAAGCATCTCGGGATCGGGGCAGCCGATGACGGCCACCCACCGCTCGTGCGTATCCTTAAACAGGGCCGACGGCATGTTCAATTGCTCGGCAAGCGTATGGCTGACGACATTGCCGATGCCGAACAGGACAAGCTCCTTCTCATCCGGCATGCCCGGCCGGGCGGGAAGCGCTCTTAGGTCGTCCCCTTCAATGGCCATCAGCAGCAGCGGCATCCGGCTCATCCAGTCCAGTCTCAACGACTGCAGGCGGTGGGAGATGCGGGTCTCGCGGTACGGATCGTATTCGTTTTCCACCATTTCGCGCAGCAGCTCCTCCTGAAGCTTCGGCTCCGCAAACTGCACCTGGTACGTGAGGCGGTCTTGCGTTTGCTGCTGCAGCCGTTCCCGTTCGATCGCATCCACCGCTTTACGGACGATCCGCTCCAGTTCATCCAGTTTGATCGGCTTCAGGATATAGTCCATCGCTCCAAGCTGGATCGCCTGCTTGACCAGGCTGAAATCGTCGTAACCGCTGATCAGCACCGCTTTCCACAGGTAATCCGGTAAAGTATGCAGCTCCGCCAGAAACTCAAGTCCCGACATCCGGTTCATCTTGATGTCCGTCACGATCAGATTCGGCTGATGGCGACGGGCCATTTGCAGAGCCTCATCCCCATCCGAAGCGGCCATGACGGCGCTAACGCCGTATTCATTCCAGGGGACCCGCTTGCGGAGCCCCTCGCGAATTTCAAATTCATCGTCCACGATTAATACGCTGATCATAAAGGCATCCTCCCCTTGTCATGAATGTTGATGCTGTGCCGCCAGGAATTGGTCGACCTGACGCTGCACTTCCCGGATAATCGTATCCAGCCCATTATCTTGTTGCAGCATGCGGTAATCCGACAGCGCCTTGGCGACATCCGGCACCATGCCGTACTCGATCGATTTGCCGTAGTCCTCATAGATCTGGTCGCGCTCTTCAAGCAGCGGACTGATCGACTGATCGTTTAGCAGCAGTCCCTCCACGGGAGAATCCACATTCACGGGCAGCTCCGCAAAGCGGGCTTCCTCCTTCCAGAAGTCCCCCGGGTACGTTTCGGTGGGGCGCAAAAATTGCGGTTTCCACAGCGCCCACTGTCCTCCCCAGTCCATGTAGTTGCTGGTGGAAAAGTTCAGGTTATCCGGGTACTTGACCTTCCCTCCGTCCAGCTCATAGGTTTTCCCCTGAATCCCATACACGACAAGATCAAACAACCTCTCGTCCGTCTCCAGCATATCAAGAAACCGCAGCACCAACTCCGGATGCTCGGCATTCCGGTTGATGGCCACGACGTTTGCGATCGGGCTGCGGTTGACCGTTTTTTTGTCGGGGTACAACAGCGACATCTGCTGCCTGTAGCTTGCATCGGCAAAACCCGGATCGGCTGCATAGGCCCACTCGTGGGAAGTGAGCGTGAACAGCATTTTTCCGTTGCGCCATTGATCCGCAGCGTCTTCGGTATCGATCTTTGAATCGGGATTTAGAATTCCGTCCTCGTACCATGCCTTGCTCATGAAGGCTGCATCCGCGTAAAAAGGCTGATCTTCGATCGCCTGCACTTTGTAATGAGGGTCATTTAGATAAAAACCGAGGCCGTGAAAACCCAAGTCCACCCATTCGTCCCGGACCACGTACAAGGGGAGTGCCGGAATCCGGCTCAGCTTCTGATTGGGATAGGCTTTCTTCAGGTCGTGGAGAAGCGAATCGACATCCTCGGCAGTCCGTACCGATTCAGGTTCGCGGTAAATTCCCGCCTTCTCCGCCAGGTCCACCCGCCATCCGGCATAGGGCCGCTGATTCATCTTGATCGACCAGGGCAAACCGACGATATCCCCGCCAATCGTGGCAGAGGGCAGGTTATGCTGCTGCCGGTATCGGTCATATAAGTGGGGCGCGTACACCGGAAGAAGATCATTTAATCTCAAATAGGAACCCCGGGACGCCATTTGCTTAAACGAGCCTTCCGAATCGAAATTCAGGTCCCACCGGTCTCCTGCCGCTGCCATGACCAGCAATTTCCCCGAATATTCCGGCCAGGGAATGAAATTGACGGAAAATTTGACGTTCAATCCTTTGGTTTTGACGTAATCGCTCACGGCCGCCCAAACTTCATCCGTCGCCGCCTTTTTCTCGCCGCCGAAATAAAACTTTAGCGTCGCTTCCGGCTCGCCGGACGTGGCGGCCGCATCGCCGAAAAGAGAGGGGCCGTCCATGCGGACATCGCCGCCGGCTGCGCAGCCCGCCAGTCCGGATGCCAGTGTGATGCACAGCAGACAGGCGGCGAACCATCCCCGAATTCGCCAAAAGGACATAGTTACTCTTCCTTTCCGCATCTATTTTGTAACCGTTTTCACAAAAGAGTCCAAATGTATTGTGCGGCTCTCTCTTCGATCTACAAAGATTAATATAAACGAAGTGCTGTCAATGGACAATGGGACGATATTAAACAATCCCGTCATATATTGGCCGATGTGTCCGCCCACGGCAAATAGCCCCAACAAAGTGGAGCGATCGCTCTCTTATATCTTCAAAAAGAAAGCTGCCGGACTGATGTCTGCCCGGCAGCCTCCCCTCTCTTATTGCTTCAAGGTGGCTCTCACTTCCTGCGTTTTCTTGTTCCATGTCTCCGTTTCCGGAATGATGTCATTGATATCCCGGTCGCCGAAGATAATGTCGTTCAAGATGTTGTTATAATTGTAGTCGTTCCACCCCGGCACGGTCAGGCCGGATTGGATTTTGGCGTTCTTTTGGGCAATCTTGACGGCTTCGATATTTTTGCCCTGCCAGATCGGAGCCTGATCGTAGTAGCTCGTCAGCTCGGGATCGATGACGGAAGCATTGGCTCCCTGGTCGATTTTCCACTTTTGGGCTTCCGGCGTGAATTGGAAGCTAAGCCACAGGAAGGCTTCCTCCTTATGCTTCGAACCGGACAGAAGCGCCAGCGGTCCGTAAATCGAATACCCCGGCTGGCTGACCTTGCCTTTCGGGAACGGAAGAACGTCCCAGTCGAATGTCGCTTTTTCCTTCAGGGTCGGCAGAACCCAGTCGCCGCCGATGGCGAAAGCCGTTTTCCCGTTGATGAAATCCTTCGTCACGTTGCCGCCTTCTTCCGCGGCTGCGTTGCTCTGCATCGACCCGTCCTTCGTGACCAGCTCCTGGAACCATTTCACGTCGTTCATGACGTCCGGCGTGCTGAGCATGCTCTGGGTCAGGTCTTCGTTCATGTATTGATGATTCGCCGCATGGCCGTCGGCAATCGCTTTGGAGGACAGCAGGCGCATTTGGATTTCAGGCTGTGTCGTAATGCCGTATTCGCCGGCGCTCGGGTCGGTCACCTGCTTGGCGATGTTACGGAAGTCGTCGTAACTCCAGTCGTTTGCCGGCATATCCACGCCGTGTTTGGCCAGCAGATCCTTGTTCACCAGCACCCACATCGGGACGTCAACCATCGGTACGGCAAGCTTCTTGTTGTTAAACATCATCGTTTCAAAGAAGCCGTCAGGGAATTTGGCGTTCTTGAAAATATCGCTCTTCTCGATGTAAGGCGTCAAATCTTCGATGAGATTGTTCTGCTCGAAGGTGATCAGATCGCTGTCAATCTCGGTCACGTCGGCAGGCGTGCCCGCTGCTTCCAGCGATGCGATGATTTCCATGATCGGCTGCGAATTGGTCACCGGTACCTGCTCAATGGTGATCCAGGGGTATTTCTGATGAAACAAGTCGTACAGCTCGTCATAGGTTCCGTTTTTCCAGGAAATGAATTTGAGCGTAACCGGATCATGCTTTTCCTCTGCTGCCGGCTGGTTCGGCGCAGGCGTGGGTGCAGGTTCATTGCCTGTTCCAGACGGTGAAGCGCTGTCATTATTGCTGCTGCACCCGGCAAGGGTGAAGGTCATGAGCATGACCATCGATAAAATGGATGACGCGATGCGTTTTCTTTTCAATCCTTATTCCTCCCCAATTTGATTTCATCGGATGCTGACGATACCCCTTCGTTCCCAAGCTATACCTGCTAGGTCGGCATTCCCCCTTTCAATGCTTCCTTCAGAACGGCATGCCAAGGCCTATTCCACGATCCCTGTCCGTTCAATGCCGGTAATGAACCAGCGCTGCAGAAACATGAAGATCACGAGCGGCGGAAGGATGATCAAGAAGGCGGCACCCATTTTGGTGCCTTCGGTCACCGGATTGCTGACCAGGTCTTTGCTGCCGAGCAGCGACGGGTTCAGCACATCCTCCAGCTGGTCCAGCCGGATGGAGAGCGGCGTGAAGCCCTTGGCCAGAAACATCGAAGGCTCATAGTACATGTTCCAGTACCAGATGAACGAGAACAGAAAGACGACCAGACAGGCCGATTGGGCAAGCGGCAGCATGATCCGGAAATACAGCCTTGCAGCGGAAGCGCCGTCCAGTTTGGCGGCCTCCTCCAGGCTGGGCGGCTGCGCCCTGAAGAACTGGCGGAAAATAAGGATAAACAGCGCTCCCTTCAGCCCCTGCCCAAAAATCGCCGGCACGAGGAAAACAAACAGCGTGTTGAGCAGGCCCAGCTTGCTGAAAATCACATACAGCGGAATAATGATCACCTGCGGCGGGATCAGAAACGTCAGCAGCACCAGCGCCGTGATCAGCCCTTTAAACGGAACAGCCAGCCGGGCGAGCGCATAGCCGGTCATCGAGCATATCAATACCTGGACAATCGAGCAGCTCAGGGCGATAAGAGCGGTGTTCCGGAGGGCTTCCGGATACTGCAGCCCTTTGTAGGCTTTGGTCAGGTTCTCCCAGGTGACGACCCGGGGAATCCATTTGACGCTGGGGTCCAGCAAGTCGCTGACCGTCTTCAGCATCGTGCTGATCATATAGAGCAGCGGCTGCAAGTACAGATAGGCCACGATGGACAGCAGCACATAAATGACCATTTTCGCCAGGAGACCGTCCGACAGATTCCTGCCCAGCATGACCATCTTGTACTTCTGCGCCTTACGGCTCCACAAGAAGCTCGTGGCGTAATTTCTGGCCCTTTGAACCCATGGTTCCGTATTCATGGTCTTCCTCCCTTGAGCCGCATGCTGCGGCTGAATAGTCCCGTCACGAGCGCGAGCAGGACGAAAATAAAGCCGAAATAAATCCAAGCGAGCGCACTGGCGTAGCCATATCCGGTGTCGACTTTGAACATGTTGTCCTTAATGTGCTTCAGGACCGGATTCAGCGGGAAGGTAAACAGGTCGATGATGGTATAGAGCACGTTCAGGCTGATAAACGGAACGCTGGCCGGAAGCGTAATCTTCCAGAAGCTCTCCCATGGAGAAGCGCCGTCGATGCGTACTGCTTCGTAAATTGACGGAGAGATCGTCTGGAAGCCAGCGATGAAGATCAGAATCTGCACGCCCGAGTACCAGAGAATAAGAACAACACGCCCAAGCACTTCCATGACCGTTTTGGCCAATTCTCCCCCGACATACTGCCGGACGACAGGCTCCAGATTGTACTGGTCCAGAAACGGTATATCGCCGGCGCCCTGCGTAAACAGCTCGGACAGCACCTGCCCTGTCGCAAAGATGACCGGGAGGAAGAACAGCGCCCTGTACACGAACCGGCCGGGGAACTGCTGGTTCAGCAGCAGGGAAATCAGCAGGGCAAAGATGACGATAATCGGCACCATCAGGATCATTTCCTGAAAGTAGGTGATCAGCTCGATCGGAAACACGTTGTCCTTGAGAAAGGCATCGCGGTAATTTTGCAGACCAAGCCACGTATATTTGAATCCCCCCGGCACCACCGCGACCTTGTGCAGGGACATGAACATGGACCAGCCGATCGGAATCGCCACAAACACGCAGAATCCAATGATCCAGGGGAGCATAAACAGCAGTCCGACGCCGTAGCGCTTCAGATGATATTGGGCCGCTTTTCGTTTAAAATCCGGAACGCTGCTCATTTCCCCGCTCCTTTCTCCACGGTAAAGTCCTTGACTTCGTAATCCACGATAACCCTCGTGCCGTCCTCATAAGTGGTGGCATACTTCTGGCCGGACAGCTTTTCATGACCGATGATCTTCATGGCATACAGCTGGCTCAGTGAATCGAACTTCGCGTATTCCTCCTCGATCCGGCGTTCCCATTTATCGAAACGGCTGCTGTACAAAAAGTTCGAGGGAGTGTCCTTCAGCTTGCGGGAATCGTCATGGGTCACAAAGAACGAGGGCAGCGCCCCGTATTCGATCGCCCGCAAAAATTCGGCATCCTCATCGTCGCGAAGGTTGCCGTCCCCGAACGTATAAGGAACGAAGCCATGCAGCACGATCGGGTAAAAGGGAACCGTCTCGTCGATCATGAAATCGTAGCTCGATTCGGACGGCAGCCCGTCAATGTAATCCGTTTGGCCGAGCGCATAAGCATCCCCTTGGTTGACCGACGCGCTTCCCAGTGCCTCCCGGGTATATTTCAGCAGCCCGTCGTAGACGGTTTTTGCATATTCCCGGGTTTGGATGCCGGAAGGCTCGTAATCGTTCAGCAGCATCTCGCCGATTCCGCTGAAATGGATGCCGCCCACGCCAAGCTTCTTCAGCCTGTTTACCGTATCTGCCGCCGTTACCGCCGTATAGGCGGGCTTGGCGATATACCAGCCGTCGTCGACATAGGCGGTCCCGTCGATCCCCCGGATGGCGTCCGTCTTGCCGGAGAAGGAGGAATGGCCGTCGACCCAAAGGAAGTCCTCGCTGAAGCTGACAGGGACGCCCCGCTCCTTCATCCCGGAAATGAACGTCTTCGCGGCCGCTTCGCCGCCAAGCGCCGGATCGATCGGAAACCGCTTCTCCATGTTATAGTCACCTTCATTCTGCCAGCCGTAGAATATAGTGCGTAATGAAGCGACGCCCTTGCTCTGCAAGGTGCTGACGATATCGCCCGCCTGCTCGAAGGTCGTGGCGGCCACATACCGGATTCGGCCAAAGGCCTTTTCATAATTGCCGCCCATGATTTTCAGGTACAGCGGCACATGCTCCACCGGCTTCAGCGCCTCGGTAAGACGGCCGGTCTCCTGCAGGTAGCTCCGGTAAGCTCCCGCCATACCGACATAATCCGCGTCCGCGCCGTTCAGGAACCGGTATTCGACCTCCCGGTCCCGGTTCAGCCGTTCCTTCTGAACGGCCTTGCTCGGCGCGGCCAGCCGGCTCATCCGGTAGAGATATTCTTCGCGATAGATTTGACTGGAAAATACCTGATAGAATGACGACTTGAGTCCGGGCGCCACGGCGGATACGTTGGCGGAATCTTCCCCCTTGGTCATGACGGCCAGAAAGGCATGGTCGCCCTTCTTCAACCCGAACACAGGGTAAGCGATGTCTTCCCTCCGTTCTCCGGTGCGCGTCCCATTCTCCTCATTGGTCACCTCGCTGCCGTAAACCTGATGCGAGTAACCCCGGGTAAGGCTCGCATGCTCCTGATCGAAGCGGATGAGTCCTCCAGGGCCGTCGGGAACGAACACATAACCATTCTCTTTGGCGGGTGCGGCTCCAAAATAAGGCAGCACGTCGAGCGAGAACAGCGCAGACGCTCCTTCCTCCCGAATGCCGGCCGCAGGCACCTTGACCTTGAGGCCGCTGTCCGTCAGCTCATACTGCATGACAAACCCCAGCTGTTTGGCGGGAAACAAGTATTCGATTTGCAGCCCCTCAGGCTTGCGGATCATGGCGATTTGCATGCCGGCCGTCTGGTTGCTCAGCGTCTCCCTGACCGTCTGATCGGCTCCTTGCGTCCGGACATGGGTCAGCAGAAAAGGGGATTGCAGGTTGGCCAGCAGCTGTCCTTTGACCGTTTCACCGGCCAGCTCCTCCTTGGTCGGATTGCTGGTCCAGCGGTAGTCGGATGCCTTATCCAGCACGGCGATCTGGGTGTTATCCGGGCGGACGTACAGCGCATAATGTTCGTTCTCAAGCGCCAGCGCATACCCGTCAGCCCCTGCGGCCGGTTTCCAGGGATCGCCCTCATACAGGGCGTCCGGAGTCGGAAGGTTCGCGGCGATGCCCGTTTGGGAGAATCGTTCGGCTGTCGTTTGCTCCCAAGGCTTGAACACCAGCAGCAGAAGCACGATCAGAAGAACCAGTACGATGGCGGCAGGCCATTTTGCTTGGCGGAATCGTCGTTTGGCAGCGTTAATGATAGATGTTCACCTCTTTGTAAAGCTCATAGAAAAAGTCATACAGGTTATAGGACAATCCGAAAATGATGAAGCCGAACATCCAGATCGTCAGAATTGCAAACACCGAGATAGCCGAGTTTTTCAGCGTCTCCAGGAAATCGAAGTTGTGGATCACCTGCGTCATCACGATGAACATGACGAGCAGCCATACGGTCATGATCGTGTTCAATGCATGAATGATGACAGCCTCATCCAGCGATGCGATGTTAGACAGCAGGATCGTCGGGACCGAAAAGAACACATAGGGCGACAGCGCATAGACGCTGCCCTGGATGACTTCCCGGAACCGGCCCTCCCCGTCCTTGATGCTGCAGACCAGGTAGTTGGCGATGATCCAGGTGACCCATGGCAGGGCAAACAGGCCGAGTTCCTTCATCAGATTGACTTCCGAGAGGTCGACAGGATGGAACAAAAACCCGGTCAGATAAACTCTGCACAGCTTGATGCCGATGACCAGGAGCAGCAGGGAAATCGTGATCCAGGCGGGAATCCTCGCCTCCTTGATTTTGTAGAACCCCTCGTAAGGATGGATCAGGACGTAGCCCAAATTACGGATGTACGCCAGCGGCTCCTTCCAGGATGCCGGCAGCGGACGCCTGCGCAGGAACCAGCGGATAAGACGATAGCCGAAGTAAAGGGCAAGCATCACCGCGGCCAGTCCGGCCACCAGGGCGACAAAATGGCGCTGAAGCCATTCCATCCGGATCTGCCAAAAAGCCTTCGAATAGCCGTCGGTATCGAAAGCGGCTTTCATGTAGCTCAAGGCTTCGTCATTGCGGTCCTCATGCAAAAACACTTTGCCCAAGCCTTGAAAGGTCCCGTTGTACATATCGTTGCGGGCATAGACCGCCTCCCAGTACGGTTTGCTCTCTTCATATTTCCCTTCGGCATACAGTGCGAGCGCCTGAAGCGCGCTGCTGCCGAAAGCGGTACGGACGTATTTGTGGACCGTATTGGTACCGCTGTCGGATATCCAGATCGCATGATCCGAGTCGATGCCGATCCCGGTCGGATAACCGAGCACGCCGTACTGCTGCGTCTCCTTATCGATGTCGCCGAACTCGAACATGGCCTCGCCGCTGCGGTCATAAAGATTGATGCTCATGGAGTCGAGGTCGATATTGTACAGAAAGCCTTCCGGATCAACGGCAACGTCGACGATGCCGTGTCCGTTCACCAGCGTCTTGTTTTTAAAAGCGTCCACCCCGCCTGCATTCAGCTTGCGGATCGCTCCCTTCCCTTCCCCGCCGGCGGTGGCCGTGTACACAAATCCGTCCGGATCAATCGCCACATTCGTAATCGGCTTGGGAAGCGCGCCCTTTTCCTTGGACAGCTGCTCCTTGTTCAGCACCAGCTTCTTCAGCCAGTTCAGCATCGACTGATCCGCCTTGTTCGCACCGAAATAGCCCATGAATTCGCCTTTCGGATTCAGCCTGACCAGTCCCTGGTACGAGGAGTTCAGCTGGATGTACATCACGCCGCGCCGGTCTACGACAAGCTTGACAGGGACAAAATGCTCCGAGCCGAGCAGCGGGGTCTCCGGCTTCTTGTACTCCCTCTGAAACCGTCCGCTCCCGTCAAACACGGCAATCCGCTGATTTCCGGAGTCCGCCACGTACACCTCGTTGTCCGGAGTAACGTATACACCTTCCGGTCCCGAGAGCTGGCCCTGGCCCTCGGCGTCGCCGATCGTCCGGAGCAGCGTGCCGTCCGGATTCAGCACCGCAATGCGGTCTTTCTTCTTGTCGGCGATATAGACCCGGTCGTCGGCGGCGATATCGAGATCAGCCGGCTCCCCGAAATCGGCGGAGATGGCCCCGGCCGGACGGTATATCGGCTGGATGCGGAACCAGGACGACTGGTTCGAGTCATAATAGGATGTCATATATGGAGGTTTGGCCATAGCGGTACCCGGCAGGGACGTCAAGACGGCCATAAAGACTAGCAGTAATGGAAACCATTTTTTCATCGTTCCGACTTCCTTTGCTGATGACATTACTTGATACCGGAATGGACCATCGTCTCAAGCACTCTGCGCTGAAAGAGCAGGAAAATGATCAGATTCGGGATGAAAATAAGCAGCCCGGCCGCCGCCGCCATGTTCTGCCCCGCCACGTTGTTCTGCAGACCGCTCAGCAGGCTGTTGACGTAGAAAGCGAGCGTCCGCATCGTCTCCTTTTGCATGAACAGGGTTGAAGTCTCCACGTCTCCCCATACGCCTTGGAACGTTAAAATCGAGATGGTCGCGATCGCCGGGACGGACAAGGGCAGAATCATGCGCACGAAGATGCCGACATGCCCCGCGCCGTCAATCCGGGCTGCCTCCATCAGATCGCTCGGAATTTGCGAGATGAAGCCGACGAGCATAAACACCGCGACGGGCGATGCAAGCGACGGCAGGATATGCCCGAGATACGTATTGTTCAGCCCGATGCCGTTGATGACGAGATATCTCGGAATGGATACCGTTTCGGGCGCGAACATCAAGGACAGGGTAATCAGCGACATGATGAGCTGTTTGAAATGGAACTGGTATTTGGCCAGAACATAAGCCGCCATCGTACTGACCACCACGACGCTGACCAGTGTCAGCGAAACGACAATTAGGCTGTTGAACAAATACCGTGTGAACGGCACCGTCGCATTGGACGCATGCAGAAAGAGCGTTTCGAAATTGTGCAGGGTCGGATGCCGGACGAAAAACCGCGGCGGAAACAGGAACAGCTCGTTTTGCGGCTTAAACGCATGATTGAAGATGAAAACGATCGGCAGCGACATGAACAAGGCCAAGGCGGTAAAAAGCGTGATCAACATGACCTGAAAGGGCGACGCCGTGCGGAGCCGGCGCAATTTGTGCATCATGGGCTTACAGTTCCTCCTTCGAGTTAAACATCCGGTAGGCAAACCTCATCACGAAGTAACTGAGGAGCAGCAGAATGACCGAAACCGCTGAAGCATAGCCCAGTTCGAACCGGATGAACGCGTAATCGTCGACATGGTTGATGATGAGGTGCCCCGCGTACTGCGGCGTAATCGCCATCCCGGTCAGCTGGGTTGAAATGCTGCCGGCCTTCAGGGTCGAAACGATCGTCATGACGGCGCTGAACAGCATTTGCGGTTTCATGGACGGCACGGTAATGTAGAACACTTCCTGCAGCCGGTTCGATATCCCGTCAATCCGTCCGGCTTCATACAGCTCCCGGTTGACCGTCTGCAGACCCGCCAGCATCGCCAGGAACCCTACGCTGAAGCTCATCCAGAGGGATACCAGAATCATGATGTTCAGCAGGTACTTCGGATCCTGCAGCCAAGTTACCGGGGAATCGATCCAGCCCATATTCAGCAGGAAGTTGTTCAAATAACCGACGCGGTCGCCGCTGAAAGCGGCAATCCAGACGACCGTCAGCGCCACGCTGCCCGCCATCGACGGCGCATAGAACACCAGCGTGTAATAATCGCGAACCTTCATCGGCAGCTGATGAATGAGCCAGGCAAACAGGAAAGACAACAGATACCCGCCTGGTCCAACGATCAGCGCGAACACGAACGTGTTCGGAAGCGCCTTGGTCAGAAAAATAATGTCCTGCGTAAACAGCGCAATAAAGTTGTCAAAGCCGATAAAATGCAGCTTGCTGAATCCGTCGTAGGACGTGAAGCTGAGCGTCGCAGCCATCACGACCGGAATGACGATAAAGACGAGAAAGCAGATGAGAAAAGGAGCCAGGAACGCGTAGCAGAAGGCATCCTTCTTCAAATCCAGCACAAACCGTTTCAGCTTGACCGCTGCCGGGTATGGCGGCTTCGCAGCGGGCAAAGCGGGCGTAACTTCTGGTTTCACAGCTTAGCCTCCTCCCAGTTAAAAGGTTCGGTAATCTGCGGCACGTGCAAGTTTCCTCCCGCAATGCCGAAGTTCCGCTGCCTGCGGTCCATCTCCCGCTGCAGCGACAGGCTGGCCTCTTCCAGCGATTCGCTCGCCGGCACGCCGTCAAATACCGTCTTGTTCCAGGCGAAGTCCATTTCACGGGCCAGGAAGTAGTATCCTGGAACATTGGGCAGGTTCGCCGCCCAGCGGGCCTGTTCCCGGATCGCTTTCAGGTCTTCGGACGGCCAGCTCAGCGATTTCATCGCCTCAACATTGGCTGTATTCCAGCGGTACTCGATGCCGTAGTACGACTCCATGTCCCCGGCATACCTCGACTGGACATCCGCCGAAGTCCACCATTTCAGAAACTGCCAGGCCGCATCCTTCTTGTCGCTCTTCTTCATGATCATGGCCGTGGACAGTCCTTGCGGCGACCAGCGGGCCACTTGACCGTCCGGCTGCTTGATCCCCGGCAGGGGCGCGACTTTCCAGTGCCCCGTAATCTCAGGCGCAGCCACCTGCAGCTGCACGTACGTGTTGAAATCGGATATGCCGATCGGGATATCTCCGTCGCGGAAATGCTGGAAAAAAGCCGGTATGTCGATCGGCAGGTTGAATTTGGTGTACAGCTGCGTCCACTGCTTGAACGCTTTTTGCCCCGAATCGCTGAACAGGCTGGACTTCAGCCCGTCGGGCGTATACGGCGATGCGCCGTTTTCGAGAAAAAGGGTGGCGAAATCCGCCTTCGGAACATTCATCGTCATGCCGTTCTCCTGCAGCGTCGGCAGGATGTCAAACACGTCGTCCCAAGTGTCCGGTGCTTTCAAGCCCAGGCTCTCGAAAATATCCGAGCGGTAAAACAGCAGCTGGAAGTTCTGCACCTCCGGCAGGCCGTAAGTGCCGCCGTTGTAGGTCAGGGCTCTCGACGCTCCCGGGATGAACCGTTTCATGACATCGGCAAATCCCGGATAAGAGGACAGGTCCTGAACGGCGTCCCGCATCGCATAATCAGCCGGTGTGGCCTCTGCCAGCCCGAGCGCCACGTCGGGCACGTCGCCGGCAGCATTGCCCAGAATCAGCATGTTGGGATTCGGCATGAGATTGATGTTGACCTGAATCCCCGTTTTCGGCGTGAAATCCTGGCTCACCAGCTCCCGCAGCTCGTCAACGTAATCGCGGCCGCGGCCGACCCAGATCTCCAGTGCCCCGTCCTTCTTCTCCCCGTCCAGGTCGTAATCCATCGTAAAGGAGCGGGCGAAGTCGGCGATGGAATACGGAATCCGGGAGAGCGCCGTAGGCTCTTTGAGGCCGGTTTTGGCATCCGGCGTCCGTACCACGAAATAATCGAGCATCAACGGCTGCTGGGTCAGTGTGGACATCCAGGTGCCGATGTTGGCCTGGATCGTGGAGAAATCGTTCACCTTGTTCGGAACGTTGTTGACGTCGGCCGCCATCTCTTCCAGCATGCTCACCGCTGAAGCGATCGCTTGCGACAGGTCGGAGCTGCCTTCATTGACGCGGTTAATGTAGTCCCGGATCAGCTTCAGGCGGTCGATCAAGGATTGAAGCGTTTTGCCCGCATTGGGATCGTATTTATTCATATCCCAGGTGCGGCTGGCATCCAGGTTGGCATCCGAGGCGCTTTTGCTGTAATTGCCGGTGATGAGCCGGATATGACGGTCGAAATCCGAAATTTGCTTCAGGGTATCCTTCAACGCGATCAGAATCGGCTGCATCGTGCTTGAATCGGCCGTCATTCGCATCGTGTGGGTCCCTTTGTTCAGGTAAAACTGATAGGGCCTGCCTTCCGCATCCGATATCGCCGAGATTTCAAATTCCTTGTGATACGCCAGACCGTAATGAAGCAGCTCTTCGAACGGGACTTTTCCGTCGATTTCGATCGTCCGATACGCTTTGAACCCCGATCTGTAGTTTTGGAAGTTTTTCAGATCGATGACGTACCAGCCGTCGGCCGGAATTTCAAAGCTCCACTCCACCCACTCGCCCGGCTGCTTCCAACGGTTCCCTCCGAGCACATTATAGGTGATGCGGCCCTTGGGATCCGGTGAAATGTACGGCTCCGACCAGCGGTCCGTCTGAATGGACAGGCTCGACTTGCGCTGGAACTGCTCGGCTTCCGTCTGCTTGAACCAGCTCTCTTGGACCTTCATCGCAGGCTGCTGCTTGACATATTCCGCATAGGCCGGGATCGGCTGCTGGGTCCGGAAATAAATGTCCCGGATCGCGACAGCCCCCCTCTCTCCGGTCAACCGGAGCGTGTGCTGCCCGGGCTCAAGCCGGTACAGAAGCGGCCGGGAAGAAGCCGAATAATCGCTTGCCGCCTTGTCCGTCCATTCGGGGAGTTCAATCTGCTGGGGACGGACCTGCATCCCGATTTCGTTGACTTCGTACGGATATTTCGCGTCCTTCCACATCCGTTCCAGCTCGATGCGCTCTGATTCCGGAAAAGGGTATTGCCCGTCGATCATGGCCCCGCGGATCACGGAGCTTCCGCTGCCCGGCAGCGCCTTATAGTCCAAATGGAGCTCATACCAGCCAGCCTCACGGACCGTAAAGGTCCATTCTACCCAGCCGGATTCGTTGCTCCAGCTCAGCATGTTTCGACCGCTCTCGGTCTCCTTGGCCAGGTCCGCATCGGTGGATGCCGCCTCGTAATTGACCGGATCGAGCCGAATAGACTTCTCTTCCGCAGCGGCATTTTCGCCTTCCTGCCCCTTCATGAGCTGGGCGTAAGGGAGCTCGCCTTCCTTGCTTGCCAGATCGAGCAGGTCGGCGGCGGTGACGCTGGTGGAGTAAACCACAGGCTCATCGGCTGACAGCCAGCGGACGAGTCCGAACAGAAGCGCTGCAATGATCAGCAGTCTCAGGGAAATGCGCGCGAAGCGGGGCAAGGTGCGTTTCTTCATACCTCACCTCTCCCCACCAATTCCTCCGTACTCTCATCGAAAAAGTGGATTTTGTGCATCTGCAAGCCTACAGAGACTACGTCCCCGGCGGCGTACGTCTGTTCAGGATCGGTACGGGCGATCAATGGATAGGAGCCGATTTGCACGTAAACATAGGAATCCGCGCCGGTGGCTTCCGTCATTTGCACAAGCCCGGTAATGAAACCGGCTTCCTCCGTGCTGCCGCGCTTCAGAATGACGTGTTCCGGCCGCACGCCCAAGATGACGCTGCGGACGGTTTTCGGGGCCCGTTCAAAATTTCTGCCAGTGGCCTCAGGCAGGAGCAGCCTCATCCGTTTGTTGGAAAAATAGTAATCTCCGTCGTTTTTCTCGATGGTGCCGTTTAGAAAGTTCATCTGGGGCGAACCGATGAATCCGGCGACGAAAACATTCGCCGGTTCGTCATACAGCTTGCGCGGCGCGGCCACCTGCTGAATGACCCCGTCTTTCATCACCACGATGCGCGTGCCCATCGTCATCGCTTCGACTTGGTCGTGAGTGACATACACTGTCGTCCGCTTCAAATCGCTCTGCAGCTTGATCAGCTCGGCCCGGGTCTGCGCGCGCAGCTTGGCATCGAGATTGGACAGCGGTTCGTCCATCAGAAACACCTGAGGCTCGCGGGCGATCGCCCTGCCGAGTGCGACCCGCTGCTTCTGGCCGCCGGACAGCTGACTCGGCTTGCGGTCCAGCAGATGGGCGATTTCCAGGATGGACGCCACCCGCTTCACGCGCACATCGATTTCATGCTTCGCCGTCTTGCGGAGCTTTAGGCCGAGGGCGATATTTTCATAAACGGACAGATTGGGATACAGGGCATAATTCTGAAAAACCATCGCGATGTCGCGATCCTTGGGGGAGACATAATTGATGAATCTGCCGTCCAAATACAGCTCGCCGCTGCTGATCTCCTCAAGCCCCGCAAGCATGCGAAGCGTCGTCGATTTGCCGCAGCCGGAAGGTCCGACCAGAACAAGAAATTCCCCTTCTTCAATGGACAAATGGAAGTCGTTCACGGCGGGGCGGGATTCGCCCTTGTACCGTTTGAATACATGATTAAATGTAATGCTTCCCACCGTTCTCACCTCACGCTATCTAACTGCCGTTTCTTCTTTAATGGTAGCGCATTCATCACAGGGCCAAAATGAGGCGGAATTAATGTTTGCAGTCCATTTTTAACGTGTCTGCATTTAGGCTGTAGCTGGCCCACAAATTTGCCGAATGCCGGAACCGCTGCGCCGACCAGGATGCCAAAAAAGCCTGCGCAAGATCGCTCTAAAGCGATCCTTTGCACAGGCATACAAGTACTGTATTGAATATGAATGAGCGGTTACCGGTGGCTTGTCGGATGCTCGGCCGTCAATGGAATCTGGCCTTTAAACAACCGGTTGATGTCGCCGGCCAGCCGCAGGTAAAAGTCCGATGAGACCGATACCCCGTCGGCGTCCAGCGTCAGGAAATACTGATTTGTCGGAATCATGGAGCTGTTCTCGGCCATTTTGGCGATGGCGGTGCCTTCATCGTACTCGTCGAACATCGCGATGTACCCCGTTTGAATCCCGGTGCTCTTGACGTTATACGCCTGCTTCCACATGAAATCGCCGTGCAAGCGGGGGTTTTCGTTCCGCGGTCCGCCGGTCATGTTCGACCAAGCGGATCCGGGCCAGATGACCGGCTGATACGCGATGCCGTTTTGCTGGGTGAAGGTAAAATCCGGGCCCAACGTATCGTTTTTGAAATCATCCGCACCCTGCAGCGTGCCGAACCGCGCGACCGACCAAGGGGAGATCATATCGAACGATTTGTAGACATTCATGAAATCCGGCTTAGAATCCCTATTTCCGGTTCTCCAGTAGGTAGGAACGCCCCCGATCACGTACACGCCCTGATTTTTGAACCATTGGATCAGCTCGGCGGATTCTGCGGCCGTTCCTGGACGATCTGTAAAGCCAATCCCCCAAATGCAGACGACGATTTTTCCATTCTGTTTGGCATAGGCCGGGGAAGAGGTCAGGTGCATCGTATTGACCACGTTCGTTGACCAATCATGCTTAACGGCGTTGACCCAGTTGCCTGCATTCATCCCCGTAATGTCGTACATGACATAAAACTTGCGGTTGTACGTTTCGGCCGCATTTTTGACCTTGACGGCAACGCTGTCCCGGTTGGTCTTCCAGCCGTTTGGAGTATCGCTCTCGTCGGCCCCGAACCGCTGGAGCGCTGCACCGTCAATGTTGTACGTCTTCATCCATTCGAAATGCTTGTTTACCGTGTCCTGATCGTACGAAGAGAACAGCTTGGCCGGGCTGCCGTTGCCCAGATTGGCCAGGTCGGTCTGATACAGCTTCGAATATTCGCGAGTATCCGGATACAGCTCGAAATTCACGTTTCCGCCCGCAGACGGGGCGCTGCTGTTTTTGGACCAATGCACCCAGCCGCTGTTAGGCGACCCGTCCCCCGCTGCATTGAACCAGCCTTGGTAGCCGGCAAAGAGGTGGCCCACGACGTCTCCGTCACCGGAAGAGCCGCTGTTAAACTTAAACCACAGCACATTAAACAGATTGCCTGTCCCACCGGTAAATTTTAAATACAGTGTATGCACCCCGGTGACGGAGCTGACCGGTGCCGAGCGGGTCACCCAGGACTGCCACCCTCCCGTACCCGGAACCGTCACCGTGCCGATCAGCGTTCCGTTCGGATTGTCCAGCCGTACCTCAATCTGCCCCCCGTTATTATTGCTGGCTACCCTCACATCGATGGAGGAAGCGCCGCTTCCGAAGTCCACGTTCGAAAAGGCGATGTAATCGCCGTTATCGATAAACGCCACGTTCTGTCCGCCTTCGGTGGAGTTTTCCAATTGAATGCCGGATTGCGAGCTGAAGCTGGAAGCGGGCGTTTGGCTGAAGGCCGATGCGGCCAAGACCGCCCCGGGGAATAATGACAGCACCATGACAACCAGCATAATGGCAGACAAACTTCTGAAAACATATTTTCGGACTGGCGGAATGTACATCTAATTTCCCTCCTTGATTCATTTGAGCTGCTGTATACGCGCCCCTTGCGCGGACTCAACCTGATGCCGACCTTTCGGCAGCCTGGATCATTCTGTCTTAAACCCCGGAGCTGCGCTGCCGGAACACTTAAGTTGAGCGTCCCTCCTTTCCGTGGATCCGTCTCTCTTTCCTCTCCACTCCCCTAGCATACGATTAGGCGCCACCCGCCTTCCATGAGGCGATTTTAAACTATTCAGGCCTTATGAAAAGAAAACGCGACTCCCGCCTCTTCACCACCCCCCTGAATCCCATCCGATGAAAGGACGCAAAAAAAGCCTGTGCACGATCGCTCGCAAGCGATGCTGTGCACAGGCATGTCATTGCCAACTTGCCCTAAGGCAGCAGATTATACAAGCGGTACACCAGAACCGCCGTTTCCGCCCGCGTGATCGGTTCTTTCGGATGGAACTTGCCGCCGTCACCCTGCAGCAGCTTCGCATCCGCCAAAGCTTGGACGGCATCGCGGGCATAGGCTGCAATCGCATCCGAGTCGGCGAATCCGCCCGCGGAGGCTTGGCTACCAGCCGCTGCCGGCAGGATGCCTGCCGCATCCATGGCGCGGTAGATCATGACGGCCGCGTCTTCCCGCTTGATCGGGGCGTCCGGCAGGAAAAGGGTCCCGCCCCCCTGAACGATTCCGAGCGCTCTCGCGATGCCGACGGCCTCGTTATAATAAGCATCTTGCGGCACATCCGTAAACCGCTCGGCGCTTTCGGTGTGATTCCGGTTGAGTTCAAAAGCTTGAACCAGAAGAGCCGCAAAGTCCGCTCTTCGGATCATCGCTTGCGGTTGATAGGCCGACTCGGATACGCCGTGAACGATCCCTTTGGCCGCAAGAGCTTCGATGGCCTGACGGGCCCAAGCGAGGTTCCCGATATCCTGAAACGTATGCTCATCGTAACCAACGGCGTACACTCCAGGCTGCCAAGCCTTGAATACGATGTGTCCCAAAGACGGGACGTATTTGCCGCTTGGAACCGGTGTATATTGCCCTTGTTCTCCGGGCAGCCGTACGACGAGCTTCTCCGGATTCTTCGCTTCGCCGGAGCCCGGCTGATAAGGCAGCATGACCTTGATCGGCGCGGGCGCATCCGTCCATTGGAGCGATACTCCCTTGGCAGTAGCGAGCTGCACCGAGACCGCCGGTCTTTCGCCGAAGATGGATGCCGCATCCTTGCCCGTTCCTGCGCGATTCACCTTGCTGATGCTCACGACGACGGATTCGCCAAGCTGTTCCTTGGACGCGGCCAGCAGATCGCCCGGAATCCACAGATTCCCCAATTCCGTATGAATGTCCAGCGAGCGTGCTGCCTGTTTATCCGCAACCAGCTCTGCTGGGAGCTCCAGGGCATACCCTTCGGCCCCGGCAGCAGCCTTCAGCTGCACGACCAGCGTCTTCGTCCCGCCTTGGCCTGCCTGAATTCCGCCGAATGCCTGCTCAGCCTCCTTGCTGTCCAGGCGGACGCTCGCCAGCTTGGACGCTTGATCCAATACCGGCGATAACGTCAAGCTATTCTTTCCGGATGGATCTGGATTGGAGCCTCCGCCGGTTGGTGTACCGCTCCCTGCCGACCCGGAACCAGAGCTGGAGCCGGAACCGGAGTTCCCTCCTCCATTCGATCCCGGTCCTCCGGGATGCTCTTCTCCGCCCGGATCCGTTCCGGGCTTCGTGCCAATGGCAGCGAGCCGGGCCTGCAAGGATTTCTTCAGTCCGCCATCCGGCAGAAGAAGCACGAAATTGGCAGCGGCATCGACGGTGCTGACGTCTTTCTTTTGCTCCGCCGACTTCACGCTGGCCTGAGCCGATTTCTCCAGCAGTTTCACATAATCGTCCTGCAGGAGGTACAGATTGCCGAACAATCCGGCATCCTTGCTTGTGCCGATACCTCCGTTAAACTCCATGAACCCGGACCGGCCGTCCCCGTCATTTTCGTTGACGAGCAGCGCAAGCCCAATCGGTTTATCTGCGCGGAAATCGTAGCCCGCACCGTGAAGCGCCTCAAATGGAAGGGTCAGCTCATAATGCGTTACCTTGGCTGTTTCGTCGCGGGTAACGACTGCCTGAACGGATTCCAGCGGACCCGGCGTTATCCCATCCGGAGCACGCCATCTCCATTTCTGCACGCTGCCGTCCTCGTTCAGCGCAAACCCGAGCTCGTTCACCTGGCGGCTGGCCGCGCCGTCTTCCTTCGCCAGGTCGATACCGACCTGCAGGCTGTCGCCCTGCCATATATCGCCGCCTGTAAACGTCTGGCTGTGGACGTTGTCCTTGACATCTACGTTAACGTACAAGTGGGCTTCATCCCAGGTGACCTTGGAGGTGAGCCCGAGATCATCGGCGCCTCCCCAGCTTCCGCCAACGCTGTAGTAATGCTCCGGACCGGACACTTCAATGGTTGGCGTGTGGTCCGCGGTCTCGCTTCGCGATGCGAAGGACTGGGACAGCTTGACCGACGTTTCATAACGTTCCCCGTTATCCAGCGCAACCCTGAACTTCAGGGAATCGGCTGATAAGTAAGGGATGGCCACACTGCGGGTTTCGCCCTTTTTTAGATTGTCAAAACGGATCGGCTTCAGCGCTTCTTCATACATGCCGGGGCTGACCCATTCGATTTGTCCCTTCAGCGTTCCATCTCCGGCCGCATTGGTTATCGACAGCACCGTTCCTGTATTTTCCGGGTGTGAAGGATCGAAGGGCGCCTTCTCTAACTTCAGCGTCACAGGATAGAGATTGCTTCCCGACACTTTGCCCGGCGCATCGTTCTGAATTTGAAGTCCCCCGCTGGCCAGGTTGTTGGATACGACCATCTTGTCGATGCCCGGCCCTGCATACACATGGGTCGTTTGGGACTGCTGGAAATAGGAATCGTACAGTCCGATGTCACCGCCGACGGCGTTAATGCCGATGTCGCCGACTTTGGTGAAGTTGGCCTGCTGAATCCGCACGGTGCCCCCGAAGATATCGAAGGAACGGTTCGTATCGCCCCACATCGAAGAATTGAAAAACACCGCTTTGGAGCCGAAGTCTTTGCCGACCTCAACGTAGACTTTGTCGGTCGTGCTGATCGAGACCAGCTCCGTGTTGATGAACTGGAGTCCCGCCTTGTCCGCGCCTTCCAGCACGGCTCCTTTTTTGCTTCCGTCCGTGCCGTGGCCGATCACGACGGCTTCAGGGCCCTGCCCGTCCTGTCCTTCGAAATGGATGCCGAACTTCGAACCGAAGACGAAGGTGTTAAAAATGGTCTCCTGTTTCACGTTGCCGATGCGGAAAGCATCCAGATGGTCCTTCTGGTAACTCCAGACCATGTCGGAGTCCGCGCCGGTGGATGGATGGTTCGGGTAATTGCTGCGCCCGTAATAATGCGGATTGAACTGGACGTTCCGCAAGTATCCGCCCTGCGCACCTCCGCCCAGGTAAATCCCTTCCTTCAGCGGGGAACCTGCCACGTAATCGATGTAATGCCCGCTCGTATCGTATGTTCCAAAATCGACGGCCTGGTATGGATTGACCAGCGTCGTATCAATCAGGTAAACGTCCTTCCCTTGGCCTTGAACGGTCCACGGGTAAGGCTTGACCGGATTCGCCTCGGTCCAGGTTTGATGGTCGTAATAAACGGATATCCCACGGAGGCCCGCCGACGCTTTTAACTGGATCAACGCCGGGGCATCCGGTTCATTTTCCCCGTAGTTCGTAAAAATGACCGTACCGCCGCCAATCGTATGATGCGGAACATCAAAGTTGCCGCGCAATTCTACGCCGGCCGGTACAACGAGCGGCTGCTCGACCCGGTAGATCCCGGCCGGCATATACACCGTGCCGCCGCCAGCATCACCGGCATCGCTTAGAGCCTGCTGGATCACCTGAGAGGCATCCTCATTCCCGGTCGGATCGGCGGAGTACGGAGCATTCACCACATTAAACAATCGGCTCGTCGCCGGCTTGGGACGTGCGGCGATATCCACGGATGGCACCTCAGGAAGGCGGTCCAGGACATACTTGTCGTCTTGGCGGATATTCAGGTCCGTCGATTGGCTGTGATTGGTTACGGACAGCTTGCCGTCATATCCCGAGTTGATGGAATTTACCGTTCCGACATTCCCTTCAAGCAGGAGATGCCGATCGGGTTTGGCGAAGCTGGAAGCCCCCAGTATCAGCGATCCGCCGCGGGCGACGATCGCATAGTCTTCGCTGCCGTCCCCCCAGTTTGCGAACGTGCTGTTTTCGAAGGATAAGGTGCCGCTGCCCTCGTTCAGAACCGCCTGATCGGGGTGCCCGCCAACTGTAACGCCGTTAAACTGAACAATAGAATTGAAGCCCTGCGTCGCGTAAATGGCAATCGGATGCTGCCCGGCGCCAGCTTCGAACCGGCTGTCCGAAATCAGCAGGCCGTAATTGTTGACGCCCTCAATCTTGAGCGCGACATGGCAATCCTCGACCTGGATCTTGTACAGCTGCGCATTGGCCGATTCAAGGCTGCCGGTTCTTGTCGTCATCCGCATGCCCGTCTCATATCCGGAAATATGGATGTCCGACATGTATTCCCAATCGGAGCGGCCCATGACGATACCCTCGGCGTGGCCCGTCATGTAATCATGCAGTTCGCCGCGTTCGGGCGATCCCGCGAGGCCCGAGCCGGACCAGAGATCCGGGGACAAATGAATCCCCTCCAGCCGTCCGATATCCGTCGTATAATCGAGGAAAATGCCTGTCTTCAGCGTGGTACCATAGAGATTTTTGACGTAATGCAGTTCGTTCCAGTCCGGTCCGATCTTGATCCCCTGGTAAGCATTGACCAGCGTGACATTCTTGACGGTCGCACTGTCGCCGGGAAGCTGTTCGATCGTCCACGGATATGGTGACGGATCGGATGCGTTTTGTTCCGGATACCAGATGGACAGGTTCGTCACGCCGCTGGAGGGCTGCAGCTTGATGAAGCTCGTGCCTGTCTCCTGTCCCTTACCGGCGTAGACGGCAAGAACGGTGCCCAGAACCTTGCCGCCCTGCGCTTCCGGATTCGCCCAATCGCCGCGGAGCGTGACTCCTGTCGGGACGACAAGCTCGCTTGTCAGCCTGTACATGCCTGAAGGCACGTACACGACGCCCCCACCTTGGCTTCCCGCATCGGCCAGCGCTTCCTGGAAGGCGCGGGTGTCATCCGTGCTCCCATCCCCTTTGGCGCCATAATCCGTCACACTGCGGTCGGCAATGACGATATCGTCCGTCGGATATACCGTGTCATAGACCTTGGTTTCGTGGGTCCCCGACGATTCACGGGGCTGCTTCGTCACGGTCACCTTCGCCAAATACAGCTCGGGATTCTGTGCCTTCGCTCCGGCGCCGGTGACGCCGATCCGGAAATCCGCACCGTTTGTACGGTTCTCAAAGCGCGCGTCGCTCAGCTTGAAGGTATGCGTCTTCCAGGTCCCCGAATTTACGTACGAAAACAGCGGGGCGTCCTTAAAAGCGGACTGCTTGGAATCATACTGAAGCACCATGTCCCCATTGCCTTGGTCATAATATTCGGCCGTTACCAAAACGTCCTGATCGCTAAGATCTCCCGCGAAGTCGTCATCCACATTGAAATAAAAGTAGAGGATGTTCTGTGCCGGATCATTCGGATTTACCGCTTGATTGGTTTTCCAGTACGTTTTACCGTCCATTTCGCCCACCTGCAGGCCTTCCTCCGGACCGTCCCCCGGACGGGCGGTCATGCCTTGCCCTTCCGGCGTTTCCCCGAGCGTAATGTATACGGAATCGGTGACCGTTACCGGGGCGGATGGCGGAAGCTGGCTTCCGCCATCCGCATCCTCACCATCGGCGGCGGCTCTAAGTGGATCCGGGGCCATCCAGAATAAGGAGACGACCATCACGATGACGGTTATTTGCGCGATAAAGCGCCTAAAGCTCCATCGATTGTTCACGATTATTCCTCCCATGCTTGATTTGCTTATCAAGCTGCACGAAAGCAACGCTGCTTCGCTGCGGGATCATGATTGTATTCGCTTTCAATTTTGCAGCAAAAAAACCATCGGCAATACACCCGAGCTTGTCCCGTATCCAATTTAGCTTGCGGCACCTCCCCCTTTCAGCAGGCGGCTTGCTTCATCTATGAACCTTAAGGAATACCGGCCTTAACGGCCGGCGTTCCTCCAGGAATGAGCAGGCTCCCAGTTCAGGACCGACTTCGCCCGGGCGTTGGACACGAGCGCCGTCAACTTACCTGGGTCCTTGCCTGGAAAAGGCACCTGCGGATAATACTTGGCAGCCAGCTCGCTGACGCTTGCATCGCTCAGCAAGTCGCTGGATGTGACGTTCAAACGGCATGCCTCTGCCTGGCCTTGCACGGGTGCTTCCAGCGCAAGCCTGCAGGCGGAAGCGGCGTCGCGCGCGTCGACATAGCTCCATAGAATGCGGTGATGTCTGGCGGTATCGCTGAAGGCAGCAATCTCCCGATCGTATTCATTCGGCGCCAGAATCAAAGAGAAGCGGAGGGCATAGATCTCCATGCCGGTACGGCGGGCGAACATATCGCCCGTCTGTTCGTTCACCTGCTTGGACAGCCCGTAGCTTTCCTGCGGCAGCAGCACATGCTCCTCGTCAACGGGGAGCGTATGCGGCGGAAAGGGATGCTTCGCCCAGCAGAATCCATAGGCCGATTCGCTCGATCCGAATACGACGCGCTGGATGCCGAGCTTCGAAGATGCCTCCAGGATGTTGTATGTCGCCATGACATTGTTGGCGAAGATCCGCTCCGGCGAAAAGTTGATAGGATTCGGCACGGCAGCCAGGTGAACCACCGCATCCGACTCCGCCAAAATACCGTACACCTCGCCAAGCTGGGTCAAATCCCCCTGGACATAGCGGGCATAACGGTTTCTCCCGCTTGCCGGGCGGGCATCCGTTCCGATGACCCGGTATCCTGCATGGTTAAGCTCTTGAACGACGTAGTGGCCCAGTTTTCCTTCCGAGCCGGTCACGACGATTTGTTTCATGATCTTTTCCTCCTTCCGGCCGGACCTTACGGACGAATCAGCGTTCCATCCGGCTTGCGGTCCAGCTTGTATGGGTGATGGTATGCTGCCAGGGAACCTTGATCCTTTACCAGGGCTGCCGCCTTATGCTCGTCGATATCGATGCCAAGCCCCGGTTTATCGTTCAGCTTCAAATGCCCGTGCTCCAAAACCGCGTGACCCGGGAAGGCCTCCTTCTCCTCGCTGCGGAAATGGTTGATCTCCTGTACGCCAAAGCTCATGATCGCCATGTCCAGATGCGCGGCCGCGATTTGGTTGACCGGGTCGTTCTCCCCGCCTTCCTGCCACGCGGTGCGTACGCCGAAAGCTTCGCAGACGGCGGCAATTTTGCGGCATGGGGTAATGCCGCCGGCCTTGGAGACGCGCATCCGGACAAAGTCGATCAAGCGCTCCTGCACCAGCGGCAGCCACTCCTGCGGGTGAACAAACAATTCGCCGACGGCCTGCGGCGTGGTGCTCGTTTCTTTGACCCGCCGGTACCATCCCGTATGCTCCGATTGCAGCAAGTCTTCCACGAAAAACAGGCGGTACGGATCCAGCGCTCTCGATAAGCTGACGGCGCCGGAAGGCGTCAGATGCTCGTGAACGTCATGCGTAAAGCCCAGGTTCATGCCGAACCGTACACGCAGCTTCTCGAACATGTCCGGGATCGCCGTGATGTAGCTGGCTTCATCGAACACGCTGGCAGGAGGGAATTTCGATGCACCCTGCGGAGCGACGAAACCGCCTCCGCCGTAGCCCCCAAGCTGGCAGCGGATCACACCGAAGCCTTGCTCTTGAAAGGCATGCACCTCTTCCTCCAGCTGCCCGTAGGTGGCACCGTTAGCATGCGCATAACAAGGAACGGCCGAACGGACCGCGCCGCCCAGAAGCTGGTATACGGGCATCCCCGCTTCCTTCCCCTTGATGTCCCACAGCGCCATGTCGATACCGCCCATGGCGGTATGGAGCGTGGAGCCGTTGCGCCAGTAACCGCTCGTATACATCGTCTGCCACAGGTCCTCGATCTGGCCGGCGTCCCGTCCGATAAGCACCGGTGCCAGCAGTTCCTCTATGATGCTGACCACGGCTCCCGGCTGGTAGATATCGCTGGCCGAGCCGATGCCGTACAATCCGTCCTGGTCCGTCATGACTTTAACGATGACCCAGCTTCCATCATGTCTCGTTCGAATGCAGCGTACTGCCGTTATTTTGGCCATACCGCTTTCCCCTCCCCAAAATGGACTATATTAACGCAGAGCCGGACGAATGCCGACTGTCTGAATTTTTGCCGGCCCCAGTTCTACCGTATACCGGCTTTGCTCGTTTTTCCCCATCTCTTCCCCGCGCTGTTCAATGATGGTGCTCTCATAGACGCCGTCCACCTGGAATGAAGGCGCGAATGACAGAGTCGTCGGCGCTGCCGATGAAACGTTAAATACCCGGAACATTAGATCCTCATTCTCCTCGCCAAGCTTGAGTGCGCTGAAGGCAAGGCGGTCGCCCTCCCATTCGAGAAACGCATGATTGGCAGGCAGCTTGCCGCCGTGAACGCCCGTCTGACGAACCGTCCACGGAACCGGGAATTGATAAGCCTCGGTAAATGCGCCCGATTCAACCACATCGGCATCATGGGAAATCAGCTCCATTTCCAGGACATGCGTTCCCAGGCACTGCGCTTCAGGCGTCGCAAATACGCCCCAATCCCCAAGCTCTCTGACGCCGCGCACGAGCGTGACCGCCATCGTGTTATGCACCGGAAGCACTTCGTATTCGTTCAGCCCCTGATTCGCGACGGTAAGTCCCGCGATGCCGTCGCTCAAGCTGATGAACGCGTTCTGATGCTGGGCGTTGCTCGGATTGCTCCACGCGGCTTCAGGCTGAATCGAGCGCCGAGCCACTTCATAAATGGAGTCCGCCATCACATGGCCCGTTTGCAGTCCGGTCTTGAACAGCATACGGATGCGGTGGTCCTTCACCGTGTTGTCGATCATGCTCCGGATGCCGACAGAGCGGCTGTCCTTGCCCAGGGTGAGCTCCGTGACGATCTTCACCCCGGCCGTCTCGCTAACGCGGCGGGATTTCCGGTACCGGAAAGGGACCATGGAGCGAATCTCTTCGTCCAGCAGCGCATCCGCTCCAAGCGGCAGGTTCCAGACGCGCTCGATCCGGTATATGGCGGCCAGCGGCGTATGCTTTACCAGCCGGATATCCGCCGAAAGGCCCTCCGTCGTCAGCGGCGCTTCTCCATCCGGCTGCCGGTACATGTATTCGTTCCCGATGTCACCCGTGTCCTCGTAAATGCCAAGCCCTTCATACTTCCGGCCATTCACTTTATCCAACAGTGTAAAGGAGCCGTCTTCCGAGATCTCCACCCGAAGATAACAGTTCTCCATCGCGTTACCACCTGCATTCACGCCGCCTACAGCAGGCGAAACGGATTCGGATTCGGCCAGGGAATCCTTGCGGACAAGGGCGTAGGTCCGATAACCGATTCCCGGGACGTCCTTGACGTAGAGCTCCACATCCACCTGAAAAGCCCAATAAGGCTGACGGAACCGGTTATCCGGGAGGTCATAGCCGAATACCGGGCCGATCGGCTCGATGTTAGCCTCAACGGGCTTGCCTCCTTCGTCCGCTACGATCCATTCCTCCGGATCAAAAACCCGGTACTCTTCTTTGAACGCTTCGTATTTCTCGTGCGGAGCCTGATGATCGAAGTAGCGGCGCTCTATGTCCACCGTCATGCGAACCGCGCCGGAACGGGGGTGGCCCGACGTGTTAAAGACGACGAAAGGCCGCGCCGATTCCGGGTCAAAGCCGGAGGTGTCCACGGCAGCAGCTACCGCCGCGGCGCTGTCCGCAGCGATCGACTCTGCCACCTGCTGCGACTTGGCAAAGCGCGTCATCATCTCGCGGTGCACCTCGTCAACGCTGCAGCCGCAAATGCTGTCATGCGGATGGTTTTGCAGCAGCGTCTTCCACGCATACAGCAGTTCGTGCCGCGGATAAGCCGTACCGGTCAAATGGGCCATGACGGCGAGCGGCTCGGCCACCTTCTCCAGCAAGGTCTGGCTCCGCACGTTTTGCTGTTTGATGTACACCCGGGCCGACGCGGTATTGACAAGCGTGATCCACCCGTCCGTCCACTGGCTTCGGAGCTCGCCGCGCACGACATCGAGGGCATCCGGGTTCGCCTGACGAAGCGCTTCAATATACTCGGGGAAGCTGGAATGGAGGAACTTCACGTCCGGCAGCATCTCGCCGGCGGTGCGCAGCGCCCTGGACAGATCCTTCTGCAGCGGCTGGTGGTCGCAGCCGTTCATGAAGAGCAGCTCCGGTCCCGAAGCGAATGCTTCGGCGGCTGCCAGCTTTTCCGCCCAATACGCCTTTGCGGCTTCAGGATCCGTCGGAATCTCCATCCCGTTGTTGTACCAGTTGGCGAACAGGATCGCCAACACCCGGGACCCGTCGGGAGACTCCCAGTACATCTCGGAGTATTTTGACGTATGTTCGTTACCGGACTGGACCTCGTTGTTGAAGCCCACCGGCTTGACGCCGCGCCCGTATACGGCGACATCGATGCCCGCCTGGCGAATAAGCTGGGGTGCCTGCCCCATATTGCCGAAGGAGTCGGGAAAATAACCGATTTTCGCGTATCCCCCCATCTTTTTCGAAAGGAGGATCCCGATCAGCAGGTTGCGCGCATTCGCTTCGCTGCTGACCAGAAATTCGTCCTGCAGAATGTACCAGGGACCGACGATCAGCTTCCCCTGTTCGACCAGCGAACGCACTTGCTCCGCCCGGTGCGGCATCATTTGCAAATAATCCTCCAGGACGATATATTGGCCGTCCAAATGAAAGCTGGCAAACTCCGGGTCCCGTTCGAAGGCCTCGATCAAATCCTCCATCAGGCGGACCAGCTTCAGCCGGTGTTTTTCGTATGGCAAATACCACTCTCTATCCCAATGCGAATGCGCAATAATATGCGCTGTTTTTATGGTCATCTCTTTCATCCCATTCTTGTATGTTTTCTAGTGCGCTATCGATGGTACGGCATGAATGATGCGTATTACATTTTGACCGAACCGACGGTCATGCCTTTAACGTACATCTTTTGCATAAACGGAAACGCGATCAGGATCGGAATGACGGTGATCAGCGCTCCGGCCATCAGCTCGTTCCATTTTTTAAATGAGGAGGAATCCAGGTACATCAGCCCCATCGGCAGCGTGAACATCTCCTGCTTGTCGACGATAATCATCGGCCACAGAATGTTGTTCCAGCTTCCGATAAAGTTCAGGATGGCGATCGTTCCGATCGCCGGCAGGGCCAGCGGCAGATAGACCCGCCAGTAGATCTTGAAGTTCCCGCAGCCGTCCAGAACGGCGCACTCGTACAGCTCATGCGATATGGTCCGGAAATAGCTTGTAAACAGGAAAATGGCAAACGGCGCGGCCCCGTTAATCATCGGCAGGATCATGCCGACGTACGTGTTCTGCAGGCCGAGATTCGTCATGTTGATATACAGTGGAATGAGCGTCGTCACGCCAGGAACGAGCAGCAGCGCAATGAACGTGTAATACACGAATTTTTTGCCTCTAAATCTGAACTTGGCGAACGAATACGCCATCATCGTATAAATCAGAACGACTCCAATAATGACGATGATGCTGACGACCACACTGTTGACGAAAAAGCGGTAAAAGTTCAGCTTGTTCCACACTTCTGCAAACGTGGACCACTCAGGCGCCCCTTTGGGGAGGGGGGACTGCGGATTGGCCAGTGCATCCTGGGATGTTTTCAAAGAGGTGCCGATCATCCACAAGAAAGGATACACGCAGGTCAGCCCGTATAAAACCAGAATGATGTGTTTGATAGTCTTGACCATCTCGGGTCCTCCTCTAAATGTCGACTTTGAACGACCGGATACTGAACATGGCAATGGCTCCGGTAATCAGGAAAGATATCCATCCGATCGCGCTGGCCAGCCCGTAATCGTTATTCAGGAACGCCGTCCGGTACACGAGCGTCCCGATGACCTCCGAGCTGCCCGAGGGTCCGCCGCCGGTCATGATGAACACGTTCTCGAACGCCTGGAACGCGCCGTTGACCATCTGGATGACCGCGATCAGCGTAATCGGCTTCAGAAGTGGCCATGTGATTTTCGTGATCATCGTCAGCTTGCTGGCTCCGTCAACGTTCGCGGCCTCATACAAGGTAGGATCGATCGAGGTTAATCCGGCATAATACAGAATCAGCGTGCCCGGAAGGCCGCCCCATATCGAAGTAATAATGATGCCGATCAGCGACGTGGACGAGCTCCCCAGCATCCCCCCGGGTACGGTCAGAAAGTCGAGTCCGATCGCATGAAACAGGGAGTTAAAAGCGCCGGTAGGCTCAAACAGTCCTTTCCATACATAAAAAATCGCCACGCCCGATGCGATCATCGGCAGGAAGTACACCGTGCGGTACAGCGACGCCATCTTCGTATTCTGCAGGACGAACGCCAGCACGATCGCGATGGGGATGACGATAACGACCTGGGCTGCACCGATCAGGACGTTATGCAGCAGTGAGTTGTAAAAGTTCTGAGTGACGATCGGGTCATCCCCGAGCAGAAACTGCCTGAAGTTAGCAAGGCCTTCGAAGCGGGCCGTCGAAAAGTCGATTCCCGACCAGTTGTAAAAACTGAGCAGAATCGAGAAGCCGACCGAATAGACGCCAACGGCGAGAAACAGGAGAACACCCGGCAGCAAAAACAGATACGGTACCCATTTATTTCTAGTTGTTATCATCTTCCATCACCTTTGGATTTGGATTAAGCAAGCGGCGGAAAGGCGCGTGTCCCTGCCGCCGTTTGCATCATACAGCCAGAGCCGGTTATCAGTTGCCGCTGGCCTGCAGGCTCTTCATCGTATCGTCGAATTTTTTCGCAGCCTGTTCGGCCGTCATTTTCTTTTCAATCATGGATTGGATGGACTGCGCATACACTTCCCACTCCTTGTTCTTGCCCCGGTAAGCGCTGATCGCCGGCTGCGCTTCCGAATACGGTCCGGGCTCGGTGGCGAACGAGTCAACGATCGCCTTCAGGTTCGGATCAAGATCTTTGGCACGGTCGCCCAAATTCAGGGCCGGAACCGTATAGGCCGCATTCGCGAACGCAACGGCCGCATCCGGATCCGTGGTCATATACTTGATAAAATCAAGCGCGGCATCCTTGTTCTTCGAATCTTTATTCACGGACAGCATCGTCAGCGTGAACGGATCTGTCGTCCAGGAAGTGATTTTCGAGCCGTCAATCGGCGGCACAGGGAACGTGACGATATCCTCCGGTTTCATGCCCATCGCGAGCAGCGTGGACATCGTGAACGAACCGCCAAGGTCAAATGCGGCTTTGCCCGCGGCGAACGCCTGGTCCGCACCGTCGATATCCGTTGACAAAATGCCCGGCATCAGCAAGTCTTTGTCAGCGAGCGTCTGTACCGCCTGAACAACCGGCAAATGTTCCGGGTCGCTCATTTTCGCTTTTCGTTCGAGCAGGTCAATATACGATTGAGGCCCGCCATACATGATCGCCAGCGCGGATCCGGCCCAGTTCTCCCACAGGTCGGACGTTTTGGCGCCAAAGACAAGTCCCGGTGTTCCCGTCTTGCTCTTGATCGTTTCCATCATCGTGACGAACTCTTCCCACGTTTTCGGAGCTTCGGCGGTAAGCCCCGCCTTCTCGATCAGCTGCTTGTTGCCGTAAAAGGTAAAGAATCCGCCGATATCGAGCGGCAGTCCGTAGAACTGCCCCGCCTTCAACGACTTTTGTACTGTCGTGGCGTTTTTGTCCTTCTGCCAGGAATCGACTTGGCTCTGGGTCACCTTGATCGGATCCATGGCCGTACCGTAATACTTGCTCAGCACGTCGTCGCCGACTTCGCCCGACAGCTCAAGCACGGAGCCTTCGATGGAGTCGCCCGCTGTCGCCCACCAGTTGACGACGTCGGGGAGATTTTTCGAGTTGGCCGCCGCCTGAAACTTTTGTCTGTAAGTATCGTCAGGCGTAAAGGTCTCGACATCCACTTTCACTCCGGTCTTCTCCTCGTACAGCTTGGCTGCCGCTTCGATTCCCGGCGTGTAAGCGACCTTCCAGGTCCACATGGTCAAATGCTTGCTGCCTTCCGCGCTGCTGCCGCCCTCCTGCTTCTGTCCGCCTGAGCAAGCGCTCACAAACAAGCAAAGAACGGACAGCATCGTTACCATCAAGGTTGCTTTTCTTTTCATGGGATAACCACCTTTTCGCTTAATCGGTTAATATGTTTTTTTATTTCTGAAGGATCATACGGATTGCAATCCCTTTCAATATGGCGGATTTGGATACCACCCCCTTGTTAAAATATGACAAGTGCCAACCTTGCCCCGCATCGCTTCCAGCCTTCTTTTCCACGATGCCTTCACGATGTTCGACTCAACTTATGATAACAATATAAACATCTTATTTTTTAATGTAAATGTTTATTTTTTTATACAACTTGGTTAGTGATAAGAATATTATCACGAATAATCATTGAAATAACTCGTATTTTTCACTAGGTTATTTAGGGAAAGGAACTATAAAAACATACCATTCGATATAATAACTTGTATTTTATACTTGTTCGGGTTGGATAATTGTAATATATTTTAAACAGACCTATTCTCGAATGGAGCGCCAAACATGACGAAAAAGTTTACTCCCATGTATAAAAAAATCGAAAATTATATCCTGGAGCAGATCCGCAGCGGGAACTGGAAGCCGATGAACCGGATCCCCTCGGAGAATGAGCTCTCGGATCAATTCGGAGTAAGCCGGATTACGGTCAAGAATGCGCTGTCCGACCTCGTGGAAAGAGGCATCGTATACCGCATGCAGGGAAAAGGAACCTTCGTGTCGGAACAAAGAACGGAAGCTCTGTTTTCCCCGCTGTCGACCGAAGCGGCACTGCCGGCAAGCAAGACCGTCGGCTTTTTGCTGCCCCGCTTGGACAACCGTTTTACCGCCAATTTGCTCAGCGGTATTGAGGATTCTTTAGCGGAGAAAGGCTATCATCTGCTCTTTTCCAAAACGAATGACTCCCAGGAGTGTGAAATCCAGAAAATACGCGAGATGAAGCAGGCCGGCGTCGCCGGACTGATCATCTATCCCGTAGAAGGCGAAAATTACAATAACGAAATTCTGTCGCTGACACTGAACCGATTTCCGCTGGTGCTGTTGGACCGGCTGCTGAAAGGAGTGGAGACCAACTCGGTCAGCTCCAACAACTACGAAGCAGGCCAACAGGCCGTTCAGCATTTGTACGATCTGGGGCATCGGCATATCGGATTTATCTCCACCAAATCGGAAGGAACCTCGAGTATTGAGGATCGGCTCGCCGGATACGAGCAGGCACTGGAAGACCGCCACATTCTCATCGACCGCAGCCTGCAGATGACCCGTTTGGGGATGGACAATAGCGACGAAGAGGTCATCGAGATGATCCAGCAGTTTTTGCAGGCCAACCCGCATATGACCGCAGCCCTTTCTTCGAATTTCAGTCCGCATGTCATCCAAGCTGCCTTGGCTATGGGACTGCGGGTACCTGAGGATCTCTCCGTGGTCTTCTTTGATGACGTCGTATACCCCGATTTCAGCATCGTTCCCCCAACAGCCGTGGTGCAGCAGGAACGGGAGTTGGGCCGGGAGGCCGGAAAGCTCATTATCGAGCAGATCGAAAACGACGAACCCGAGTACAGGCAGATCAAGCTGCCGACCCGCCTCATTCCGCGCCGTTCGACGTCGATGCATTCTGGCGTTTCCGTTGCCCCAAGAGGGCTGTGACGACGCATTTAAAAAGCAAAAAACCGACGTTTTCACGTCGGTTTTTTAATAGATAGAGAACCTTACGGCCCTCCCTATCGATTGAAAAATTATAGATATTCGCATGTGAAATTCGAAAATTGGGCAGCAGCGTCTTTGCCGCATGCGTACAAACCGATGATGACACCCGTAAATCCTCCCGCTACTTCAGATGAAAGGTATTTCGTCTGTGCGGTGCCAAGCTGTATTTCCTGGCCGTCCGCTCGCAGAAGGAACCGGTAGTGCGTAGGGCTGGCCTGGATCACCAGGGAGGCGCGGCTGCTATTTTTCAAATCGACAGCCTTCTCAATGGACTTAATATCCCCAACATTCAGGCGCTCAATGACCTCATACCCGCTTCCGCCTTGACGTATCGCCAAATCGTAATGATGATTCTCGTCCATATAGAGTGTAATGCCGGCTTCGCCTTGAGTGAGGCTTACGTCGCAGGAAATCGCCGCTTCAAAATCCTTTTGACGAATCCCGATGAAAGTGGGAGAATCCGCTTGATCGAGCGTTATCTCGGTGCCTCTCAGCTCCAGCACGCCTTGCTCATACGAGTAGTTGCCAAGATCCGGATGGCGCAGATAACACCAGTCCTTGTCCCATTCCATATTTTCAAAAGTATAGCGCTTCTTCTCCTGCTGCACGACTTCATCCGGAATGCGGTCGGTTTCAAAGGACGACAGCGTCGTGCCATGATGTCCTGCCGTGAACCAGCCGTCCTCCCCGAACGTAACCGGTGTCAAAAATACCTCGCGCCCCAGATGATGATAAGGAATCCACTGTCCCATCTGCCGGAATCCGAGGTGAAGCAGCCACCAGTTTCCTTTCTCGTCTTGAACGAGATCGCCGTGGCCCACCGCCTGCACTTCATAGCCGCCCATATTCCGGTTGGTTATCACAGGGTTATGGGAATACGGTTCAAACGGTCCGGAAGGAGAATCCCCCCGCGCGTAGGTCACCATATGGCCAAACTCGGTGCCCCCTTCTGCGGCTACTAAATAATAGCGTCCGTCGATTTTGTATACATGCGGGGCTTCGAGATAGCGTCCTCCCGTCCCCTGCCAGATGGAACGGCTTGGCGTCAGCTTCCGTCCGGTTTCGATGTCGATTTCACACTGCACGATGCCGCCGATACCATCATCGTCCACACCGTTGCTCATAAAATAAGCTTTGCCGTCTTCAAAATACAAATCCGGATCGATTCCGCCCTGATCCACACCGATCGGGTCCGACCATTCTCCGTAGATGTCGTCCGTCCATACATAGAAGTTTTGGCGCGTCGTATCATTGGTCGTGGTCATGTAGAACCGTCCGCCGTTATACCGCAGGGTAGGAGCAAATACACCGCCCGAGCTGTTGACCTTGTCCAGCTGAATTTGGCTCTTGCGCGTCAGACAATGGCCGATCTGGGTCCAGTTGATCAAATCCTTGCTTTCAAATAGAGGGACGCCGGGAAAATACTGCATCGAACTGCAAACGAGATAATAGGTATCGTTCACCTTGCAAACGCTGGGATCGGGATAAAACCCTTTGATGACCGGGTTATCATATTTCATGGGTTCACCTCTGTAGGAGATCTGCATAGATGGTTTGAATTTTACCTTACCGCGAAGAACAAAAATACCCGAAAAATCAGCAGAAAAATCATGTCAAATTAAAACTTTATGATTATCCTGTCACTTGTTCAGAGCATCCATTGGATATAATCGCTAAAAAAGGAGGTATGTAGATGCTGCGTTTATCCATTCTTGCTCTGACCATGACTCTCCTTTCCGGAATGGTTGGCTGCTCCCAGGGGACGGATGATCCCGGATCTCATCCCCAAGAGGCTGCTGCACACGAAACCGGAGGCAAGCTAAGTGAACAAGGCCCACCTGATTCAAATGCGTTAGAGAATGCCAATTCGGGCACTCCAGATGATCTCACAACAGAAACAAGTACGACAAAAGACAATCGCAGCATTGAACCAACAGCTCGAGCGACTGAGGATTTCCCAGAACCAGCCCAAGTACCGGAGAATGCCGAACGGATTTACGCCCATGCCACAGGCTCTGAAGGTTGGTTTATCTATTCCGCCCTCCAAGGCAGCTGAGCCAGCTTATTGACCTTTTACAGTCCGGATCGGGGAGCAAACTGGCAATCGTCAGCATTAAAGTTGGACCCCGATCTGAATCAAAAAATGACCGAAAGTAATATTTTTGTCGCGATGGCTGAAACAGGTGGGAAGAATCAGATATGGCTCTTGCTCACTTCGGATCCTGGCGCGGGGTTAATGACGAAGAAGCTGTACCTTTCAGACAACGAATTACAATCCTTTTCCCTGGTATCCGACATGTCCGATAAGGTTGATGGTTATGCATCCGGCGTTACTTTTGCTGATGCCCAGCATGGCTGGATTGCCGCAAGCTACCACGACAGCGTAACCGTCCCTCTATACAGAACGACAGATGGGGGCAAAAGCTGGGCTCTGCAACGCATCGATATCCCCGGAGGCTTTAAATACGAGAACGTGTCCCCGCCTCAATTCGATGCTGCTGACAACAAGACCGGCAGCCTGGCCATAGAATTCGTAAGTGATATGGAGAACCGGACATTCACCTATACAACAAAGGATGCCGGAGAACATTGGGATAAATAACGCCCTCTATGCAATCTTCAGATTTTCTTTAGATTTCCCCCCATAAAGTCCTCAGATTTTTTCGTTATGATGTTTCATGCCAACAACAAGCGATACAGCTTGATGAATCATGACTTTTCATAACTGTCCGATCACTTTATTGGGGGGAACACCGCTTGAGCATCAGTGAACATCTGCTATTTTTACAGGGATTCTTTAAAGAGCCCAAACGGGTAGGGAGCGTCATCCCGAGTTCCCGCTTCCTTGCCGCTAAAATGGTTCAGTCCGTACCCTGGAACGAGGTAAAGGCTGTTGCGGAACTCGGATCAGGTACAGGCTCGATCACACGTTTCATAAAGCCGCAGTTACATGAATCTGCAAAAGTGTTATTGTTCGAAAGAGATAAAAAGATGAGAAATCATTTAAGGATCGAGTACCCGGATTTCCCTTGTTATTCGAATGCCTGCCAGCTCGTTAAAATCATCCATCAAGAAGGCATCGGCCAGCTTGACTGTATTATCAGCGGATTACCCTTTTTTAATTTCACGAGCGAAATGCGCGAAACCTTACTTCATCAAATGGTTGAAGCGCTAAAACCAGGAGGCGTCTTTGTCGCTTTCCAGTACTCCCTGCAAATGAAAAAGCAGTTTGCCAAGGCATTCACCATTGAAAACATCGAGTTTGTCCCCCTCAACTTCCCTCCGGCTTTTGTTTACACCTGCCGCAAAAAGGAGATGCTGTAAAACATCTTGGCGCCGGATCAGCTTGGAAATTGGTTTCGGCCAACCCGTTATGTAGAATAAATATGGGCCGCAAATGTTGAACGGCTGTACCACCCGTAATCCGAAAATAAAGGAGCAGCATACCATGAACACTGTGCTTGTCGTAGACGACGATCCGGAAATTCGAGACGTCATCCACGTTTATTTACGCAATGAAGGATACCATGTTCTGGAGGCGGCAGATGGTCTGGAAGCGCTGAGTATCATCCAAACAACCCCGGTTCATCTGGTCATCCTGGATGTGATGATGCCGCGAATGGATGGGATTAAAGCTTGCATGAAAATCAGGGAAATATCCAGCACCCCCATCATCATGCTGTCGGCCAAAGAAGAAGATATCGATAAAATTACGGGGCTGACGACCGGGGCGGATGATTACATGGTCAAGCCCTTTAATCCGCTGGAATTGCTTGCACGGGTCAAAGCTCAACTGCGGCGGCAATCCTTAATCGGAAAAGAGGAATTTCATTCTCTGATCATCCTTAAAGACCTTGTCATAGATAAGGCTAAGCATGCCGTCACCTTAAAAGGGAACCCCATTTCGCTGACTCCTCTGGAGTTTTCCATTCTGGAGCTGCTCGCGACTCATCCTGGGCAGGTATTCAGCTCCGAGAAGATTTACGAAAGCGTCTGGAAAGAGCCCTACGGCTATTCGGACAATACCGTGATGGTTCATATTCGCAATCTACGGGAGAAGATAGAGGATCGCCCAAGAGAGCCAAAATATATTAAAACCGTTTGGGGAGTTGGCTATAAAATTGAATGAACACGTAAAAGAGCCAAAAAGAAAGAAAAAGATCCAGATCCATATTTTAATCCAAATGGTGCTCAGTTTGATCATCGCTACGGCCATAAACGATCTGTGCATTTTATTATTCTTAAAGATATTGAAATGGGACATTCTCCGAGATATCTTTCCTTACTTTCTTACTCCCCTCTTTTTTATCATCTTTATCCTTACCTTTTTTATGTTGACACGGCGGATCGTAAAAGACCTGGTTCATCTGGAACACGGACTGCAAATGATCTCTGAGGGCGATTTAAATTATCGAGTAGATGTGAAGCGAAAAGATGAGCTCGGAAGGGTTGCGCACAACATCAATTTGATGGCGCAGCGTTTGCAGCAGCAGATTGAAAAGGAGCGGGAACTGGAGAACTCCAAAATGGAGATGATCACGGGAATTTCCCACGACTTGCGTACGCCGCTTACGAGCATTATCGGCTATATCGAGCTTTTAAGAACAAATTCCTTCCAGGATCAAGACGAGTACACGCGGTTTGTGCAAAACACTTATAACAAGGCTGTACATTTAAAAAAACTGCTCGATGATCTGTTTGAATATACCCGGCTGACCTCAACTGAGCCTCGCCTCGACTTAAAGCCGATCGACGTGCTTCAGCTTCTCGATCAGCTGCTTTTTGAATTTGAGCCGATTGCCCAGGAGAATGAAATCACCATCGTGAAAGAGATTGACAGTTCTCCTGCTATTACCCTCATTGACAGTGAAAAGATAGCCAGAGCCATCGATAATCTGCTGATGAACGCCTTGAAATACTCGGAAAAACCGGGGACCGTGCGCGTCATGATGAAGTCAGATCATCGGCATATCATCATTGAAATCGAAAATAAAGGAACCCCCCTTACGGAAGAGCAGGAACATAAACTCTTCGAACGTTTTTATAAAGTAGACCATTCCCGAAGCAGTGAAGGCATTCAATCCGGCGCCGGTCTTGGCCTTTCCATTGCCCGGAACATTGTGGAGCTGCACGGAGGAACTTTGACGCTCCAGCATAGGAATCGATTGTTTACCTTTCATCTGACACTGCCTTTAAGGGATAACACAGATGAATAGGTCCATTAGGTATATAAAAAAACTTAAGCCTGTAGGGACGCAGGAGTCCCCGGCTTAAGTTTTTTCTTTTCCAGATTAACCGGCTAACCGGCAATGCCGCTGCATGAAACACGCATTACAGGATGATTATTTACGTACAACCGTATAACCTTTATCCTCCAGCAGTTTAATCACGCCATGTTCACCCAGATAGTGGGCTGCGCCGACGACGATGAAGTACTCCGCTTTCTTGTCGCTTTTCAGGTATCCGTCGATTTTATCGGCCATGCCGATGTTGCGGTCGATCAGCATCGCTTTGTTATACTCCGCGTCTCCCGCCATGCTGTTCGTCAGCTCCAGCAGCGCCTTTTCGTCCCCTTTTTTCCACATGTCCGCCATTTGGTCAACGCCGTCGTCCAGGACGTCGAAATTGTCCAGTGCTGCATTGAGGTTCTTCTCCTGCAGTTCTTTGGAGAACTGATCGAACATGCTCAGCTGGGACTCGTAGGATTCCAGTTCCACGATCGGAATTTTGCGCTCCAGCGCCTTTTGAATGAAGTACAGGTCAATGCCTTCCGTTGCCTCGTATCCGGCCATGACCGATTTCAGGCTGCTGATGGTCGTCTCCACGACCCATGGTTTGAAGGCATCCAGTGCATCCCGTTTCATTCCGTTTTGCTCCAGAATGTCCCCCACTTTTGCATAGGTATCCTTGGACACATGGTCCTTCAGCGTCGTGCCGTCCTGGTACATGCCCAGCTTCATGATCATGTTCTGCTGCTCTTCGTCGGCTGCCTTGCTGAGGTCAATCTCAACGCCCAAATAATCGGCTTCGGCAAAGGCCTGCTCGAATTCCGGGCGAAGCGGGTAGAAGCTGTCGTCCGCAATATGCATGGACCCTACCAGGTACACCGTGTTCCCGTTATTTTGCACTTCCCACATGAAGCCGCGGCCGGCTTCCTTCGTTGCTTTCGAGAGCAGGAATACCGTGCGGGTTGACGGATCCCAGTAGACCGTGTAACCGGCGGCTTCACCAATGGTCCGGACCGGCACGTAAGTCACGCCGTTAACCTGTTTCGTCTTGCTGCTCAGCGTGATCTTCTGATCACCCTGAGCGGCATGAATGGTTCCGTTCTCTACATCGGTCAGCTTTACGTTTAGCGCTTCGAGCGTCGTACGCAGCGGAACCAGCGTAGTGCCCTGATCGACAATAGGCGCACTCGTGGCAAAATCGATGGTCTTGTTATTGACCTTGAGTTCCGGCGCAAGCGGAGCAGCCATGGCCGGAGCCGCCGTAGCGAGCATTCCTGCAGAAATCATAAGAGATAAGAGCGTTCGTTTCCAACTTTTCATCTAGAAATTCCCCTTATTGTAGTTTATAGACTGGGCTGTTACTGCTCTGCCGTCTTCCGCGGCATCTTGATCAGCGCCAGCAGCGTACAGCCCATTCCCGCCCCAGTCAGCAGGCCGTCCGCAAAGTCGTTTAATGCCACACCCGTATGCTTCAGGGTCAGCGGACCGACGATCAGCAGCATGCCTGCCGAGATGACGTATGGAAAAGCCTTTTTACTCATGCCGATTCTCTCCTTATCAAGTTAGAATCCGTGCCTAAATCTTGTAAGCTTTCATGGCCTTGCGCAGCTCTTTGATGGATGGGCGCTTGCCGTACATCAGGACGCCGGTGCGGTAGATTTTCGCGGACAGCCATCCAAAAAACAGAATGGACACCAGCAGCAAAACGAGCGATATGAGGATCTGCCAGGTCGGCACTGTCCCCATCCCGATCCGCACGAGCATCGCGGTAGGAGCGGTGAACGGAATGAAGCTCGTCACCTTGATCAGCATGCTGCCCGATGCAGTGATGCTGAACAGTCCGATGTAGAACGAGGCCAGACCCAGCATCGTAATCGGCATTACGGCTTGGCCGAGATCCTCGGTACGGCTGACAATCGATCCGATGGCGGCGTACAGCACCGCATACAGGAAGTAACCCAAGATATAGAACACCAGTCCGTAGAGCAGCACCGGCAGGTTAATATCCGAGATGCTTAGGCTGTATCCTTGCAGAATGTCCTGGTTATGCGGCAGCATCAGGTTCGCCCCGACCACGACGCCAAACACTGCAATTTGTACGATCCCGACCAGGAAAATACCGATCACTTTCCCGAACATCTGGGCCAGCGGCGAAACGCTGGTGATGAGGATTTCCATGATCCGCGAGCTTTTCTCCGACGTTACTTCGGCTGCGATCATATTGCCTGTCATCATATTGGAGGTAAAGAACAGAATCAGCAGCACATAAACGACCACATAGTTCATGGCTTTCTGCATGTCTTCGCGGTGGGTGTCTCCCCCCGCCTCCGTCTTACCCTCCGCGTTAATCCGCACCGTATCGAGCTTCACCGGTTCGTTCAGAGCGGCGATCTGCTCCGCGGACAGCGCATCCTTGGCGATTACGGTCGTCTTGACCGTCTGCAGCGCGGGCATCAGAAAGCTGTTGATTCCCTGCCCCATGCCGTCTTCACCGCCGGTGAAGGTGACAGCAGGAAATGCCCCTTCCCCGCCGTCAAAAGAGAGGTACCCCTCGATCTTCCCGTCCTCCAGGTCCTTTTTCGCCTGATCCGGAGCGGTCCCTTCGTATTTGACGAACGTATAGTCCTTATTGCCGGACTGCGCGGCATACTTCTCCAGTTCCGCGGCAATGACCGGCTGCGAGCCGTAGAGAATTCCGATCTGCTCGGCCTTGGATGCGTCGTCACCCTTGATCAGCTTAATGATATAAGGCACGTTCATGCCGATCGTAATGAGCAGTGCAAGAATCAGAGTAGTAATCAGAAAAGATTTCGTTCTGGCTTTATTTTTAAACGTAAAGCCGATAATCGTCCCGAGCTTATTCATGCGAATCACCCACCTCTTGAATAAAGATTTGGTTCAGCGTCGGCTCCTTGATTTCAAAGCGCTCCACCGTGGTTTCCTGCATCGCTTTCTGCAGAATGGCCTGTGCCGTTTCCGGCGCAGCGATCCGGATGTGGTATCCCCGATCAATGCGTTCCACTGCCGTCACTCCCGGGATCGCATCCAGGCCGCCGACATCGCCTGTCGTATGAAGCAGCACCTCCTCACGCGGATAACGGCTCTTGATATCCCGGATATTTCCCTGAACGACCGTATTGGATTTGTGCAAAATCGTAATGCGCTGGCACAGCTCTTCGACGTGCTCCATCCGGTGCGTGGAGAATAGAATGCTGGTTCCCTCGTCCCGCAGTTCCTTGACAGTTGCCTTCAGCAGTTCAACGTTGACCGGGTCCAGTCCGCTGAACGCCTCATCCAAAATGACGATTTGCGGCTTGTGCACGATGGCGGCGATAAAGCCCATTTTCTGCTGATTGCCCTTGGACAGCTCCTCGATCCGCTTATCGTGATACTCCGGAACGTCAAAGCGTTCCAGCCAGTAGCGCAGGCTCTTATCCGCGTCTTGCTGCGACATGCCCCGAAGACGGGCCAGATAGACGATCTGCTCGCTGACCTTGATTTTCGGATACAGTCCCCTTTCTTCTGGCAGGTATCCCATGATTTGCTGAAGCCCCGCATGATAGGGCTTGCCGTTATACAGAATCTCTCCCCCGTCCGGATAAATCAGGCCAAGCACCATACGCATCGTCGTCGTTTTGCCGGCACCGTTCGCCCCAAGCAGCCCGTAAATTTCTCCTCTGCCGACCTCCAGCGAGATTTGGTTGACTGCGGTTTTGTCTCCGTATTGTTTGACCACGTTAACTAGTTTTAATGGTTCCATGTGTCTGCTCCTCCCCCTCCTGCACGCCGGCAGGCTTATATCCTTGCACCCACAACGTTAAAATCTCGTCCAGCTCCAAAGCCCGTGTCTTCAGCACGTTGATACCTGAATCGTACAGGATCTGTTCCAGCTCACGGCAGGACGTCGTCACCACACGCGTAACGCCATGGGATTCCTGCTGCGTCTGCACCATGTTCGGCAGTTCTTCCAAATCGGCCTCGGGGCATCCTGCCCACACTTCCTTCCAGTTATCCAGCAGACTGTCCTTCTCCGCCATCCCCATCCACTTGCCGTGGTGAATCAGCATGACGTAGTCCGCCAGCCTTTTCACCTCATCAATAATGTGCGTGGACAGTACAATCGTCGTATCTTCGGTCTGCAGGCATTCCCTTAGCACCTCAATCATCATTTTCCAAGCAAAAGGGTCCAGACCCGAAGAGGGTTCATCCAGCAGCAGCAGTTTCGGATGCGGCGCAAGAGCGGCGGCGATTTCGTATTTGCGGCGCTCCCCCTTGGACATTTTGCGCAGCCTCGTCGCTTTCGGTACCTGGAACAGATCGCACAGCTTTTCAAAATAAGGCTGATCCCATTCCGGATACCAGTACGCCCGAAAGGCAGCGGCTTCCTCGGCGGTCAGGTTATCCTCCTCCAGATTGGATTTTTCCGCCACATACCCGATCTGTCTGCGCATTTCCATAGGAATGCCTTTACTGTAAGCGTGGCCGAACCAGGAAATGCGCCCCGAATCCGGAAACACGGTCTGCAGCAGCATGTGGATCAGTGTGCTCTTGCCGGAGCCGTTCTCGCCAATCAGCCCGTACACATAGCCTTTCGGCAGGGTCAGGTCGATCGGTCCGATCGTTTTATGCCGTCTCTGCTTGGTCACGCCTTCCATTCGTATGATGGGCTGTTCCATTTATAACTCACCTTCTCCCTTCTCCGGATGGTACTTTCTTTTCAGTATCGATAAAAACAGCTCCCTCAGCTCATCTTCCTCGCATTTGACGGACATCCCGACATCCACCGCATGGCTGAGTGCCTCTTCTACCGCCTCCCGCCGGAATACTTCACGCTGTGAAGTACCAACCTTGGCGACAAATGTGCCGGTTCCCTGCTTCGTGCGCAGAAGTCCTTCGCTCTCCAGATCCTGATACACTCTTCGAACCGTAATTACGCTGCAGTTCAGCCCGTTGGCAAACTCTCTAATTGACGGCAAAAGGGTTCCCTCCTCGATCTGTCCGCTGATGATCAGCGATCTTAATTGGGATTCGATTTGATGATAGAGCGGTTCAGCGCTGTTCTCATTCACTTGTATAGGTATCCACACCTTTCGCACCTCACCTTGCTATACTCGTCAATCCTCTTATTGGTTTCAAAGCTTACACCAGATCTCTAGATTCCAGCTTGCGGAGCGTTCCGATTGAGCACAGCACGAGGCTGATGACTCCGGCCAGCAGCATCCCCCACATCGCCGGCGATAGCAGGCTCCATTGTTTGGATACCTCCACCGTGTACACCAGCAGGTTCCCTCCCGCCGCATAAACGGCTGCCGCTGCCACTACGGAGCCAACGAGGAAAATGAGGGTCGACAGCAGATAAGCTTTGCCATGATTGGAAAACTCAAAATAGATATAGGGTCCAGTCATCATAAGCCCGTAACCGATCCATGTCAGCGCAAAGGCCAGGTAATGGTCAAACCGCATATGATCCAGCAAGGTCCCCTGCACGATATACATAATCACGAAGAAAATGATGCCGTTCGCGGCAAAGGCTAACACCGATTGCATCACCCGGTATACCAGGACCACGCCGTTAGAGATCGGTAGCACCCGGAAGAATGCCAGCATTCGCGTATAGGAATCTTCCGTTAAATACTTGAAGGATCTTCGGGAAAAGTAAAACCCCAGCATCGGAACTAACATCAGCAGGATGAAATCAGCTACCGGACCAAGGGATCGTGCCTCTTCGCGCCCCAGCATCATGACCCCTGTAGTTCCTCCCATGTAGGCAGCAAATATGATGGACCACAGGAGGTACCTTTTCTCGCTGCGCAGATCCTTTCGTACCATCATCCAAGCGTCTTTTATGGTGTTCAACAACAATCGCCCTCGCTTTTTCCGTAATCCATAAGGGTGTATTACGGCACAGGTTCACTGTGCTTATTCACCACTCAGTGTGTATATTGTGTATATGTTTATACACAGTATACAGTGTGCTTACCGGAGATGCAACGGCGAAATGAAAATATTAACAAAAAAACAGCACCCATTGTCGGGTGCCGCTTGAAGCCGTGCATATTGAGTTAGGAAACGCTTGGAATTCCCAAGTATGGCTGAACCGAAAGATCGGCGGCAACGGAACTCGGAAAGCGTGCAAAGAAATCCAGCATGACGTTCGCCATATCCAAATCCTCCGGCGGAACGCTGATTTCGTAACGGGTAAACATCGCATCCTGGGGTTCATGGCGCTCAAACGCAGCGCCGACCGTCTTATAAGCCGTGCTGCCCGGTGGTAAAACATATGTAACGACATGGTTCCGAACGTAAGCATGATGCAGGAACTTCATCGTCTTCCCGGGAAAGCCCTTTTCTTCGGCCCAATTCTTTAATGCCGTGAAATAGGAACCGATTAACGCAATGTTGCAGCCCTGACAGGGGCCGCCGTCCAAGTACACGGCCCTGCGGTCCGGGTGCTGCGGATCAGCAAGCTCAAGGCCCACCGATCCGTTGGCTCCGGTATCGGCCCGGACGACTTCCCAGTGTTTCGGGGCGAGGAGCAGATGCCCCCAGGTTCCGGAAGAATCGCTTAACCAGAACGCTCCCAGATCCGACAGAATCTTCTCCGGGATGACGGTGTCGATCTTCACCTGCAGCGGGCTTGCCGGCTGCATCATAGGTGTGTCTCCAACATGATATTTCCCTTCGATGCAGTACAGCGGGATTTGATCATCCTGCGGCTTTCGAGCGCCATGTCTCAGCTTCATCACGCCGCATTGAACGCGGCTTGGTTTGAAGCCAGCTTCCTGCTGCTGGCCGGTGGTTCCTCCGCCGGGACTGCCGGTCCCTTGACCCCCTGCCGGATCCCTGTCTGTTCCGCCGGCCTGGGCTGTATGGTCACCGTCGGTCACAGCCGGTATGTATTTCGGGATGAGCGAAGTGGTAAACATGACAATGAAGCCGCAAAAGAGCAGCATGATGAAGACCCACACCATTTTTTTACTATGTATAAAATTCCTTCTTCGCCTCATGTCATCCCCATACCTTTTCTTAGCTTCGTTCATTGAACCTTATATATGAATAACGTTTGAAGAAGCACAAAAGTTTCCGCTAGATTGAATGAAACTAAAGAAATAATTGTTATAGGGCCGTATGGGACCGTTATAACAAGAAGTTCAATGCATAACTCTGGTTCAATCTATATATCTCGTCTTTCTAAAACTTTTTAACCATTTTAACAGTACCTGACGCCAGTATCCTAAACAATGCAATACAGCACTTCGGAACTGGCATCCGGCAAAGAAAACTTGGCGTTATTTCACCCTATTAAACAAACACGAAAAACCTTGGCTTTCCAGCAGAATCAGCGGCTTTTCATAAAAAAAGCCCAGCGGATTAATCCGCCGGACTTTCTTATTACCCGATCCACTCGGGTTATGCTCCCAAAATAACATCCCATACCGGCTTCGTATGGCCGCCAGGATACAGAATGTACAGCAGCACGTAAACCACAACACCGGTGATGGCTGTGACAAACCAAATACTTGCCGTAACCCGGCCCCATTTCCGGTGCTTCGCAAACTTTTCCCGAAATGCCAGAACCAGCGTTGTAATCCCGAATACCGCGGCAACCGTCGCCAGAACGATATGGAAGATCAGGAAGATCTGATAGTAGATCTTCATTTCGTCCGAGCCGCCCCATGAGGTGTTGCCGACAAAGGCCGTTCTGGACACGTAAATAATGAAAAACAGCAGCGCTGCAATAGCGCCCCAGATCATCACTTTTTTATGGGCGTCCCGTTTGCCTTGAACGATCAAGGCCCATCCGATGGCCACCAGAATCGCACTGATGACGATGAATGAAGTGCTGATCGTAGGGAACAGCGTATACAAATCCATGAAAATCCTCCTTAACGCTTAGACCAACTCATGCCCGGTTCAAAGAACCGTCAGAAAGATCGGTTGGAATGATATCGTCGTCATCCTCTTTATTTTCGCTCTTGTACCAGCGGAAGAATACCCTCGCAAGCATCGAAGCGAATATAAATTCCTGAATGAACTTCATGACGATGCCGCCCAGTTGTTGGTCGACCTTGGTGCTCAGCCCATAGAAAAAGCTTGGTCCGCCGAAAGTCTGCAGCAGAGCCGACGTATCGCCCGATACGCAGTATCCCATCGCTTTGGCCCACGTATTAGGATCGCTGTAGGTCGCATACATCGGTTGCGTTGAGAAAATGATCAGGCCGCAAGCAGGCGTCAGCAGCACCATGTTCAGAAAAATAAACCCGATCTTCGCAAGGCCCGATGCCTGGTGTTTCTCCGGCAGCGGATTAATGAGCGTCCACCACATAAGCGCGGCAGCGATGAACAAAACAATATAGTACAGCCGGTGCACCGCAAAATGCAGCATGACATAGTCGTGGATCGCAGGGATATGGTAGAACGAAAACAATCCGTTAAATACGACAGCTGCGACCACCGGCTTGGTCAGAAAACCTAGCTTTTTGAACGGGTTGATCCGGTCAAAAGCACGCCACAGCCAGGTTGGAATCCCCAGCATAATAAGCGGCGTAGCCACCAGGTAAGACAACGCCATCGATGTCATGTGGAACGTAAACATAATGTGGCCCAGCAGACTCACCGGTCCGCCCTGAGCGAGATACAGGAAGAACATACCGCTGACGAACATGATCTTTTTGCCGATCGATACGGGCTCGGCATCCGCGAACTTCTCACTGAGCGGGCCGATAACAACAAAATACGCGGCCGTTACCAGCAGCATAAACGCCAGAAACAACGGACTGAACAAGGCGGCAAAGCTAAAATATTCTAACCCCAGCATATGAAAACCTCCTCCCGCCGGGCGGAATTTCTGTCGATATTGTGACACCTTGATGCCATTTAAAAAAAGAGGGGGCATCCGGCCCGCCTCTTTTTATTTTACCACCAAACCCAATACAATGCTGTGACGATCGCAGTAAATGCGACAAAGGCGCCACCGCACATGAAGATAATCGGCATCAAATGTCCTTTATCCTTCAAGTGCATCCAGTATCCCAACTGAACCAGTGCCTGCAGCACCGCCATCACGACGAGAAGTATAACCGTGAAGGCGACGTTCACCCCGCCAGCCATAACCGAAGCAAAAGCGATGGCGGTCAGGATAATGGAGAAAATAAATACGATGACATGCTTTTGCGGTCCTTCATGACGATGACCGTGTTTTACCGTATCATCTTGATGCTGTTCAACCGTAGTCATAATCTTAGCCCACCTTTCCAAGCAGGTAAACGACCGAGAAGATGAAGACCCATACGACGTCGATAAAGTGCCAGTACATGGCCGACACGTAAACCTTCGGAGCCGTTACGACCGTTAACCCCTTTTTGTACAGCTGGCCGATCAGAATACCGATCCAGCATACACCGAATGCAACGTGAGCTCCGTGGAAACCGACCAGCGTGTAGAACGCCGAACTGAAGGCACTTGTCGTCATGCCGAATTTCTCGGCGGTGACATACTCGTGGAACTCGTAAATCTCGAGGCCAAGGAAGCCAAGGCCCAGAATAACCGTAATGATCAACCACAATCTGAGTGCAGCTACTTTGTGACGGTGCAACGCCTGTACGGCGAATACACTCGTCAAACTGCTGACAAGCAGGATCAACGTGGCTGCAGCCGTCGTTGGCAGCGAGAAGAGCTCATGGGCTGTCGGGCCGTCATTGGTCTGGTTGCGAAGCGCCAGGAACGTGGCGAACAGGGTACCGAAGAGCACGGACTCTCCGCCAAGGAAGAGCCAGAAGCCAAGCACTTTGTTGCGGCCTTCCAGGGTTGCTTTCTCCGGTTCATGCGGCAATGAGCCGTTTACCGATTCTGCGTGTGCCGATGTCATGCTTTAACCCCCTCTTCTTCCAGTTCTTCCGGTTCGATATGCCAGCCATGATCGTCAAACAGCGAACGAAGCAGCATCGATCCGAACGTAATGACAAGTCCGATGATGACGACGATCCAGTTGTTGAAGATCATGCTCATAAAGGAATTGTTGAATTTCTCACTGCTGAACATCAGTCCGAGACCGGCGATGAAAATACCGACGGACATTACAAAAGGCAAAATCGTTGGCGAAGGCATATGGATGGATCCCAGCGGTTCTGCAGGAGTCATCTCTTTGTTGCCTGCCATTTTTTCTTTCCAGTAAGCGTCAAGTCCGCGTACCAGCGGAATTTGTTTAAAGTTGTACTCAGGTGGCGGCGATGGAATCGCCCATTCGAGCGTACGTCCGTCTTCCCAAGGATCGTTGGCCACGCCTTTTGGCTTGGCGGCTGTTATAAAGCAGTTGAACAAGAACAGCAGAACGCCGACAGCCATCAGGAACGCCCCGACTGTACTTACCAAGTTCAGTGTATCGAAGTCCTGGTTAGGCAGATACGTAAAGATACGGCGCTGCATCCCCATGAGTCCGAGGAAATGCTGTACGAAGAATGTCAAATGGAAGCCGATTGCAAAGAACCAGAACGTCCATTTACCAATCGTTTCGTTGAGTACGCGGCCGAACATTTTAGGCCACCAGTAGTGCAGACCCGCAAAGAGACCGAATACCAGACCACCTACGATGACGTAGTGGAAGTGGGCAACGACGAAGTAAGTATCATGGAACTGGTAGTCCGCAGGAGCGGATGCCAGCATGACCCCGGTAACACCACCCATGACGAATGTAGGAACGAAACCAATCGCAAACAGGTTTGCGCTCGTAAAGCGGATCTGTCCGCCCCACATCGTAAAGAGCCAGTTGAAAATCTTGATCCCCGTAGGAACGGCAATCAGCATTGTCGCAATCGAGAACAGCGCGTTCGCAATCGGTCCGAGACCGGTTGTGAACATGTGGTGAGCCCAAACCATGAAGCCCAGGAAGGCGATCAGGATGGTCGCGAACACCATCGAGCTGTAACCGAAAAGACGTTTGCGTGCAAAAGTCGGAATAACTTCAGAAATAACCCCGAAAGCAGGCAAAATGAGAATATATACTTCAGGGTGACCAAAGATCCAGAAAATATGCTGCCAAAGAACGGGGTTACCGCCATTGGATACTTCAAAGAAATTCGCTCCCAAAATACGGTCAAATGAGAGCAGCACCAGACCTACCGTAATGGCAGGGAAAGCAAACAGGATCATCGCGGAAGTAATGAAAGATGTCCAGGTGAACATCGGCATCCGCATAAAAGACATTCCCGGTGCGCGCATCGTAATGATCGTCGCCAGGAAGTTGATGCCGCCGATCAGTGTACCGAGACCGGCGATCTGGAGACCGACCGTATAGAAGTCGACACCGTGCGTTGTACTGTACGTTGAAGTCGACAACGGCGTATAGGCCGTCCAGCCGGCGTCAGGCGCGCCGCCCATAATCCAGCTCAGGTTCAGCAGGATTCCGCCGAACAGGAACGTCCAGAAGCCAAGTGCGTTGACGAATGGGAAAGCGACGTCACGGGCGCCGATTTGCAGCGGAATTACCGCATTCATCAATGCAAAGATCACTGGCATGACACCAAGGAAGATCATGGTCGTTCCGTGCATCGTGATCAATTCGTTAAAGGTTTGCGCTGATACTAAATCATTCATAGGCTTAATCAATTGCAGACGGATCAGCAAGGCTTCCACGCCGCCGAATCCGAAGAACAAGCCGCCTGCAAGCAAATACAGGATGGCTATCTTCTTGTGGTCCACGGTGGTGAGCCAGTCCATCAAGCCCGTATGACGCTTGACACTGTGAGCATGAGCCAAGGTTGGTACCCCCTCTTATTCAATCTTGCTGTTACTAGTAATTCAATTTATAGTTGGCCAAGTAATCGGCAATACCATCGATTTGTTCGTCAGTCAGACCGAGATCCTTCGGATTAGGCATTTTGTTGCCTGGCTTAACGGCTTGTGGATCCATGAGCCATTCTTTCAGGTTCTCCTTGACTGGTTTCCCGCCATCTTGGCCTTCGTTCAGCAAGATACCTGCAACCGATTCACGGGAACCGATGCCGGTAAGGTTAGGGCCTACAGGTCCACCTTGGTCGCCAACAGCATGGCAGGACAAGCATTGTTTCTTGAAGGTTTCTGCCAAAGCCGGATCTTCAGGAAGCACAGCCGGTGCCTTCATGGCAGTCACCCAGTTATTGAAGGAATCTCCGTTAACCGCTTTAACCTTGAATTCCATGAAACCGTGGGAAGGTCCGCAGAGCTCCGCACATTTACCACGGTAAACGCCTTCTTTATCGGCGCTGAAGCTGAATCTGTTAATGGTACCATCCGGGTTGGTATCCATCTTACCCGAGAGCGAAGGAACCCAGAACGAGTGGAGTACATCCGCCGTTTTCAGCTCAAACGCAATCTTCTTCCCAGTCGGAATGACCAGGGTTTGGGCCGTTTTCACACCGTACTGCGGATACTCGAACTCCCACCAGTATTGGTGCGACGTAACCTTAACCTGTACGGCGTCCTTATCATTGTAATGATCGTCACCGAAAGCAAAGATCTGCTGTACGGTAGGAACAGCCAAAATAATAACCAGAACGAGCGGAATCACTGTCCAGATGATTTCCAGCTTGAAGTTGCCTTCAACTTGTTCAGGCACACCGTTCTGCCCTTTTCTTCTGCGGAACTTCACAAGCACGTATGCCGCAATCGCGAAAACGATTACGAGTACCACAATCATGATTGAGATTGCGAGCTTCATCAATCCCAGCTGTTCTTGAGCCACCGGTCCCTGTGGTCTCAGAACCGACAAGTCCTCGCGGCCGCACCCGGCTAAAAGCAGAGAAAATACTGCGAGCAAGGGAAGAAGTCGCTTTACAGCCTGCCACCGTTTCATCATTGATCTACCCCACTTTTTCCATTTTCGCAGGCTCCGCTGAAAGCACATTCAACGGCCATCCACCTGCACTATCACGAATGATTTGCTACTGTCAATTAAAACAATCACCTATTAAATATAAGTTTCCAGTACTATTTTGTCAATGTTTCCAACCTAGTTCACAAATTGTTCGAAAAGTGCCGAAAGTCGCGCCACAAAAGCTTTTGCAATCGTTTTCAGCGGGTTTACATCCCGCTTGCCAGCCCCTTTACGTGCAACCCGGTCCATCCTCCTTCGTATACCCAAGTTTCAACGATTACATTCATTTTTACCTGTTCTGGAATTTTTGAATCGTCAAATTCAAACAAAAAAGAACCTGCGGACAGGTTCTTTTTGTCGATCGAAATATGACAAATTGTGGCGAATCCTTCCGGGTCACTGCTGCGTTAATATCAACGGGCCTTCCCGGGTGACGGCAACCGTATGCTCAAACTGCACACCCCTGCTTCCGTCCGCCGTTTGCACGCTCCAGCCGTCATCATTCCAGAGCACCGCCCCCGAAGGCCCGAGGGTAAAAATCGGCTCGATGGTGATGACCAGTCCTTCAACAAGCTTCAGCCCCTCGTGACGATTCCCAAACGCCGGCACGTCCGGCGGCTCATGCAGCAACCGGCCGATGCCGTGGCCTACCAATGGCTTGACGATGCCGTATCGGCTCCGCCTGGCCACCTTCTCCAACGCATAGCCGATATCTCCGATCGTGTTGCCCGCGACGGCCTGCGCGATGCCTTTGTACAGCGCCTTTTCGGTGCGCTTCAACAAACGCTCTAGCGGTTTGCCGACCCTGCCGACGGGATAACTCCATCCGGAGTCGGCCAGCCAGCCGTCTTTGTTGACGACGATGTCGATGGTGACCACGTCCCCTTCCGCCAAGGGATCCTCGTCGGGAAAGCCGTGGCATACGGTATCGTTCACCGAAGCACATGTGGCGTAAGGATATCCTTTAAACCCCTTCTGTTCAGGAACGGCTCCCTGCCTGGCCAAATATTCCTCAACCCAGTCGTTGATCTGCATTGTCGTTATGCCGGGCGTGATTTTGTCCGCAACTCCCCGATGACAGGACGAAAGGATGCGTCCTGCTTCCTGCATATATCCGATCTCTTCCCTGCTCTTCAGCGTAATCTCCAAGCGCCGCACGTCCTTTCCGATGCTAAAGAATGATGAATCAGACCGTGGTTTAGTATATGCCCGGAGCCATGCAGGCAGGTACAGGAAATACAAAAAACCGTATCCCGCGCAGGTTCCGCGGAATACGGTCATGTTATCAGGCTGTTCTTCAGCTTCATCGTAATCGTGTCCAAATCTTCAACTGCAATTCAATAAGCGATACGCTCGTTACGGCCAGCTTTGTCAGGAAACAGACGAATTCATCCGCCCTAACTCATGTTCCACAACCGAGGTTAATTCCTCTTCGTATCCCCCCATAATATGATATTTCCGGACGTACTCCTTAACAAACTTCTTCGGATCCTTGGGCCGGAAAATTCGTGTCATCTCGCGCAGACTTTCTTTAACTTCATTGTGACCTTTCGTTGCCATGATAGTTCCCTCCCAAAACACTTGAATGGATTGCTCCAGTTTGAGAATGCCGAAAAGACCTTACCTGACATCTGTGAAGTCGTCATTTGCAGTTATAGGTTTGGGCTGAACGCTCCCGGCTGCCGCTAAAGGTATCTGACACTAAGAATACCCTAAGAGGATGTTATTGAATCACTCCCTTCATTGTATCATATTCTAATGCCGAAAACAGCTTTCCAAAAAAATGTAAGGAATTACTTTTTTTCGAGTGCAGTCCTGCCGGATCAAAGTACTTTCCAGACTGCCCGTTTATTTGGATATCGGCATTTCGGGTTAAGTTAATGATACCGGTCAACCATCGCCCGTACCGGAGAACGATCCAGAAGAGAGGAGCCGGTCCCAATGAATCGTCCCGTTCTGCTGTTATCCTCCCCGCCGCTTCACACGCCTGCCTTCCCCACCTCCTCGCCGGAGCAGGAAGTCGTCAGGCCTGAACCGCTTGAAGAGGCACACGCCCAGATCTTGAGGCGTTATCCGAAAATGCGCAGCTTTCTCGTCGTCAGACACGGCAGGCTTATTTATGAACGGTACTATAATGAAGCAGGACCCGGCACCCTGCATGATCTCCGCTCGGCGACAAAGAGCATCACGTCCACCCTCGCAGGGATTGCCGTGAGCAGACGAGAGCTTCCCGGCCTGGACGAACCGCTGATGCCTTATCTGCGGGACTATGCGCGGAAAACGACCGACCCGCTCTTAGAGGAGGTGCTGACGCTTCGGCGCCTGCTTACAATGTCAACGGGGTTCCGCTGGCAGACGGGCAAAACGCTCGGCGAACCGTTGATCCACCGATTTCACCGCAGCCGTGCCTGGACATCGTTCGCCCTCTCGCTGCCGGTAGATGCGCACATGGCCGGCGTCTTCCAATACAGAAGCATCGATTCGCACCTGATCTCGGTGCTGATCTCGGAATGCTGCGGCACGGATGCATACAGCTACGCCCGCCAGCATCTGTTCGGACCGCTCGGGATCGAGTATGCCGCCTGGTCTTCCAGCCCCGAAGCCCATACGATGGGCCATATCGGCTTGTATCTGACCGCCCGTGACATGGCCAAGTTCGGTCTGTGCTGCCTGAATAAAGGCCTGTGGCAGAACCGACCGGTCATTCCCGAAGCATGGCTCGAACAGGCGCTGACCCGGCAGCTCGACGGTTACCCCGCCTTTGGCGACTACGGATATCAGTGGTGGACAGGCCGGATGTGCGGTCAGCCGTTCAGCTGTGCCCATGGTCACGGCGGGCAGCAAATTTACCTTTTTCCAGAGCTGGATGCGGTAGTGGTGTTCACTGCGGACAGCAAGGTCAGCCGCTGGAGAAACCCGCGGTCCCTCCTTCAGCAGCATATTCTCGGCAGCATGGAATGATTAGGCCCGGCGGGATAATCCGCTCCCGGTCCGGGTAACTTAAATGAGAATCAGTTCGTTGAAGGATTCCTATGGAACGAAGGAGGACTTGTCATGACTAATGAAGATAAACGCATGCTGCCGATTTCCCACGATAAAGTTGAGGTCGACGGCGTATATACCAACGAAGCGGGCCGAGAGGAAGTGCTTCACCGGGGCGACGAGTTCCCGGCTGACCTGATTTTAGGCTCGACGGAGTGGAAGCTGAGCGAATTTACATTCGATAACCATCATGAGGGCCGTACGGACCCGCGCCTGGTTCCCAAAGAAAACGACACCAACAAACGCGAGAAAATCGTCGGCCCGCGGCGCCAGTTCGGCCAAGGCGGCCACGGAGGCCAGGCATGAGAGCAGCTCCACTCGCTTAATGCTCTCTTTTATAAATGGACAGAGTGGATCACTAAGGGCATCCTGCTACCTGAACCCCAGGCGGCCGGGTGCCTTTTTCACTGCTCATAACTTGTCTCCGGGATTCATATGATAGAAGACAATCCTGCCGTATAGAAGGAGTGGTCTATCTTGTCCCCTTTCAAATCATCCACCGGTCTGCCGGAAAATATGGCCGCCACGCTCTGCTACCTGTTCGCTTTTGTCGGAGGCATCGTCTTCCTTGCCGTTGAGAAGCGCAGCCGTTTCGTCCTCTTTCATGCCTTACAGTCCGTTCTGACTTTTGGCGCGATTATGATCGCCCACATTCTGTCCGGCCTGATCCCGCTGATCGGCCCGGTTATTGCCGCCCTGCTGTCCATCCTGACGCTTGTCGTGTGGGTGGTCATGCTGTTTACCTCCCTGCAGGGAAAATGGCTGAAGCTCCCCTGGATCGGCGACATCGCGGAAAAGCAGCTGCGGCACCTGTAATATGCCCCATCACTAAGCTAGCCCTATCTATATGCCCCATCTAATGCAGCATAGATACGGCCCGACTAAACCGTTCCCTTTTCGGTCCGGACTTCTTACAATAAGAATGAAGGGTTTACGTTGGCGTTGGGGGAAAAAGCAATGTACTTATTCATCATTAATCCAAAGTCCGGCAACGGCAGGAGCCTCCGTACCTGGAAACGGGTGCGCGAGGCTCTCGATTTGAAAAAGACTGCACACGCAACGCTGTTGACTGCTAGTGCGGAGGAAGTTGATGCGATGGTAACGGAAACGCTGGATCAGCACGGCAGCTGGAACGCTATCGTCGTCATCGGCGGCGACGGCACGATCCACAGCCTCCTGCCGGTATTGAAGCGGACCGGCATCCCGCTCGGGGTAATTCCTGCCGGTTCAGGCAACGACACCGCCCGGGGGTTTGGCATTCCCCGCGATCCGCTCGCCGCGCTGGAGCTCATTCTTACCGGCAGCGCCCGAGCGGCCGATCTCATCTCGGTCGCGGGCGTGCCCGTCATGACGGCGGTGGCCGCCGGCTTCGATGCGCAGGTGAGCGAGAACGTGAACGGCAGCCGATACAAAAAGATTTGCAACGCCGTCGGTGCCGGGCGCCTCGCTTACGTCATCGGCGTTCTGCATACGCTGGTCACGTTCAAGCCGGGTCCCGTAAGCGTGACCTGCGGCGGCCAGACGGTCAGCTATCCGTCAGCCTGGCTGACCGCGGTCAGCAATGTGCCCAGCTACGGCGGCGGACTGCTCATCAATCCGCAGGCGAAGGTGGATGACGGCATGCTGGACGTCTGCGTAGTGCACGATTGCTCCCGGCTGCAGCTGCTGTTCCTGTTCCCGACGGTCCTGAAGGGAGCGCATGTGAAGCTGCCGATCGTGACCCTCTTTCGCGGAGACACGGTCGGCATCAGGTTTGACCGCCCGCGCCTGGCGCAGGGCGACGGCGAAGACGTGTCCGCCCTTCCGATGGATTTCCGGGCGGATCCTGGCGCCATCCGGGTATTCTCGGCGCTGTAAGAAAAACGTCATCGACGTACACCTCAAGAAGCCAGACCGCGTTTAGAGGAAGTTTTTCTTGCGATATCAGGAAGCAAATCAAAAGGCCCGCCCCGTGTTCTTACGGGGCGGGCCTTTTGATTTTCTATTTTATTATGAGGAATCAGGCGGCGTGCTCATTCCGGGCGGCTTCTCCCTTTTCCGCTGAGGAGACCCCGCCTTTAAAACCGTTGAACATCAAATTCAGAACAATCGCCGTCACGCTGCCGGCCACGATGCCGTTATCCACAAGGATGCGGAGATCTTCCGGGATGGCCTTGAACAAATCCGGCACGACGCTGACACCCAGCCCCATACCGACGGAGCAGGCGATAACGAACAGATTTTCAAAGCGGTTCAGGTCAACCTGTCCGCCAAGCATACGGATGCCGGAGGAAACGACCATCCCGAACAGGGCGACCATCGCCCCGCCGAGCACGGATGTCGGCACCAGTTGGGTCAGCGCCGCAATTTTCGGCACAAACCCGATCACGATCAGCAGGCCGCCGGCCACGACGATGACATCGCGCGTCTTGACGCGGCTCATTTGAACCAGACCGACGTTTTGCGAGTACGTGGTGTAGGGGAAGGAATTGAAAATCCCGCCGAGCACGATCGCCAAGCCTTCGGCACGGTACCCGCGGGCCAGGTCTTTGGAGGAAATGTCTTTATCGACAATTTTGCCAAGCGCCATAAAGACGCCCGTGGACTCCGCCACGCTGACGATCGCCACCAGAATCATGGTCAGGATCGAGGAGGCATGGAACGTCGGCTTTCCAAAGTTAAACGGCTTGACCGCATGGAACCAGCCGGCTTCCTTCAGCGGCCCCAAATCCACATGGCCGAAAATCGCCGCGGCGGCCGTTCCGGCGATCAGGCCGATCAGCACCGAGATGGAACGCAGAAATCCGGTAGCAAAACGGTTCATTAAAATGATAAAGATCAATACGCCGAAGCCGAGGCACAAATTCAGCGGACTGCCGAAATCCTCGGCACCCTGGCCGCCGCCCAAATCGTTCAGCGCGACCGGGATGAGCGTCACCCCGATAATCGTGACGACCGAACCGGTGACCACCGGCGGGAACAGCTTGATCAGCTTGCCGAATATCCCTGAGAACAGAACAACGAAAATCCCCGACGCGATGATCGCGCCGTAAATGGCCGAGACCCCGTCCTTGAGACCGATAGCGATCATCGGCGATACCGCCTGGAACGCACAGCCCAGCATGACCGGCAGCCCAATGCCGAAGAACCGGTTGCCCCATACCTGAAGCAGCGTGGCGACGCCGCAGGCCAGCAGGTCGATCGAGATCAGATAGGTTAACTGTTCGGTCGTAAAATTCAGTGCATTCCCGACAATTAGGGGGACGAGAACAGCACCGGCGTACATCGCCAGCACATGCTGAATCCCAAGCGAAAAGGTTTTAAGCGGATGGCGTTTGCCTGAAAATTGAGTCGTGTCAGCCTGATGATTCTGTTCCATGCCGGTTTCATTCCTCCCGTGTATTGTTTATAAATGAGCTAGTCTTGATCTGCAAAAGTCACTTTTCCGTCATCCAGCGCTGCCACGCGGACCAGCGACTCGACGCGGTAGCCGGCTTCCTTCAGGAGCCGCCCGCCAGGCTGGAACGCCTTCTCGATCACGATGCCGATTCCGGCAACGGTCGCGCCCGCCTGCTCTACGATCCGGGCCAGTCCAAAGGCCGCTTCGCCGTTCGCCAGAAAGTCGTCGATGATCAGCACCCGGTCCCCCGGCTGGATGAACTTTTTGGCCACCGTAATTTCGTTCGTTTCCTGCTTGGTGAAGGAGTATACTTTTTCCACGAAAATATCGTCACGAAGCGTCAATGACTTCTGCTTTCTTGCAAAGATCATCGGCACTTCCAGCTCCAAGGCGGTCATAATTCCGGGGGCAATCCCGGACGACTCGATCGTAAGCACCCGGTTCACGGCCTCCCCGGCAAACCGGCGCGTAAACTCGCGGCCGACTTCCTTCATCAGAACAGGATCCATCTGATGGTTCAGGAACGAATCCACCTTCAGCACCTGATTGCTGAGCACGATCCCTTCATCCAGTACTTTCTGCTTAAGTAATTGCAACTTGCTTCCCCCTTTGATGACGTTCCATTCCTCTGTAAAAATACAAAAAAAGCCCGTCTCTTCCCCTGCCTTGATCGGCGGAAACAGACGGACTCAGGACAAACTCAAACATTCCGGACAAGCGCCCGAAACATATCGTTCATCCCGTAGTCCGATCATTCCGGTGATCGGGTAGAGACATGCAGGCCGATTCCTGCACATATACGAGAAACCTATATTCATGTATAGACTGATGAAATGACAATGCATGAAGTATAACGCATAATGGGCTGAAAAATAAAGAGGTATTTGATGGACAATTTGAAAACATTTCAGAAACAAATACCAGTTTCAATGTTACAATGCCCTATAGAAAATCTGCTAGAATAGATGCATGACACTCAGGAGGTTTGGTGAAATGAAAGGATTTATTCATGAGTTTAAAGAATTTGCAGTACGCGGCAACGTGATCGATCTGGCTGTCGGGGTCATCATAGGGGGAGCGTTCGGGAAAATCGTCTCCTCGATTGTGAGCGACATTATTATGCCGCCGATCGGGGTGCTTCTTGGCGGTGTGAACTTCTCCGATCTCATTATCCGCCTGACCGGAAAAACCATGAAAGACGGTAGTAAGGTGAACACGCTCGCGGAGGCGAAAGAGGTCGGAGCACCCGTCATTGCTTACGGGCAGTTTCTGAACACGGTGATCGATTTTCTGATTATCTCGTTCTGTATTTTTCTGCTCGTTAAGGGCATCAACTGGATCAAAAACCGGGAGCATGAAAAGCCCGAGCCGGAGAAAACGACCAAAGAGTGCCCGTACTGCCTGTCGGAAATTCCTGCAGCAGCTACACGCTGTGCGCACTGCACCTCTGTACTGGATACCGATCCCGAGCCGCAGCAGGCTTGAGAGAGCTCATTCAAGCAGAGAGACTGAACCGAGCCGACTTGATGGAGAGCTTGCTCTCCTGATGGTTTGCAGGTGTTATCCTTTTCTATAAAAAAGACCGCCAGCCCCTTTCGGAATTCACTTCCGGAATCAGAGGCCGAGCGGTCCTTTTGGCATCAGCGTGCTGATGACGTTTTTCAAATCACGGTCTTCCGTGTACTTCTCTTTTCCGGTGTCCAGCTCCGTGATCCGAATCGACGTATACCCCGCGCCCGGATCGAGCGGAACAAATTGCAGCTGCTCCCGTTCGGATGCCCTCACGTTATATTTCATGTCCTTAAACATCTGAATAAGCTGGTCTTCGGTGGGGTGTCCGTCCTCTCCCGTCCAGATCAAGCCTCGCAGCTGCTTGTTCCCTTCCGGATATTTGACCTCAAACCGTACGATGCATTCCATCAATGCTTCCTCCTTTCTCTGTTCATGATCAAAACGCTATACTTAAAAGCTTATTTTCAGCAGCCTGTCTCCAGTCTTGCTACTTTTCCGGTAATCCTCCATAATTCAAAAATATGAATGGAGGTTTTCGCCACATGAAGAAAGAGTTCTTCGACATTTATAACGACGACCACGAATGGATCGGCACCGCTCCGCGCGAAGAGGTTCATGCCAAGGGTTATCTCCACCATACGTTCCACTGCTGGATCGTGCGCGATACGCCGGATGGACGCAAGGTTCTATTCCAGAAGCGCCAGACGTCCAAAGACACCTTCCCGGGTTATTACGATATTACCGCAGCCGGACATCTGGCGGCTGGAGAAACCGTCGCAGATGCAGTCCGGGAGCTCGAGGAAGAACTCGGCGTGACCGTCAGCCTGGACCAGCTGATCCCGCTCGGAACCGCCGATTATGAGAATCGGGGGACAGCCGGGGGAAAAGCTTTTATCGACAGGGAGAGATGCTTCATCTTCGGCGCCAAACTGGATCTGCCGTTAGCCGCCTACCGGCTTCAGGCCGAAGAACTGACTGGTCTCTACGAAGCCGGCCTGGACGATGCCCTCAAACTGGCGAATGGCGAGATCGGGGAGATGCAGGCAACCGGCATCCTTTCGGAACCGCGGTCTGCTTCCGACGCCGAAACCTTTGCCTGTACAGTGAGCTTACAGCAATTTGTACCGCATAACAGTGATTATTATCACACGGTTTTTATGAAGCTGCGCGAACTGTAACGGGATTAGCACATCCCCAAACCCCGAAACCTCGTTGCGGCCGCTCCGTCGCAGAAAATCGTTCATGCCATGAACCATCTAACGCCGGACTTCACTAGACAAAACGGGCCCCGTCTCAACGGTACCCGTTTTCGTGTTTTATACTTCCTCCGAATCCTCAGTACCGTCAAAATCCCCGATGACTTTCGAGTCAGCCTCGCGCGTATCGACTTCCACGTACTTGCGGTAGATCCGCTCGTAAGCCGGACCGTACCGCTCCGCAAGCTCGCCGCCCAAGTCCTGCTCCACCTCGTAGAGCACCATTTCCTGTGTAAAATGATGCAGCAGCAGCTCCACCATCACAGGATGCTCGGTGACCAGCGCCTGCGTCGCGCAATCCTCCCCGCGCATGCCCAGCATGCACCAGCGGCGGTCAATGACGAAGGAGAACTTGCGGCCTTTTAAGGCATGCCGGTCCCCTGCGTCCTGATTCCACGCCGGCCAGGGAAGCAGCCGCTCCATGCCCGTATCGCTGCCGATACAGGACCAGAGCAGCTTCACCCCCCGCTGCTCGGCCTGCTCCAGCTCGCTGCGCATCAAAGCCGCTTCCTCGCGCCAAACGTCGACGACGATTTCGTGCTCCGCCCGCTCAAGCTCTCGGGCCAGCGCCTCCATAACGTTCCGGTCCCCTTCCACGTTATAGAAGGGCTGCTGATCCGGCTCCACCCGCGGCATTCGGTTCTCGATGAACGAAAGCGATTCCTTCATCTGCCCGGCGATCATCCGGGTGAGCTCCTCCGTCTTCAGCATGCTGTAGCGGACCGGATCCCCTTCGCTGCGGTGCAGGTATCCCTGCTGGCATAACCGCTGCAGCGTAGAGTACACATTGGAACGGGACACGCCCAGCCCCTTGGCCACCTCATATCCGGAGGACGGGCCCTTGCCCGCCAGCTCCACCATTATTTTCGCTTCCATCTCCGTGAATCCCAGATTCCGCAGATGATGTAGCAGTTGTTCCATTACGTTTTGTCCTCCCAAAGCTGCCTAAAACCGCTGCCCGCCAAAAAAGCTTCTATTAAGCGTAATCGTGTTTGTTTCTCGTACAACTAAATCTGTTCCGCACCGCATCTCGGGCACCACTTCGAGCCCTTAGGCAGGTCTGCACGGCAAATCTGGCATTTGACCGTATCGCGCGGACCTTCTTCACGCGCCCCCGTATCGTCATCTCCGCTGTTTTCCTTCCAATAGCGGATGCGGCGGTCCAGCTCCAGCTGGCGTTCCCGCTCGCGTTCGAGCTCCTCGGCCTGGCGCCGCTCCCGCTCCGCTTCCGGATCATTTTCGTCGGTAAGGTCAAGATCATCCCACGCTTCCCTCATCGGAAACTCATAGTCATAATCCTGTTCCACCGCGGCTGCGGCTTCCTGCTGGCCGGAATATTCCCGCTCCTCCGGTTCTTCCCGGTAGGTTGGCTCATCTTGGGCCTTGCTCCCGAAAATCGCTTCTTCATCAAAAGCAAAACCGACCGGTTTGGCGGGCTCGCTCGGCTTCACCCCATCATCCGCCAGCTTTCTTCCGCAGGACGGACAGAAGTTGGCATCCAGCGTGGCGACGTATCCGCATTTGCACAGCCGCTCGTTTTTCAGCTCGGCAATCCGGGTACGCAGCTCATCAATTTCTTCCTGAAGCAGGTCGCAGGATTTGCACAGGTCGACCATTTCCTTCTCGGCCTTGCTCATATCGCCAATGCGGTAGCCTTCGTAGAACACTTTTCCCATCTCTCTGTAGTGAATGCCCATTTCCCGTTCGATGTCGGCAATCTGGCTGTTCAGCTTGCTGACCTCCAGCGTTCCCTGAGCTTTTTCCGTTGCGCGGTTAGCCCCTTCTTTGAGGCGCTGAATAATGTTCATGAGTTCTCTCCTCCAGTTTCCATGTCATCCCATTTATTCATTCCAAATGATCATTTACAATAGTAATCTGTGCCCTTGAGCCCATATCATCTGCCCAGGCCGCTGCCCGGGCTGCCTATTACCAAGATACCATGCCGGAGCTTTCCTGTGAAATCCGGGCCTGCCGTCAAACGGCCTTGAATCTTGGAGCTTGGAATCGAGCGGCTGCAGGCGCATCCTTTCCGGATGTGCATATATCATACCAAATTTACAGTGCACTTGTGAAAAAGGCAATCCCTTACAGCCATAAAAGGAGGTCCTATCGATGGCTCAGCCCCCCATACATCTGAATGTTTCGATACATAGCGTGCCTGCGAAGGTGCCCTCTTCCTCACCGGTTCCCCAAGCACGCCCCGCGTCCCTCTCCACCAGCCGGGAGCTGGTGGGCGCAGGCGACGCGGACGCGTTTTTCTTTCGCGAACTGGAGCGGATGGGCATCCTGCTGAACGCGCCGCAGATCGATGCCGTACGCCACGGCGACGGGCCAATGCTCGCCCTCGCGGGCGCCGGCTGCGGCAAAACGACCGTTCTGGCCGCCCGGACGGCTTACCTGATCGCGGTCCGCGGCATTCCGGGTTCCCGGATTTTGCTGGTCACTTTTACGAGCAAGGCCGCCAAGGAGATCAAGGAAAGAATCGGACGCATGCCCGGCATTTCCGCAGCCGCGGCCCGTGCCGTAGAAGCGAGGACATTCCATTCCTTCGGACTGCTGCTGCTCCGCCAGCACGGATATACCGAGCAAATTTTTGGCGAATTCACGGCCCAGCACACCATCATGAAAATGATTTTGCGCCGCCTGGATCACACCGGATCCTATCAGCCCGAGACGCTGCTCGCGGCACTGTCCGCCTGGAAAATGCAGGGCATGTGGCCGGCTGACCTGCCTGAGGCAACCAAAGAAGAATCCGCCGTCAAACGCATTCTGCTCGGTTATGAAGATTGGAAGGCCCAGCGGAACCAGTGGGATTTTGACGACATCCTCCTGCATGCCCGGAAGCTGCTCGACAACCCGGCTACGCTGAAACGGCTGCAGGACCGCTTTCATTATTTGATGGTCGACGAATTTCAGGATACCAACGCGATCCAGTACGACCTGGTCCGGCGGCTGGCCGAGCCCCGGCACAATTTGGCGGTCGTCGGGGACGATGACCAGACCATTTATTCGTTTAACGGAGCCCGGCAGGAATCGATCCTTGAGTTCGACCGCGTCTATCCGGGCACCAAAATCGTGAATCTCAACATCAATTACCGGAGCGACAGCCGGATTCTCGGCCTGGGGAGCGCCCTCGTCCGGCATAACCGGCAGCGCCGGCCCAAGGAGCTGCTCGCAGCAGGAGCACGCGGCTTCAAGCCCGCGTACTTGACCCCTGCAACCCCGGATGAAGAGGCCCGCTGGGTCGTTCAGCATATCCAGGAGCATGTCGGCCGGGACGGGCTGGACTATGGCGATATCGCCATTTTGCACCGGACGTCCGACAGCAGCCGTGCCGTACTGGAGCAGCTGCTGCTGTGCGGGATTCCTTTTGTCCAGTTCGGCAGCGCACCGGTGTTCTACGACCAGACCTTGATCAAACCGCTGATGGATCACCTGCGGCTGAGCCTGACGCCCCGGCGGAAGGAATCGCTGCAGAGCGTGCTGGGCCCGTTGTATGTACCGAAAGAGGACGGTATGGCTTATATCCGGCAGCAGGAGAAGCTCCAGGCCAAAAAGTATCCGCTCATCCATCTCGCCCGGTGGGAACGGCTTCAGCCTTTTCAGCAGGAGGCGGTCAAGGAGCGGATCCGGTTCATCAAGTCGCTGAAATCCCTCAAACCGGCTTATGCCATTCAGGAAATGCGCAGACAGTTCTACGACAAGTACCTTCAGGCGGGCGATCCTCTAATTTATACCCAGTATAAAGAGATGGTGAGCGATACGCTGGAGGAGTTCGAGAGCGCGGCGGGACGCTTTGATACGATTGAGGAGTTCGTGGCTTATGCGGACGAGCTGACAGCCCGCCATGAGAAGATGGAGGCGGCCCGGGAGGAACGCAGCGGCAGCGCCGTTCAGCTCATGACGATCCACCGGGCCAAGGGGCTGGAGTTTCGTCAGGTGTATTGCATCGGCGCCAGCGAAGGGATTCTGCCGCACAGCTCCGCCTTGAAGAAGCAGCCTCCGGCCGATATCAAAGCCGGGCAAGCGCTGACGGACGAGCAGCAGCTGGCGGCCGCGGCGCTGGAGGAGGAACGGCGGCTCGCTTATGTCGCGGTCACGCGGGCCAAGGAGAGGCTGTATATCAGCTCGCCCGCGTACTACCACGGCAAGCCGTCGGCGCCTTCCCGCTTTTTGCATGAAGCTTTCGGCATCCTGCCCCATCAGGACTCGCCCAAGCCCGTTTCACCCAAACGCTGAGGTGTTTTCCTGATTCAAACCGGCCGGTCCCGTGTAAAAAGCAGTAAAAGCGTTCATGCCTGTCCGGAGCATCCACCGGGACTTGCCAATACACGGGATGCGCGGATGCCATGGATAAGGGAGGAATCTGCCTTATGAATACCGATAAGAAGCGTTACTATATTTCTGTGAGCCATCAGCTGATTCAAGATGTGCCCAATGACTCCGCCGAGTATGAGGTCCTGATGACCGAGACGGAAGTGTCAAAGCTGCGGGATCTGCTGGAGGATCTCACCAAGGAAGACGAATATGCGTTCAAGCGTACCTTTGTTCCGTATAAATCGGCCGACCATGATGATGCGGCTGATGAGTATAACGATAGACTGATCGCCGTGTATGCTTATCTGCATGAGATCGGGGACGAAAAAACGCGGCGTACGATCGAGGATATGAATATTTTAGGTAAAATGCAGCATACCGATTACCACGATGAAGGGTATGAAGGATCTCCTCTGAACAAATAAAGGGATGATCCCCATATCCCTTTCCGGCCCTTGCCCCGCCTGACTTTCCGGTACTCCGGTACATGGAATTCGGGCGGATGGCAGGGGCTTTTACGGCCTTTACAGAATTGCTGCATTGCCGTCTTGCTTTGCTTCACCCTCCTATTTTCAGGTAAAATGTATACATACATAGAATGAACTAAAGCAGCCATTTCTTTCATTCATTCTATACAGCAACCCAATTTGCAGATAGGTAGGAGATTGGCATGAACGAACAGCAGAACCAACAGCTCGTCGTAAGTCCCGTAACGTTGAAAGACCTCCATCAGCTCGATATAGATAACAACCTGCTCCGTCAATTTGAAGAGTGGAAGAAGCTTCCGATGCTGTACAAACTGGCCCTGGAGGAGCTTCAGAGCAAAATCAAGCTGATCAAGACCGAACTGAAGCTGCAGGACGGTTACAGCCCCATCGAACATATCAAGGTACGGATCAAGGAACCTAAGAGCATCATGAACAAAATGGAGCGCAAAGGATATGAGCTGACGATGGATAATATCCTGAATCATATCCACGATATCGCCGGCATGCGGATCGTCTGCGCGTTTGTCCAGGACATTTACCGGCTGCTTGACCATTTAACCCACCGCGACGACATCCGGCTGATCGAGGTCAAGGATTATATCGCCCATCCGAAGCCGAACGGCTACCAGAGCCTGCACGTCATCGTGGCCGTGCCGCTGATTCTGATCGAAGGCACCCGCTGGATGAAGGTTGAAATCCAGATGCGGACCTTGGCCATGGATTTCTGGGCGAGCATGGAGCATATTATTTTCTACAAATATGACAAGCAGGTTCCGCCTCATGTGGTGGCCGAGCTGAAAGAAGCTTCCCTGGCCGCCGACAAGCTGGATCACCAGATGCTCCGGCTCCGCCAGGAGATTCTTGCGGAGAACGGCGATTTGATCGAGGGAGCCCTACATGAAATGCACGAGGGAGAAAGCTAATGCCGGGTGGAATTTGAGATTGCGAATAAGACCAGCGGCCATGGATCGAGTTATATAACGATTGAATAGTGAAAATAAGCCGTCCCCTAACTAGGGAGACGGCTTCTTGGCGTATATCTGGATCTAGATGGAACGCCATTACAGCTTCATGTTCGCTTCGTCAAAATAGTCCTCGAGCGCAAGCCCGCTCCGGGCGATGTCCGGTGCCAGGTCCGTTCCGATATAGCGGATGTGCCACGGCTCGTACACGTAGCCGGTCACGCTCTCCATTCCGTCGGGATACCGGACGATAAAGCCGTATTCCGCGGCATGCGCCGCAAGCCAGCGACCTTCCTCAGACGAGCCGAATACAGCCCCCAGCACGTTGCCGACGCTGGGGCTCGAAACGTCCATCGTCAGGCCTGTCTGATGCTCGCTCGTCCCTGGGACGGCGCTGACACGGGCGGCTTCCTCCGCCCCCTTGGTGCGGACATGCTGCCCGTAAACGGCCTGCTGGCGCTCATACGAGCGGTAACCGGAGACGGCCCGAAGCTCCAGGCCAGCCTGCGACGCCCCGGCGAACAGCCTTTCGAGCGCGGCGGCGGCCTCCTTCCGCAGCTGCCGTTTCTCATGGTGCCCGTCGAACGTAAAAGGCACGTCCGGTTCCACGAGGTCGGGAGGGGCATACCCTTCCGGAAGGCTGCGCTGCTTGTTGACTACCACGGTAACCGCATCCGGATTGGTCACCACCTGCTTCCCGTTCATGGTCCGGGCCGTAGCCTGCAGCGAATTTTCGCTGCGCTTGGCCAGTACGGGATCGGCGACCCGCTCCAGGCCCGCCTGCCCTCCAGCACCCGAATCTCCGGGGGCGTGCAGGGCTTGTCCGCTCTCCCGTCCTGCCCCTTCCGACCGCTCGCAGCCGCTGAGCACGGCGGACGCCGAGAGTACCAGCGCCGCCAGAAGGCAGGCGCCCCGGCTTCCGGCGCGGGCTGGCCCGGTCATGTTCTCTTCTCCGAAGCCGAAGCCGGAGCTGGGGCTGAAGCCAGCCCAGCGGCAGCCGATGGTACCCGCTTCAGCAGCTCCTTGGCCCTCGCCGCAGTCTGCGACTTGATCGAGCGGATCACCTGCCGGGCTGCCGTCACCTTGGGCAGAAGGCCCGACCAATCCTCCTCCGGCATATCCTTGGCGGGCACCGCCTTCAGATGGACAGCCACCTCCCGGTACGGCGCTCCCGGTTCATGCAGCATGCCCTGCTGGGCCGCTTCTGCCAGCCATTCGCCGGGAGACGGGCCGCCTTTGCTCTTCTCCTCCAGGGAGGACAGGTCGCCGTCGGCCAGCTTGGCGTCACCCGGGGACAGGGAATCAGCCCAGTCGCCGAAGACCCGGCCGAGCAGCTCCTCACGGGGAAGCCCCAGCAGTGCCAGCATGAGAAGCGGCTCATTCGCCAAGCGCTGACGGATGGCCGGCATCGACTCCGAAGCATGGGGGCATCCGTCTGCGCCGCAGCTGCAGACCGCCTCGCCCCAGGTCAGGGCGGTTTGCCCCAGCAGCTCATCCAGCCAAGGCAGCCGGCTATCCTGCAGCAGTAAATAAAGGTCGGCGGGGCAATCGGCCAGCCTCTCCACGATGGTGCCTGCGGGCACAGCCCCGTCTACCGTCACCGGAATGCCGAGGGTCCATTCCTCATGGCCTTCTGCGGTTGTCCCTTGGGCCCGGATCAATCCGGGTTCCGCTTCCACGATCAGCTCCGTTCGGTCGTTACCTTGTGCCTTCATCCCTTGTTCCCTCCTTGGAGTGCCCCAAAAAAATCAGAAGCGTCGAATATCAACATGATAGCCGCAGCCTGCTTAAGGAAACCCTAAGCCGCCGGTTTACATTTACATCCAGTCTTCCCCTTGCAGCATGATCAATTCCTTCAGCTCGTGATCCGACATCTCGGTCAGCCACGTTTCTCCCGAACCGACGACCTGCTCGGAGAGCGACTTTTTATGCTCGATCAGCTCGTCGATCCGCTCCTCGAGCGTTCCTTGACAGATCAGCTTGTGAACCTGCACGTTTTTCTGCTGTCCGATCCGGAATACCCGGTCGGTCGCCTGATTCTCCACCGCCGGATTCCACCACCGGTCGTAATGCAGCACATGATTGGCCCGGGTCAGATTCAGACCAACGCCCCCCGCCTTCAGCGACAGTACGAAGAAGGACGGGCCTTCGCCCTCCTGAAAGGCCATGACCATGTCGTCGCGCTCCTGTTTGGACACGCCGCCGTGAAGGAAGAAAGGCGCCCTGCCGTAACGCTCCTTCAGCCTGGACACCAGAAGATGTCCCATCGCCACGTATTGCGTGAAGATGAGCGCTGACTCCTGGTTTTCCCGGATGTTGTCAAGCAGATCGAGGAGCCGCTCCATTTTCCCGGAAGACTCGGCTTTGGCGCCCCGCACGTCTTCCCTGCCGAGCAGAAGCGGCGAGTCGCAAATCTGCTTCAGCTTCGTCAGCGAGGACAGCACGAGCCCTTTCCGGGCGATCCCCGTCTGCTGTCCGATCTGGCCCATCATCTGGTCCACGACCGATTGGTACATCGCTCCCTGCACTTCGGTCAGCGTGCAGTAAGATTTGATTTCCAGCTTTTCCGGCAAATCCTTGCGGATGTCGGGATCGCTCTTCAGGCGTCTCATCATGAAGGGCGATACAAGCTTATGCAGCTCCTGCAGCTTCCCTGGCGCGACCTCCCCTGTCGTGTACCGCTGCCGGAACGATGTGGAAGAACCGAGATAACCCGGATTGAGGAATTGGAAAATCGACCACAGCTCGCCGAGGCGGTTCTCCACCGGCGTCCCGGTCATCGCGATGCGGTGAGGCGCCGACAGCTTCATGACGCTCTGCGCCTGTTTGGTCCGGTAGTTCTTAATGTACTGGGCTTCGTCCAGCACGACGGTGGACCACAGCACTGAGGCCAGGTCGGAGCCGTCCCTTCCGGCCAAATGGTAGGTGGTCAGCACGACGTCATGCCGAAGCGCCTGTTCCAGAAATTCGTCCCCGTGAAGGCGGCGGTTGCCGTGATGAATGTACAGCTCAAGGCCGGGGGCAAAGCGCTGCATTTCGCGCTGCCAGTTGCCGAGCAGCGAGGTCGGGCACACGATCAGCACGGGAGGATTGCCCTCCTTATGCTGCTCCAGCAGACAGGTGATCACCTGCACCGTCTTCCCGAGGCCCATGTCATCGGCCAGGCAGACGCCGAAGCCCATGTCCCGCATCGCGGCCAGCCATTGGTAGCCCCGCTCCTGATAAGGGCGGAGCACGCCGTGCAGCGAAGCGGGAACCGGGCGGACAGGCACCTTCTTCGGCCCCTCCTCGCCAAGAAGGGACTGCAGGTAGCCCATCGTCTCCAGCTCCAGCACCGGAATGCCCTTCCAGGTGCGTTCCCCGTCTTCTCCTGCACTGAGATGCATCCAGTCGGACATGTTCATTTCGCCTTCGTCATGCTTCTTGATATAGCGCAGCACCTGGCGGATTTCCTTCAAATCCAGCTCGATCCATTCCCCGCGGAATTTCACGTACGGCAGGGTCGACTCGGCCAGCTCGGCCAATTCCTCCCGGGTGAGGGTGTGGCCCTCAAGGGCGGCTTCCACCCGGAAGGAGACAAGCTGCTCCAGGCCGATGACCGGATGGCCGGGCGCGCCTCCGCCTGCATTTTCCGCCAGCATCTTCAGCGACAATCCCACACGGCGGCGACCCTTCCGGCTCCACCGGGAGGGCATCTGGACCGTGATTCCGGCTTTCGTCAGCTTCGGAACCGAGAGGCGGACAAAGGCGATCATTTCCTCCGTAGTGAGTTCAAGGCTCTCCGGAGCCGGGCCCCTCAGCGCTTCGGCCAGTTCCGGGGACAGCCTCGACGCATCGCCGAGCGCACGGAGCATTTGCTCCTGCACATTCGGAAAGACGCGGCCGCGGCGGCTGATATCCCGTTCCCGATACGACCAGATGGCCCGGATGGGAATCCATGCCCCGAACTCATCCTGAAATTCAGCCCAGAACGAGACGCACCAGCGTTCCTCTTCCTCGGTATGGCAGGGCTCGAGCCGCAGTCCCAGCTGCATCCGGCCCTGTGCCGCAGCATCCCCCTTTTCCACGGCCGGGATCAAGGTCCCCCCCGTCTCACCAACTGCGGACGCCAGCTCCTCCATCTCTTCCGTGCTCCCTTGAACCGGGATCATCCGGCTGGCGGTCAGGGTACTGTTCCACCACAGCTCCGCCACCGGGGAATATCCTCTCCGGTATTCGGCATGGTAGCGGGAAAATTTGCTCTCGTTCTCACGGATCACTTCCCGTACCTGTGCATGGATCATGGCGCCCATAAACGAATGCAGCAAAAATGCCCCCGCTTCCTCCTTGGTCATCGCATCCCTGCCGGATAGCACCGGTACTCCAAGCGCCACAGGCGGCATTGCCGCCGCCAGCAGCAGGAACCGCTCCGCGTCCTGCGGCTGGTTCAGGCTCGGCTTCCATTCCGCCGTCAGCGCCTGCTCGCCCGATTTGCGGCGGGTGCCGTTTGTCGGCACAGGGGCCGTCCCCGGTGCGATACAGCCGCGCAGCATCAGCTCCAGGGCGAACCGGGCCGCCTGGGCCCAGTACCCCATCTCCGCCCCGGGCTCCATTCCCGCCTGCCGAATATAAGGCTCATCCCATGCGAGAAGCAGGCTGAAGGCGTCCGCGGCGCTCAGGGCAAGTCCCTCCAGCGTTCTGCCCATGAGCTGGCGCCGTTCCCCCCGGCGGCTCGTACGCTGAGCCGCATGCGCGGACGGGTACTTGAGCTCGGCCAGCCTGAGCGCAGCCTGAGCAAAAGGGCGCGTCCCGTCCGTCAGCGTCAGCTGCTTGACCACTTTGCTCCATGCATCCACTCTCGGTTCGGACATCTCTCCTGAAAAACAAAAAAACACATCGCCAAGCCATACGCCATAAAGCGGTTGATTCATGGTAGTCTCCTGTCGTATCCGTAATTACACATATACTTCCATCTTATACGAAAACGCATGAATTTAAAAACGAGATCCGGGTCTTTTTTAGGCATTTTTCACTATTTTTTTATGCTTTTTGCCCACCATGGGGCCGCCTGCCCTCTGCCTGACCCGATCATGCAGTATCAGAATAAAAGCGTCTCATTGACGAGCATTCAACGAAGCCGGACCGCATTTAACGCCGTTTTTCTGGAAATACCAGAAAGACGACTCTCGGAAAATTAATTTCCTTATATCTAAAATAACTAAAAAAGCCGGAAACCGTCCCGGGAGCATGAATCTCCCTGAACCGGTTTCCGGCTTGAATCCACCATGGATCTGTATATAGGCTGATCAGGCAGAGATGACCGCCCACTGTCCGCCTTCGGGCCGATCCTGGACCTGAATGATCAGGTCGCCGCTCTGGCCATCGACGGCCCAGCCGAGCGCCCCCTGCTCCATTTGCTCAAGCGTCACCTGCCCGAGCCCTTCGACCTCAGCCGGGCGGAACTTCGGACGGCGCAGCACAAAGCGGAGGCTTTCACGCTTCGCTTCATACTGCCGATGCGGGTAAGCGCACGACAGGACAAGCCGGCCTTGCTCGGCCCGCACCTTCAGCTCCAGCTCACTATAGGCTCCGACTTCGTACCCGTAGCTCACCCCGTCATCTTCATACAGGCGGTAAGAGGCCGCAAAGTCACCTTCCGCATCCGCGCCGTACACATGGAATGTCACCGCATCATCCGCTCCATCTTCCGCATGCTGCTTCAGCGGACCTTCCGCGATAATACTGCCGGCCTTCACGTAGACCGGCAAAACGGAGAGCGGACTGTGGGCCAGGATATACCGCCCGCCTTCATGCGCTTCGCCTGTCCAGTAGTCCAGCCAAGTTCCTTCGGGCAGGTATACGGCACGATGGTCGGTATCCGGGCGATAGACCGGCGCGATCAGCACGTTGTCGCCGAGCAGGAATTGATCGCACAGATTCGTCACGTTCGGATCGTGCGGATACTCCAGAATGAGCGGGCGAATGACCGGCAGCCCGGTCACAGCCGCCTCATGGAACAGGTTGTACAATTGTGGCATCCAGCGGTAGCGCAGGCCGATGTACTCCCGCAGGATAGCTTCGGCCTCCTCCCCGAACGACCACGGCTCCTGCCGCACCGTTTCCAGCGCCGAGTGGTTCCGGCAGTACGGGAAGAAGACGCCCATCTGCGTCCAGCGGATCAGAAGCTCCGCGGAGGTATGGTGGGCGAAGCCGCCGATGTCCGGACCCGCGAACGCCAGGCCGGAGAGCCCCATGTTCAGCACCATCGGCATGGCCATGGCCATATGCTCCCAGAAGCTCCGGTTGTCTCCCGTCCAGACGGCCGCATACCGCTGGATGCCCGCGTACCCGGCGCGGGTCAGCACAAACGGACGGCGGCGGTCCAGCTGCTCTTTCAACCCTTCAAAGGTCGATTTGGACATGAGCAGTCCGTAGATGTTGTGCAGCTCCTCATGCGTCAGCGGCTTGCCGTTGTTGCGGTGCATCACGTCCAGATCCATCGTCTTGGATTCGTTGAACACCGCCGGCTCGTTCATGTCGTTCCAAATGCCCTCGATGCCGAGTTCGGTATAGAAGGCATGCTGATCCGCCCACCACTTCGCCGTGCGGTCGTCGGTGAAATCCGGGAAGGCGCTTGTCCCCGGCCATACCTCGCCGAAGAACAGGTCCCCCTCCAGCTTCCTGCAGAAATGGTCCTCCCGGATCCCTTCCTGATAAATCGGGTATTTCGCATCCTTCTTGACGCCGGGATCCACAATCGGCACGATCCGGATCCCCATCTCCCGCAGCTCGCGGATCATGCCTGCCGGATCCGGAAACCGCACCGGATCGAACGTAAACACCCGGTATTCGTCCATATAATGAATATCCAAATAAATGACGTCGCACGGAATCTGCTTCGCACGGAACGTCCTGCCGAGCTCCAGCACCTCCTGCTGGTTCATGTAGCTGTAACGGGACTGATGATACCCGATCGCCCATTTCGGCGGCAGGTTGATCCGCCCGGTCAGAGCGGTGTAACGCTTGACGACATCCTTCAGCTCCGGCCCGTTGATGAAGTACAGATCATAGCTGCCTGTCGTGCAGCTGACCGTGAAGGCGACGCCATGGCTGCGCATGTCGAAATCCGAGCGTCCCGGATTATCGAGGAACAGTCCGCAGCTGATGCCGCCGTGCATATGAATCAGCAGCGGAATCGATTCGTACAGCGCTTCGATTTCCGGCATATGCGGAGCGTAGACGTCGGTGTTCCAGTTCGTGTACCGCTCGCCGCGTTTATCAAGGAAGCTCGATTTCTCCCCGAGTCCGTAGAAATGGGAATCCTGCGGCATGTCGTACACACCGAAGGCCGATCCGTCCGGGCTGAAGGTGATGCTCTTCTGCTCGGCCAGCACGTTTCCTTCCCGGTCTCTTACGGTCATGGACAATCCCAGCTTGTCCAGCGTCACTTCCAGTGACGCCGTGCGGAACCGAACGCCCCCTTCCGTCTCCTCCAGCTGTGCCTGGACCTCGCCCCCTGCCGCAGCGGCCGGATCGATGGCGACCGTAGTCGACATTTCCGGATCATTTCCGAGGAAATATTTAATGCGCAGCATGTCGTCCGTGACGAATTCCACGGCCGCTCCCCCGCGTTCCGTTCGTACCCAGTAGGTTCCTTCTCTTTTCTCAACGCCGGTATACATGCCCAGGTTCTCCCAAGCCTCCTGCACAATGACAGGTCCGTCTTTATCCGGCCGGATTGCTTCGCTGCCCTCCATATCCTGCTTCCCTCCTCTAAGATGAAGAGGCTCCCTTTCATTGGTTCAAAAGGAAGCCTCCAGGTCATTCGTATGCTGATTAAGCTATTATTTTTTCAAATTATCCCACGTTTTTTGGAAGTCCTCGAACAGCTTAGCCTTGTCGGTCTTGCCAGCGATATACCCCTGCATGCTTGCGCCAAATTCGTTCCAGGCGCCTTCCGGGAATCTCGCGAACTGCCAGCTCAGCAGCTTGTTCTCTTTGCTGTATTTCAGCACTTCCGCGCCAAGCGCGCCCAGATCCTCTTCAGTGGCATTAATGCTCTTGAAGGCCGGAATGAATTTGAATTCCTTGGTGATGTAGTTTTTGCCCTCGTCGGAGGTAACGAGCCAGTTCAGGAATTCCTTCGCGTCATCCTTCACCTTGGAGTTTTTGTTGATGACCCAGTTGTTCGGCACGCCGACAAGCAGCTTGTCATTCTCCTCCGCGTTGTCGTTGATCGGCATCGGCAGAATCCCGATATTCATGTTCGGCGTGATGCCGTCGATCTGCACCTGCGTCCAGTTGCCCTGCTGCGTCATAGCCGCCTGTCCGTTCGCAAACATCGTCATTTCCGTGTTGTAGTCGGTCGTCAGCGGATTTTTGTTGCTGTATTTCAGCGTCAGGTCAAACAGATTCATGAACTGGTCCATTTGCTCATTGCCGGCAAACTTGGCCGTTCCGTTGTTGAGGCCTTCAATGTAAGCGCCTGGATCCTTCTGATGGGCAAAGGCCACGTTCAGCGAGTGCTGGCCGAGAATCCAGCCTTCCTGGTATCCGTTGACGAACGGGGTGATGCCCGCGTCTTGAAGCTTTTTGGCGGCTGCCTCAAGCTCGGTTAACGTCTTCGGAATATCGGTAATGCCCGCCTTTTTGAACAAGTCTTTATTGTAGACAAAGCCGTAGCCTTCCAGGTTCATCGGCATGCCGTACACTTTGCCGTCCTTGGAGATTTGGTCCTTGGCGACATCCACCATATCGCTGACCCATTTTTCACCCGACAGGTCTTCCAGCTTGGCCTGCCACGTATCCAGATCGGTATAACCGCCTACGTTGAAAATATCCGGCTCCTCGCCCGATGCGAATTTCGCCTTCAGCGCCGCACCGTAATCCGAACCGCCGCCTACCGTCTGAATGTCAAGCTTCACTCCCGGATGGCTGGCTTCATAGTCGGCTTTCAGCTTGTTGAGTGCCTCGGCAATCTCCACCTTGAATTGGAAAATGTGAATCGTCTTGGTGCCGCCGCTGCCGCCGCTCGCGCCTTCGGCGCTTTTATCTGTTTTGGAGCCGCAGCCGGCCAGTACTACGGAAAGGGCCAGCACCGAAGCCAGCGCCATTTTGGTCCGTTTTTTCATGATCAAGAATCCTCCCTTTTGTTCTTGCATATCAAGCGGAATGCTTCATTTAAAAGTTCTCTCGTTGAAATCGCTTACTCCCTCATTATAGGGAACAGCCTGTCCCCCCGGCACTTACGATATTGATCAAACAGGGGGACGGGATTGACCTGTTGTTCGCAGCTGAAGGCTTCAGCCTTTGACCGCTCCCTGCGTAATGCCTTCGACGATATATTTTTGCATAGCCAGGAAAAAGACGATGACCGGCAGAATGCCCAAGACGAGCGCCGGCAGGGCCAGATCCCACTGCTTTGTGAACTGTCCGAAGAAGGCGAAGGTCGCGATCGGAATCGTCCGCAGGTCCGGGCTTTGCAGCACCAGCGACGGCAGCAGGTAATCATTCCAGATCCAGAGCGTGTTCAGAATGATAACGGTAACGAACATCGGCTTCATCAGCGGAACGACGATCCGGAAGAACGTGCCGTAAATATTCGTTCCGTCCACCGTGGCGGCCTCCTCGATTTCCAGCGGAATCGATTTGACGAACCCGTGGAACAGGAATACCGTCATCGGCACCCCGAAGCCGAGGTAACAGGCGATCAGTCCCGGAATGCTGTTCATCAGGCCCAGCGTACTGGTGACTTTGACAAGCGGAATCATGATGGATTGGAACGGGATGACCATGGCAGCCACGAAAATCATAAACAGGAAGCGGTTGAACCGCGTATTGTGACGCACCATCCGGTACGAGGCCATGGCGCTGAACAGCGCCAGCAGCACGTTGCTGACCACGGTAATGACCAGCGAGTTCCACAGCGCCGACGGGAAGTTGGTAATGTCCCAGGCCCGGCTGTAATTGTGCCACTCAAAGGTTTTCGGCCAGCTGGCGGAGTTCGTCAGCAGGTCGCCAAATGTTTTCACCGAGTTAACGAACAGAAAGTAGAACGGAACCAGGAAGAGCAGCGCAACCAGCACCATAATGATTTCGGTGACGAGCGTCCCCCAGCGGTATTGTTTGGATGCTTCCATTACGATTCGACCTCCTTGCTTTTCGTGATTTTAACCTGAAGGCTGGTAATGATGGCAACCACGACGAAGAAGATGATCGCTTTGGCGGTTCCAAGCCCGTAACGGTTGTTCTGGAATGCTTCATTATAAATGTTCAGCGCCACCGATTCCGTCGAGCGGAACGGCCCGCCCTTCGTCAGCGACAGGTTCAGGTCAAACATCTTGAACGACCAGGAAATGGCCAGGAACAGACAGACCGTAACGGCAGGCATCACCAGCGGCACGATGACCGATTTCAGAATTTGCAGCTTGCTGGCCCCGTCGATCTCGGCCGCTTCTAGAATATCTTTAGGGATATTATTGATCGAAGAAATGTAAATGACCATCAGGTAGCCCGCAGTTTGCCAGACGAACACGATAACGATACCCCAGAAGGCGGTCGTTTCGTCCCCCAGCCAAGGCAGGTTGAAGAAGTGCCAGCCGGTAGCGCTGCCGAGCGCCGAGAAACCCTTTACAAAGATAAACTGCCAAATAAAACCAAGCAGCAGTCCGCCGATGACGTTCGGCATAAAGAAAATCGTCCGCAGCACATTGCGCGACTTCAATGGCTTGGTCAGGAAATAGGCAAGGAAAAATCCGAGCACATTGGTTACAATAATGCCGATGACCGTGAACCTTACCGTAAACCAGAAAGCCTTCCCAAAATCGGGATCATTGGTTATGATTTGTTTGAAATTGTCGAATCCGACCCAGGTGACGTCGCCGGATACCCCGTTCCAGTCGGTAAAGGAATAATATAAGCCCAGCAGGAACGGAACGACAATGATGATGAGAAAAAAAATCGTGGATGGCCCCACGAATATCAGCTGCTGGAGCAGCCCGGATGACTTTTGGCGATTCATCCTGATCTCCCCTTTACGATTCGTATATGACTATTTCAGTATGAGGGAAGCGGTTCTTCAATAACACGGAGGATCGTGAACCGTTAGGGGGAAAATATTGATATGACATACCTCACGCACCCCGAAAGAGTGGTGTTTCCATGAAATTCCGCAGCATCCGTTCGCGGCTGATTCTGTTTATGCTGCTGGCGACGACCGTCCCGCTGCTGCTCTCCATCACGATCACATACATCCATACCAAGGAAACGATCAAAGAGCAGGCGCTCGAAGAGAATCGAAACCTGATCTACCAGGGAAAGGTCAATTTGACCAACTATCTGAACAGCATCAACCAGGCTTCGCTCACCCTGTACACGGACGCCAACTTCCTGCGCAACCTGCGGAAAATCCCGGACGATTACCGGGCGGTGGCCGAGGTGTACACGTCCTTGCAAAATATTTTGAATACGGTGCACGGCATCGAGCGGATCTACCTGCATGCCACCCAGTCCGGACAGTCCACCTTGGTCACCCCAGCGATCTACCCGAAGCGGGAGTACCGGACCGAGCCCTACATTTCGACCCAAGGGTATGAAAAATATACGACGGCCATCGAGCCGACCCATAAAAGCCATGACTATGGTTTTCCCCCGTCGCCGACCTCCTACTCGGACAAAATGGTCTTCACCTTCCACCGGTCCATCACCAATGTGCCGTCGGAGAAGGTGCTGGCCCTGCTGGCGATTGACGTCAGCCTGGATTCGGTGGCGGATATTACCGAGCAGCTGTTCAACAAGGACAAGGAGCAGCTGCTGGTCGTCGACCAGGGCGGTACCGTCGTCTATTCCGGGCGGGACAGCCAGCTCGGCACCCAGATCACGGACAAAGAACTGCTGGCGCGGATCAAGGGAACGCAGACCGAGGGCTTTTTCGAAAGCGGCGGGGCCATGAACGTCTTCGAGAAGATGCAGACGCCTTATACCGAATGGACGATGATTAAAAGAATTCCGAACAGCACGCTGTATGAGCGCGCGCGACAGCTGACCCAGATCAACGCCGCCATTGCGGTCATCGCCCTGGGAATCATCATCTTTGGCACGCTGTTCATTTCGATCCGGATCACCGAGCCGATCAAGAAGCTGACCAGTTACATGAACCGGATTCAATCCGGCCAGCTCGACGTCGACATATCCTGGAACCGGCAGGACGAGACGGGCATCATGTTCACCCGCTTCAGGCAAATGATGGATACGATCAACAACCTGATCCTGCGGGAATACCGGCTGGAGCTGGCGAACAAGACCAATCAGCTCAAAGCGCTGCAGGCCCAGATCAATCCCCATTTTCTGTACAACACCCTGCAGTCGATCGGAACGCTGGCGCTGCAAAATAACGTTCCGCGGATTTATGCTCTGCTCTCTTCCCTGGCCAAAATTATGCGCTACAGCATGCGAAACAACGATGTGCTGGTGACGCTGAGGGACGAGGCCGATCACGTCCGGCTCTATCTGGAGCTGCAGAAGGAACGCTTCGGAGACCAGCTCGTCTACACGCTGGATCTGGCGCCGGATACGCTGGATAAGCCCATGCCGAAAATGATTCTTCAGCCGCTGATCGAAAATTACTTCAAGCACGGTATGGATCACGAGGGCCGTCAGGGCATGGTTCGCATCGAAAGCCATATGCGGAAAGACGGCGTGCTGCAGATCGTCATTGAAAATAACGGCAGCCGGATCGAACCGGAGAAGCTGGCCACGCTGAAGGAACAGCTGGCTGGCCGGAGAAACGGCGAACTGGAGGACGAATGGGCAGGCGATAACGGAGAAATCGGCGTGCGCAACGTCCTGCTTCGTCTGCAGCTGTATACGCCGCATGACGTCGGCATGCGGATCGAAAACCTTGAGCCGTATGGGGTCCGTATTTCCTTGGAAATCGATACAGAAGATATGCAAGATATGCACACCGGAGAAAATAAAACGGCCGAAGCCCGCACAGGGGCCGGGCCGGGGGAAGTTCATACAGAGGAGAATTGACAGCCATGAAAGTGTTAATTGTAGACGATGAGAAGCATGTCCGGGAGGCTATCAAGCTGCTCGGGGAATGGGAGCGCCATGGCATTACGGACATTCTGGAAGCGGCCGACGGGAAGTCAGCGACGGAGATGATCGAGGAGCACGCTCCCCAGATCGTGATGACGGATATGCGCATGCCACGCATGGACGGCACGCAGCTGATGGAATGGCTGAGCGGAAGCCATTCCGGGATAAAGACGATCGTCATCAGCGGTTATGACGATTTCGATCTGGTCCGCCATGCCATCCGCCACGGCGGGATGGACTACATCCTGAAGCCGGTGGACCCCGCCGCCTTGAACGAGGCGCTCGCCAAAGCCGCGGCGGCCTGCCGGGAGGAGGAGCTGAAGCGGCGGCAGAGCAGCCGCCAGAGCATCGAGATGAACCGGATGCGGCCGCATTATGCCGACAAGCTGCTGTCCGACCTGATCGGCGGGCACGGGCGCCGGGAGGAGATCCTTCAGCAGCTGCGGGAGGAATACGGCCTGCCGGAGCACATCGACCGCTGCGCCGCGGCGGTCATCAGCACGGCGCAGCTGGACGACGAGCTGCTGGAGAAGTTTGCCCGTATGAAGCAGCTGCTCTATTTTACGCTGACGAATATCGGCAACGAGCTGCTGTCGGCCAAACGAAAAGGGTTCGCCTTCCATCATCTGGCGAACCCCGAAGAAATCGTGCTGCTCCTATGGGATGACTCCATGCCGCTGTCCTCCCTGCTGGAGGACATTCACCGAGGCATCGACGCCACCCTGCACCGCAGCGTGCATATCGGCGCCGGGTCCTTCCAGCCGTTCCCGGAGGGCCTCGCCCGCTCCTATCAGGAGGCGCACCGGGCGCTCTGGCAGCGCAGCCTGCAGGACCCCGCCGCCTGGCTCCATACGCTGAGCGCCGCCGGCCCGGCAGCTCCCCGGCCCTTGCGCCTGAGCGCGCATGAGGAGCAGTTCCGCCTTGCAGCGCTCAGCGGCAGCCGCGAGCAGATCAGCGCCGCCGTGGACGGCTGGATGCAGGCCGTCCGGCAGCTCGATCGGGTGACGCCCGAGCAGCTGGTGCAGTGGAACGCGGAGTGGGACTGGATGCTGAAGCAGTGGATGGATCAAGGCGCCGAAGCAGCGGCGCCAAGTCCCGACAAGGACGCCCTGCTGGAGCTGCCCCGCTCCCTTCCGCTCGACAAGCATGGGCGGCTGTCCTATGACCTGTGGACTTCCCAATACGAAGGGCGGCTGACCGCAGCCAGCCGCATTTTGACACAGAAGCACTCGCGGGAGAATCATATCATCCACGACATTGCCGCATACCTGGAAAGCCATTATGCCGAGGATATTTCCCTGCAGGAAATGGCTGCGCGCTTTTTTCTCAGCCGGGAATACATCTCCAGACGCTTCAAGCAGGAATTCCAGGTGAACCTCTCCGACTTTCTCGCCCGGATCCGGATTGAGAAGGCCAAGCTGCTTCTGCACAATCCGCAGCTGCGCATCTCCCAGATTGCCGAAATGGTCGGTTATCAGGACGAGAAATATTTCAGCAAGGTGTTCAAGAAGCAGGAAGGCCGCACGCCGAACGAATTCCGGAAGGACCTCGCGGCTCAGACGCACTGAGCCCGGCGGTCATTAGCGGACGCTCAAGTTGTCCCAGTTCTGCTGGAACTGCTCAAACATTTCCTGCTTCGTGATTTTACCGCCGATGTATCCCTGCATGGCCGCGGCGAATTCGGGCTGCATGCCGAACGGGAACCGGAACCAGTTCCAGGTCAGCGTCTTGCCTTCGTCGGTGTATTTCTGCACTTCCATGCCCAGCTGTCCCAGGTCTTCGTCCGTACCTTTAATGGACTTGAAGGCCGGAATGAATTTGAACTCCTTCGTAATGTACTTCTTCCCGGTATCGGAGGTCACCAGCCAGTTCAGAAACTCCTTGGCCTCCTCCTTGACCGGTGAATCCTTATAGATAACCCAGTTGTTCGGCACCCCGACGTACAGCTTGTCCCCCAGCTGCGGATCGTCATTGATCGGCATCGGCAGGATGCCCAGGTTCAGCTTCGGATTAATGCCGTCAATCTGCACCTGGGTCCAGTTCCCCTGCTGCATCATGGCGGCTTCCCCGCTGGCGAACATCGTGACCTGGGTGTTGTAGTCCGTCGTAAGCGGACCTGGATTGCCATATTTCAGCGTCAGGTCGAACAGGTTCGACCACTGCTTCACGACTTCGTTGTCCGCGAACGTTTCCGTCTTGTCATTCAGATGCTGGATAAAAGCGCCAGGGTCCTTCTGGTCGGCAAAAGCCACGTTGATGTTATGGTTGCCGAGCACGAAGTTTTCCTGATACCCGTTGGCAAACGGGGTAATGCCGGCCGCCTTCAGCTTCTTGCACGCCTCTTCAAGCTCGCTGAGCGTGGTCGGACGCTGTGTGATGCCCGCCTTCTTGAACAAATCCTTGTTATAAATGAAGCCGTACCCTTCCAGGTTCATCGGCTGCCCGTACAGCTTGCCGTCCTTGGTCATCGGCTCTTTGGCGATGTCCTTCACGTCCTTGACCCAAGGCTGATCGGACAAGTCCTCCAAATATTCCTGCCACATGTCCATTTCGGCATAACCACCGATATTGAAAATGTCCGGCTCTTTCGAAGCTGCAAATTTGGACCGGAGCGAGGCGCCGTAGTCGCTGCCCCCGCCGACGGTCTGTATATCCAGCTTGATTCCCGGATGGGACTGTTCATACTCCGCTTTTAGTTTATTTAATGCATCCGCAATTTCCACCTTGAACTGAAAAATATGAATGGTCTTGACCCCGCCGCTGCCACTTCCGTTGCCGCATCCGACCAGCAGGGCGAACGAGGCCAGCAGCACGCCAAGGCGGGCTCCAACGGCATAGGCCTTTTTCTTCATGCCGCATAACCTCCTTTATGGAATATACTTGAGCTGCCGGGACGGGCTGGGGCTGGTTCAGCCCTTCACCGATCCCTGGGCGATGCCCTCGATAATGTACTTCTGCATGGCCAGGAAGAAGATGACGATCGGCGTAATGCCGAGCACCAGCGCGGGCAGGGCCAGATCCCACTGCTTCGTAAACTGGCCGAAGAACGCATAGGTCGCGATCGGGATCGTCTGCCGCGACGGGCTCTGCAGAATGAGCGACGGCATCAGGTAATCGTTCCAGATCCACAGCGCGTTCAGGATGATGACGGTGACGATGATCGGCTGCATCAAGGGCAGAACGATGCGGAAAAAGATACCGTACGTGGAGCAGCCATCGACCCGGCCCGCCTCCTCGATCTCCCGCGGCACCGATTTGACAAATCCGTGGAACAGAAATACGGACAGCGGCGCGCCAAATCCGAGGTAGCAGATGATCAGCCCCGTTCTCGTGTCCATCAAACCGAGCGTACTGACCACCTTAACGAGCGGGATCATGATCGATTGGAACGGAATGACCATCGCGGCTACAAACGCAGCGAACAGCAGCCGGTTGAACACCGTGTCCCTGCGCACCATCCGGTACGCCGCCATCGAGCTGATCAAAGCCAGCAGCACGTTGCTGATAACCGCGATCAGCAGGGAATTGCCGAACACTTTCGGGAAGGCGGTAATTTTCCACGCCTGTGCATAGTTGTTCCATAGAAAGGCATGCGGCCAGCCCGCGGAGTTGGTCAGAATATCGCCGAAGGACTTGACCGAGTTGACGAGCAGAAAATAGAACGGCACCAGGAACACCAGGGCCAGCAGAATCATCAGCAGCTCAAGGATCAGCCGTTTGGCGCGATACCCGTGGCTTGTGCTTGTGCTTGCGCCGGCTCTTGGGCTTGGGCCTCGGTTTGTGCCTGTGTTCGTGCTTGTGTGCATCATACTTCCACCTCCTTGCGCTTCGTGGCGCGCACTTGAAGGATCGAAATCAGGGCCACGACGATAAAGAAGATAATCGCCTTCGCCGAACCCATACCGAAGCGGCTGATGTTAAACGCCTCATTGTAAATGTTCAGCGCGACGGATTCGGTTGACTTGAACGGACCGCCCTTGGTGAGCGACAGATTCAAATCAAAGAGCTTGAACGACCAGGAAATGGCGAGGAACAGACAGACCGTCACGGCCGGCATGACCAGCGGAACGGTGATTTTCCGGAGAACCTGTCCCCTGGATGCACCATCGATTTGAGCGGCCTCAATGAGGCTTTTCGGCACATTGTTCAGCGAGGAAATGTAGATGACCATCAAATAGCCGGCGTTCTGCCAGACAAAGACGATGACGACCGCCCAGAAGGCCGTCGCCTCGGTGCCGAGCCAGGGCAGCTTGAAGAAGGAGAGCCCAGTTGCCGCACCGACGGAAGAAAACCCTTTCACGAAGATGAACTGCCAGATAAATCCGAGCAGCAGCCCCCCGATAACATGAGGTACAAAAAATACGGTCCGCAGCACGTTTCGCGTCCGCAGCGACCGCGTCAGCACATAGGCGAGAATAAAACCGAGCACATTGGTTAGGATGACTCCAAGTACGGTAAATTTGACGGTAAACCAGAACGAATTCAGAAACGCCGGGTCTTCCGTGAAAATGTGGATATAATTGCGGAATCCGACCCAGCCCGCATGCCTCGACACCCCGTTCCAGTCGGTAAACGAATAATACAGTCCTAAAAGAAAGGGAACGACAACAATGACGAGGAAGCACAGGGCCGACGGTCCGACAAAAATGAGCTGCTGCAGCAGCTGAGACGATTTTTTCGAGTTCATGCCCTCACTCCTTACACTTTCATGGTTTTTCATTTAATTACCTATATCGACAAGGATTGAATCTGCATCATTTTGTTCTTTTTGGGACAAATTCGGGTATATTTGTAGGGAAAAGGCCGCTTTGCGGCAAGCCGTAGACATCACTTCAGGAGGCTGGTACGATGCTTAGAAGCAATCCGTATAAATGGTGGAACTGGCTCGCGTTCGTCGCCGCGATGGTGGTCAACGCGCTGGCCAATACTGCTGTGCTCGGGGGAAAAACGACAGGGGAAATATCGGACCAATACCCAACCATGATCACGCCCGAAGGGTATGCTTTTACCATTTGGTCCTTAATTTATGTACTGCTGCTTGGCTTTCTTCTCTATCAAAGCGGACGGGTCACCGAAACCCGGGATTCGGTCCGGTCCATCGGTCCGTGGTTTATCATCTCCTGCGTGCTGAACATCGCGTGGCTGCTCTTGTGGCAGTATGAATATATCGAGCTGTCGCTCGTCGCCATGGTACTGCTGCTGCTCTCGCTGTTTGTCATCTATCGGCGGACACGCAGCATCTATTATCCGACATCCGGAGAGATGTGGCTGATCAAGCTTCCCTTCAGTCTGTATTTCGGCTGGCTTAGCGTAGCCGTCATTCTTAATATCGCGATCGTGCTGAAAAAGAACGGTTGGAACGGCTTCGGATTGAGCGAGCTGGTGTGGGCCGTGGTTTTCCTGCTCGCCGGTGCACTGATCGCCATTCTGGTCAGCTACCCTTATCGGGACAGCATCTATCCGCTGGTCTTCGTATGGGGCTATGTCGCCATAGCCCTGGAGCAGCAGGATCAGGTGGAGCGGGCGTTTATAGCCGCACTCATCCTGGCGATCATTCTGTTCGTCTATGCGATCTATCTTTTCTTCGCCCGGAGCCGGGATCGGGACTGAATGTAACCCCGCAAAGCGCGGCCTCAGCTTCGGCGTATATCCGGTATTTTGCGGGGAGACCCGAAAATCACCCCACAAAGTGGAGACCTCTACTCAGGCGTATATCAGATACTTTGCGGGGAGCCCCGAGATATAAACAACACAAAAAAGCCGGGCTTTGCGAACGGGGCTGCGCCCCGGGCAAAGTCCGGCTTTCTATAGGATATGTAGCTTCCGATCTATTTAACGGCGGCAATCGTCTCGATTTCCACCAAGCCGTCTTTCGGCAAGCGTGCGACCTCAACGGCACTGCGCGCAGGGTAAGGCTCGGTGAAGAAGGAGCTGTAAATCTCGTTGACCGCGGCAAAATCGTTCATGTCTTTCAGGAACACGGTCGTCTTGACCACTTGATCCAGGCTGCTCCCTGCTGCTTCAAGAATCGCCTTCACGTTGTTCAGAGCCAGGCGGGCCTGCTCCTGAACGCCGCTGCCGAACTCACCGGTCGCCGGGTCGAGCCCCAATTGTCCCGATGTGAAAATAAAGTCGCCGACCTGAACGGCCTGGCTGTAAGGTCCGATCGCTCCTGGCGCGGACTCGGTCGAAATCACCTTTTTACTCATGGAAGTCACCCTTTCGTCTTCGTACTATCCTTCTCATTGTAAACAGAGGTTGGCCAAGTTGCAATACGGCACCGCGCTGCTCCAGGCGTGCGGCTGCCTCGATTGCAAGCTGCCCGTCACCCACCTTCTCCAGCTCTGGCTCCAGGGACCGCTCTGCGTATATGAGCAGCGAAAAGACGGTTATTCCAGGCCCGGAACCGTTCCGGTGCGTCCCGGAAGCAGCGCCTTCTGCTCCACTCCGCCGGCGGATGGGGTGATTTCCAGGGTGGCACATTCCTCCGCTTCGCTTACCAGCGGCAAATAGAGCGAAAAACAGCTGCCCCTCCCCACTTTGCTCTCCAGCCGGATAAACCCTCCCAGAAGATGCGCCAGGTCCCGGCTGATCGAGAGCCCGAGGCCCGTCCCGCCGTATTTCCGGCTGATGGAGCCGTCCGCCTGGGCGAACGCTTCAAAGATCCGCCGCTGCTGCGGCGGCGAAATACCGATACCGGTATCTTGAACGTCGAACACGATCCATGAGCCCGCAAGCTTTCCCTCCGGGTTATGCTCCGCACGGATGACGAGGCTCACCTTTCCCTGATGGGTAAACTTGAAAGCATTGGACAGCAAATTCCTCAAAATCTGCTGCACCCGGCTCGGATCGGTCCGGAACGTTTCCGGCAGCGAGGGATCCAGCTTGATGGAGAAGCCGACGTTTTCTTTTTGGGCGACCAGTTCAAAATGCATTTGCAGCAGCTGCGGAATTTCACTGATATTCATCTCTTCACGCATGATTTCCAGCCGACCGGCCTCCACCTTCGACAAGTCCAGAATGTCGTTGATAATGCGCAGAAGCTCATAGCCCGACTGGTGGATAATTTCACCGTACTCGGCCATTTCCTCCTTGGTGCGGCTGTCGTCGTTGTCGCTGATCAGCTCGGCAAAATTGATGATGCTGTTCAAAGGAGTGCGCAGCTCATGGGACATGTTCGCCAGAAACTCCGTTTTGTAGCGCGAGGACCTCGCCAGCTCTTTGGCCCGTTCCTCCAGCACGCGCTTGGCCTGATGCAGCTCTTCGGCCTGGGCCGACAGCAGCACGTTGCTTTGTTTGAGCTGGATGGTGCGGGCTGCTTCAAGCTGAAAATCGCGGAGGATCAATGAAAAGATCAAACTCAGCAAGAGGGTGAGCGGAAGCGTGGCCGGCATGATCGTTTCAAAATAATGAGCGGCAGGAATAACCCCTAAAAAGGCAATATCGATACAATTCAGTACGTTCAAGACCAGAATGGCCAGGAAGCCGCGGGTCACAAGACTGAATCCCTTGCGTCTCATCCACATATTGAGCAGTGCCGCCGCAGCGCCCAAAATGCACAGATTGAACAAACCGGCGACCGAGGCCTCGTTCACGCCGAACGTAAGGCGCGCGAATCCGATGCCGATGCCGATAATGACCAGCGTCATCGGCTCAGCGTAAGTAACCGTCGCAATGATGAGGGGGATGATCCGGAGATCGAAAATCACATTTTCGCTAAGCTTGTATCCGAAAACCATGCTCAGCCATCCGCAAAAGATGATCAACAGCACCGAGCAGGTGTATTTCACATGTTTAGGGGCACGGGCAAGTCCATATTTGTAGACCAGGTTGGCCAAGTAGGCAGCCGCTATGAGCAGGGCCGTGTTACCAAGAAATATTTTGCAAAAATCCATATACTCACTCCTGAAGATGGATATTAGCCGTGCTCTCTTATCATATCATGGCAGATCCATATATCCAGAATTTATATAGATTACCGCGGCAGCCCGCCGAAGCTGGGGGATTCTCGCTGATGTTGCGGCCCATACCGGGTAAATGGGGAACCTTCTTGTGGGTAAGCCGGTCAGACCTTTTGAGGTAAGTCTATGGCGGATGGCGTGCTTGAAGTCATTCAGGTGAGGGCAGGGCGTACTTGGGTTAGGTAGGTGAACACCCGAAAGAAGCGCAGCGCCCCCCGGTTGCCGGAGATTCGCTGCGCCTTTTGTTATTTCCACATGCCGACCGCAGGACGAAGAGGCCTACAACTGACGCGAACGCGTCCAGTCATGGTACTCTTTTTCCGCGGCGTCCTTGGAATGGCCATAGCGCTCCTGAAGCTTGCCGATCAGCTTGTCCTTTTCGCCGCCGATTTTATCCAAATCGTCATCCGTCAGCTCGCCCCACTGCTTTTTGGCTTCGCCTTTCAGTTGATTCCATTTTCCCTTGAATACGTTATGATCCATGAGGATCAGCTCCTCTCGGTATAAGTTGTTGGCCGGCGGAACTATCCGCTCCGCCTGTAGTTCTTTATTACCCGCAGGAACGCGGGCTGAATCCAACGAGCACCAGCAATGCTGCCCCAATCTTCATAGCCATAAACCGGTGCGAAAAAGATTTTAACCAACATATTGATCGCCTATTGCATTAAGTGTATTAAGTGATATAATACACTTAAATCACATAAGTGACCTGAACGTTTGCACTTATGCCGAGAAGGAAAGCTGTGCTTCCAGACCAGCAGAGCTTTTAGGAGGGAAGGCCATGGAAGACCAACAGGTTGGCCCGCTGCGGTTCCACATCGACTTCAGCCAACCTTTATATGAACAAATTCTGGATCAGGTGCGCAGCGCCATTGCCAAAGGAGAGATTGGATTGGGAGACAAGATGCCTTCTGTGCGCGAGCTGGCTCAAGAGCTTCGGGTGAACCCGAACACCGTCATGCGGGCTTATCAGGAGCTTGAACGGGACGGACTTACCGAGAAACGGCGGGGTCAAGGAACCTTCGTCACCTCTTCCCCGGAGCATGTCCGGTCGTTCCGAACAGCGCTCGCGGCCAAATATATCGACAGCTTTATGGATCAAATGGAAAGCCTCGGACTAACCTGGAACGATATCCAGTCCTATATTGAACAAAAATACGACGCGGAGGAAGGAGGATCCATGCGATGACGGCACCGATACTGCGATGTGAACAAGTAAGCAAGGCCTATGGGAAGAAGCAGGCGCTAAACGGGCTGAACATCACCGTTCCCGAAGGGCGGATCACCGGTATTCTGGGCCCGAATGGCTGCGGCAAATCCACGTTATTCCGGATGCTTACCGGCCTCGTCCGGCCAGACCGGGGCACCGTGGAAGTGCTCGGCTCGAAGCCCGGCTGGGAAACCAACCGCCACATCGCCTACCTCCCCGATCGGGCCCGCTGGTATCCGAACCATACGGTGCGGCAGGCGTTCGAATGGGGAGAGTCCTTCCTGCCTCGCTTCTCGATGGAACAGGCCATCCGCCTGGCGGATTATATGGATGTTGAACTGGATGCGAGAATCGGCGGAATGAGCAAGGGCCAGGAAGCCCGCGTTATGCTGATTCTGTGCCTTGCCCGGGAAGTGTCCCTCATTATTCTCGACGAGCCTTTTACCGGCATCGACGTCATGTCACGGGAGGCGATTGTGGCCGGCATCATCGACTACCTCGAGGACAGCGGGCAGTCCGTCCTGATCAGCACACATGATATTCAGGAGGTTGAAGGGTTGTTCGATTACACGGTCATGATGAAGCAGGGTCAGGCGATCTGGTCCGGCGACACCGAAAGCTTGAGGGCGGAATACGGTTCACTGCGCGATGTATTCCGTAAAATGTACGCAAAGGAGTGGCAGCGTTGATGTCATCAGGCACGTTTATGGACCTTGTCCAGCATGAGTTTATGGTGCGGGGCAGCTGGAGAAAACTGAACCGCGTCCGCTTATCCAGAAGCTGGTGTGTCTCTTATATCCTGATTGTTGCTGCAGCGGTGGTCATCGTCACCACTTATCTGGCGGCACGCAACGACCTAGAACTGAGCAGCTTCTGGTATATGACGCTGGCCTTCCCTTACTGGATCTTCTTCCTGGGATACGGCGCTGTAAAAAGAGAATGGTCCAACGATACGTACGGCTGGTGGCTGACGCTCCCGATCCCGAGATTTCGCCTTATTGCCGCCAAATGGCTCGGTAACTGCTTGAAGGTATGGATCGCAATGATCGCCATTTATATCGCCTTATCGGCGTACGTGCTTATTCTGACCTCGGCCATCGATCATTACACCTACGACATGGCCGTCTCCTTTATGATTACGGGCATTAACTGGCTGACCGTCGTCGCCGGCCTGACCCCATTCATCATAGCCGCAGGCATGCTGACCATTAGCGTCATGTACAGCACCGCCAAGCCGCTGACACCGCTGCTCTGGATTCTGTTTATGGGAGGCTTCAGCATCGTATACTCCAACATGAACGAGTATTTGCTGCCTGAAGGCAGGCTGGAAACCGCAGGACCGGCGACGTTCTTTCCCTTTCCATGGGAGCTTCCGGCAATCATCATCGGCAGCTGGGCGGTAGCCTATGGCCTGATCCGGGCGGTGACATACGTCATGGATAAAAAGCTGGATCTGTAGCAAGTTCAAAACGCTTTTCTTCTATAAACTTAACGGGATATTCAACGTGGCCGCCGGAAGCCTTTCGTTCATCCGCACGAGCCGGTACTGCCGGCGGCCCGTCATTTTGCAAACATGCTGCTTCACAAAACTTAAGCCGATGCTTCCGATGCTAGTTTTGCTGCGATGATTTTGCTTTGAGGTTATGCTTCACAAAACTTTTAGGAGGTTGTCCCTATGATCCAAACGACGGCCCGCAACACCGCCGAATCTAATCAGACTTCTTATAACAACGATTATATGCTAGAGGTTTCCCAGCTCCGCAAATCCTATCCGAAGAAACAGGCGCTCCAGGACGTGAGCTTCTCTCTGAAAGCTGGCACTTCGTTTGGCTTCCTTGGACCGAACGGCGCGGGTAAGTCCACCACGATGAAAATTTTGACCGGCATTGTCCAGGCCGACAGCGGCTCCGTCCGGCTGCTCGGCAAGGAGGCGACCAAAAATCCGGACGCCGTATCGAAATATATCGGCTACGTCCCGCAGGAAATTACGCTGTACGATAAGCTGTCCGCTTATGACAATCTGGAGTTTTTCGGTGAGGCTTACGGTGTCCGGGGCAAAATGCTGAAGCAGCGCATCCACGAGGTACTGACCCAGACCGGTCTGCTGGACCGGGCCAAAGAGGAAGTCGGCACGTTCTCGGGAGGCATGAAGCGCCGGATTAACATCGCCGCGCTCCTCCACCGTCCCAAGCTGCTGATTCTCGACGAGCCGACGGTTGGGATCGATCCGCAGTCGCGGAACCACATCTTCGAAATGATCCGCGATCTGAACCGCGAAGGCGTGACGATCATCTACTCCACCCACTACATGGAGGAAGTCGAAGCGCTGTGCGATGAAGTGGCCATTATGGATCAGGGCACGATCAAGGCGATGGGCCCGCTCGGGGAACTGCTGGAGAATTACGGACAGAAGGCCATTTACGTGGAAATTGCAGGAGCCCATCACCTCCCGGAAGACCCGGATGTAACCGAGGTCCGCAAGGAAGGCTCCGGATACGTGCTGGAAACGGAAAATCTGCATGGCGTGATGCAGCGACTGCTTCGCCTCGCTTCCCAGCACAGCTGGGACGTGAAGCAGCTGGAAATCGTCCGTCCCTCGCTGGAGAACGTATTCCTGCGGGTAACCGGTACCGCGCTCCGGGATTAATTCTTTTTCACAAGCGTCCCTCTCACTCATTAAGGTGATAAATCGTTCATCGTATGAAACAAACAAAGAAATGAACAAGCAAAGGAGCAAAACCCATGAGAGCCATGATTATCAAAGAATTGCGGCTGATCCGCAAAGACCGCAAAAGCTTCTTCTTCCTGCTGCTGATGCCGATCCTGTTCATCGCCATGTTCGGTACGATTTTCAACAGTGCCGGAGGTGACAGTTCCTCCGTATCCATCCGCACGATCGACCAGGATCAATCCGCCGCGTCCCAAGCTTTTGTGAAGCAGATGCAGGGGATTATGGACGTGAAGCTGGAATCGGCATCCAGCCTGGACGACCAGGTCGACAGAATGAAGCAGGGCCAGTTCTCGGCCATGCTCGTCATTCCCTCCGGATTCGAAAAAGCCATGAAGGAAGGCAGTCCCGCGGATATCCAGCTGTACCAGGATCCCACCGCACAGACAGAGCTTGCGCCGATTCAGGCGATCCTCAGCAGCATTTCCAGCCAATACCGTGAGCAGAAGCTGACGGATGTCCTGCTGGCCAAGGGAGATTCCAAGGAGCAGGCAGAGCAGGCGCTGGCCTCCCCGATCCAGATTAAAGATGTGGCGACGACGTCCGACCATATCAGCTATATGGACTCCATGGTCCCCAGCATGACCGTTATGTTCGTCTTCTACATTATGATCACGATGGCCCGCCGCTTCTTTGACGAAAAGAAAACCGGCCTTCTGTCCCGCATTCGCAGCACGCGCGTAAAGCCGCTGCAGTACCTGGTCGGGATGTGGGTGCCCTTCATCCTGACGGTTATCGCCCAGTGTGTCGTCCTGTTCGCCTTCGGCCACTTCGTCTATGACGTGAAGCTTGGCGACGTCGCCGCCCTTACCTTGATTGTGCTCAGCCTCAGCATCTGCGGAACCGGCATCGGGCTCGGCTTATCCTTCCTGGTGCCCGGCGAGGGAGCCGCCATGGTCATCACCCAGGTCATTGCCATGGGCGGTGCCATGCTGGGTGGCCTGTGGGTACCGTCTTACCTGCTTCCGCAATCCGTACAGACCGTCGGGCACTTTCTGCCGCAGTACTGGGCGCTGCACTCGCTGCAGAACATTATCGCTCATGGCGCCCATCTCGGCGACGTTGCGGGACCTGCCCTTATTCTCCTGACGTTCGGGGCCGCCGGCCTCCTGGTTGCATTCTTCCGTCTGCCAGGGTTCCTGCGCTCGGCTGCCAACTGATTCCTTATCAACGTTCAAAACGACGAAAAAACCTCCCGTCCGGAAGTCATCCTTCACGGCCGGGAGGTTTTCTTGGTTTCCGATCCTTGGTCATCGCTTATGTATCGTCGCCTGCCGCTTTTCCCAACCTTTGATTTCTCATATAGTCGACAAAAATGCGGGCGTATTCCGGATCCCACTGCGTCCCTCCGCCCTCTTCGAGAATGGACAGCGCCTTGGCGACATCCATGCCTTTACGGTATGGCCGATCCGAAGTCATCGCATCAAAGGCGTCGGCTACGGCGATAATTCTGCCAAGCAGCGGGATATCGTCCCCGGCCAGTCCGTCCGGATACCCTTTCCCGTCGTATCGCTCATGATGGGACCTTACGCCGGGAAGGAGCGGCGCCATGGCATCCTTCGGCTCGATCTGCTTCAGAATCGTCTCACCAAGCACCGGATGGGCCTTGATTTGGTCGAACTCCTCTTCCGTCAGACGCCCTTCCTTCAACAGGACGGTGTCCCGGATGCCGATTTTCCCGATGTCATGCAGCAGCGCCGACTGGCGGATCACGTTGATATCCTCCTCAGTCATCCTGCTGAGCCGCCCGATCAGCTCCGAATATTCGGCCACCCGTAAGGAATGCCCTGCCGTGTAGGCGTCTCTGGCATCGAGCGCAACGGCGAGGGTCACAAAGTAGCTGTCCAGCATCGCCCGGGTCTGGGCTTCACGCGACTGAAGCGCCCGGACCATCATGTTGAACCCGGTGGCCAGCCGGGAAAACTCGTCCGAATACACGTTTTGGACCGTCTTCAGCCGGCCGTCCTTGACATGATTCATGGCGTCGTACAGATGGGAGATCGGCCGCTCCACCTCATGGGTTAACAGCCTGGCGCCCGTATACGTAAAAATGATGTCGACCAGCAGGATCAGCCCCGCCCAGCCCCAGTACCCGGTCATCATTTCCTCGTTTAAATTGCCCAGCCGAATCTGGGCAGCCAGGGTGAACAGCAGGAGCGGCGAGGTACCGATCAGCATGGCGCTGAGCAGAAACTTCGGACGGATGGACAAGACGACATGCCCCTCCGGATTCAGCTCAATGCGGTGCGTTTCCTGGGCGAGCCGATGAAATTCCTCCATCAGCGGCCGGACCGTCGCCGTCGTCAGAAAAAATTCGATCATCGCATGCATGCTGGCTACGAGGAAGGCGCCGGCTGCCGCAGCCGCAACATAAATCGGCGGGAAATGAAGAAGGCCACGGCTCATCTGCCACAGCGTCAAGCCGGCCGCAGGTACGGCGAGCCCGAGGAAATGCGGGACCAGAATCCGGAACACCGCCAGCTGCGGCAGCTTATGTGCCTGACGGTAGGCTGTTTCAATGGTCTGAACCGTACAGGTCCGGCAGAACAAGCCCTGCCGGATCGGCCGAACGTGCCGCGTGAATATCCAGGATTCCACCGCGACCATGACCGCCATGGAGCAAGCAAAGATGATCGCCAGCCGTTTGATCTCCTGCGGAGAAATGCTGATCGTGGTCAGAACGAGAGCGCTGCCCACGATCCATACCGCGAATAGCGATCCGAAAATATAATTCCGTACCAATTTGTTCCGAAAAGCATAATACAGGGCAACCCCCTGCAAACGGGTAGAATCGGTATCCATAAGCCAGCCTTCCTTTTTCATCAATATAGGCCGTTCGGCGCAGCACTATTAAGAATATCGGTTATTTCATCCCAAAATGTGACATGAACCAGCGACAAAAACCAACTTTTATCATAAAATCCCTCCGTATGAAATGGTGCTTTTGCACATTTATACAAGTCTGGTGGGCGATATAATTTCCTATTGCATTTATAAACAATATGTGATATATTATAGGAATATAACTTCATTTAACCCTTTTCGTTCCCCGCAAGAAAGAATAAATCTTCAACCTCGAAGACTTAATTTCCTATTTTGAAATAACCCAATGCGAAGTATGAGATTTAAGATGCTATTTCTGATTCACGCTGGCGCGGTCATCGGAGCCGCAAGGACAAAAGAGAGGCAGGGCTTTTGTTGTTTTGGAAGTCATTATTCTGTTAACGAACTAGAACAAGGAACCAGACTGCAGCCTTGAACGGCTGTCAGGGGTTAAATATATGAGGCGGCCGCAGCGCCGCCAAAGCCAAACCCCCCGGAGAAATGTCCGGGGGGTTATCCATATTTCCCAATGTATTTACGGCCTACTGCCACTTCCTTCTCTCGTCAGGAGGCTTAGCCGGCTTTGCTGTATCCGCGGAGCGACTCCGCATGCTTCATCGATTCAATGAGCGCGATCGGGTTATTGTCCATGCCGCCAGCGTTGACCCGGTATCCCATGTACTGCCCGGGGCCGTCGATTCCCGGCTTGACGGTAAAGACTACTTGAATGCCGAGATTGCGGCAGAGACCCAGCACCTGCTGCGTATAGCCGCCGTAGGGAAAAGCGAGAATATCGCGGCGGTTGCCGATTTCATTCCGGAGGATTTGATCCGCCCGGGTTAAATCACCCTTCACCCGCCGGATATACTCCTGCTCCGTCTCCACATGCCCGGTGGTTTTGTTATGCTCCGGTCCCATCAGCATCGGCTCCAGCCTGTCATGGGTTTTCCCTTCGGGGCGAACATAAGCATAAGCGTGCGAATCAAACGTATGGCTGTAAAAGTCGATACCGCTCCGGTGCATGAGCTTGACCTGGGCCCAGGTCAGCTTCGGCAGTCCGGGATGCTTCGGATTCCCCACCGTCGACACGATCAGAAAATTCGTTGCCGGCACGTGGTACTTCTTCAGGATCGGGAACACATTGGTATAGAACGTCTCATAGCCGTCGTCAAACGTCATCAGCACGGCGTTGTCCGGCACCGGCTGATGCCGGGTGACGAAGTCGGCGTACTGCTCCATCGTAATCCAATGGAATCCGTTTGCCTTCATGGCCTGGAGCTGCTCCTCGAATACAGCGGTATCCAGACTCTTGTCATTGATCGGACGCGGGGAGACATCATGGTACATCAGCGTGATGACTTTGTTTTTATAATACACCGCACCTGGCGTCGGTCTCGTGGAAATAAAGCTGTAAGCCGGAACACCGCCCTCTTCCTTTTTGATGTGAGGCCTTCCGGGATAACGAACCAGATGATACACATAAGGGCCCTGCCTCCAGACGAAAAATGCCGCGAACAGCACAAGCACGGAAAAGGTGCAGTAGAGGATAATTTTTTTTCTCAGCATCACGTTCCAATCCCCTTCGTTCCATAAATTCACTTGCAGAGGGATGCATCCCCCGCTCTATAAACATACTCTGGAAGCAAGGAGTGATGCAAATGCCAAAATACCGGATCATCGTCGACCTGTCGGAACGCACGTTATATTTGCTGGACGGCGATCAGACCGTCAAATCCTATCCCGTAGGCATCGGAAAAATGGTGACGAAAACCCCGACCGGGGAGTTCACGATTGTCAATAAACAGGAAAATCCCGGCGGACCGTTCGGGGTGCTGTGGATGGGCCTTTCCAAGCCCCATTACGGCATTCACGGAACCAATGATCCCGCCTCCATCGGACGGGAAGTCTCCCACGGCTGCATCCGGATGCACAATGAGGATGTGCTGGATTTGTCTTCCTACGTTCCTGTGAATACAAGGGTGACCATCCGGCCGTAATGGCCGTAAGTGCCGTCAGTCTTGATCTGAACCGACCTTGATTCCCTTCTCTTTGCGGTACTGGATCACCAGCTGCCGCCAGAAATCATAACTTCCCGTTTCATCTGCAATATAAGGCTTGTAATAGCGGTAAGCCTCCTTTGCCCAGTCCGGGCAGGGCATGCTTAACAGCGCCTGCTGCTGCTTGATCCATTCCGCCTGCTTCGCAACCGTGTTCTGCAGCTCGCTAAATGCCGCCTTTTCCTCAGGAGTCATATGCGCCCCCTCCTTCCAGGCATCGTATTGGTCCAGGTTATACTGATCAATAATCCGGATTAGCTTATCTGCATACTCCGGGTCCGTGGCATAACCGGCGGCGCCGATCGCGGCGGCGGCCGATCGCCCGTCTGTGCGGAGCGCGCCGGCATACTTGTCACGGTCCCAGGACACGCCGTTTACCAGCAGGCTTGAGTGATCGGCCACCGATTCGGCCCAGCTGTTGTACGCGCGGAAGTCGGCTATCACCCGGCCGGCCACGCCGCGAACGTACTCGGTGGTCTGCAGGCGCATGCTTCCTGCGGTGCCCTGTCCCTTGATGCCGAACAGATTGTTGGCCTTCACCGCCAGCTCGCTCGTGCCCCAGGCGGATTCGAGGGCCGCCTGGGCGATCGTGAGCGATGCCGGCACACCCGACTGCAGCTGGTCGAATTCAGCCAACGGTGCCATGTTGGCGATAAAGTTTTGTTTCTTCATAATCCTCCCTCCCAACCCTCGGGTACATACAATGCTGACCGCTTGCTAACGGCCTGGACGCAGCTGCCGCCCCACGTTTTCAGAGCACCTGAGCCTTGTAAAAATTTCCAAACCGCTCCGGTATGAAGCATTTGCCTAATTCTTCATGGCTTCTTACAATAAGAACATATGTAACGCTTGGAGGGTGGATGTATGAAGCAGGCAAAAGCAGATCATTTTATCATCAATCAGGAGTGGGTTACCCCGGAAATCCGTGCCGTTCAGGCCGGTCCGGAAGATGTCGCAGCCGCGCAGGGACTGCTGTTTCGAACGGCGCAGTGGCTTCAGAGCATAGGCTCCAAGCAGTGGAATCAGCTGCTGACCGGTGAGGATCGGCATCATATCGACGAGGCGGTCCTGCGAGGGGACGTCTTCCTGTTCAAAAAGGAGGAGCGCCTTGCCGCCATCGTCATCCTCCAGCAGCATGCAAGCGAATGGGACCGCAACCTGTGGGGAGAGGAGGGGCACGATACCTCTGTCTATCTGCACCGGCTTGCCATTGAACGCGAATTCGGGGGGACGGGTCTTGGCAGCGCCATTCTGCACTGGGCCTTGACCGGAATAAGGTTCCAGGGCAAAGACCGAATCCGTCTCGACTGCATCGCCAACAACCCCGGCTTGAACCGGTTGTACAGCGGGGCCGGCTTTACGCTGAAGGGCCAGCATGAGAGCGGGTTTAATATTTATGAGAAAATGGTGAGATAGCATTCGCTCCTCAAGCGGATAACCACGCAAAAAGCCTTCCGGCATGCCGGAAGGCTTTTCTCATATCGTATATAAAATGCAGGTTTTACGAGTTGGTTAATGGGACGATACCGAGGCTACGCCAATCTTGTCGATGATACGCTGGCTCTCCGGATTCAATCCCCGGACGGCCACCTTTTTGTCCAGCGCCTCATACTTGGCCAGCACCTTGGACACAGCGTTCACGCCCGACTGATCCCAAACGTGGGAGTGGGAAAAGTCAATCGCAATCTGCTCGGGATCCTCCTGGTAATGGAAGAGATGCACAAAATGGTTCATCGTTCCGAAAAACATCTGTCCTTTGATTTCGTACACCTTTACCCCATGTTCATCGATATGGGTCTGCGCGTGAATACGCGCCATTTTCCAGCCGAAATTCAGGGCACTCAGAATGACTCCGGTCACAACGCCAATCGCCAGGTTGGACGTGGCCACCACGATTACGACGGTCACGACCATGACGATCGTGTCACCCAGCGGCACCTTGTTCATCGTTCGTAAAGAATGCCAGTCGAACGTGCCCACCGACACCATGATCATAACGCCCACCAACGCCGCCATCGGCACCTGCCTGACGACATCGCCGAGCACGAGGATCAGGAACAGCAGAAAGGCGCCGGCAATGAAGGTCGACAGCCGGGAGCGGCCCCCCGACTTCACATTGATGACCGTCTGGCCGATCATGGCGCAGCCTGCCATCCCGCCGAAAAAGCCGGTGAGGATGTTGGCGATGCCCTGCCCCTTGATCTCGCGGTTTTTGTTGCTGCCGGTATCGGTCAGCTCATCCACCAGGTTGGCGGTCAAGAGCGTCTCGGTCATGCCGACGACGGCGAGCGCCAGCGCATAAGGCAAAATCGTCAGGAACATATGAAACGACAAGGGAACCGACGGAACATGAAATGCGGGAAGCGACTGCGTAATGGTACCCATATCGCCTACCGTACGGACATCGGCATGGGTCAGCACCGAAATGATCGTCATGACGATAATGGCGACAAGCGCTGAAGGCACCGCTTTGGTGAGCAGCGGGAACAGATAAATAATCAGCAGCGTTGCGGCCACCATCAAGTACATGATCCAGGTAGCCCCTTCAAAATTCGGCAGCTGCGCCATAAAAATAACGATCGCCAGCGCGTTAACAAAGCCCACGATGACCGATTGCGGGATAAATGTGATGAAGCGCCCGAATTTCAGCGCCCCCATGATCCACTGCAGAATGCCGGTCAGCACTGTCGTCGCAAACAAATACTCGATCCCGTATTTGGCAACGATCGGTCCCATCAAGGATGCCATGGCACCGGTGGCCGCTGAAATCATCCCCGGGCGTCCGCCGAAAAACGAAATGCTGACGGCAATCACAAAGGATGCGTAGAGACCGACCATCGGATCCACACCGGCCATAATGGAGAACGCGATGGCTTCGGGAATAAGCGCAAAGGCAACGGTTAGACCGGACAAAATATCTTTTCTGACATTGCTAAAGAAGCCTTGTTTGATCCAGTTCAAAAACAAGAAATAATCCCTCCTGTGGATATATAAAGTTGTATCTGTAGCGCTGATCGTGCTGCTATCCGTTCATGAAATGTTACAGGGTGTTTCAAGCGGGCTCCCCACTCTCAGGTTCGCCGGGTCCGATGGTTCACTGTTTTTCATTATAGCGTTATAATCGTCTGAACCCAAAACTGCATGTATGCGCTATTTCCCTCTGTATACTAATCCATTCTCCCATTTACTCGTCTATATTTCTTTTTTCAATCCATATGTATATACTGCGGTATCTGCCTTTCTTATGAAATGGCGAAAGCCCCGCCGGAGGGCGGGAGCTTCGTTGCCCAAGGACCGCTTGGGCCCATGGATTAATAAATAAAGGATTTGGTAATGATGACGAGCAGAATAAACAGAACCAGGATGGCTCCCGTTGAGGTAAATGGGTTTCCTACACCACTCATGGTTTCTCCCCCTCTCTCCTGTTTATACTCTATCGTATGCCGCGTAAGGAGAATCGGTTTGGACAAATATCATTCAAGTCCATTTGCCCTATGAAAATGCGCGATGTTCCCGGGGGTAAAGGACCTTGCCGCCACAACTCTATCGAGCTTATCAATGCTGTTCCGTGGAAGGAACGATATAGGAAATACCTATAAGTATAATACGGTTTATATATTTCCATAATGAGCGGGCTGCCGGTACAATGAAGTCAATTCCAACAATCCACGGGTAAAGGAGAATGGTGATGGACAGATCTGTGATCAAGCTTTTTGACGCCAATGCAAAGGACTATGACCGGCAGCGGAGGGGACTGATTCCCTGCTTCGACGACTTTTACGGGATGGCCCTGTCCCTGGTGGAGTGCGGCAATTCTACTCCATGTATTTTGGATCTGGGGGCCGGAACAGGCCTGTTCTCCAGCATGGTACTGCTCAAATACCCTGAGGCACGGCTTACGCTGATGGATTTAAGCGACAGCATGCTGCAGGAGGCCCGCCGGCGGTTTCACGGGGCACCGAATGTAGATTATGTTACCGGGGATTACAGCAGTTATCCGTTTACTCAAACTTACGATGCCGTCGTCTCTTCCCTCTCCATTCATCATCTGTCCCATCCGGAAAAAAGGCAGCTGTTCGCCACGATCCATCGGCTGCTGAATGAAGGTGGCATCTTTGTCAATGCCGATCAGGTGAAGGGCCATACCGATCAGGCAGACGTATATTACCGGAGACGCTGGCTGGAAGAAATCAGGGCAAGCGGTCTGCCGGAAGAAGCCATTCAGGCGTCGATTGAACGCAGAAGCCTGGATATCAACGCTACCGCCGCCGACCAGATGCAGTGGATGGAAGAGGCCGGCTTTGAAGACGTGGACTGTATGTACAAGTATTTGGACTTCGCGGTGTTTTACGGAAAAAAATCAGGGCGGACTTCTTAGTCCCCCTGATTTTCTGTTTAGCGCCGGATCAGTCGGTCAGCCTCTGCCGGAAGCCGTCCATCAGGACGTCCAGCCCGAATTCGAATTCCTCCTGCCATCCGGTATCGGTCGTATGGGAAGCCAGCCGGATCATATTCGGAAACTGCTCGCTTGGCAAACTGCGGAAGAACCGGGCGTACTCCTCGCTGAGCTGAGCCTGTGCTTCCTCGCCGGAACCGGCCATCCCTTTCAGCCGCACCTCCTCGGCCACAAAGCCGAGCACATGGTTCTTCACCATGGATGCCATCCACGGGATGTGACCATCCGCGAATCCAGCCGACGCAAAGATTTGGTACAGTCTTTCAATCTGCAGCAGACGGTGGTATCCCATGGCGATGCCGCCATTGAACAGGTCCACCGCATCACGGTAGCGGTGCAGTACGCGCCGGAATGCATGCCCCCACTGGATCAGCTGTTCCTGCCAAGACAGGTCCGGGTCGGGCCTGTCCATTTCTTCGCTTATTTTATCCCCGATAAGCTGGAGCAGCTGTTCTTTATCCTTCACATGATAATACAGGGAAGCGGTCTTTACCTGGAGCTCATCGGCAATCTTACGCATGCTCAGCTCCTTCAAGCCAAATTCGTTCAACACGCGGAGCGCCGTCCGGACAATCCGGTCACGGTCTAGTGGAATGTGCAGCTCCTCCTGTTCCCCCGTGCCGGAGAAGGGATGCTGGGGCACCGTTCGTTTTCTGGCCATCGAAGAGCCCTCCTTTTCACTTGACAATTATAGCATATGCCATTATTCTAATCCCATTAGATTAATCTAAACCCATTAGATTAATGGGCAGTGGTATTCTGCAACGGAATCAGAACAGCCTAGGCAAAATTTTACGATGTGAAGGGAGTTTTATATGAATCCAATTTATTCGGTAGTCCGGTCCATGAACCGGCACCTGGGCGAAATTTGGGAGGCGATTCTTCAAGAGCATGCGGAGGAACTCAGCAGCATGTTTGCGGAATTCGGCGACCGCGCGTACGGCGTCTATATTCAACAGCTGATGGGTCCGATCTGCGAGGAGGTGCGGAAGTCGGGATACGAGGTCCCCGCCGGATTCCGCTTGTCGGAGTCAGTCGAGAACTGGGGCCCGCCCGAGGAGCGTGAGCGATGCGTATGGTATGTGGTCAGAGACGAAACCGGTAATCCGTGCGGCACGGCAGTGCTGCAAATTTTCCATTCTCACGCCCGGTTTCATCTCCCGCAGCCGCCTCGCTTTTTAGCCCTGGAAGAAACGGAGCAAGAAGCCATTCTCCAAGCACTCTGCACCTCAGGCGTGCGCCTAAGCGGACTGCTCCAGCGTTACCGTCATTCCGCCGGCGACGAGCCGCGGGAATGGGAATACGGGACGGACGCGGGGCTGCTCGAATACGTGCAATCATACCGCGGCCACACGGCGGTGGACTTTAATTATGCGCTGTCCTCGTGGGGGCGCCATGGCTGGGAGCTCGTACAGATCGTGCCGCATCAGGACCGCCTGATCGGTTTTTTCAAGCGTCCCGTTCAGCAAGCCGGCGAAGGGCAATAACAGCAAAAAGCACCCCCGAAGTGCTTGGTTTGAACAAGCACCTGGAGGTGTCAGGCGGTGAGCGATACCCGTTACACCGCGGGCTGCCGCTGCTGCTTTGCCGCATCAATCGTCGCATGGATGATCACGCGCAGCGCCTGCAGCATCATTTCCTGCGGCAGCGAAGGCAGGCCCGGCTTCTGCAGCGCCATTTCCGTGGAGGCCGGAAAATGGACAAATCCCGCCAGCGTGGGCAGCTTCTGCTCACGGATATAATCCAGCACGGCGTACATCGTGTTGTTGCAAATAAACGTGCCGGCCGACTCGGACACGGCAGCCGGAATCCCCTCCGCCTTCAGCCGGTTCACGGCCTCTCGGATCGGCAGCCGCGAGAACAATCCGTCCGGTCCTGCCGGATTAATGGGCAGATCCTGCGGCCTCTCCCCTTTGTTGTCGGCGTATGCCGCTTCCGGCGCCACGTCCTTGACGTTCACCGCGATCCGCTCCGGCGTTACCGCCGTCCGGCCTGCGGCCAGGCCGCAGCAGATTACGGCGTCCGGCTGATAGTCACGCACCACCTCAAGCAGCCTTTCGGCACATTCGTCATAATGGACCGGAAGCAGAACCGTCCGGATCTCGGCCTCCGCAAACGTCTCCTCCCGGATATCCCGCACGAGCTGCTCCGTCGGATTGACCGCATTTCCGCCAAAGGGCTCAAATCCTGATACCAGTATTTTCATGAAGCTTCTCCTCCCGGCAAGTCTTTCTTTCCATCATATCAAACGGGACAGATCGTTCCTACCCGAAATCGCGCCGCCAAGAAGGGCTGCTTCCCCGCGGATTCCGTTCCTTTTTGACCTGCGATGCGTAAGGAATCCAAAGTCTCCGGAGCCTGCATCTCAAAAAAACACCCTGCCCGGCAGCTGACGGCTGCACGGCAGGGTTCCCGTCTACAAATTATATCCGCCACTGTTCGGCTTGGTCGGATTGGAGATAATCCCCAGCGTCGCCAAAATTCCGAGCACCAGGTCTGCGGCCGCCACAAGCTCTTGCCGCTTCATATCCGACAGTTCAAACGCTCCGGTGAGATGACCGATCAGCTGCACCAGCAGAAGCACCTGCGAGACCATACTGATCCAAAGCGCATAGTTGCGAAACCGTTTCTTCTTGAGCATCATATGACCTCCTTTAAGGTCATATATATTCATCCGCCCCGGCAAACTTGTCCGAAACTTTCACGGGATGGACGAGCGATGCCAGCGATTTTAGAGGAGACCTGAGTCCAGAGCCTCCAGAAACGTCTCTTCGGACATCACCCGAATGCCCTCCCGTTCCAGCAGAGCGGTCGTCACCCCGCTGCCGGCCACCTTCTCATTGGCGAAGGAACCGTTATAAATCATGGCGCTTCCGCAGGAGGGGCTGTATTCTTTGAGCACCACCATGGACGCACCGACTTCACGGGCTTTTTCCAGCGTCCGGTGAGCCCCCTGAATATACATGCCGCTGACGTCCCGGCCCGATTTCTCAACAACCCTTGCCCGGCCCTCCAGCACGTCCCTCCCATCCCCGCCTACGATCTCCGCAGGCTCTCTCGGGGTGACGAATCCCCCCAGCAGTTCGGGGCAGACCGTCACTGCCCTGTTCTGCGCCACCATTTGCTGAATGACTTCATTCAGACTGTCGGTTCCATTATAGCGAACCTTCAGTCCGGCCAGACAAGAACTGACCATAATCATACCCGTTCACCTCCTGAACTGTTAATCCGTTTCACGTAAACTATTTATTTGTCCCACGTAAACTATTTATGACTTTAACGAAAGTATACTGCATAAGCGAACTGCTGGGGAGGCCCGGCTTCACGGTGTAGGATTGGGCCGAAAAAACGAGGAAAGCCCGGGATCAGGCTCCCGGACTTTCCTCGATATCTCTTTTTCCCCTTGCCCCAGAGGTGCAGATGTTACATGCTTAACGCCTTTTTCGCATTTTCCATATCATTGGCCAGGAGCCGCTCCAGATCGTAAGCAGGATACATCGAACGCTCCTCCATGAATTCAAAAACCTTGGCATGGAGTTTAATCGCATTGTTCAGATGCTTAACGAAAACCTCCCTTAAGGCCGGTGTTGCCGTTTCCGTAATCGCAAGCGCGTAATTGCGAACCCAACCTTTTGCCTTGCCCAGCAAATGGCCGGCATAAAAGCCCGTCATGTCTGCCGCTTCGGCTTTGCCGCCTCTCGCTCCCGGGACCGGTGCTTGCGGATAAAACTGCAGCAGGTCCTTTATGTTCTGCTCCAGGCTCATAATAGCCTCTTTATACAGGGCGTGCAGCTGCGGATCGGTGACCTTGCCGATGTCCATTTTCAGGCAAATCAGGTCGTTGGACTGTGCTGCTACCAGCTCATGCATTTCCAATGTTTCATGCCATGCTAAGTGTTTCACTTGAGCTTTCTTTCCAGAAGACAATGCAATCCCTCCAATCGATGATGGGATAGCATATGCCCAGGGCGCCCAGAGGGGAAGATGTCTTGCTAAAAAAATTAGGCGCGCTCCCTTTTCTCCTTCTTTCTTCCCTTCTTCCCTCGGACCGAAGCCAGCGTCGCCTGTTCCGGCAGGCGCAGCAGCCTGGACTTGGACACCCCGATCCGCTGCGACACATAGATGCCGGTATGCCCGGAAAAATAATAACTGACGACGCAGGCGATGAACATGTATACCAAATTCCCCGAACCGAACAGCTCGATCCCCATAATAAAGCAGGCAATCGGGGTATTGGTCGCACCGCTGAACACTGCGATAAAACCGAGGGCTGCCATAAACGGCACCGCTAGATGGAGCAAGTCCGCCAGCGTGCTGCCCAGCGTTGCGCCGATGACGAAGAGCGGAGTCACCTCTCCGCCTTGAAATCCGGCCCCCAGCGTAATCGAAGTGAACACGGTTTTCCAGAGAAACGCCAGCTTTGGCGCCGTCCCTTCAAAAGCATCGCTGATCAGCGGAAGGCCAAGCCCGAGGTACTCCCTTGTGCCGAACGCGTAGACAATGGCAATCAGGATGCAGCCCCCGGCAAAGCTCTTGACCGCCGGATTCCGGAACCAGCCGGTGAACCGCGCCTTCAGCCAATGCGTCAGCTCGCTGAACAAAATGCTGGCCAGGCCGAACACCATCGACGCGAGCACGACCTTCAGCACCGTGATCAGCGTGATCGCCGGAATCGTGTTTACGGAATAATGAATATGATGAATTCCCCAGGCCTTCGTGGTCAGATCCCCGATAAAGCTCGCCACAAAACAGGCAAACAGCGCTTCGTAACGGATCATCCCCAACGCAAGCACCTCCAGCCCGAAGACTGTTCCGGCGAGCGGCGTCCCAAAGACCGAGCCAAAGCCGCTGCTGATGCCGCACATCAGAATGATGCGACGGTCGGCTGGGCTAAGCCGAAGTCTCTTGCCGATCCATTCCGATAAGCTCCCACCCATCTGCACCGCCGTTCCTTCCCGTCCGGCCGAGCCGCCGAACCAATGGGTCAGAATCGTTCCGAACAGGACGAGCGGAGCCATGCGCAGCGGAATAGCTCCGCCGCCGTCATGAATCTGCTCCAGTATCAAGTTGTTGCCCTTGGACGCGTCCTTGCCGTATTTCCAATACAGGTAGCTTACCAAGGCTCCCCCAAATGGAAGCAGCCACAGGAGCCACGGGTGCTGCAGACGCTGCTGCGTAACGGCATCCAGCGCTGCCAGAAACAAGGCCGATCCGGAGCCTGTAAGCACCCCCACCAGACTCCCGATGACCGACCACTTCACGATATAGCCAAGCAGCGTGAGATGCATGAATTTGCCTGCGTATACATATAACCTGCGTTTTCCCCTCGTCATCCGTTTTCCCATTACAGCGGTTTCCCCCCAGCTATGATGTATTTCCTATTGTTCCTCAATCAGGGGCAAATTACCACTCCCCTGCTTGTCCCGGTGCAGGAATGTCTGCAAAAAAATAGACTCCTACCAGTGTCTGCACTGGTAGGAGTCATTAGCTCACGGGCGGTTAAAGGCGAACTCCATCGCCTATGTTGTTACAAATTATTGTAATGAGCGATTGGCCTGAAGTCAACAGAAAATCTGAACGCCACAATAGACGAAAAAGCACCCGTATCGCGCTTTCGCTTTACGGGTGCTTCTGCAGCGAACTAGTTTCCCTGCCGCACCGTCCTCTTAATGGAGAGGTTCAGAAATTTGGCTGAGGGCATCGCCGGCTTCGTTGATGTGGATGTTCATCGTCGCCAGGTCGCCAATGGCGCAGATCCCTACCATTTCTCCGTTCTCTACAACCGGAATGCGGCGGATTTGATGGTCGGCCATCAATTTCGCGCACTCGTGGGCATCGGTGTCCGGCGAGCACGAAATGACATCGCTTGTCATGCAGTCATGGCAGTGTACGCTGCCCGGGTCTTTACCCGCAGCTACGCAGTTCAGCACGATATCGCGGTCGGTAATCATACCTACCACTTTTTTGCCTTCGCAGACCGGAACCGATCCACAGTTGACATCGCGCATGATTTGCGCCGCAGCCGTGATCGAATCATGGGGTGCGCATACCTTTACGTCTTTGGTCATTACGTCGCGAACCATCGTCATTGCTGTTTACCTCCTCTAGGAATGATCCCCCGTATTTTACCCAGGGGTACCGGGATTATTCAGGATTGGCGCGCTGTGCTAAGAACTGCACGAATATGGGTCAGGCTGTCCGCTGAATATTTCGCCGATAATATATAAAAAAAGCGCAGGATCCATAACGGATCACTGCGCTTCGCTTGTGTGGGTCTCATGCCTCCGGATCTATCCGGCGGGCTAAGGACCGTTCAGAAATTAATATCCCCAAGTTTTCGCGATGATGACAAGCAGAATAAAGAGGACGAGAATGATGCCAACGCTTGTAGACATACCGCCACCATAACCAACTCCTGCAACTTCGCTCATGTGATATTCCCCTTTCTCGATAGGATCAGTTTATCCTATGAAAGAAACCTTGCAGCGTTGTGGACAGAGTCAGCGGTTCAAAAGACTATTTTGCTCGGCAGTCATGATAGAGTCCGCGGCAGGCCCTTTTTTAAAAAAAGCGTTTCCTCTGATCTTTACCAGACATACTGTATGAAGACGACAAATATAAGGGAGGCTTAATCATGCCCAAAATCTCTGTTATTATGCCGGTCTACAATAATGCTCCTTTTGTACAGGAGTCAATATCTTCCATTCTCAGACAAACATACGCCGACCTGGAGCTTATTATTATTGATGATGGATCTACTGATGGTTCAACTGGCATGATTTACGATATTCATGACGCAAGAGTTAAGAAGATATTCCATCCGGTATCTCTGGGCGTAGCAGCCTCCCTCAATCAAGGACTTGATATAGCCCAAGGTGAGTACATTGCTAGGATGGACGGTGATGATATCGCAGCCTTAAACCGTTTGGAAGTGCAAGCTTATTATATGGATCAACACCCAGACATTGATGTTTGCGGAACAGCTTACACCCAAAATTACTTGGGCCCAGTAAGAGTTAATCCTCTGGACCATGAAGAAATTAAAGCCTGGCTATTATTTTACTGCTGTATCCTACATCCTTCAGTCATGATACGCAAAAGCTCTACTGAGCGTGTTGGAATCCGGTATGACCTAAACTATCCGCATGCAGAAGACTTTGAGCTGTGGACCAGATTATCTTTTAGTGGAGCTAAGTTGGCCAACATCCCACACAATTTAATGTACTATCGTTCGCACCCTGGACAAGTGTCCAACACTCACAGACTAGCCCAAGATCATTCAGCTAAAAGAATACGGCAGAGACATCTTTCCCATTTAGGTCTTCAACTTTCCGAAGCAGATTATGAACAACTAATTAAACTTGCAGAGTTTCGAGTTAATCCGCATGAAATTGAGAGTTACCAGCCAGCGGCTATATTAGCGAATTGGATCGTTCAAGTGAACTCTCAAGTGAAGGCTTTTAATCAAGAAGCGCTGCAAATGGCTTTCTCTAGATGTCTATCTAGGTTGCCACCGTATTAGTTCTGCAATGGGTTCCCACCTTTAGGTAGTAAAAAAGGACGGCCAAAGAGGAATTTGGTCGTCCTATTCGCACGTCCTCCCAAACCTTCAGGAATAGGGATTAAAAACATTGGCGATTCGATCACCGGAACCTGGTACTTTGCTCGACATGTTAGAAGTTTAGCAAAATCAACAAAAAAGACGCGGTCTCCGAAATCCGGAAACCCGCGTCCTGCAAGGCTTATGAAAGATGCTGGTGAAGGGAATTGAACCCCCGACCTACGCATTACGAGTGCGTTGCTCTACCCCTGAGCTACACCAGCGTGGAAAATGAAATTTTCCGTCAAACAAAAACTATTATACAACTTCTTCTCCAAAATGCAATACTTCACTGCGATTGGAATTTATTTCAATTTGTCGCGGACCGATTGCAGCTTCTGGGCGCTGGATGAGGCTTTGTCCCGTCTATCGTCAATTTTGACTGAAGTGGATACGCGCTGCGCGCCGGCCAGGAATGGTGCTTCGTGCAGGGCTGCTATCGCCTGCCATACATCCGGAAGAGCCCCTTCAATGATCGTGCTCATCGATGTCAGCTCGTAGCTGATCCCCTTCTGCTCCGCCAGCACCTGCTGCATCTGTGCCACATAGGAGCTCAGGCTGGTCGTGGCCGTTCCGATCGGAATGACCGTTACCTCTGCAATTGCCATGGTCGTGCGCCTCCTTTATCCTTTTGCAAGCGGATCGAACTTTATTCCTATTTTTATTTTACCCGACCGCCCCCGGAATCGCAAAAGGATGGCCCGCAAAATTTTTTATTCGCGTTTTTCCTGCAAAATCCGCCCGATTTCTACCTTTTCAGCCCCCTCTAGAGGCTAATCTCCAATGGTTCACAGTAGCGCCCCGGGGGTCCATCTGGTATAATTCTCATTGCTCGTCTTTTAAGAGGAACTAGGTTTACAAACACAATATATTGGGTTAAATTAGTATGAAAGCAACCAAATATAGTGGAAACAGGTGAACACGGCTGAATTTGCCAGGCGTTCATAATAGGGAAGCACGGTGTGAATCCGTCACGGTCCCGCCACTGTAACCGGAAGGCCGAGAGCTCCGAGCTTTCGGCACGATATCGGCTAAGGCCACTGTCCGTCACGCGGACGGGAAGGCGCCGAATATCGCATTTTCGGGAGTCAGGAGACCTGCCTGTTTTGTCTCACGAAAGGCCTACGAGGAATAGGTGCGTGATGCCAGTTGATATCTATACATAGGGTGATAGATATTTTTTCCCATGCTCGTAAATAGGGCATACGGGATCTAGCGGCATTTTCGTACCTGTGCTTCAGGTTCTTCGGAAATGCCTTTTGTATGGGCAAGCACAGCAAGAGCTCCCTCTTAACAGCATCGTCCTACTTTCCGTTATACCAAATATACAAACTTTGAAAGGAGATCTGCACCATGCCGCAGCTCGTTACCAAACCGAACAACCGCCAGCTGGCTTTTGATGAAATCCGTCTCTCCGTTTATGCCGACCGAATCTTGGAGGGGCTGGAGACCCTGGACAAGGAGCGCCTCCTCCGGGGCGTGCAGAGCAAACTGCGCCGCGAGGAAGTCACCGGCGACGAAATCAGCAGCGCGTTCACGATGTCGGCGCTTGAGCTGGTCACCAAGGAGGAGCCGAACTGGAAGTTCGCCGCAGCGCGCTCGCTGCTGACCTCCCTGTACAAGAAGGCCGCTTACAACCGCCGCTACAAAGCCTATCCTGACGAGCCATATGGTGCGTTCTACCCTCTCATTACCGAGCTGGTGCAAAAAGGAATCTACCGCGAGGAGCTCCTCACCTGCTATACAAAAGAGCAAATTGAAGAATTGGGCCGCTGCATCGATTACAAATGCGACCTGCTGTTCGACTATATCGGTCTGCTGACCCTGTCCGACCGCTACCTTGCGCATGATTTCGACGGACGCGTTATGGAGCTCCCGCAGGAGCGCTACATGGTCATCGCCATGTACTTGATGCACACTGAGCCAGAGGACAAGCGCCTTGAGCTCGTGAAGGAAGCGTATTGGGCCATGAGCAACCTGTACATGACCGCCGCTACGCCAACGATGTCCAACGCCGGCAAGAAGGTCGCCGGACAGCTGTCCAGCTGCTTTATCGACACGGTGGACGACTCGTTGGAAGGGATTTTCGACTCCAATACCGACGTGGCCCGTCTCAGCAAAATGGGCGGCGGCATCGGCGTTTACCTCGGTAAAGTCCGGGCGCGCGGCTCCGACATCCGCGGTCACAAGAACACCAGCTCCGGCGTCATTCCTTGGATCCGCCAGCTGAACAACACGGCGGTCAGCGTTGACCAGCTCGGTACCCGTAAAGGTGCGGTTGCCGTCTACCTGGACGTCTTCCACAAAGACATCCTGGCCTTCCTGGATCTGAAGCTGAACAATGGCGACGAGCGCATGAGAGCGCATGACGTGTTCCATGGCGTGTGCCTGCCGGATCTGTTCATGGAGGCAGTTGAGGCCCGCAGCGAGTGGAGCCTGTTCTGCCCGCATGAAGTGAAGAAAATCATGGGCTGGAAGGATGCCAACGGCCGTCCTGCGGGTCTTGAGGATTATTATGACGAAACGGTAGGTCAAGGCTCATTCCGCGAGAAGTACGCCGAAGCGGTTGCCCACCCGCTGCTTCCAAGAATTACGGTGCCTGCGATCGACATCATGAAGCGCATCATGAAATCGCAGCTGGAAACCGGCACGCCGTACATGTTCTACCGGGATACCGTCAACCGTGCGAACCCGAACCGTGCACATGGCATGATCTACTCGTCCAACCTGTGCACCGAAATTATGCAGAACCAATCCGCCACCGTGGTGGAAAAAGAAGAACTCGTGACCAAGGACGGCCAAACCCGGATCGTCATTTCCAAGGTTCCCGGCGACTTCGTCGTCTGCAACCTGAACTCGATTCACCTGGCCCGTGCCGTTCCAGACAATGTGCTGGACCGTCTGGTGCCGATCCAGGTACGCATGCTGGATAACGTCATCGACATTAACAACATTGAAGTCCTGCAAGCCCAATATACGAACAGCCAATACCGCGCGGTTGGACTCGGCACCTTCGGCCTGCATCACCTGCTCGCCCTTGAAGGCATCCGTTGGGAGTCCGACGAAGCGGTTGAATATAACGACAATTTGTACGAAAAAATCAACTACCTGCTCGTCAAATCCAGCATGGAGCTGGCCAAGGAGAAAGGCCACTATCCGAAGTTCAAAGGCTCCGACTGGGAGAACGGCGCTTACTTCACCAGCCGTGGTTATGTCGACGGCGAGCATGAAGGCAAGTTCGTCACCACCGAGCAGTGGAAAGAGCTCCAGCAGGAAGTGCAGCAGAACGGCGTCCGCAACGCCTGGCTGTTCGCTATCGCGCCGAACGGTTCGACTTCAATCATTGCCGGCTCCACCGCCAGCATCGATCCGCTGTACGACCTTCTGTCTTACGAGGAAAAAACGACCTACAAGATCGCCAACCCGGCTCCGGACCTGTCCGAGAAGACGATCTGGTATTACAAAACGGCATTCCTGATCGACCAGCATTGGTCCATCAAGATGGCCGCGGCGCGTCAGCGCCACATCGACCAGGCTCAAAGCTTCAACCTGTACGTTCGTCCTGATATCCGGGCGACGGAATTCCTGGAGCTTCACCTTCACGCCTGGAAAGCCGGCATCAAAACGACGTACTACGTCCGCAGCCGTGCGCTGACGATTGAAGAGTGCGAGTCGTGTGCGTCGTAAAAGATATTAAAGCCTAAAACCTTTTTCGATCCCTCCCAAACCCTCCCTTCCAAGGGAGGGCCCCGAGGGCGCTGCCCTCTGGACACCCGGAATGTTGGCGGAAGACCGGCGGGTGGCGGATTTTCTTGATGTGAATATGTGCTGTGAGTCGCTTTCGTCCCCCTCCTGCTTTGCAGGTTATGGGGGACACGCTTTTACGTTCGAGCGGTGCGAGAGGTGGTCTCCTCGATTCTCGGAGACCCCTTGCGTCGCGCGGCTTTGCTCCCTGTTTTGCTTCGCAAAATGCAGGAGCTCGCCACGCGTCCGATAAAACTGCCCACTAAAAACGGGAAAGGGCTACTGTATCAAACCTTATAAATACACTACTGCATGATAAGTACAAAACCATTTAGACAGATTGTTTGGGAAAGAGATGAATGATTTAGATCAACTGATATGGATTACAGCATTCTGCGATGGATGTTGATATAAATGAGCAAGTAAAAACAGAACTACGAGGAGGAATCGAGTATGCAAATGCAAAAGATTTTTAACACCGAAGCGCCGAACCGCTCGACCCGCATCATCGAAGGAGAATGCTCGGGCATCCTGAACTGGAACGATATCCGCATGCCCCATATGTACAAATTGTATAAGGTTCTGCTGCTGAACCACTGGATCGCCGACGAAATTCCGATGGCCAAAGACGCGCAGCAGTTCGTCAACCTCGATCCGGAAGAGCAGCGCACCTTCAAGATCAACATTTCCTTGCTCGCCGTGCTGGACTCGATGCAGACGATGTTCATCGGCGACGTAAAGCGTTATTTTACCGATTCCTCGCTGGAGGCCATCTCGGCTATCATCGGGCAGCAGGAAGTCGTACACAACCAATCCTACTCCTACGTGCTGTCTTCGATCGTATCGGAGCAGGAGCAGAAAGAAATTTTCGAATACTGGAAGCATGATCCGGTGCTGCTCGACCGCAACCGTTTCATCTCGGAAATTTACCAGGAGTTCCGCGACGAGCAGAATCCGCAAACGTTCTTTAGAGCACTTGTGGCCGACTTGATCCTGGAAGGCATTTTCTTCTACAGCACATTCGCCTTCTTCTACAACCTGGCCCGTGACCAGAAGATGATGGCGACCAGCCAAATGATCTCCTACATCCAGCGCGACGAGAACCAGCACTGCTACTTCTTCGGCGAAGTGTTCAAACAGCTGCTCAAGGATTTCCCTGAGCTGAACACGAAGGAGAACATGGACTACGTCTACCGCACGATCGACCGCGCGGTTGAGCTGGAAACGAACTGGGCGCACTACACGCTCAGCGAGGTCAAAGGCATCGATCTGAATGAGCTGTCCGACTACATCAAGTACATCGCCAACAAACGCCTGAAAATGATGGGGATGGAAAAAGGTTACGAAGGCGTGGATTCCAACTGCATGCCATGGATTCGTCCTTTCTCCGACGAGGCGCTCAACGCCACCAAAACGGACTTCTTCGAAGCCAAATCCCGCAACTACGGCAAGGTCGGCGACGACAACGGATTCGACGATCTGTAAGCCGCTCGCCTGCAATATACTAGTTTCGCAACAACCGGGAAGTGCAGCTCCGCTGCGCTTCCCTTTTTTATTGGATCGTGTATGATGGAACAAAAGATATTAGATCCGCATGTTACCGTTTGGAAAGGAGCTGCCCGTTGCCCGTGAATAAATCCTTGAAGGCCGTATTGTTTCTTGTCGCATCCGCGATTCTGACCCGGCTGATCCCGTTTTCCTCCTGGTTCCGCACCCTGGATACGATGATTCATGAGTTCGGCCATGCGGTCGTCACCCTGCTGCTCTCCGGTAGGGTTCTGCGCATTGAACTCAATGCCGATCACAGCGGGACCACCTACTCCTATTTATCCTCCGGCTGGAGCTCCGTGCTCGTCTCGCTGTCGGGGTATACGATCGCTTCCATCTTCGCTGTGCTTCTATTCTACGGGTACGCCAAACGTAAGCAGGCCGCCGGGCTGATCCTGATCACGCTGCTGGCTGCCGTCAACCTGCTCTTTTTTGTCCGGAACAGCTATGGGGTTTGGTGGCTCGTCATCTTTATGGCGCTGAACATCGTGTTTTATTTGCTGGGCAGCACCGTGCGCAATTTCTATTACCTTCTGCTCGCCTTCCTTTGCCTGGAAGAATCGGTTGTTGGGCCGCTTACCCTGGCGATCACTTCCTTGACCAATCCGCGGCAGGCCGGTGACGCGGCCAACCTGGCTCACATGACGGTGCTCCCTGCCATCGCCTGGTCGGTGCTGTTTCTCCTGTTTGCGCTTTGGTGCACCACCCAAAGCCTTACCTTGTTTTGGCGGAAGCCCGCGCGAAAGCCTGCTGCAAACACCAGCATGCGGACCGGATAAAACTTAAACCGTTTCGAATTCTCTCAACCCAAAAAAAGGCTTGTCCCACACGTATGTGGGCGCAAGCCTTTTCTGCTCTTATCGAGTGTTCGTATGAACTGGGATCAGCGGCACAGCATGCGTCAACTGCTACGTCTTCTGCCAAAAATCAGCGACAGAATAAACAGGATCAGGAAGACGAAGAACAGCACCTTTGCGACGCCAACGAGCGCAGAAACGATGCCGAAGAAGCCGAAAATCGCAGCTACGATTGCAATGATCAAAAACAAAATCGCGAGTCCGATCATCGTGATCACCTTTCTTTCGTTAGAATGTGGTACTTGTTTTTAACCCTGAATCGGAGATTTGAACCTTGAAAAATGCCCCAAATCCGCATATAATTTGTCCATATTTGAACTGTTCATCAATGAACAAATTAATAAGCGAAAGGTTGCCTGAGCCATGGATCACCAAGAACGCCAAGATCCTCAAATCAAGCTGGCCGCTGAAGTCGTTCAATCCTTTTCTGGCATTCAAAAACGCCTTCTGGAGTTTACCCGCAGCAACGCGGAGGGACTAGGATTAACCGTGCTGCAGCTCGCCATCCTGAACACGCTGTATACCGCGCCCGGCATGACACTAAGAGAATTAACCGAGCGTCTCTCTTCTCCTAAAAGCACCCTTAGCGTTCAAGTGGAAGGCCTCGTCCAATCGGGATTGGTGGACCGTGTTATCTCCGAGACAGACCGCAGGGAGGTCAAACTGAGCCTTACCGCTGATGGACGGGAGCGTTCCCTTCAGTCGGCGGCTAAGCCCCGCTCCTACCAAGCCATGGCGTTTGCCCTCGAGCAGCTCCCCGCTTCCGATGTGGAGAGCCTGCTCCGCATTCACCAAAACATACAAAAGCTTTTGGAGGAGTACACATCCAGGTAAGGGATGTATGTATATTGTGCTTTTGATCGGTTTACGCTATACTAAACCGCAAAGAACTGAACAGTGACATTACGCCGATGAACAGCATCCAACTGTGAGGCGTTTTCGACCGGAGCGGATGGCGATTCCCGCGTGTACGCAGCATGACAGTGCAGCGGCTCCTCCATTCTCTCTCTAAGTTAACCGGCCTCCGTCCGTTATCGCGGAACCAAGCGGATCGGCACTGCCTTCGGGCAGGCTGGTCAAATTGGGTGGCACCGCGAGCAAGCGCTCCTCGTCCCAAGGGATGAGGGCGCTTTTTGTATTTTTACAGGACAAAAGGACAAAGGAGACGGTATCGATGCTAAACATTCAATTCATCCGTGATCATCAGGAACAGGTACAGCAAGTCGCGGAGCAAAAAAACATTCCCTTTCAGGTGGACGATCTGCTGGAATGGGACGAGAAGCGGAGAAGGCTGCTGCAGGAGACGGAATCGCTAAGGGCTCAGCGCAATGAGCTGACCAAGAGCATCGCGGGACTGCTGAAGCAGGGCAAGGACGAAGCCGCGGAGCAGCTTAAGGGCCAAGTGAAGGAGATTAACCGCAGCCTGGACGGCTGCGAAGCCGGTCTGCGCGAGGCAACCAGCAAATTTGAGGAACTGATGCTGCTCGCCCCCAACGTTGTCTCGGAGGACACGCCGATTGGCAAGGACGACAGCGACAATGTGGAAGTCCGCCGGATCGGGACGCCGCGGCAATTCGATTTTGAGATGAAGGATCATGTCACGCTCGGCGAGCTGCACGATCTGTTCGATATTCCGCGCGGGGTCAAGACGGCGGGCAGCCGCAGCTATTATTTGAAGGGAGCTGGCCTGTTCCTTCATCTGGCCGTACAGCGGCTGGCGATTGACCTCCTGGCCTCGCGCGGATTTACGCCGATGGACGTGCCGGTCATGGTCCGTCCCGAAGCGCTAGCCCGGTCGGGATTCTTCCCTACCGGGAAGGATCAGACCTATGAGCTGGCCGGTGAGGACAAGTGGCTCGTCGGCACTTCGGAAGTGTCGCTGGTGTCGTACTACAGCGACGAAGTGATCGACGCCGCCCTCCCTATCCGGCTCGCGGGCGTGTCGAGCTGCTTCCGCCGGGAAATCGGCTCGGCGGGCCGCGACGTACGCGGCTTGTACCGCGTCCACCAGTTCGCCAAGGTCGAGCAGGTCGTTCTCTGCGAGAACGATCCCGCGGCGTCGGAGGCGATGCTTCAGGAAATTACCGGCCATGCCGAGGAGATCCTGCGGCTGCTTGAGCTTCCTTACCGGGTGATGGCCGTCTGCACCGGAGACATGTCGCAGAAGACGTATAAGCAGTACGACATCGAAACCTGGATGCCGAGCCGCAGAGCCTACGGCGAAACCCATTCGTCGTCGAATCTGCTCGACTTCCAGGCCCGGCGCTCGAACATCCGCTACCGCGATGCGGGAGGCAGGCTGCAGTACTGCCATACGCTGAACAATACGGCCGTGGCCTCGCCCCGCATTCTGATTCCGCTGCTCGAAAACCATCAGCGGGAAGACGGCTCGATTTACATTCCGAACGCCCTTCGGCCTTATATGGGCGGCATCGCCGAGCTGGTCCCCCCCGTCCCCAAAGAGGAGTAACCGCGGACTATTGGGGATATGGGAGATCAGGAATGGCAGGAGCTGCGATAAAACCGGAAGACCCGAAAATGAAAAGATATTGTTGAGTCACCTCCCTGCTTGCCGGGAAAGAAGGACGGCCCCTATACTGGTGTGAAGAAATCATTTTATAGCGGAGGTGGTTGGAATGAGCGCCAACGATATCGGGACCGAATATTTCCGGGTGATTAACGGGAAATTCGCCGAACTGAAACGTTCCGCCGAGAAGGCGATCGCGCAGGTTCCGGACGATAAGCTGAATTGGTCGTTAAACAAAGACTCCAACAGCATTGCGGTTATCGTCCATCATATGAGCGGGAATATGATCTCCCGCTGGACGGACTTCCTTGATTCCGACGGGGAAAAAGAGGGCCGCGACCGGGACAGCGAGTTCGAGGGCACCGTGGCCTCAAGAGAAGAACTGTTGGACATCTGGAACCGCGGCTGGGGCGTCTTTCTGCAGGCGCTCGGCTCCCTCGGCAGCGATGACCTGCTGCGGACCGTCTACATCCGGGAAAAGCCGCATTCGGTGCTGGAAGCGATCGAACGGCAGATGTCGCACTATTCCAGCCATATCGGGCAGATCATTTACATCGCCAAGCAGATTCAATCGGACGCTTGGGAGACACTGACGATCCCGCGCCGAAAGAACTAGCGGAGGAAAGGCCTCCTCTATCGGGTGATTTTGCCCACAGAACATTAGCCTAAGCAAAGGCAGCGCAATAATGCCGAGAATGGGAACCTGCTGGTTCGCCGCCCCGGCCGACATCAGTGAGTCGTCAAAAAGGGACAAAGTGAAAAGAGTTTCCTCTTTTCACTTTGTCCCTTATTATTACCGCCTGCCTTGGGGTATGCTCATGTTTAAGACGGATTCTTGGCCAAATCCGCCGCCTGCGCTGGCGTCAGTGCGCCATCATACACGCGCAGCTCGTCGATCAGCCCTTTAAACGGCGGGTCCCACCAGTTAACGCCCAGGCTAAAGCTTGCCTTCGTGCCGGTAAACCAGTCCGGGAAGTTCGCTCCCTTGAACTTCTGCACCCCATTCACGTAGACAGTCAGCGTGCCATTCTCCACAGAAAAGGCCAGATGCGACCACTCGCCGGTCGGAATGGTCAGTCCGGTCGCCCCGTCATACCAGCTCGTGCTGCCCGACCAGACCATCGTATTGTTGGCGACGGCTCCCCGGGGCACAAGGCTCACCCAATGGTCGCCGTCCTTCGCGCCAAAGAAGGCCGTCGTGTACGTCGTCAGCTCCTCCGGTTTGATCCACAGCGCAACCGAATAGGCATTGCTTGAAATCAGTCCGTCCGGCAGCCGGATCCCGGAGGCTCCGTCGAACTTGGCGGCCTGGCCTTGTCTGCCCTCGGTGAAGGTGATGCTGCCGCCGGACTTGTCAATCCGGTCGCCGGTCACCGTTCCTGCGGCAAACCGCCCCTGACTGTCCGCAAAGTTACCCTCAAGTCCGTAATAAGCAGACAGCTTGGCGTCCTGGTACGGCAGAACGGTCACCGTAAAGGACTTCGTCAGCGACGTGCCGCCTTTGGTGATTGTCGCAGTGAGCACCGCTTGGGCCGAGGCGCCGCCCGCCGGACGGTGCACCTCACCTGTGGACGATACGACCGCTTCATCCGAGCTCTTCCAGGAAATCGCGGTGTGCCGGGCTCCTTCCGCCGGAAGGGCCAGGTCCGACACGACCTTCGCCGTATCCCCCAGACTCAGATCGTCGTATACGTCCTGAACCAGCGCCTGATCGGTTTTGTCTTCAAGCCGGCTGCCCCAGACCGCCACGCCCTCCCGCGAAGAAGCGGTGAAGGTCATGACATAACGCTCGGACACCGGATCCCAGCCGCTGGCGAAGACGCCCTTGTACACGGAACCGGCAATGACAAGCTCCGCCTCGTTGTGCCCGGTCTTTTTCCAAGTGCCGGTCACATCGCCTGAAATCGTGTTGTCCTTGTTCAGCCGGATATACACGGAGGACTGGATATCCGCGGTCGTCCCTTTTCCGTGGTTGATGAATTTATATTCCCCGATCAGGTCCTGACGGTCCACCTTGCTCAACGTTTCTCCTGCATACCGGTATGGGGCAACCACCGGCCAGCCGTCCGCATTCATGTACATTTGATGCACCCGCACCTCATGCGCTTCGCCCATCTGCGGGAAACGGGTATGGAAGACGAGGAACCGCTTGCCGGTCGCATCATCCAGCAGCACGGAGTTATGCCCTGGAGACACATAGCCTACGCCGTTGCCGGTGCCCGGATCGCCCACGTCTCTGGCAAACAGGTAGTTCCCCATCAGCTTGTTGCCGTACGGCGCGTTGTCCGTGTCTCCGGGCAGAACGGCGTTCTGGCCCTGGGCATCCACATACGGTCCGTCCGGGTTCTTCGCGCGGAACACCCGCATGTTGTAACCTCCGTCGGCTCCAAGCCAGCCGTAGGTCATGTACAGGTAGTAGTAGCCGGTAGCTTGATCAAACACCACATACGGACCTTCGCCCGATTTGCCGTAACCTCCGGCCACCTTCGTGCCGAAATACCGGTCCACCAGGCGTCCGTCGGCGGTCTTGCCGTCTTTGCCGGGATATTTCACCTTGCCGGTCTTCGGGTCCACGGGAAGGACGAAGATACCGCCGGACCAGGAGCCGTAAGACATCCAGAGCCGCCCGTTGTTGTCATAGTACAGGTTCGGATCGATCGCATTCGGATACGTGCCGTTGGCAAACGACCCGTCAGCGTTGAACCAGGCACCGCTTGCCCCGCTGAGCTGTCCGGCGTCGATCAGCTTCGGAATGTTCGTGTTCGTCCACTTTTTATTGATCACGCTGTCCTTATCCGTGGCATCGCCCTCCGTAAAGCCGGAGTACACCAGGGTATCGACATACTGATAAGGCCCCTTGATCTTTGGCGACACGGCAAACCCGATGGCCGACCGGATATACGTCGAGGACGTGCAGTAGTACAGCATATAGGCGCCTTTGGTGCCGTCCGTATTCACATATTCGGGATTCCAGAACACGTCGGGAGCCCACACGGAAAAACCGCCCTTGCTGTCCGAATCATTTTGTCCGGCCCAGGCGAACGACCCGGCCAAATTTTGCGCCAGATCGCCATACAGCACGTTGCCCGGCGTCGTATACCCGTTCGTAAACCGGGTCCAGCTCTGCAGGTCCTTTGATCGGGCCGCTTCAATATGGGAACCGAATACGTAATACGTATCCCCGTCCTTCACGATGGATGGATCGTGTACGGATACGTTTTGATACACCGGCGCCTGTCCCTGCTGCTCCTGTGTCTTGCCGCCTTTCTGCGCCGTACTGTCCGGCCCGGTACCAAATACCTGCCCCGGAACCGTGACGAACAGCATCATCATCAAAAATGCCGAAACCCACCTTCTGTTCATGTTTGCTCCCTCCAACAAATAAAATTTTCAGAAAATAAGATCATTCAACCTTTGGCGAAAACGCATTCATTGATCCGCACAGCGCTGCTTCATCGTGACCCCTGCCGCGGCCCGGCGACCGATCCCTCCCTTGTTACCGTTTTCGTCGACCTGTAAACCGATTTCAACACGTATTTTATTTATATAAAACTAAAATGTTTTAAGTAATCATATAATGATAATCATTAAATATCAATCGTCTTTGGAAAATATTTAACTTATCGCTGCTCAAATAACAGTTATCATCCTTCATTAAGTTTAGGAAAGTTTAAAACAAAAAAAAGGAATGAGACCCTAAAGTCCCATTCCTTTCGTCCGTTCAAGTATTCAGCTGTAAAAAACAGGCTTTGACCGCTCAACCTTGCACGTTCAAATCGCCCATACGCCGCAATACAACGCCCGCTTATTCCCAATAAAACGGTCCTTTCCCCTGCAGCCGGGCGAGGCCTTCCACGAAGAAAAAGTCGCCGTAAATCAGCGGCACGTTCACATTCGTTTGGTTCGGATAATGGCTCGTCCCATGCAAAATGAGGCCTTCCTGCGCATGATCGTCAAAAGCGCCGTAGTTCACGTACAGTGACTCCAGCATGCGCGCGGCCGGCTCACGGTAGACGGCTGCTTCCAGCTCACCCACCTGGTCCGACAGCAGGAGCAGCCCGCTGGCCGCGCACGCGCCGGCCGAGGAGTCGCGGTACTGCCTTTCTTCCAGCGGCGCCCGGAAGTCCCAGTGCGGCACGTGGTCCTCCGGCAGATTGGCAAGGAAGAAGTGGGCGACACGCTTGGCGGTGTCCAGATAGGCTTGCTTGCCGGTATGATGATAGGCCAGCGTCAGGCCGTAGATGGCCCAGGCCGTGCCGCGGGACCAGGCCGACTCCGGCGCATAACCCTGGCCGCCGAGGCCGCCGATGCGCTCGCCCGTGTCCGGGTCGTAGCGCATGATGTGGTACACGGAGCCGTCCGGCCGGACAAAGTCGGCGGCCACCGTGTCCATATGCGCCTCGGCGACGTGGCGGTACCGCGGATCGCCGGTCATGGCGGACGCCTGGAACAGCAGCGGCACGTTCATGGCGCAGTCGATGATGGCGACGCCGGCATTGTCCTCGCCTGCGGACCACGGATTCCAGGCGCGGATGAACCGGCCTTTCAAATTAAAGCGGGCGGCCAGGTAATTCGCCGCCTTGAGCGCCCTCCGCTTCGACTCCTCGCTTCCCGTCAGCTTGTAGGAAGCCAGGCTCGTCAGCGTCCACATAAATCCGAGGTCATGGTCGAGACGGGTGTAGCCGTCCAATACTTCATCGAGCCGGGCCTCGCATTCCTCGGCGATTCCCCGCAGACGCTCGTCCCCGCTGCCGTTATACAGCAGCCAGAGCAGCCCCGGCCAGAAGCCCGCCGTCCACCAGTGCGGGGGTTCCAGCACATACTCGCCGTTTGGGCTGGCATGGGGAAATCCCGCCCCGATGCGCTGGCTCGTGCGCCGGACTTTATCCAGCGCCTTGCCCCAAGCTTCATTTACCCATACCGCTTGCGCGGCCTGTTCCGTCATATTCACTCCCGATCCCCGCTTTCCTTGTCATTGGGCTCAAACTCGAAGGTGACGGCGACCCGGATGGAGGGCTCCGGCTTCCGGACCGTCAAATCGATCGTGTACCATTCGGCTTCGCATCCGTCATGGTCCATAAACATCCGCCGGGTGATCTCCGGCGAGAGCATCCCGCCGTCATAACGCATAATCAGCTTCAAGCCCTGCTCTCCTGATCCTTGGAGCTCGATCCGGTCCCCCGCAAGCCGCGGCCGGACGCGGGTGACAAAACGCTCCACCACCGAGCTTGGCGCTCCTGCAAACCGATACTCGTCCGTAAGGGCCAGACTCGGCAGCCCGCCCTGCATCTCCCAGCGGAGCGCACGGCGCAGGCTTTCCAGCCCCGCGTACCGGTAAGCTTGCGTGAGGTCCACGCCAAACACAGCTCCAGCCTCATCGGCATAAGCCTCTTCGACCACCGCCCGGCTGTCCTCTCCTTCGGCCTGATACTGGCCGCCGACGATCGGCACGCTGTGCCCCTGCGAGCCGTTGCAGTCGTAGGTGTAGCGCTCCGGTCCGAAATACGACTTCGTGTATTCCCCGCTGCCGAGGTCGGCGAGGAAAAACTCGCCGTCCCCGTACAGCATGAACTGCCCGAGGTCGTTATGGTTGTGGGGCTCGGCGTTATGCCCGCCTTTGGCTGCAAAGCCGAACGCGCAGCCGGGGCCGGCATGCCGCCAGATGAGCCACTGTGCGTCGGGCAGGTAGCCGAAGAACGGCCCCCACTCGCTCTGGGCCGGCTCCCCGCTCCGCCACAGCAGATTCCGGATGGCCGGCGCCCAGCGGCTGCAGTGATCCTGCGTAAACGCAGCCCGGAGGCGGGCCGGCGGCCGCTGGAACTCGGGATACAGGCCGGCCAAATAATCCGACAGCCCCGGCTGAATGCTGCCGCTTGGCCTGGAGTCGGAGAAGTTCGCCACCGCGCTTCCGCCAAGAAAGCATGTTTGCTGAAACAGCGCGATGCGGCGGACCTTGTCGCTGGCGAACCAGTCCAGCCGTCCACGGGACCGCTTCCGGAGCAGATCGGCGTAATACGTAAAATAACCGAATCCGTAATTCCAGTACCCGAGCCCCTCCTGACAGGCGCCGTCTTCACCGAACCCCGTCAGGTAGCAGTTCATGCTTCTCTCCGCCTTCGCCAGAACGGCCGCCAAACGGTCCGCATCCTCCAGCAGTAGCAGCGCCGCCGCGCCGATCGAACCGGCGCACACGGCGGACCAGTTATGTACGGCCGACTCCCAGTGATACTCCCGGGCCAAATACGGCTCGAACAGGCGGCGATGCACTTCATCCCGAATTCGGCTCCGGATCAGGGGCGGCAGATCGTCGCCCGCCAGGTACAGCAGCTCGCTGAGCGCAAAGCCGGTTTCGGCACTGAACAAATCGATCTCTCCCCCGGCGTCCCCTTCCCCCAGGTGGGCGGGGAGGCACCAGGTATACTCCTCCAAAATAAGCCACAGCGTATCGCACAGTGCCTCGCGGTATTCATCCCGCTCCGGCTCAAGCATCGTCAGAATCGCAAAGGTGTTCAGCCGGCGGCGCCGCTCGAAATACACCCGCTCATACCCCAGCCGACGCCCGGTGCGGGCAAAGTCGGCATACAGCGAGTACGTTAATACTGGCAGCGGCAGTCCAAGCAGCCGCTGACCTTCCGCCTGAATTTCACGCCGGTCCGCTTCATACAGGTCCGAGGTCCGGACCTTCTGCCAGAAACGGGCCGCGTCGCCGTCCGGATAATACAGGTCCAACCCGGCGGGAACCATGTCATGAGCCACTTCCTTCAGGGACGGACTTCCTTGCTCGTGACGGGATGATGATTCCAGCAATTGCGAATCCTCCTCTCTTATGCGGTCCAAGTCTCACCGCAGCCGGCTCCGGTATTCGACCGGGGTCACGCCGGAATAAGATTTGAATGTCTTAATGAAATAGCTTTGATTGTCATAGCCCAGCTGCTCGCAAATCTCCCCGACGGTCGCTCCCGTCCGGTCCAGCAGCTCCTGGGCCCGCATCATTTTGAGCCGGGTCACGTATTCGATAAAGGTGCTGCCCGTCTCCTTCTTGAACAGCCGGCAGAAGTAGCTGGTGTTCATGTGGAGGTGCTCCGCCACCTCGTCCAGCGAAATCCGGCTGTGCAGCCGCCGCGTGACGTACACGCAGGCTTCGGTAATCTCGGGCCGTCTGCCGGACTTATGTCCGCCAAAATCGGTCGCCGCCCACGACTCCAAATGCCCGTTCAGCCAGGCATGAAGATCTGCAAGCGAATCGATGTCCGCGATTTCCTTGTGGAGCGTATCCGCGGACGATGCCGTCGAAACGGAAGGGATGGCTTGAAGCTTCAGCTTCAAATCGAGCAGCAGCTTGAGGATCCAATCCTTCACCGACTCCGGCGGATACCGCTCTTTGCGGATCCTCGCGGTCCAGGCCGCCGTCGCCGACCGGATCGCCTGCGGCTCCCGGTCCAGCAAGGCCCCGCGCAGCTCGCCAAGTGCCTCATCGTAGAAGCTGAACAGATCCTGCGGCGGCAGGTCATCCCCTTCCGGCTCCGGCTCCAGCTTCGGCCTTGATGCGCGCAGCTTCACCGTCTCTCCGGGTTCCAGATAGAAACGCAGCCCGCCCGAGGCCAGCAGACCGCCGAGCGCCTGCTTCAAGCTCTCCGGCGAAGCGCAGGGCTCGCCGATGCACAGCGACATGTCAACCTTAAGTACTTTTCGCAGCGCGGACTGGATTTCCTTCAGCATCTGCGCCGTTTCCTCATAAAAATTCCGATGGAGCCCCGGCTTGCCGGAGAAAAACAGCAGCCAGGTTCTGGCATCGTAACCCGCGTGTACCCCGTATGGTGCAAAGTTCTCCAGCACTTCCTTCATGACGTTGCCGACGGCAAAGCGCAGCGTTTGATCCGAAAAGAAGCGGTATTTCACCTGCCGGTAGTTCTCCAGAAATCCAGCGACCGGCAGGGTGTGCTCGCCTTCCCGGAGCAGGCCGTACTCCGCTGCTTCCTTCCTCCAGTTCTCCGGGGACAGCAGGGGCAGATCGATGAGGTTTTTCAGACTCTGTTCCTTCCGCAGCTCCTTCGCCTCATCATACATGCGCTTCATCCGGCTGTGCTCCCATCCGGCCTGCTTCTCCTCATCCATCGCCTGCTTGAACCGGGTGAGCCGCTGTACCAGATCCTCCGGGTCAAGGGTGTCCTTCAGCAGATAGTCCTGTACGTTCAGACGGACGGCCTGCTGCGCATACTGAAACTCGCTGTGACAGGACAAAATGGCGATACGCACGGCGGGATTCAGCTCCCGGATGCGTCCCGACAGCTCCAAGCCGTCCATCTTGGGCATCCCGATATCCGTAATGAGAATATCCGGGGTCTGGCGCTGGGCCTGCTCCCAGGCGCTCCATCCGTTCTCGTGGGTGGACATCAGCCTCAGCCCGAGCTCCTCCCAGCGGATCGTCTCTGACAGCAGCTCAATCACGGGGTAATCATCGTCAGCCAGCATGACATTATACATCCCGCAGCCCCTCCTTCCGTGGAATATGCATCTCAATCACGGTTCCGGCCCCCGGCCCGCTGTTCACGCAAGCCTTGAAGCCATCGCCGAACATCATGTTCATCCGCTCCGCCACATTGGGCAGGCCAATGCCTGAAAAGGAGCCACTTGACGGCGAAGGCTCCGCTTCATAGGCGGCTCCGTTCAGGATCCGCATCAGCTCCTGCCTCCGCTCCTCTTCCGTTCCCGCGCCGTCGTCAGCGACCGTCAGAATGATCCGCTCCGCCTCCGTCACCGCCCGGATCGATATCGTGCCTGCTTGGCGGCTCAGCCCATGAATCATCGCATTTTCGACCAGGGGCTGCAGGAAGAAGCGCGGCACTTTGATCAGAAACGCCTCCGGGTCAATATCCAGCTGCAGCACGGCCTCCTCCTTCTGCCGCAGGTTCATCAGGGCGACGTAATGGGAAATCAGGTCGATCTCCTCATGCAGCAAAATTTCGTCGTCCTCGCGGCTGATCGTCATGCGGAGCAGGACCGACAGCGAGCCGATCATCTTGGCGCTCTCCGGATCGCCGCGCTTCATCACCTTCATCCGGATGGAATTTAACACGTTGAACAAAAAATGGGGATGAATCTGCGCCTGCAGCATTTTAAGCTCGGCCCTTCGCTTGCGGGCCTGGTGGTCCGACACCTCGGCGATCATCTCTTTGACCCGGTCCAGCATCTGGTCGAACAGCAGTCCGAGCCGCCCGATCTCATCGTTGCCGGCAACGCCTGAACGCACGTCCAGGTTGCCGCGCTGCACCGCGTTCGTTACCTTGCCAAGCCGGACGAGCGGCGTCGTGAACCTGCGCACCAGCACGATCAGCAGCAGAAGGAACACGAAGAACGAGATCATTTCGAACAGAAATACTTTGCTGAAGATGGCATTCAGGTCCACGATTGCGTCCTGATACGGCTGCATCAGCACGAGATGCCAGCCGTTCATCGGAATCTCCTGCTCCACTACCAGGAACTTCTCCCCGTCGATCCGTTCAATCGAATACGGCTTGGTTCCCTCGTTCAGATCAACATAAGCAAACTTCCTGCCGATTTGGCCGGCCGGTCCCGATACGATCGTGCCCGCGCTGTCTACCATCAGCACCCGGTTTCCCTTGGAGAGCCGGTCAAAGATGCCGCTAACCTGATCCTCCACCCAAGACACCACCACATAGCCGTAAATTTCCGAATTGGCCAGCCGCAGCGACCGGGCTATGGATAGCTGGTAAGGGTGATCGGCTTGATCCTGCACATAGACGGTTCGCTCAGGCCCGGTCCAATAAGACTCCAGCCCTCTCAGCTCCTTCATCTGTCTGAACCAGGGCTGCCGGGTCAGGTCCGGCGGATTGTAATCGCTTACGGAATAATTCATGTAATACGCCCCGTTTGTCAGCAGCACGGTCACATACGTCTGCTCGCCGACCACCGTCAGGCTGTCGAGCTGCTCCAGCACCCGGTTCGCATCGGTAAACCGGCGGTACGGATCCTTCTCCTCATTGCCTGAGGCGACCTGCTTGAAATAGGTGTTCAAACCGGAATTGACTTGAATGTAATTGGCAATGTTCAGCTTGCTGGACAGCAGGTTCGTGACGGATCCGGCCACCAGCTGCAGCGAATCCCTCGCGTTCGATACGGCCTGCCGCTTCACCGCCTCCCGCGATAAGCCGTTGTATACGATCAGGCTGATGACCGCGGGAACGACGATGCAGACAATCGATGCAAAGATGAGCTTGTGGCGGATCGAGCGCAGCGCCAAGTGCCGCAGCCGGTTGATCATGATGGTCCCCCCAGGGTACAAAAAAGGGACGAAATCGCCGTCCCCCGTTTTTGGATCATATTATACCAAAATTATTTTTGGTTGGATTCGATGATTTTGTTCACGCGCTCCTGCGAGTTTTTCACCGTTGCATCGATATCCTGGTTGCCGAGGATCAGCTTCTCGTATTCCTCGTTGACCGCTTTGAACACTTCGGCCTGGTAGGACGCCGGCGGTACGATCGCCGATGCCTTCGAGGCGACCAGCGTGTCGACCAATGACTTCTTGTCGACCTTCTCCGGGGTTTTCGTGCCGGCGAGGATCGTATCGATGATCTGCTCCACCTGGTCGCTCTTCACCTGACTCCAGGCCGGAATATTTTTACCTTGGACCGTCTGCCCTTCGGTCGTGTACCAGCGCACAAACTTGTAGGCTTCTTCCTTATGCTTGGACTTTGCGGCGACAGCGACATAATCGGTCGTGACCGGGGTGATGCCCGTGGGATCGCCCTCTTTGTTTTTCGGGAACGGCGCCACGGCGACGTTAAACTCCAGCGGTACCTTATCCGTCCCGCCGATTTCGGTATTCATCCAGCTGCCGATCACGATCATGCTCGCCGATTGGTTAAAAAACTGCGTCCGGTAATTGAGCTTCTGCGAAATCATATCGGTATACGGAACGGAGGACTGGTCCTCTTTTTCCATTTTCAGCCGCAGTTCCAGCGTCGCCCGGAAATTGGGATCATCCAGATTCGAGGAGCCGTCGGCCTTGAGAAAGTCGGAGTTTTCCGGCTGATTCTCCATCTTCAGCTTCAGGAATTCCAGCCAGCCCCCGCCCTGCGGGCCATGGAAGTACGTGCCGTAGCGCTTGCTTGCGCCTTCGCCCTTGGTGAGCTTTTTCGCATAATCGGCAAACTGGTCCCACGTCCAATCTGTCGGCACGCTCAAGCCCGCTTCATCCAAATGGTCCTTGTTCAACAGCACATACCACGGGTTGAACTTGCCCGGCAGCGCATACACCTTGCCGTTCAGGCGGGTATCGACTTTATAATCCGTCTCTTCCTTATAACCGTCCTTGGCAATGTAGTCGTCCAGCGGTTCCGCCATGCCCAAAGCTACGCGCTGAGCGTATCCGGCCGGATCGCTGAACATCAGGATGTCCATCTGTGCGGAGGACGCCGCCTCCAGGTCCAGCTTCTTGGAAGCCTCCTGCGTATCGCCTTTTTCACTGAGCTGCACCAGCTCGATCGTGACGCCGGGGTTGGCGTCTTCGTAGGCCTTGAGCGTCTTGCTCCAATTGTAAGCTTCCTCGGTTCCATAGGTGTATAATCTCAGGTTGACCTTGTCCTGGCCGCCGCTTGATCCGCCGGAGCCGGACGCCGCCCCTTCGCTATCCCCGCCGCCGCTGCTTCCCCCGCAGCCTGACAGCAAACTGATCAGCAGCATGCCGGCTGCCGCGCCGGTAAGCCATCTTTTTCTCTTCATCCCTCAATAACCTCCCTTGGATTATGCTTGCCGTGAAAATGCTTCTACCGCCAACTGCCATACAGCTAACAGGACACCGGCTTCGGGCCATTTGCCCGCTTATCCGCCTGCGTCCGTGTGCCTCCGCATGCCTCGGTGTGCTCCGTATACCTCCTCCGTATGCCCACCGCTTGCCGGCTGCGTTTTCCCGTATCTGACGCTTTGATTATACCGGGGCCGTTCCCCCGGCTCATGACGTTAAATTGACCGTTGATCCTGCTATTTTGACGGATGCTAGCCCTTGACTCCACCGAGGGCGATACCTGCGATGACGTTTTTTTGCCCAATGATAAAAATCAGCAATAGCGGGAAAATGGCGGATACCGCCGCGGCCATAATCAGCGAGTAGAACTCCCCGCTTAAAGACGTAAACTTCTGCATCGCCAGCGGAATCGTAAACAGCCGGTCGCTCCGCAGAAAGATCAGCGGATTCTGATAATCGTTCCATGTCCAGATAAAACGCAGAATGGCGTAGGTCGCCACCGCCGGCTTTACGAGCGGCAGCGCGATCGAGGAGAAGATGCGGGGATGGCCCGCGCCGTCTATTTTCGCCGACTCGATGAATTCCTGATGAATGCCCATAAAGAATTGACGAAGCATGAACGTGCCCAGCACGCTGAAGCTGCCCAGAATGATCAGGCCGAAATGGCTGTCGAACAAGCCGATGTTGCGGTATAAAATAAACTGCGGAATCAGGATCGCCTGCCCCGGAATCATGTAGGTGACCAGCACGATCATGAACAGCCAGCGCCCTGCGGCAAACTGGATTTTGGAGAAGCCGTAGGCGGCCAGGGCCGACGCCGTGCAGGAGATCAGCGTCGTCAGCACGCTTACTTTGATCGAGTTCCAGTAATAGAGATAAAAAGGGTAATCGCCGAACCATACTTCTTTATAATTCGCCACCGCGTTCCATTTCCTTGGGATCCACTGGATCGGGTAGACGAAGACGTCCTTTTCGATCTTGAAGGAAGTGACCAGCATCCAGATGAACGGCATCAGAAACAGGATGCTGACCGCCAGCATGACCGCGGTGATGACCAGCCTGCGCCAGTCGGGCCCGGTAGTTGTCATTTTCCGCTCAGTTCCTTTCGCTTAGTAATTGACCCATTTCTTCTGGGCGGACCACTGTCCAAGGGTAATCAGCATAACAAAGGCGAACAGAACGGCGGCGATCGCCGAAGCATAGCCCACCTTCAAATTGACGAATGCCGTGTCGTACAGGTACCAGACCATCATCGTCGTAGAGCCCACCGGGCCTCCCTGTGTCATCACCGCTATAATATCGAACACTTTGAACGTCGAAATGATGCCCGTTACCATCAGGAAAAAGGACGTCGGCGACAGCAGCGGCACCGTAATCCGGGTGAATTTTGTCCAACCGTTCGCGCCGTCGATGTCAGCCGCCTCGTACAGGTCGCGCGGGATTGACTGCAGCCCGGCGATATAAATGATCATGTTGAAGCCGATGGAGATCCAGACCGAAATCATCATGATCGACAGCAGCGCAAAATGCGGATCGGCAATCCATTTTGGCGGATGCTCCACCCCAATCGATTTGAGCAATTCGTTGATCGGGCCGTAGGAGGGCTGAAACAGCACCTGCCAGACGACGGCGACCGCGACGACGCTCGAGATATAGGGCATGAAGTAAGCGACTTTGAAGTAGCTCTTCATGTATACGAACCGGTCGATCAGGATGGCGAGCACCATCGAAATGAGCATGTACACCGGCACGGTCAGCAGAAAGATGACATTATTGCGGACCGATTTAATAAACATGTCATCATGAAGCAAATTTCGAAAATTTTCAAACCCGACCCAGCGGATGCCGTTCCACCCCTGCACAAAGTTCCAGTCGGCGAATCCGAGCACCATCGTTGCGACGATCGGCAACAGCACAAGGATGAATACCCCGAGCAGCATCGGGCTGACGAACAGCATTCCCCACAGCGTTTCACCCCGCTGAAGGGAGCCGCTCTTCCGGGTGCGTTTCCCTATGCCCGGCGGCGCTGCCGCGGCCGTTTCCATTCGTTGTTCCAAGCTCCACACCCCGTTTCTTCTGCATTCCTTAAAACCTGATTTAATTAAAAGAAAAACGTCTATCGACGTGCCTTCAAAGAAGACAGACCGGGTTTAGCGGAAGTTTTTCTTGCAATCTCAGGTAGCAATGGCTCAGGATTTTATACTTGATATTATAAAAAAAATACCGTCAGCAGCTTTGACGGTATTTTGATCATATTCACGCTAATTTTTACTTTTTTCAGCAGCGGAACTCCAAACCTGCACTGCTAAAAACCTCTGCCGCCTGCAGGTGACATTCCCAGTCACCTTTGCTCCGGCATCCGATTATGCTGTACTACGTACTATGGAATCGCAAGGAGAGAAACTTGATGAATTCAGACCGCTCCCCCTTTATCTCATCCAGGCTCAAATCGGGGCTGTACGCCCTGAACAAGCTCGCATCGGCCGGCTTAACCCTGCTCCTGCTGGTGATACTCTCCGGCATGCTGCCCCTTCAGGATCAGCTTCCTCTGGCATCGGACACCGATCTGCCCATTCCCTTGTCCTACTGGGTCTACGGTTATGCGATGACCGCCTCCATTCTGGCGGATTTTGTGCTGTACGTGCTGCCTCCCCTGTCCAGGGACAAACAAATCTCGATCTACGCGGCGGCCGGTTTTTTGTGCTTCTATGCGCTGTATGTACATGACGCCGCAGGAACGGACCATATCGCCTCCACAGTGGCGGGCATGTGTACGGTGCTGCTGTTTTACGTCGGGAAAAAGCTGTTTGTGCGCGATTCGCTCATCACGCTGATTTTCGCCCTGCTGGTTCCCCTGCTCTGCTGGGGCTTTCTGTAGCGGCTGCTTTTGCGGCTCCGGCCGGCTACAGCGCTTCGATGATATCGCCCGCCACGAGGGATGCCGGATGGGCGCGGCGCCGAGCCGCCGCTTCGCCGGCCAGTCCGTGCAGGTACACGCCGAACGCGGCGGCCTGCGGACCGCTTGCGCCCTGGGCCAGCAGCCCGGCGATGATGCCGGTCAGCACGTCGCCGGCGCCCCCGGTCGCCATGCCCGGGCTGCCGGTCGCGTTCACGAACGCATCGCCGTCCGGCGTGGCGATGACCGTCCGTGCGCCCTTGAGCACCAGCGTCACCCGGTGCGCCTTGGCGTATTCGGACGCCAGGCGAATCCGGTCACGCTGCACCTCGGCGGTGGACAAGCCAGCCAGCCGCGCCATTTCGCCGGGATGGGGCGTCAGCACCGTGTCCGCCTGGCGCGGCTTCCACGCGTCCAGGTCGTCGCTGGCTGCCAGCATGTTGAGCGCGTCGGCGTCGACGACCATCGGGCATGCCGCCTCCTCCCAGAGCGTGCGCAGCCAGCGTCCGTCGCCCTCGAAGCGCCCCAGCCCGGGGCCGACGGCGAGCACGTCGCGCCCGGCCAGCAGCTCGAGCACGCGGGCGGCGGAGGCCTCGTGCCAGTCGGCGGCTGTCGCCGAGGCGAGCATGACCTCCGGCGCGGCGCCCGCCATAGGCGGCAGCAGCGGACCGGGCAGCGCCCAGGTGACGAGGCCGCTGCCGGCGCGCAGGGCCGCCCGCGAGCAGAGCAGGCCTGCGCCGCTCATCGGCAGGCTGCCCGCCGCTACAAGCACGTGGCCGTACGTGCCTTTATGGCCGTCCGGCGAGCGGCGGCGCGCCGTATCGACCCCAAGCCGCGTGCGCAGTACCTCCTCCGTCAGCAGGAACGTGCTGACGTTCTGCTGCGCGCACAGCAGCGCGGGGATGCCGATGGCGCGCACCACGATCTCCCCGGCGGCTTCCGCGCCGGGGAACTGCGCTAGGCCTCGCTTCAGGAACGCGAGGCATACGGTCCGCCGTGCACGGATGCAGGGATCGTGCACGGCCCCCGTGTCGGCGTCCAGCCCGCTCGGGATGTCCGCCGACACGATGTCCCTGCCGCTGCCGTTCGCCGCGGCAATCAGCTCGGCGTAGGCGCCGCGCGGCGCACCGCGGCTGCCGGTGCCGAGCAGGGCATCCACGATGCCCGTGCAGGCGGTGAAGTCCACGTCGTCTTCGCCGTGGACGAGCACCGGGATGCCCAATGCGCGGGCCGCTTCCCGCTGCAGGGCCGCCTCGCCGGTGAGGCTGCCGGGCTCTACAGCGTAAACGATCGTGACGCGCATGCCCGCTTCACGCAAGTACCGCGCCGCGACCAGGCCGTCCCCGCCGTTGTTGCCCTTGCCGGCAAGGACGAGCCAATGCTCGCGCTCCGGTTCCTCCAGCCGGAGCGCGGCGTCTCCTTGCACCGCCGGCACAAGATCGCCCGGGCTCTCACTCTGGGACCCGGCGCCTTGCCGGCTGCCGCTGCTGACATCACGGCGCTCCCGGCACCACCGGATCACCTCCTCCGCGATGGCTCTGCCGACGTTTTCCATTAGCGCCACCGCCGGGATGCCGACCTCCTCGATCGTTCGGCGATCCAGCTCTCTCATTTCGTCGGATGTCACGATATACATCTGCCGTCTCCTCCTTATATGAAACAACCCCACAGATGTGGGGTTGTCTTCGATGTCATCCAGCTGTTTTAAAGGGACCCTCGTATTGTTCAATTCTAAGGCAGCCTCCGCCCGGATGCTTAATATAGAAGCAGCCCGTCCGCGGAGAACCGTCGCTAACCTAGTAAGCTACCGTAAACCGGGTGCGGACGAAATACGGGTCTTCCATTTCGTCGATCAGGGCCGCGGCCAGATCTTCGACCGAAATCCGGCTGCTGCCCATCTCATCGGTGATGAGCATGTCCATGCCGATCCGGAAGTTGCCGGTGCGCCGTCCGGTTTCCAGCACCGCCGCCGGGCTGAGATAGCTGTAATCCAGATCTGACAGTCTGTAAATATCGTATGCATCCGCATGCGCCCTGGCCAGCGGCACCAGCTCCTGCGGAAATTCCGGCGTATCCATCAGCAGCGTGTCCGGTCCGGTCTTCAGGCTGCCCGCCCCGCCGACGATGAGCAGCCGCTTCACGCCGGCACGCTGCACGCCCTCGATGAGCGAACGCGCGGCTTCCAGCAGCTCCTGCTCCTCGCCAAACGTCGGACCGTACGCGCTGATGACCGCGTCCTGCCCCTCGCATACGCTGGCCACCGAAACAGGGTCCAGAATGTTTCCGGTCACCACGTTCAGCCGTTCATGCTCCTCGGTCAGCTTGGCGGGATCCCGCACGACGGCCGTGACTCCGTGCCCGCGCTTCAGCGCCTCACGAACGATGGCTTTTCCGACCTGTCCACTGGCTCCAAATATCGTAATATGCATTGCATTGATCGTTTCCATAGGTTATTGTCTCCTTCGCTGTTATGCCTGTTATTATTCTACATGACCTGTCTTCCGCATGCTATCCTTCCGCTTTTTGCAGCCGTCCGCTCCCCGTCTGCCCATCCCGGTTATGCTGCAAAACGTATAATCCTTTCCCTTCCTCCCATTCGACATAGGCCAGCTTGCCGGGATCGCTGAAGCCTTTTTCCTTCAGCATGGCCGCCAGCCAATTCCGGTCTCTGCCGATCTGCTGCAATTTGTCGTCGTTATAATCCCCATCCTCCAGCAGATTATAGGTCAGGCCGGATGGATCCGTATCCAGATCCAGATCCTGTTTTTGGACCGCCTCAAAATCCGCGTTCTTCAGAACGCTGAGCGAGCCGTTCGTTTCAAAGATGGCATAAGCAACCTCGCGCAGGGAAAAAATATCCTTTTGACGCAGCATCATGCGCAGCTGCTCAAAATCCAGCCGGTTCTTTTTCATTTCCCGCATATCCACTTTCCCGTTGTGTATTAATATGGAAGGCGTACCCTCCAAAGGCCCCCTGGTTCGGCGTGCATACTGGGTGACTTTTTCAAATAAATACGATAGGATAAACCAAACCGCCAGTCCGAACAGGAGCTGGCCATAGTGGACGTCCTTCTGGTATACCGTATTCCCCACCAGCTCGCTCAGCATAAGCGAGGAGACGAAGTCGAAGGGGGTTAGCTGGGAAATTTCCTTTTTCCCGAGAATCCGGGTCATCAGCCACAAGCCGATGAATCCCGTAATTAATTTTATGGTGATCATGCCATAATCCATAACCTCCGCCTCCCGTGTCTCATCGTTTGCTCAATACTTACCCAATTCAGGGCGGGGCTGAAAATCCCGATTGGCATCGGCGGGCGGAATGGGTAATGTTACCTGGGAGCAGTACTTTAGGGACGGTGGATGGTTGCAAAAACATTTGTAGCATGGAGAGGAGCTGTTGTCACATGATTGGTGAATTTATCGTCCGGCTGGCCGTGGCTGGCCTGCTTGGAGCCGTAATCGGCCTTGAGCGGGAGCTGAGGGCCAAGGAGGCGGGGCTGCGCACCCACTTTCTCGTTGCGGTTGGAAGCGCATTAATTATGCTGGTATCCAAGTACGGTTTCTTCGACATTATGGACCACGACCACGTGGCGCTCGACCCGAGCCGGGTCGCCGCCCAAGCCGTCAGCGGCATCGGCTTTTTAGGTGCTGGCATGATCATTATCGAGCGGAAAAGCGTGCGCGGCCTGACGACCGCGGCCGGCGTGTGGGCTACATCCGGCATCGGCCTGACCATCGGCTCGGGCATGTATGCCGCCGGGATCAGCGCCACGATTCTCGTCATGATCGGCCTGGAGCTGCTGAGCATATTCAAAACCGGCAAAGCGCTCAGCATTTCATTTGAGCTGGACGACAAGGAGTCCGTGAAGCCGATTCTAGAGCGCCTGTCGGCGCGTAAAATCGCAGTGACCTCCTACCAGCTCGAACAAGACCCGGGCGACAGCAGCCTGTATCATCTGAACATCAAGGCCAGGGCCAAGCATAACGGGACGCTGCAGGACCTGCTGCGGGAGCTCGATGAGCTGCCCCATATATTATCCGCAAACCTCGAGTAGCGCAGGTTAACCTGTTGAAATCCCGGAAAGGTTATGCAATAGTAAGAAAAACGGCTATTGATGAAACTTCACAGGAGACAGACCACGTTTAGCGGAAGTTTTTCTTGCGATCATTGAATTTTTCTTGCTTCGCCTAAAGTTTGAAATTCCATGATCTAAAGAAAAACGGCTATTGATGAAACTTCACAGGAGACAGACCACATTTAGCGGAGGTTTTTCTTGCGATCATTGAGTTTTTCTTGCTTCGCCTAAAGTTTGAAATTCCATGATCTAAAGAAAAACAGCTGTTGATGCAAATCCACAGGAGACAGACCACGTTTAGCGGAAGTTTTTCTTGCGATCATTGAATCATTCAGCTTCACCTTTGAAATTCCTGATCTTGATAAAATAATAATGAATGAAGGGAGGTGGCGCTGTTGTCCCTTGCTCTACAGGCCGGCCTTGACCGGCTGACCGGAACGGAGTCGAATTTGATCGTAGCTGGGCTCGCGGTCATCGTCTTCCTCTGGCTGTACATCCGCACATCCCGTTCCTTGAGGGCCGAGGCCGCCGCGCGGCTGGAGCTGCTGCAGCGCACCCTTGCCCTGTACAGCCGGGCGCAGGGCGTCCTTGGCGAAGAAGTGGAAGCCGCCCATGTCGGCGCCCAGGAGCCGGACCAGCTTGTCCAGCTGCTCCAGGAATGCAAGGCGGCCCCGCTGATGACTCCGGAGCTGCTGGACATGATCGATGCTTACATACGCGAACGGGATTTCTCCCGGCTCCTGATGCTGCAGAAAATGCTGGACCGGGAAATCCACCGGCGGATTCATGAACAATCGGTGCTGATCCGCAAAATAGACAATCCCGGCTGGGGCACCAGCTTCTGGAGAATGATCCGTCCAGCGGTTCCTTTCGCCGCTCTGGTCCTCACCCTGTATTGGTTCATCCAGCTGTATAACGGCTTTCAGGACAGCGGCGCCGCCGCCTTGTCGTGGACAAGCCTTGAGCTGTGGACGCGGCTCATTTCATGCCTCGCGGCCACGCTCTTCCTGTACTGGGTCATCATGGATACCCGAAGGGATACGCCGGGCATTCTGTACCGGCTGCTCGCCTTGATCATCGCCGCGGTGGCGCTTCTGCATCTGCTCGGTTTGACCGCGGCACCTTACATACTGGCCGTCCAGGTGGTGCTGTTCCTGTTCGGCTTTAACCTGAACCCCAAGCCCAGCCGCCGGAACCGGCCCTATGCCGGCCACCGCGAAGTAACCCAAGACAACGAAGAGAATCCGAAGGATCGCTGAGTCTCCACAGCCTGCGTCCTGCGGCCCTCCCCCCTCGTTCCATTTGTGGAATAGAGTTGGCGCTTCTTCCGTTGGAATTTTTTCTTGCGAGATCAGGAAGCAGGAGCTCCGAAACTTATACTTTCTGATCTCTTAAAAAAATAACCCCGCTGTCCTGCCCCTTCCACGATGGAAGGTAAGGCATTCAGCGGGGTTATTTATTGTCCGTTCGTCATGCTGACGGGGGGCGTCGCGGCTAGCGCAGCCCGGACTCTCTTCCGGTCCTCCGCTCGGCTCTTGCTGCCGCCTTCACGGAGCTGCCCGGCGTGTTCTCGAACCGTTTGCGTTCCGTCCGCTCCATCTGCACGATCTGTCCCTCATGCACAACGATGTGAAGCGAACCGAATTCCATATCGTTCAGCTGACTCGCAATACGTTCCTTCCATACTTCATCAACGATAAGAGGTTTTGCCACAATTGACGCCTCCTTTAGTTCCTGGATTTTAAGGAATATGAGCCATTGGGGATGAATGTAATAATAATCCTTCTTTTCCAACCAAATTAGTATGGTTTAACATTATCACGCGGGTAAAATCGCTGTCAATGAGCATTTTTCCACGACAGCCAACTTTTAAAAAGAAGAGTGACCAGCGCCAGCAGCAGGAGCAGCGATGCCACTGCAAATGACGCCGAGAATTGGTATTCGTTATACAAAATTTCAACATGCAGCGGCAGCGTATTCGTCTGTCCGCGGATGTGCCCGGAGACGACCGACACCGCCCCGAATTCCCCCATAGCGCGGGCGTTGCACAGGATCATCCCGTACAGGAGGCCCCATTTGATATTCGGCAGCGTCACCCGGGTAAATACATGCCAGCCGCGTGCGCCCAGCGTTACGGCCGCCTCCTCCTCTTGGGTGCCCTGGTCCTCCATCAGCGGGATTAATTCCCTCGCCACGAAGGGAAAGGTCACGAACAGCGTTGCCAGGATGATGCCCGGCACGGCATAGATGATTTTGATATCGTGGTCGCTCAGCCAGGGGCCGAACCAGCCGTTCGCCCCAAACACGAGCACGAAGATCAGCCCTCCGATGACGGGCGACACCGCAAAGGGCAGGTCAATCAGCGTGATCAGTGCCCCTTTGCCGCGAAACTTGAATTTAGTAATGGCCCAGGCCGCGGCGATGCCGAACACCGTGGTCAGCGGAACGGTCACCAGCGCAACGATGAGCGTCAGTTTCAGGGCGGACAGCGCATCTGGATCGGCGAGAGCTACGACGTACACATCCCATCCCTTCTTGAGCGCCTCGGTGAGGACGATGAGCAGCGGCAGCACGATCAGCCACAGCATCGCCAGCCCGGCCGCCGCGATTAGCAGCCATTTCACCCAGGCCGCTTCTGTCGTGGCCGGCGAAGCCTGGGCACTCGTTTGAACGGAAGTCATGGGCACGGTACCTGCCATAGGGAAGCCCTCCTTTTCTTAGTGACACTTGAGCATAGGGTATAGTCCGGGCCAGATTAAACCCTGACGGGGCATTAACGCACCGAGCGCCGTGTCCACCGCTGCAGCGAATTGATGACGAGCAGCAGCAGAAACGAGATCAGCAGCAGCAGGATCGCTACGGCGGCGGCGCCGGCATAATCGTACTGCTCCAGCTTTGACATGATGAGCAGCGGGGCGATCTCCGTCTTCATCGGCATATTGCCGGAAATGAATACGACCGAGCCGTATTCCCCGATGCCGCGTGCAAACGCCAGGGCAAAGCCCGTCAGGAGCGGCGGAATCAGCTCCGGCAAAATGATGGTCCGAAACGTCCGGAATCGCTTCGCCCCGAGCGTGGCGGCTGCTTCTTCAGCATCCCGCTCCGCGTCCTGCAGCACAGGCTGCACGGTCCGCACAACGAACGGAATGCCGATGAACATTAGCGCGATCGTAATGCCCAGCTGCGTAAAGGCCACCTTGATGCCCAGCGGCTCCAGCAGCGAGCCGATCCAGCCATTTTGCGAGTAGAGTGCCGTAAGGGCTACTCCCGCTACCGCGGTCGGAAGCGCAAAGGGCAGGTCGATCAGCGCGTCAAACAGCCTTTTACCGGGAAACTCGTAACGCACCAGCACCCAAGCGATCAGCAGCCCCAGGATCGAGTCGATCAAGGCGGCCGCCGCCGAGGTCAAAAAGCTGATCTTGTAAGAGGCCAGCACCCGCGGGTCGGTAGCCACATGCCAAAATTTGTCCCAGCTCAGCCCTGTGGAATTTAGGAGGAGCGCCGACAGCGGGATCAACACCACCAGGCTCAAATACAGCACGCTGTATCCCAGCGTCAGCCCAAAACCCGGCAGCACCCTCCGCCGGGCTGCATTCACTTGACTCATGACCGTTCATCCTTTCCTGCCTTCGGCCTTGTGTGCGCCGATCAGCTGCCAGGCGTATAAATTTGATCGAAAATGCCTCCGTCGCTAAAATGCTTCTGCTGCGTCTCATCCCATGTTCCGAACACATCCTGCAGCGTAAACAGATTGATGTCGTGGAATTTGTCCTTGAACTTCTCCTTGACGCTATCCAGTGTCGGCCGGTAGAAGTTCTCCGCGGCGATCGTTTGGCCTTCCTCCGAGTACAGGTACTTCAGGTAAGCTTCGGCTACCTCGCGGGTTCCGCGCTTATCCACGACTTTGTCAACGACGGCGACCGGCGGTTCGGCAAGGATGCTGACCGATGGATAGACGATGTCGAATTTGTCCGGACCCAGCTCCTTGACCGACAGCATGGCCTCGTTTTCCCAGGCAAGCAGCACGTCGCCGATGCCGCGCTCTACGAAGGTTGTCGTCGCTCCGCGGGCGCCGGTGTCGAGCACGGGTACGTGCTTGAACAGTTCCTTGACGAACTCCTGCGCTTTGGCCTCGTCGTTATTGTTTTGCTTCAAGGCGTAGCCCCACGCCGCCAGGTAATTCCAGCGGGCGCCGCCCGATGTCTTCGGATTCGGCGTGATGACCTCCACGTCGCCTTTGATCAGATCGCCCCAATCCTTGATGTTCTTCGGGTTGCCCTTTTTCACCAGAAACACGATCGTCGAGCTGTACGGCGTGCTGTTGTGCTCGAATTTGCTTTCCCAGCCTTCGTTGATCAAGCCTTTCTTCTGAATCGCATCGATGTCATAGCCGAGTGCCAACGTGACTACATCCGCTTCGAGTCCGTCGATAACGGAACGGCTTTGCGCCCCCGAGCCCCCATGCGACTGCTTAATTGTGACCTTCTGGCCCTTTTCTTTTTCCCAATAGGCCGCAAACGCCTTGTTGTAGTTCTCGTACAGCTCCCGTGTCGGGTCGTAGGAGACGTTCAGCAGTTCAACCGGTTTGGCCGAGCTGTCCGCCTGCGCCTCCGTGCTTTTCCCTTCGGCGGTGCCCCCCGCCTCTTTGTCCGTACTTCCGCTGCCGCTTCCATTTCCGCAGGCCGCCAGCGATGCAGCCAGCAGCAGGGCCAGACCTGCGCTCACTCCCCGCCTTACGATTTGTTTTCTTCTCCATACGTGTACCATATGACCCACTCCCCAGTGATAAAATGTACGGCCTGACCATGATTCATCGTGAAATTCTCGGTTTGGCCGGTGTTCGCCAAGCAAAAAAGGACAGAGGAAAATCCGGCACAGCCTGCAGACAAAACGGTCATGAATTGACCTGTCTGCTCCTGTTCCAGAGGTTCCTCCGTCCGTACGGTGAGAACTGCAATTTGTAATTATTCCTACCTGATTAGTATGTTATATGGGTATATTGTAGTGAGCCGAAACGTACCTGTCAAACCTTTTTTTCACAAAAATCAATTTCTCTTTCTGGACCTGAACGCCAGGTTCGTGACGGTGCCGACCACCAGACTGACCAGCATTGCGGATACCGCGAGACTGGCCACAACGGCAGCATAATGGGCCGGCGGGACGATATTGATGATCCCCAGACCAAAAACGAGGACAAACACAATCGCGTAATCGAGCCATCGGAACTTCCTCATCCTATCCCCTCTCATCGCTCCGTCATATCGGAAATGTGCAATGGAGCCTAACCCCAATGTATCACAACAAAAAAACCAGGGGAACCATAAAATGGAACCCTGGTTTTGGTTGTTAAGAAATTAGCCTGCTATTCTCCCTTCACCCACTGCTGGATGCATACCGGCTTCGACAGCTCCAGCGCAAAGCCGGTCGGGGTCAATCGCCCGGAATCCGAATCGATCTTGTACGACAGCATATTGCCGGTATTCTGGTTTGCTGCTATTAGGTATCCCGAAATGATCGCGAAATTGCGCGGAAACTCGCCGCCCGTCGACACCCAATCCACCGGAGTCAGCTCACCGGTCGACTCGTTAATATGGAACAGGACGATGCTGTCATCTCCCCGGTTGGACCCGTACAGGAAACGCCCGCAAGGGGAAATATGGATGTCGGCGCAGAAGCTCTCCCCGGTAAAATCCTCAGGCAGCGTAGATACGTTCTGCAGCACTTTCAATTCCCCGGCCTGACCGTTATAGGCAAACACCGTTACCGTATTGTCGAGCTCGTTAATGCCGTACGCCCACTTGCCGGACGGATGAAAATCAAAGTGCCGCGGTCCCGCTCCAGGCGTCGTTTTTACTTCCCCATGGGTCACCAGCTTGCCGTCTTCCAGGCGGTAGAGCACGATTTCATCCAGCCCCAGGTCGCAGACCAGCACAAACCTACCTTCCGGATCCTGAAAAATCGAGTGCGGATGCGGCCCCTCCTGCCGGTCGTCCCGGATGCTGCGCCCGCTGTGCTTGACGATGGAGCTCATCTCCGCCAGCCCGCCGGTTTCGCCGATCCGGAACACATTGATATGCCCGCTGGAATAATTGGACACCATCGCAAACTGCCCGTCCCGGGTCAAGGAGACATAGCAGGGGTCCGCCCCTTCCGTCGGCATCCGGTCCAGCAGATGCAGCTCGCCGGTTTCGTTGTCGATCGAATAGGCGAAGATTTCGCCGCTTCCCGTTTCGCTCACCGCATACAGCCGGTCCCCCGCCGCGTTCAGCGTCAGATACGAGGGATTGGCAATGCCGGGCAGGCCGTTCACGACGGCCATTTCTCCGGTTTCCGTGTCGAGGGAACAGAGGAAAATCCCCTTTTCCGCCTCAGGGGCGTATGTACCTGTATAGAAGAAGCTTTTATTTTCCGGGTTCACCATTCACCACTCCTTGTCCATTCAAAAATAGGATCCTCATCTGAATAAATTATAGATTCATTTCTGTAATTCATTCTATATATTACCCTATTTTATTCTCGGCGACTGCCTTGGGCTGATTAACGGGCGTGACGCAGCAAAAAAGCGCTCCTGCGAGCGCCTGATGGAATGGAAATGAACGGACCGATGGGCGGCCACTTTCCTGTATATTAAACCCGTTTATGAATGAATCCGTCTTCTCGCCTTAAACTGCTTGTATTGAAAATACACCGTACAGCCGATGCAGTAACCGCACAGCGCCACAAATGCCGCCAGAAACAGCATCGCCGCAAAAATATACCCGAACACCGGCAGCTGCAGCGCAAAAAAGAGCAGCGACAGCGTCAGGAAAAGCACGGCCAGCACATTGTTGAACCGCTGCAATTCCAGTGCCTGAGTCGGTTTGCCTTGGACACGCAGAAACGGTTTGGCCAGGAGCACGAACGCATTTTTTCCTGTCAGCAATCCAAGCACCTGAATGATCCATAGCGCCAGCAAAATGTACGGCTGGTTGAACACAGCGGTCAGGATCACAAACAGCACGATGCCGGTCTGATTCGCTTTGACATAGGGTTCCGGAATTTCCTTCATCGGGGTTCACCGTCCTTTAAAGAAGAGATAGGGGTCTTTGACCTTACTATAGAATATTAATCCGATGAGTACAATAGGAATAAAAACGAGATGTGGTTCACGCAATGAATCTTTTATGATCTAAAACGTTTACCGAATCCGATGAAAAAGGCCCTGCGCCGCGGCAGAGCCCTACTCATCGTGAAGCTTACTTGATCTCGATTTTAAAATCCTGCAGGATTATTCGCCGGGATAATCAGTCAGCCGCTGGTTTAGACCGGCCCCCTTTCGGTTGTCCCTTCTCAATGCTTTCCTAAAGTTACCCGATCCGCTCCTCAGCCTCCTCGGCCAGGCGGAGCAGCTGCTCCCGCACATGCACCACCTCGCCGAAAATGAGCAAGGCCGGGTTTTTGACGTGCATGAGGGAAGCCAGCTTGTGGATGCTGCCCACCGTGCCGGTAATGACCCGCTCCTGTTCGCTCGTCCCCTGCTCGACGATCGCAGCCGGGGCCGAATGCGGCCGGCCGTGAGCGATCAGCTCGCGGCAGATATCGGCCATGCCGGCGACACCCATGTACACGACCAGGGTGTCGACGCCCTGGGCGAGCAGGTCCCAGCGGGGACCCTGCTCTCGGCCGGCACTGCTCGAGCCGCTGACGAAGGCGACCGAGGCGCTCCGCCCGCGGTGGGTCAGCGGGATACCCGCCGACGAGGCGGCGCCGATCGCCGAGGTAACGCCCGGCACGAACTCGAACGGGATGCCGCGCAGCGCCATCTCCTGCGCCTCTTCGCCGCCTCGGCCAAAGATCAGCGGATCGCCGCCTTTCAGCCGCACGACCTGTTTGCCCTTCATGGCGAACGCGGCGAGCTGCTCATGGATTTCCGCCTGCGGCACCGCATGCTGTCCCGGCGCCTTGCCGACGTAGACGAGCGCCGCGCCTTTCTTCGCGTACCCAAGCAGTTCCTTGTTCACCAGGCGGTCATACAAGATGACATCCGCCTCCTGGATCCGCCGGAGCGCCTTTAACGTAATGAGCTCCGGATCACCGGGACCGGCGCCGACGATAGACACCATGCCCGGCTTCATCGGCCGCGTTCGGCAGACACAGCCGCCGCCTCCATGGAGCCTCGGGCTCCGGCCGATCCGATCGCTCCGGATTTACTTCTGCCAAACCCGCGGATGGACACGTAATACGCTACGCCCGTAAACAAAGCGCCGCCAATGAAGTTGCCGATCAGCACAGGGATCTGGTTCCACAGCCACCAATCGGCAAAGCTGACGTTGGCGCCCAGCATCATCCCGGCCGGAATGACGAACATATTGACGACGGCGTGCTCGAATCCTTGGCCGAAGAAGATGAGGATCGGCAGCCACATCGCAGCGATTTTGCCAGCGGTGGACTTGGACGTGAACGCCATGACCACGCCCAGCGTCACCATCCAGTTGCACAGCATCGCCTTGATCACGACCAGCAGCAGGCCTTCGCCGCCGAGCTCCTTATAGGCCAGCGTCTTTGCTTCGCTCGTCTTGATGATCGTCTGGACAAGCGGGCTGCTCATGTCGTGCCCCATTTTGGTAATGGTCAGGCCGTACAGCACCGCATAGACCAGGCAGCCGATCACATGGCCGAGGATGACCCAGCCATAATTGCCGAGCATAGAGCGGACCGAGGCCTTTTTCTGCAGCACCGCCAGCGGAATGAGCGCAAAGCTCCCCGTCACCAGCTCCAGCCCGAGCAGCACGATAATCACAAAGCCTACGGGAAAAATAAGCGCACCGGCCATCGGAATATTCGTTTGGGATGAAGCGGTAAAGGCCAGCGTCGTGGCACAGGCCAGAATCGCCCCCGCGAGCATGCTGCGCACCAGCATTTGCCCCGGACTCAGCTTTGCTTTGTTCGCACCTCCCTCAATCATGTCATTTAGAACCTCGCCTGGTTTTACGTAATCCATCGGCTGCTCCTCCTCCCTCTCGCTTAAGATTCCGTCAGGCAATAAATTGCCCCGCTTACCGGATCCACCTCAACCTCATAGGTGCTGACCTTGCCGGTATCCGGCTCCTGCACGCAACCGCTGCGCAGGTCGATTTTCCAGTCGTGCAGCGGACAATGCACATCCTTGCCGCACACCATGCCCTCGGAGAGCTTTCCTCCTTTGTGCGGGCACTTGTTCTCCACCGCCAAAATATCCCCGTCGCTTAAGCGGAACAAGGCAATCTCCGTTCCCTCCAGCACTACCGTTCGCGATCCTTTCGGATCGATTTCCGCTATATTTCCGATCAGATGTTTAACCATCCCGTTTCCCCCTTAGTTCTTCACAGGCTCTGCATTCGGCAGAGGTTCAAAGTTTTTGCGGAGTTCCTTGTCGGACAAAATCTCCTTCCACGGATCCTTCTGCGTGCTGAGCGCCAGCTTCAGCCGCGCATGGAGAGCCTCGCGGTCTTCCTTCTTCTCCAGAGCCTTCTTCACGCTGTCCAGCCCGACCCGCTCAATCCAGACCGAAGTCCGTTCGTTCCACTGCGCATGCTCGCGGTAATATTGAATAAAGGCACTCGCCCACTCCACTACTTCATCCTCGGTTTTCACGACGCAGAGCAGTTCGGTTGCCCGCACATGCACGCCGCCGTTGCCGCCGACATGAAGCTCCCAGCCGCCATCGATGGCGACCACGCCGAAATCCTTAATCGTCGCTTCCGCGCAGTTCCGCGGACATCCCGATACGGCCAGCTTCACCTTGGCCGGTGTACTCAGACGTTCCAGCTCTTTTTCAAGCCGGATGCCCATGCCGATGGAGTCCTGGGTACCGAACCGGCAAAAGGTGGAACCGACGCAGGTTTTGACCGTGCGGAGCGCTTTGCCGTAAGCATAACCGGAAGGCATGTCGAGCTCCTCCCACATTTTCGGGAGATCCTCCTTTTTGACGCCAAGCAGATCGATCCGCTGCCCGCCGGTGATCTTGACCATCGGCACGTCGAATTTCTCGGCAACCTCGGCGATTTTCTTCAGCTCGGACGGAGAAGTGACGCCGCCGTAAATCCGCGGCACTACGGAATAGGTTCCGTCCTTCTGAATGTTCCCGTGGTATCTTTCATTGGTGAACCGGGATTCTTTTTCATCCTTATAAGACTCGGGGAACAGCATGCCCAAATAGTAGTTCAGCGACGGACGGCACTTGGAGCAGCCTTCGGGATTGTTCCAGCCCAGCACATTCATCACTTCTTTGATGGACTTCAGTCCCATCCGGGAGATTTCCGCGACGATTTCGTCCCGGTTCAGCGTCGTGCAGCCGCATATGCCTTCTTTGACCGGCTCTCCTGCCGCATCACCCGCATAGAGCTGAACCAGTCCCTCTACGAGCGGCTTGCAGCCGCCGCAGGATCCGGACGCTTTGGTGCAAGCCTTGACCGACGACACGGTCGTGCAGTTTTTGTTCAGGATCGCGTCCTTGATCGTCTCTTTGGTGACGCCGTTGCAGCCGCAGATGATCTCGTCATCCGGCAGACTGGCCAGCCGTTCTTCCGGCGATACGGAAGCTCCCGCGCCGACAGCGAAGCCGAGCAGCAGCTCCTTTTCCCGGCCCTTGACCGATTCCCGGCTCTTCATCAGCGAGAACAGCTTGGAGCCGTCGCCCGTGTCCCCGAACAAAACGGCGCCGACGAGCCGGTCGTCGTGGATGACGATCTTTTTATACACACCCTCCACTTCATCTTGGTAGCGCAACGCCCTGGTGCCCTCCGGCTCGGCAAAATGCCCCGCGGAGAATACATCTACGCCCGACACCTTCAATTTGGTGGAAGTCACGGAGCCGGCATAACCAGCGGTATCGACGCCCGCAAGCCGTTTGGCGAGCACCGCCCCTTGTTCATACAGGGGGGCGACCAGTCCGTAGGCGATGCCCCGGTGCTCCGCGCACTCGCCGACGGCATAGATGCCGGGAATGTTCGTTTCCATATAATCGTTGACGACGATGCCCCGGTTGACCTCAATTCCGGCGGACTTCGCCAAGGCCACATTCGGCCGGATGCCGACCGCCATGACGATCAAATCGGCGTCGACCCGGGTGCCGTCGGTGAAGCGAAGCTCCTTGACCCGCTTGCGCCCCATAATGGACTCGGAATGTTTGCTCAGCAGAAACGTCATCCCTTGGGCTTCCAACTCCCGCTGCAGCATCCGCGATGCGGTTTCGTCCAGCTGACGCTCCATTAAATAAGGATGGATATGGACGACCGAGACGTCCATGCCGAGGTGCAGCAGCCCTCTCGCCGCTTCGAGTCCCAGCAGTCCGCCGCCGATGACCACAGCTTTTTTGTGCTTCTTGGACGTCTCCATCATCATTTCGCAGTCCTTGATATCCCGGAAGGCGATGACCCCTTCCTTATCTGCGCCCGGAAGCGGGAGCATGAACGGATTGGAGCCCGTCGCCATAATCAGCACGTCATATTTCGCCTCTGCACCTTGATCGGAGTAAACGACGCGGTTTTTCGTATCGATTCGGGTCACCATGTGCCCGGCATATAGTTGAATCCGGTTCTCTTTGTACCAGTCCCAGTCGTTGATCACAATTTCCTGAATATCCGCACCGCCCGCAAGGACCGATGACAGCATGATCCGATTGTAGTTGGGATAAGGCTCCGCCCCGAAAATCGTGATTTCGTACGCATCCGGCGCCAGCTTCAGCAGATGCTCCAGCGCCCTTACCCCCGCCATCCCGTTACCGACCATGACCAGCTTTTTCGTCGCCATGTCTCTTCCGCTCCCCTCAATAGTCCAATCTTCTGAATCTTGTACCAAAAACCAGAAAAGCCCGCCTTCAGGCCCCGGACAGAGTGGACACACTCTGGTTCAGGAGTCGAAAGCAGGCTTCATTGCCGCTATAAAGGATACACCGTTGTATCCGGCTGTTATCAAGTTCTTGATGGAAATATACACTACCTCGCGAATGTTTGTCAACATATTTAACATGAGAAAACCATTTCGATTTGGTTATCGACATGTCACCTTGTTTTATGTTATATAAATTAACATACAAATCTGTTGCACTCATCTTAAACTCTGACTGGACTGAATTAAGAAGGGAGCGTCTATGCATGCGTTCATTGCTGGTTATCCACCGCCAGACCCCTCCTTCAGAGCGAAGTGATTCAGATAGCAGGACGCTTCTGCCGGAGTACATCCTTCGTTCCTACGGGTACCAAGTCCATCTAGCGCGCAATGAGGAGCAGGCGATCGCCGGAATCGGAGATGCGGACGGTGCGGTGCTTCACCTTCCGGTCTCCGAGATCAAGGCTTGGTGCGGCAAGCTCGAGAAACACAAACAAACGCCAGTTCTTTGGTGGTGCAGCGATACGGCCGCTTCCATGTCCCTCGAGGCATGTGAGGATGATGTTATTATTGACGGGCTTTTATTTCCGACCATGAAAGCGCACGAGCTGCATTGGTCGCTGCATTTCAGCTCCGCCCACTTTTATGAGCGGCAGCAGTGGAAGAACGAGCGCAAGCAGCTTCTCGCCCGCATTGAGGAACGAAAGTGGATCGATATGGCCAAGGGGATTCTGTGCGAACTCAAAAATATATCGGAATCCGAAGCCTATGACGTCCTGCGCAAGCAGGCGATGAATGAACGAAAACGGATGGTGGACGTCGCGACCTCCATCGTCAAGCTGTATCAGCTGCTTCAGGAATCCGGTTCGGGAGGTGCCAAGAAATCATGATCCATTTATTAAAAGAAGTCGGCCGGGGCAAGCGGGGCGCCCGTGACCTGACCTATGAGGAAGCCCTCCAGGCGGCTGAAGCGATCCTCGGTTTAACGGCCTCGCCCGCCCAGATCGGGGCGTTTTTTATCGCCGAACGCATCAAAATGGAAAGCGTAGAAGAGCTGGAAGCCTTCGTGTCGGTCCTGCGCAAACACGCCGCCCGTTCGGACCTTCCGCAGGGCATCGACTGCGCCGGCCCGTATGATGGGCGAAAATCGTCCTTTATGTCCACGATTGCCACCTCGTTTGTGCTGGCTGCCGCCGGGCTGCCTGTCACCCTGCACGGGTCGGCGTCCCTTCCGCCGAAGTGGGGGATGACGCTGGCCGATGTTTTTGCCGCAATGGGTATTTCCGATCCGTCGCTGTCCAGGGAGCTGTGCCTGGAAGCAGCGCGCCAGACGGGCGTACTGTACGCCCATGCCGAGACTTGGTGTCCGCCGCTGGCGAAGCTTCGCCCCATTCGCGAGGAGCTCGGCATGCGGACCGTGCTTAACACGGCCGAGAAGTTTGCGGATTACGGGCACTCCCCTTTCTTAACATTCGGGGTGTACCATAACACGGTCTTTGACCGGCTCGGCCGGCTCATCATGAACCTTGGCTATGAGCGGGCCATGATTATCCAGGGAAGCGAAGGCTCGGATGAGCTGTATATCCACCGCCCGACCCGGACCTACCGGATCGAACACGGGGAGGCTTCGCTTCAGATCATCGATCCGGAGAGCTTTGGCCTGGATACGCCGCTGCCGGAGGTCGACTGGACGCCGGCCGAGCAGGCGGCGGTCACCGGCCAGGTGCTGCAGGGCAAGGGCAATATGGCTTTTATGTATCAGGTGCTGCTGAACGCGGCAGTGCGCCTGCATCTGGCGGATCGGGTGCAGTCTGTCGAGGAAGGCCTGTATACGGGCAAGGCACTGCTGGAATCCGGCAAGCCGCGGGAGCTGTACGAAAAGTGGCAGGCGGTGCTCAAAAACCAGCCGTTAACAGTCTGAATCCCCTGTCTTCCTGCTGACGGTAGAGGAAGAATAAAGAACGTCCCGGAATTCCGGGGCGTTCTTCGGTTTGTCTACAGTTTGTCTTTGGTTTGTCTAAACTTCGGTGCGGCGTCGGTCTACATGGCGGGCTCACTTTGCTTATGCCAAGGCCGGTTGCTCAGACCATGAGCTTTGGCGTAACCTATGGCTTCTTCATTCCAGCCTGGTCCAAGCATGCGCCCATTAGTTGACTACCGCCGTCTAAGCCTCGTACTGCCTAACCCCGCCGCTTACGCCTCTGCCGTTCCGAACCGCTTGGCTGACCGCTCTTTCGCCTTCTGAGCCTCGATCTCGCGATCACGGGGACTGGAGTTTGTAACCAGGGAGTCCAGCAGCTTCCTGGATGCCGCGGCGACCTCCGCTATCGCCAGATTAAAAGCTTCCTCATTCGCCTTCGACGGGCTCTGGAAGCCTGACAGCTTGCGCACATACTGCAGGGATGCAGCCTGAATCTCTTCATCGGTAGCCGGCGGATCAAAATTAAACAGCGTTTTGATATTTCTGCACATAGCCCTTCTCCTTTGGAATGTTTTTCGAATGCGTTTTATGTCCAATATAACGCACCCGCTGCCGTTTTCCAAGAAAAGGGCTACGCTCTCCTGCATCAAGTCTGTTTCCCGGACATTTAAAACCGCATAGGAATCGGCTTCGCCTCATGATGGGCCAGCGCCGCAACGCAGTCCTCTCTCCCGGCGAATTCCCGCACCCACTGCAGCGATTTCATCGCCTGATCCGGATCCGACGTAATCCCCGGCAGAATCATCTCCTGCCAGGATCTTTCCGCATACCCGGCATCGGAAGCCAGGAGCAGCCACCCTTTCTCTACTTTGGCCAAAATAGACAAATGCCCTGGCGTATGTCCCGGGGTATGAACCAGATACAGCAAGCCGTCGCCGAATACATCCAGACCCGCTTGATACGGGCCGTAGGGGATCGGCTCGAGAGCAAATGGCGTTACGAGCACTTCCTGGTGCCATGCCTCCTGGCTCACGGCCGCAAACTCCCATTCCGGCTGGCTGACAAGAAAACGACCCGCCCCCTTCAGCAGCTCAAGGCCGCTGATATGATCGACATCCAGATGGCTGATGACAACAAGGTCAATATCTTTTGGGGTAAGCCCGCGCGCCTGCAGCTGTTCCCTGACAGAGCTGCCGGCAGGCAAATCGTATTCGATGAACTGCCATAAATCGCTGCCCAGGTGCTGTTCCGGCCGGGTTCGTATATCCTCATGCCATCCGGCATCGACGACAACGCGCCGTCCACTGGGATGCTCAATCAAATAGCTGGACAGCGGAACTTCGGACTGGAAGGATTCGCCCCGCTGATTCACCGGAGGTATGCTGTCCAATTCCTTAAATGCGAGCGAGCGGTCATATTTCAATCGGCCTGTATGCAGCACCTCTACCTTAACAAAATCGTTCATCATCATTCGCCTCCTAGATCGGTTAACAGCATTATGCAGCGTTCCCTTCATTTCGTGAAGACGGCACTTTTTAGTGATATACGAACCCGAAGGTTCGTGCTGTACTCCGTAACAGCACAAAAAAGCCCGGCTTACGCCGGACTTCATGTCGTTCCATTCTGTTCATCACGTGGGGTTTGCCGCGCTGCCCGCTTCCTCGATCTGCTTAATGACATCCGTCAGCGTAATGCCATCCAGATACCGCTCCAGCGCGGCTTCTCCGCCGCTGTATATCTGATCCATAATTCCCTCGATATTGGAAGCCACTTCGCAAGGCAGCTCCTCTCCGCCTGAACACCAGCTCGGCTTCAAGGATCCTCTTGCAAGCAGACGGTACAAATCACCCAATGTGACCTTCTCGGTGCCCGGATTCAGCAAATAGCCCCCGCCGACACCTTCCTTGGTCGTTACATACCCCTGTTTGCGCAGCAGTCCAAGCACTTTCCGAATCCGTGCCGGATGCGTGCAGACACTCTTGGCAATCTCTTCACTGTTAGCCATTCGTTCTTCTTTCAAGCTAAGAAGGGTTAAACAATGGACGGCAATGTTGAACTCACTATTCATTTTCGCTCCCCCTTATTACTGTAATTATATGGTTTACAGTTGCTTGTGTCAACCGGATTGCCAGGGTTTGGAACGTTTTCCGCTGAAAAATAAATAAAGGACGTTAACGAGACTCCCGGGGCTGCTTTTCCTCGGGACCAGTATGCTTAGTTTGACTTAATTCCCCTTGGATTAAACCTCCTCTCCTGATAGATCCAGCGATCGTTTTCCCGGCTCTGAAAAGTTTGTTATACTAGAGCGGGATCCTGTCCTTTAGCTCTAAGGCTCCAGGCTCCCTAAATCCTGCGTGAAAGAGGTTGTGTAAACCATGATCATTCAGTTTATTCGTTACCGTTAATGTAAGGTACAGATAACAACAGCCCCGTTTTTAAAAAATACTGACGAGGGTTTATTTGTCTGTGCCTTTTTCATTCAAACGGAAAACGAATGAATGGGGTGTTTTTGGTGCACAACGCTAAATTAACCGTGCTCGCCGGACTGATATCCCGGCATGAGCACCTGTTTCGCTGCCCAATCTGCTCCCGCCCATTGAAAATGGACGGATCTCGCAGCATGATCTGCGGCAGTCGGCATTGTTTTGACTTGTCCAAGGACGGTTACATCAACTTGATTCCGCACGCCGTGCGGTCCAAATACAACAAAGACCTGTTTACTTCACGGCGGGAAACCAGCCGCCACGGCTTGTTTGACCCGCTGATCGATGCGATTCGCAACAAAATTGAGGATACGGCGCCTTCTCAATCGAGGGAGCTGCGCATTTTGGATGCGGGATGCGGCGAGGGCTCCCATTTGGCGGCGATTCTATCTGCCCTGCAGAAGCCGGATGCTCCAGACATCCTGGGCGTGGGCGTGGATATCGCCAAAGAAGGGATTCGCCTGGCCGCCAAATCGGGCGTACCGGCGATCTGGTGTGCGGCCGACCTGGCCGGCAGCCCGTTTGCCGACCGGCAGTTCGACGTCATTCTGAACATCTTGTCTCCGGCAAACTACCAGGAGTTCCAGCGCCTACTCCGGCATGATGGCCTGGTGATCAAAGTCATCCCAGGGAGCCGATATCTGCAGGAAATCCGAGCCTTGTTCCAAGGTGAGGCTGCAAACCAGCCATCTCCTGCCAAGGGACTTGCCGACGGACGCACTATCGACCGCCCATCTCCTGCTGGCGACAGCACTACCCGACGGCCCGTTCCTGCCACTGGACGTACCGCCGAGTTGTTCGGCAGGAATTTTGCCAGCGTGGATGTTCAGCATGTGGAATACAGCATGCTCGTCGCCGGGGAAGCCTTGGAGCATCTTCTGCGCATGACCCCGCTCTCCTGGGGCGCGCCGGAAGAAGCGATTCAGCAGGCTGCCGGGCAAGGCCCCCTGCCGGTCACCTTTGATTATGAAATTTTATGTGGCCGTTTGAACGAATAAGTGATCGGTCTTATCGACATCAAAGCCCCTATCGGCCAGCAGCGGCCGGTAGGGGCTTTTTTCATACAAAGTTTCGGTTATGGGGGTGGGCTGGGAGATCGTCATGGAGCTTCCCAATAATCCTCCGGATTCACGTTTTCCAGTCCCTTGATGGGCTCGCCTTTCGGCAGGTCGAAGGACCAGTTGACGTTGGTGTACCACTTGTCGGTGACCTTGCGGATGAGGGTCGCTTTTTCGGGAAGGGTTGTTAAGCCTCCGACGATAAAGCCGGGGTCGCCGTTGACGTCCTGAAACTCGGTCAAGCCTCCATAAGAGCCCCTAAAGCTTGCTGGAAATTCCCTACCTGATTTTTCGTCTCTCATCACCCATTCGTCATGGGAAAACATATTTCTGAATTTTCCTTCCACCTGAAGCAAACCAACCATTTCTTTCTCGAGCGAATTCGGATCTTGGCCAATCTTCATGCTGCTGATGGTTAAAGAATCCCCTTGGCCCTTAAATTTGGCTGGCTTCGAAGACAATTCAAGTGGATGAAATTGCACCGAATCGTCGCTTATCACAGGAATGGAGTACCCGTCCAAAACAAACCTTACCTTCTCGCGGTCATAGGGAAGATACTTAAACGTGTAGTACCAGTGAAGCGTATCTCCATCCAACTGTGGTTGTTGGGCAATCAACGTTTCCACATGCGGACTTCTATAGTTATTGACGCTTGAAAAGTCATTTCCATTCTCATCCTCAAAATGGTACATGAGAAGCATATTCTCCAAACCTGATTCCGGGACCAGCTTAGCCAGCTTCCCATCTAATGAAGTAGATAGCTCCAGCCGTACAGCACTTGGCGTTCGTACCAGCCGTTCCATCTTAACGCGTAATCCATCTGGTGTAGTATACTGCTGATCCAATTGCGTTACTTTGGTCAGTTCATTCGCTTTTTTCATATCCAAGGAAAATTTGAAGTTCCAATTCCCTTTAACGACCTTGTGGGAAAAGAGCTTCCGCCCAATTTGGGTGATCTTCCCTTCCACAGTGAGCGTATCGGTTTTAACTCCATCCGGGAAAAGTGACGAAACATTTTCAATTACGGCGGATCCCCCTAAAGAATAAAGCTTTGCCACTTCTTTGCCCTCGGTATCCTTAACTGTAACTTGGCTCCAGTCTATCTTGTTTACCACTGGCTTCCCGTTCGGGTCGGTAATTTTGACTCCCATCATAATCCGCGCCGCATCCACAACAACTTCATTAATTTCTAATGTATATCCTTTGTCCTTTACTTTGATATGCGGATTTTGGACAAGTCCGAGTGTTTGAGAGTCCAACAGCCCAATATCCGTATTATCCCTCGCAAAAATCGACCTCACCCAATCCGCTATCGAAGGCTGAGCGTAAACCGTGAGTGCGGCGGCGACGATCAGTATGCAGACTGCGGCCAGAGCGGCCCGGCGAATGAACGGAGAACGTCTCTTTTTTCTCAACAAAATCGTGCCCGGCTCGTTCTCCTCAGCTGCAGGCTCAATCGGGACATCAGCCAGGGAAGCCATCACCTGCCGGGTGAAATCATCCGTCAGCCGCTCAGGGTACAGCGCTTGGCTCCAGGCTTCCTGCTCCTGTCGGACTTCTGCCATCAATGCCTGACAGCGAGAGCAGTTCTGCACATGGATATTTAAGCCAGCCCCAGCATACGTTTCTTCAAGAATGAATTCTTCCATCTGAGCACGATTCAAGCATTTCACGGCTGATCCCCTCCTTTCCCTTCAGCTTTTTTTGCAGCTGCTTTCTGGCCCGGTGCAGCCGGTTGCGAACCTGATCCACCGTCAGGCCCGTGACGCTGCCGATTTCGTCGTAGCTCAGCTCGTTGGTGTACCGCAGCAAAAACACCAGCCGGTATTGTTCAGGCAGTTCCCGAACTAACTGCAAAGCCTCCTGCCGAGTTTCCTTGCGAAGGAGAGCCCTCTCTGGCGTGTTCTCATCCCGTACCGCCTGGTACGCTTCTTCCTCCGGGGCCTGCGGAAACGACTTCCGCCGTCCCGCATCCCGCAGCACATTCACCGCGATCGTATACAGCCAGGACGCAAAGCTCGATTCCAGGCGGTAACTGGCCAGCTTGCGGTACGCTTTGACAAAAGCCTCCTGCGTATAATCCTGGGCATCCTGATGACCCGCCCCCATACTGCGGAGCAGACCGTATATTTTGTTTTTATGCGCATCGACCAGCTCGGCAAAGACCTCCTTACGCCCCGCCAACACCTGCTCGATCAGCATGCTTTCCCGTTTCGGGTCTATCATGACGATCCTCCCTGCTTTAATAGCCATCTGAATCTATAAACGGCATATGAGGACGAATGCTCTCACTTTCTGGAAGAAACATCTGTTAATCGGTCGAATAGATGCCAAAGCGGATTGTCCCGACTCTCCCCGACTACCCGATCAGGCGCAAAAAAGTCCGCCACATTGAACATCACAGCGGCGGACTCGAGAGAGATTTTCGGAGCCAAAATCCCCATAAACAAAAAAATGAGCCCTTCAGCGAAGGAGCTCCAAATCAGATTAGACATATGAAAGGGTTTACAATAGGTATTATAGTATATATCTTCCTGATTGAAAACGCTTTTTTATCCTTTAATTTCATTTTATCTCATGTGTACTGTGTATCGTATATCTTTTGTACCTCGCGTCTCATATTACCTTCATGTCCTCGTATCCCACACCCTCATACCCTCATAACCTCGTGTCCTTAATCCCACACGTTTCTCAGTACATGTTGTTCACCACATGTTTACCAAGCCTTTTCCACATATCCGCTAATTAATTTTAAATTGGGTATTGCCAAAACTAATGTCATTAGTTATTATACTAATATGATTAGTTTGAGGAGGAGTTATCCATGAAAATGACGACCGTTCAGCAAGTAACCCAGGTTGCTTTTATGCCCCGCTTGTTTCCCGTTAATGTGTATCTCGTTGAAGAAGAAGACGGGTTGACCCTAATTGATACCGGTATGCCTTTTAGCATAAAAGGCATCCAGCAAGCCGCCGCCCGCTTAGGCAAACCGATCGTAAGGATCGTTCTGACGCATGCGCATGGCGACCATATCGGGGCATTCGACCTGCTGAAGGCGGCTCTTCCTCAAGTGACGACTTATATTTCCCGCCGCGACAGCCGCCTCCTTGCAGGCAGCAAGGAGCTCGAGCCCGGCGAGCCGCAGGAGCAGGTCCGCGGAGACATCCCCGCCCCGGGCAAGGTCACCACGAAGCCTGACGTGCTGCTGGAAGACGGAGACCGCATCGGGTCGCTGCTGGCCGTCGCCTCCCCCGGGCACACGCCGGGACATATGGCGTTCTACGACACGCGCAGCGGCGTCCTTATCGCGGGCGACGCCTTCCAGACCCGCGCGGCTCTGGCCGTATCGGGCCATATGCAGCCGCTGTTCCCTTTCCCGGCGATGGCCACCTGGAGCAAGGCGACCTCTATCGCCAGCGCCAAACGCCTGGCTGGTCTGAATCCGACCTGGCTGGCGGTCGGCCACGGCAAAATGATTCCGCAGCCGACCGATAAGATGGCTGTCGCCATTTCCCGGGCCGAGGAGGCCCTGAAGAAGGGGGCGGTATAATGGTGCGCCGCATGGGGCTTGACCGCGAAACCCTGCTGGTTGCTGCGGCCGAACTGGCCGATGAGGCGGGATTGGATAACCTGACGCTGTCCGCACTGGCCCAGAAGCTCGGTGTCCGCTCCCCTTCCCTGTATAACCACGTGAACGGACTGCCGGACCTGCGCAGCGCGCTTGCCGCTTACTGCATGCAGCATCTGGTCGATTTGATGCGCGACGCGGTCATCGGCAAATCGGGCGAGGAAGCGATTCTGAGCTTGAGCAAAAGCTACTTGGCGTTTGCCCGCCAGCGTCCTGGCCTCTATGAGGCCTTTTACAAAATCGAAGCGTCGGATTCCCCGGAAACCGCAAAGCTGGGTGAGCAGCTGTTGAGCATCTTTATCCGGGTTCTCGAACCCTACGGTCTCGGGGAACAGAACACATTTCATACGATCCGCGGCCTGAGGAGCCTCCTGCACGGCTTCGCCTCCCTGGAACAGAACAACGGCTTCCAGATGAAGCTGGATTTTGACGAGAGCCTGCATTTTGTTATGAGAGCCTTTCTGAAAGGACTGGAATCCGGCGCATAACCACCCGGCGGGCTTGCCCTCAAGGCCAGGTAAAGATGTCATATGACGTTCAAGTTTACTTCTCTATTTGTGTGATATACTATTAGATGTGATAAATTATATTGACAAGAGGGGAGTCCTTGACGTGCCTCATATCAGTCCCTTGTATTTGCAAATTGGAACGACCGTGGGGACGTTGGTTTTGGCCCTGATGACCATATTCATCCGTCTCAAGGCGAGCCACAGACCCGTTACGATAAAGAAAATACTAATTCCGCCGATGGGCATGGCGACCGGTTTTTTGATGTTCGTCGCCCCGGCTGTGAGAATTCCGCTGTGGTGGGCGCTCATCGCCTTTTTAGTCGGCTGGTTCCTGTTTTCCTATCCGCTGATACGCAGCACCAAATTTGAAGTAAGCGGAGGACAGGTCTTCGCACAGCGCTCCAAGAGCTTTATCATTATCCTCTTCGCCCTGCTGGCCGTCCGCATGCTGCTGCACCAGGTGATTGAGGAATATGTATCGATTCCGCAGACCGGCGCCCTGTTCTTCATTCTGGCCTTTGGCATGATCCTCCGCTGGCGGATTTTCATGCTGAGACAGTACCGGAAGTATGCGCCCGCTGCCGTAGATTCGGTATCCGATCCCTTAAATCCGGCGGAATGATCCCATGATCGATACTAAGCCAAATAACGTCTTCCACGCAGGGTTTCCTGTCCGGGGCAAACGATAAGCCAATTTCCTTAAGATAAGGAGATTGGCTTTTTTGATACCATAAGACTTTCCTCAAAAAATAAACCCGCCTATGCATAGCGCCAAGCCGTTTGGAAAATGCTTAAAACGAATGAAATAAGCGGGTCCGCTGCGCTGGACGCCCGGCCTGCAAGCTCTTTTCCAATCGATGGCGGCGATACCATGTATATTTTTTCACATTTCTTTCGTAAAGTGGTCCTTTTTACGATCATTTATGTTAACATTAGGAGGACGATAGTGACTAGGCCTTTTCGGACGGAAAAGGTCTTGTGGCTTGTAGATACTCCTTCGAAGGGAGTCTATGAGCTCCTTTTCATTATAAAAATACTTAAGCACAACTGCTTACGCAAAGGAGAAATGGACATGTCAGAAGCAATTTCTGAACAAGAGACACAAAACGTGTCTGTCGGCAAGGAACAAAACGACGTGCTGGACCAGCTGCTCAAACCTGAGGTGCAGGAATCCCTTACGATTCTGGTCGACCAGCTTCCAAAGCTGACTGAGCTTGTGAATCTATTGACAAAGTCTTATGACTTCGCTCAAACCGTCGCTACCGACAAAGTGCTGAAGAGCGACACCGTAGGCGCGATCACCGAAATTGTGGAGCCTGTGAAGCATTCGGTGAAGAACATCGCCGCTACTGTCATCGAAGCGAAAGACCGCGCTGAAGACAGCAACGAAGTGATCGGTCTTTTTGGTCTGCTTAAAATGCTGAAGGATCCGCAAGCTCAAAAAATCTTCCGGTTCCTGAACGCTTACCTTCAAATCTCTGCGGAAAAAGCAAAACAACAATAATCTTTTATACATCTAACCAGTAAGGACGGAGGAAAAACCATGTCAAAACATATTGTCATTTTGGGTGCCGGTTACGGCGGCTTGCTTGCCGCTCTGACCGTACGCAAATATATGAACAAAGATCAAGCACGGGTTACGGTCGTGAACCAATACCCTACACACCAAATCATTACCGAGCTGCACCGTCTGGCTGCAGGCAGCATTGCTGAGAAAGCGATCGCTATGCCGCTCGAAAAACTGTTCAAGGGCAAAGAAGTCGACCTGAAGATCGCAACGGTCAACTCTTTCTCCGTAGACAGCAAAGAAATCAAACTTTCCGACGGTTCCAGCCTGTCTTACGACGCTTTGGTTGTCGCACTCGGAAGTAAAACGGCTTACTTCGGCATTCCAGGGCTCGAACAGTACAGCTTCGTGCTGAAGTCTGCTGAAGACGCGCTGAACATTCATAAGCACATCGAAGACCGCATCCGTGAATACTCCAAAACTAAAAACGAAGCTGACGCAACGATCCTCATCGGCGGCGGCGGCTTGACCGGCGTTGAGCTTGTCGGCGAAATCGCTGATATTATGCCGGGTCTGGCTAAAAAATACGGCGTAAATCCAGCCGAAGTGAAGCTGCTTCTGGTTGAAGCCGGCCCTAAAATCCTGCCTGTACTGCCTGATCACCTCATCGAGCGCGCGCAAAGCAGTCTGGAAAAACGCGGCGTAACCTTCCTGACAGGATTGCCTGTAACAAACGTGGAAGGCAACGTGGTTGACCTGAAAGACGGTCAAAAGATCGTAACCAACACCTTCGTATGGACAGGCGGCGTGCAAGGCAACCCGCTCGTAGGCGAATCCGGCCTCGAAGTGAACCGCGGACGCGCTACTGTCAACGAATTCCTGCAATCCACTTCCCATCCGGACGTGTTTGTGGCTGGGGACAGCGCCGTTGTATTTGATCCAAGCGGACGTCCACAACCGCCAACCGCGCAAATCGCTTGGCAAATGGGCGAGCTGATCGGCTACAACCTGTATGCCCTGCTCGAAAACCATGCGTTCGAAACTTTTGCTCCGGTGAACTCCGGTACGCTTGCAAGCCTTGGCCGTAAAGATGCCGTTGCTACCATCGGCGAAAGCAACACGTCCCTCAAAGGCCTGCCTGCATCCCTGATGAAGGAAGCAAGTAACATCCGTTACCTGTCCCACATCAAAGCTCTCTACACGTTGGCTTACTAATCTGTAAACCATCGTTTGACGCATTAAACCAAACAGCCCTCTTTCCAAGGCATTTGCCATGGAAGGGGGCTGTTTTTTGTTGGGATTGGTGCCCGCTCACCTACCGTTCAGCGCATGCCGGAGATCGGCGAGCTCCTGCCCGATATCCGGCACCAGCGGCAGCTCCAGCCCGTCGGTTCCCTCTGGCCCCTCTTCCGTCTCCCGCCGCTGCTCTGCGGACTGGGCCATTTTCTCGAGATGGAGCAGCACCGCTCCCAGCTCCGGGTCGGGCAGGACGGGCCGGAGGGCGCTCAGCGCGTAGGAGTTCAGCACGTACCCGAACTGATCCAGCGACCAGATGACGGGCAGCAGCTTCTCCAGCTCCTCCTCGCTGCGCGGAATCTCGCCGAGTGCGGTCTGGTACACTGTCCTCAGATTGGACAGGTGCCGCCGCATGGAGCGCTGCTGGAGGATGAGGCTCAGCTTCGCTGAGGCACTCGCAGGCTGCCGAATGAACAACAGCGCCAGAAACTGCGCCTGGCTGCGGATCGTCCGGCCGAGAAGGTACGGAATCCGGCTGGAAGCTGAGCGGCTGCCGACCAGCAGCACGCCGATCAGGCCGATGACGCTGCCGACGAGCACGTCGGTCAGCCTGGCGCCGGCAAAATAGCCGAAGTTATGTATCCGGGTATTGGTCTCCGCCATCAGCAGCGCGTTGGGCGTGATGAATAGCATAGCCAGGGCGTAGTTGCGCACGATCAGCAGCTCCGTAAAAAAGGTGAACAGCATGATCGCAATGGATACGACGAAGCCCTCCGGGTGAGTCCACAATATCGCGCTCGCTATGAGGATGCCAAGTATCGTTCCGAGGGAACGCTGAATCGCCCGGTGAAAGGTGGCGATGACGGTGGCGCCGAGCATCACCGAGGCACAGGAGAGCGGCACCCAGTAGGACCGATTCAGCTGAAACGCATATGCGGCAGCGGCAGCCACCATCAAAATGACGCCAAACCGGATCGCCTGCAGAAATACGATCGAGTCCTTATCCAAATTGCCCTCCAGGATGCTTCGCACCGGAGTGCGGGTCAGCTTGCGGCGGTCCTGCTCCCCCTCGGGTTCCGCATCGCTAAAAATAGCATCCAGCTGCCCAACAAGGTCCCTCAGATCCCGGATGCGGGGATCCAGGTCGTCCGGCAGCGGCGTTCGAACCCATACATCCGGCTGCCCGCACGCTTCCCCTACCCTTCTGACCGCGGCGCTGAGCTCGGGCGGAAGCTTCTCCCCCGCCGCTAACGAAATTTTGTCCGTAATCAGATAAATGTGGTGCGCAAGCGAGTACATCTGCGACAACCGGCGCGGTGTTACGTCGCTTCGCCGATCGAACCCGCCTGTCGCGAGCGTGGTTTCCGCGCTGTACATGGACAGCAGCGTCTGATGCCGGGCCCGGCTGTATTCCCGGGTGCCCGCATCATTCAATAGGGAGCCTAGGTCGAGATACAGCTGGCGGACGGCGCCGATTTCGGGACCGTGCGGCCGAAGCAGCCAGCCGGCCATGGCAAAGCACCAGGCCAGCATTCCGCCTAGAAACACCAAGCCGCCGCGGAGGAACGCCTGGGAAGGATCGGGCGGCATCCCCGTGGCCAGTGTGAAGCTGAGCACGAAGAATAACGCTCCGGGACCTTTAAACTTCAGCACGCCGAACAGGTAGGACGCCGCTGCCCCGATGCAGCCCAGAACAAAGGCGGCAAGAAGCGGGTAAGGAGCCAGCAAGGTGCCCGCTGCCACAGAGAATGTCAGTCCCAGGGCGGCAAACAGAATTTTTTTGGCCCTAAACCCATACGGCTCGCTCGCCACGTACAGATAGGCGAAACCGCCTGTTCCTGCCAGCATCCCGTACGAAAATTGGCCAAGCCAAAACCCGATCAGGGATGGCAGGCCAACGCACAAACCGGCGCATAAAGCCCGGTTCCACGGGAGCGCAACCTTCTTCATCTCAAAGGCTTGTTTGATGGTTTGCGATAAAAACCGGTGCTGCTTTTTCGTTACCCCAACTTGGATCCCTCCTTCCCCACCTGATCATGCCAAAAGAGCAGCCCTACACCTGTAAGGCCGCTCCCGGTTTACCATGTACTATATTTATTGCCATCCGTAATCCGCAATATGCTGACGCCCGCTTGCTCCTCCGCCCATTTTTGATGTCCTCTTGCAATGATATGGATATAGGGTACGTGAACAAAAGACGCCCTGCGACCGAAACCTTCCACTCCGCGTGAGGAGCGAATAGCCCAAGCCTGATTTTCCATAAAATAATATGATTCCACGATTCAAAGTGCCGCTTCAAATTTACCCCAGGGCACAGGGCAGGAGGAAAGGAATGAAGAAGGACCTAGGGCGCCCCAGGCGGCGTTCCGAGTTTACGGTTTGGGTCGTGTCCCGATCCGATGTGTTTACGTTTGTGGTCTACGAAATTATTCTCAGCTCTGCGGTGTATGCCGGCCTCAAGCGGGCCAACGGGCATGAGCTGATCGCCATACTGGGAAGTTCGGTCAGCACGACCATGTGTAAAAGGTGGGTTCGCCTGGATGCGCTGGCCTGGTGGAGGCGCGGGCGGGAGCTCCATATTGTTCCCTGGCCAAATCGCCCTTAGGGTAATTTAAAAGAATTCTAGCTCACGGAGAAGAAGGTGGCGGAAATGAAAAGAAGAAAGCGCAGGGTCGCCATCGTCGGCTCGGGCATGGTCGGTGCAACTGCAGCCTATTCCATGATCAACCAATCGATCTGCGATGAGATCATGATGGTCGACCGCACTTATGACCGCGCGCTGGCGCAGGCGCTCGACTTGTCGCACTGCATTGATTTTACGCATACGCGCACTTCGGTCTACGCTGGAACATACGCGGACTGTTCGGATATGGACGTCGTAATATTGACGGCAGGAGCTAATCCGAAGCCGGGCCAGACCCGGCTGGATGTGCTTGAAGAGGCGGTACTTATCACCCGGCAGATCGTTACGCCGATTTTGAAGAGCAGCTTTGAGGGCATATTCATCACCGCGGCCAATCCGGTCGATATCGTCACCTATCTGATCCGGCAGTTGTCGGGCTTTCCACGGAACCGGGTCATCGGCACCGGAACGTCCATCGACTCTTCGCGCCTCAAAACGCTGCTGTCGGACATTTTTTCGATCGACCCCCGCAGCGTTCACGGGTATGCTTTGGGTGAACACGGCGAGTCCCAGTTCGTCGCCTGGTCGCATGTCACGATTGGCGGCAAACCGGTTCTGGACATTCTCTCACAACACAAGGAGCGCTTTAAGCACGTGGACCTGACGGACATCGCCCGAAAAACGAAGGACGCCGGCTGGGAGATCTACACCCGCAAAGGATCTACGCATTTTGGCATCGGTAGTGCCATTGCCCACATCACCCGCTCGGTGCTGAACGATGAGCATAAAATAATCGCCGTGTCGGCCATCCTCGAGGGAGAATACAGCGAACACGGCGTGTGTACCGGCGTCCCGGCGATTATTCACAGCGACGGGATCCAGGAAATTATCGAGCTGAATCTGAATGAAGATGAGCGCGGGCTGTTTGCCGCGTCCTGCGGCGTGATCCGCAGCAATTTGGAGAAGCTGAATCTGGTCTAGCCGGCTACATCCACCGGATAAAAAATCTCTGTTCCACGGGGATTTCATGCTCCTCTGCCCATTGCTGAAGCTCTGGCTCGCCGGCAGGCTGACGGGGCTGCAGGACAAAGCACAGCTTCATCGGCACAATCCGCCGCCGCTTCAGCTTGATTCCATACCAGCGCTCGTTGATCCACACGCCCTGAATGTCCGCAGCGGGTACTTCCTTGCCTTCCAGAACAAGCTTTCCTGGCTCAAGCAGCAGTGACTTGGGTTTCCCTGCTGAGCGAAAGAGTGCAACCGTAATGGCCCCTACGATAAATAGTAACACCAGGATGCCGATGACAAAGTTGATTTTCTTGATATTATCGTCCAATGAATTACTGATTAACAATTGAATCATAATGGCTAGAATCACAACCATGCAGATCAAAAATTTTGCCCGCAGCGGATATTTAATGGCAAGCTGGGAACGCATGAGCTGCCCCCTTTCCGTGTGTTATTTTACATAATATGGGACGCAGGCTATACTGCTATCATACATCACTTTTCTGGAAAGGGGGAAGCCCGCGTGAATTTCGCCTTGATCGGTTTGGCTGCTGTCTTGATGGTGTTGTTTTGGTCCGCTCTAGTGATCGGGGGTATCAAGCTCCTGTTCAGCAAGGGACTAAAACGCAGGCTGGACCCTTTTATCCTGTTGTCACTCGTTCTTGGACTGGCTGCCGTCGCCCGGATCGTCCAATGCTGGATTTACGGCCAACCTATGCCCGCAAGTCTCATCATGCTTTTCGTTTCCATCCTTCTGGTCGGGTCATCGCCGCGGCGTTACTTGAAAAACCAGCTTTAAGTTTTCACTATCCCCCTTGCCTACTCCAGGACAGGAGGCACCCGGTGCCTGGTGGCCTGTTCATAGCCATAAGCGATCTTGATCAGCGTCGGCTCGCTGAAAGCCCGGCCGATAAAAGTAATCCCCTGAGGCCCTTTGGTGGTATAACCGCCGGGTGCAATGACTCCGCGCTCGGCGAATCCGCCCGGCACCGTAATAACCGGGAAACCGGCCCGTGCCGCCAGGTCATCTCCCCCTTCACTCCCCAAAAACAAGAGGGCATCCAGCTTATGCTCATCGAAAGCCCCGTTCAGCCCCTGCCTTGCCTGACTGACGCTGCGCTTCAGGCTGTCGGTATACTCCTTTTCGGTCAGCGTGCCGCTGGTAGCCTCCGAATGGATCAGAACGTCCTGCCCGTAGCGGAGGCAGGTATCCGCATGCTCCTCATTGAACCGGATCACCTCTTCGAGAGAATGCACCGGCACGGTTTCCGGCAAGCGGGACAAGTAGTCATTGACCCCTTTTTTAAATTCATAGGTCAGCACATGCCCATTCCACTCCGCCTGCTCGCAGGATAATTCAACCGGGTCGATGATCTCCGCTCCTTTCTCCTTCAGCACCTTGATCGCGGCTTCGATAATATTCAGCCGGTCCTCGTCCAGATCCTGATAATAAAACCTCGGAATCCCGATTCTCGCCTGCGGGAGAAATTCGGCATCCAGAAACGGCGTATAGTCCGTATAAAATTGACCGCTGCTGCCGTGTGTCACCTCGTCCTCGGGGTCTACGCCGGTCAAAGCGCCCAGCAGCACCGCCGCGTCGGCCACCGTTCGGGCCATGGGGCCCGCCGTATCCTGCGTATGCGATATCGGAATAATGCCGGCTCGGCTTACTAACCCGATCGTCGGTTTGATCCCGACGATATTGTTCTGGCTGGCCGGACTGATGATCGACCCGGAGGTCTCCGTACCGATGGCGGCCGCGGCCAGATTCGCCGCCACCGCGCTGGCCGAGCCGGAGCTCGAGCCGCCGACGAACAGTTCGCCTGGTCCATAAGGGTTCAGACATAACCCGGCACGGCTGCTGTATCCCGACCACATCGTGCTGGACATAAAGTTGGCCCACTCGGTCATATTGGCTTTTCCGAGCAATACCGCCCCGGCGGCCCGCAATTTTTCCGCCACGAATGAGTCCTTTACGGCTATCGAATCCGCCAGCGCCAGTGTCCCTGCGCTGGTATGCATCGCATCCCGCGTAGCAATGTTGTCCTTCAACAGAATCGGGATGCCGTGCAGCGGCCCGCGGGTGCCGATTTCGTACCGCTCTTCGTCGAGCGCCCGCGCAATATCCAGCGCCTCGGGGTTCACTTCGATGATCGTTTTCAGTTTTCCGTCAAACTGCCGGATACGTTCCAAATACAGCTGGACCAGCTCTTCCGAGGTGATGGTGCCGGTATTCATCGCTTCCTGCATGCCGGCGATATCGGCCTCCACGATCCACTCAGCCGGGTTTATTGGACTGCTGCTCATTATAATCGCCCCCTGGGTAAGCTGCCTTCGTCAGCATGTATCTGCTTACCATTTTTCGTAACACTTGATCTGTATAACCGCTTTTTCCTTTTGTATTCTATAGGCCGCTAGTATTTTGCAGCACGATGCGCCAGCCGTCCGGGTCGCAGATGGTGATGCCGTTAACGTCCCAGTACGGGTTCTCGGCTTTGACAGCCGGGTAACCCATCGCCTGAAGACGCTGCGCGATGGCATTTCGCTTGTCGGCATCTGGTATGTAGAACACCAGCAGATTGTCCTCTGAAGGCGGCGGCACGGGAACCCCGTGTTCATGCTGCGTAAATTCAAGATGGTAGGCGGAATCCGGCAAGCCGAACATCACACCGTCATAGCCTTGATGCTGCTGAAATGAGCCGATGACCGGCAGTCCGAGCCCTTCATGGTAAAACTGTTTGATTTTCTCGATTTGGTGCGTCGGGCGCGCCACCCGGAACTGAACGGCCGGCATCTGCTCCGACCAGACAGGGTTGTTGTCCATGATTGACCTCCTATATAGTAAAGTCATACCAACTCATTTCATTTTCAGGAAAGAAGGTACACTCAATGATTATTTACCAGGACCATCTGCAGGGAATCACGGAGTCGTCGGTTGCCCCCGGCTTTTTCGACGGCTGGCCCAACCCGCCCTCGCCCGCTGTGCTGATCCGGCTGCTTGCGAACTCTACCTTTATCATACTGGCTATCGATGCCGATACCAAGCGAATGATTGGCTTTATTAATTGTTTATCAGACAAAGTATTAACGGCCTATATTCCTTTGCTTGAAGTGATTCCGGAATATCAGGGCCGGGGAATCGGCAAGGAGCTGACGGCACGGATGCTGGAGAGACTGAAGGGGCTGTATATGGTGGATCTGCTGTGCGATCCGGATGTGCAGGAGTTCTACGCCCGTTTGGGTATGAAAAAAGCGACGGGCATGCTGATGAGGAACTACGAGCATCAATCAGGGGCCGAGCAATAGGCGGTCTCCGGGTCTTTCGAACTCTAGGGGGAGGCATTCCCAATGGACGACTTCTTCCTGATACAGGCGCGTTTGCACGCCCTCATCGTTCCCCTCCCGATTCGCCGGCAGGCTGCTTCAGCGCCTCCTCCAGCACCAGTCCCAATAAGGCATGATCAATGACATAACGAAACTCTTCAGGCTCCACCCAAATTCGGGCCAGGCACTCGTTTTCCCGGTTAAACGGCAGGCATTCCTCAATGTCCATCCGGTAAAACAGCTGGTAGCCGACCAGCGGATATTTGCCGTTCGGGTCAAAATGCTCGTTCTCCTCGTGGCTCACTTCCATCATCCCGATGTACACGGCACGGCCGCGGACGCTGCCTTCCTCCAGCACCTCGCGGTGAAACGCCTCCTCCGGCGTCTCGCCCGGCTCGACATGCCCGCCGGGGATATCAAAACCGCGCCCGTCCACATGGACGGCCAGCACGTTGCCCCGCAGCATACAGATGCCGTGAACGCTGGTCACTTTGGCCGGATCCGGCATATCCTTCGTTGGGATCCAGGTCAGCTTGACCGGCTGGCCGCCCCATTCTACGCGTATCGTTTGATTCACAGATATAATCCTCCTTCATTGCAGTGCACGATGTTTGCCGTCAGCCTCCGCTCATTTCCTCAATACAAAATGATGAGGGCAGCGGCATTTGATTCTCTTTCCACACTGCCCAAAGTACCTTAATATGGGAATGAATACTTGGGAGGTGACTACTATTCCTCGTAAACCACTATTCATATTATTTCTCCGCCGCCGCGCTCTGATCCTGCCCTCCGCACTCCTGGCCGTTGTTCTGCTGCTCACGACACTGCCGGGATGCGGCAGCCGAGAATCAGGGAACACTGGTGCACACAAGACGGTACAAACCGGCATCTCGCATTCCTGGGCTTTTCCGTTTATCCGCTGGGATAGCCGTCTGTATCGGCTGACCGAGCTGCACTCCGTCAAACTCGGCACCCGCCTCGGCACCGTAGAAACCTACGCCGATGTCGAAGGCCACGAATACCACGGAACCTATTCCAATAAATACAAGGTGGGAACCGGCATATTTTCCATCCAGGGAACGGCTCCTGATCAGGCTATTGCCGTCCAGACCGGGAATGGGATCGATGTGCTGATCGAGTCTACGCTGAAGGATCCCCCCCTTGAACGCTACAGCGGTTCACCCGCGAGAAGTTTACAAAGCTTTCACAACCACCCGAGCGGGGACCGACGCCATCGCCGGAAGATATTACACTTACTCAGCGGCTTGCAGAAGCCGGTGAAATGATGGGCATTGAAGTGCTCGATCATGTCATTGTCGGTGAAGATCTAGATTACTTAGCCCACATCTGCTCAGCAGCTAGGCGGGGCTATTTGACATTACCAGACGCTCACCGATAATACAAAAAGCACAGGAAGTGTGGATCTCCTGTGCTTCTTAATTCTTAAGCTATCCGTCGATGGATATTACTCTGTTGGCCGGGTCCCAACCTACTTGATATCCCAATGTTTCTCCGATAAAACGAAGGGGGATGAAGATGCTGTCACTAAATGATTGGGCTGGTTCTGGAAGTTGTTTGGACTCTCCGTTTACCGTTGCGCTCGCGCCTTGGAGACCGATTTGAATGTTTAGTTTCCCCTTTACAATCGTGGCTAATTTCTTCTTTGCGTCGTAGGTTACTTTCGCGCCCAACTGTTCGAATACTCCCCTTAACGGAATCAGAGTCGTTCCGTTAATAATAACGGGGGACAGGGACATGACAGCTTCTTTTCCGTTAATCGAAATCCCAATCGGTTTTGCAACAAGGGTCGGTTTCTCTATTACTTTCTTTAGGCTGCCGACTCCAAGCTGACCGTTCTCATTATTTCCCCAAGCGAGTACCCGCCCATCGCCAAGGAGGGCATAGACGTAATCCTGGCCTCCCCCGATATGCTTGGCAGTGCCATCCAAAACAACATTAGTTGTATGGTTGTCTCCAGGTTTCCACAGCCAGACGCGATTATCAGAGTCAAGGGCGAGGTATCCGAATTCAGACAGCGCAACCTCCGAAATATGGTGTAATGAGTTAACTTGCGCCGGCTTATCAGGTTGATCGGACGCCCAGAACCAAACTGTCCCGTCGTCCTTCACAGCAACGTTAGCTGAGTGAAAGGCATTTATGCTTTTTATATGATTCAAGTTGACCTTTGTGACAGACTTATCCGCGCTCCATTCGTAAACCTCGCCATCTGCTGTCAGGGCTAGGGAGTGGAAAGATCCACTATCGATGACTTTTGCGTTTTGGATCCCTGATACGGGGGCTGGCATGTTCTCGGAATCCTTGCCCCACTGCCATACTGTCCCATCTTTCTTTAAGGCGAAGGTGTTCTCTTGGCTAGCTGACACGGAAATCACGTTGTCCACACCGGGTAGTTGTTTTGGCGTTTTGGATACTGAATTCTTGATGCTATCCATTCCCCATGTCCATACGGTTCCGTCCTCTTTCAAGCCGACCGCATGGTTGAAGCCATCTACGATTTGTTTGAAATCAAGTGGAACATACACGGGAGCAATCGAATATACTCCGTCATAGCCGTTGCCAAAAGTCCCCGTATAATTGGAACCCCAAGCGGTAAACTGACCGTTGTCGAGTTTCGCCCACGTTGTTTTGCCTTCGCCGGAAAAGACTTGACTGGCTTTTAATGTATTACTACCTGGTTCCGCATAACTCGGAGCAATCATGCTTGTAACAGCTACTGTTGATATAACAGCGGCAAGCAATGTTTTTTTTAACATAAAATTCACTCCTTCTCCAAGTTTAATTGGGTTATTATTACTAGACTCAAAAAGCCCAGAAAATGTTTCTGAGGTCCTGAAAAACAGGACCTCCAATTGTATCTTCCTTATTTGGAAACAGAAATCGTTGCGTAGTAGCTACCGGTCGTTACGGTTGCGTAATCCTCAATCGTGTTTCCTGGTGTATAATTGACTCCGTCAATTCGAACGTTGGAAAATTTGGCGTGTGTTTTCCCTTGTACGACAGTTGACGTGTCTAGGGGATCCTTTGCAATTGTGGCAAGTACTTTCCAATTGCCAATCGAGGTGACATTAGTATTAGCAACTTCTAAGATGGATGTGAGGGGCGTTTGTTGCTTTGTTGTGCAACTCGAATTTGCGCAGTTGGCAGTACCTATCGTTTTAAAGCGGACGGCGTTACTGATGGTACTGTCTGAATAATTTCTCCAGATGGCAAAGCCCACTTCCGTTCCAGGTACATAGCCGTTCTGATACTGAACTTGGTCATATCCAGTCTTATAGGTCATCGTCTTGTTATGGTTTCCGTTAAAGTAAATTAAAAAGGACGGTTTATGCTGCTCCCTCTGATCATGGCATGTCCTCTCCTTCGCCCCTATGTAATAACGTTCATCGACGTGCATTCTATATAAGTTAAACTATCATTTTACTCCCTTGCTTACATCGTATTCTTTCGCTCAACTTAGATTAAGAAGCCAGACCCATTTAGCGGCAGCTCTGCTTGCGAAATAAGAAAGCCCGAGTCTCCGAAATTTATACGTTCTTATTTCTAAAAAAAACCGACAGCCCGCTCTTGCAGGCCATCGGTTCTTTCGGGAAATGATCTCTATCGACTAGTGCTTTGGCTTTATTTTCCAGCAATCCGCCGGTACGTCGCCTCATCGGCAACCACATACAACCTCGCATCGGCCGGGATCAGCTCGCTTAACCGCCGGTTGATCGACATGTCGTTCCGGTCGGCCAGCAGGGTGGCGCCCTGTTCTAGCAGCGCCTGAAACGCCTCGCCATAGGTTTTCCAGGCCGGATTGCACGGAACTTCGTAGATATCGTCCCCGTGCTCGCGGCTAATGAGCTGGCTGATCACCGCCGAATTCCCCTCCTGCAGCGCAGCCCGCACCGCCAGGCTGGAGATCGCATCGTGGGACAGCACGAATTCGTTGACCTGGACAAACCGGAAGTTCTGAATGTGCTTCTCGTGCATGATTTCCACCGTTGTGTGCACCTCGGGCGCGATCCGTTCGATGCTCGAGGCGATCAGCAGCGACTTGCCGTCGGTCAGCGATGTTTCCTCGATCCGGGTGTCGGCGAAAATAATAGCCGCCCGCGCCCGCTCAATCCCGGCCTTGATCAGCGTCTCCGCGGACGAAGGATCCCCGCTGACAAAATGCACCTGGTGCATCTGCAGCGCCGGATGACGGTCCGTCTCATCGACGATGACGATCTGCGCCTTCGGGTCGTACGTGAGGATCTCGTCGATAGCGGACTTCGCCTTTCGGCTCCAATTGATTAAGATGACATGATTGCCTCCGTGAAAATTCAACGTTCCCGCCTCCCTTTGGCGCTGAATGCCCGCGATCGAATCGATGATTTTACCGATGACCAAGCTGAGCAGCCCGATACCGAAGATGTATAAAAACAGCGTAAATAGTTTACCGGCTACCGTAGCAGCAAAGAAGTCGCCGTACCCGACCGTGGCCATCGTCGTCATGACCCAATACAGGGTATTAAACCAGCTGTGAAAGGTAGACGGCTCGAGCAGATAGGCGATCGTTGCGCTCACCGTTACAAAAATAACAATAATCAGGCCAATCGTCGTTTTGCGCATCCGCATCATCCGGGCGGATAGCCGGAGGAAAAAATGCAGCGGTCTCACCCTCTCTTCAGCATGGCAGCTTGATCTACAGCTTTATACAATCAGGCTGCTGATGGCAAAAGCCATGCCGACGAACACCATGGACAAGAGGACGGCAACAGCCGTATTTCCCTTTTTCAGCTGCTCTGATATTTTAAAGCCCGGGGTCACCAGCTCGAAAATCCAGTACACGGCGATCAGGCAGACGTACCCGACGGCAAACCACATGGCCAAAAACCAAATGGACGTGTTCGTATAAGCCGCCACGCCGAGAATGATGGCCGTCCCCAAAAATTTGCCCCCAAGCGCGATGCCCACGGCCGTATTGCCTTTCTTCAGCTCTTCCATGTCCTTAAACGGCGTCATCCAGCTGAAGATCACCATCCCGAGCAGCTGTAGGATGATGATGACGATGACACTGACAACAATATTAACGACGACCATTAACTGGCCCACCCCCTGAATTTGGCGTATGCCGAATCGTAATCGGCGAAATCATGAACTTCCTCGAGTTTGACGGAAACTTTCTTCTTCTTCTCCAGTTCCTTGTAACGCGCATCGTCGATCGGCTGCTTGATCCGGTTGCCGGAAGGCAGCTCCACGACCGCAAAGTCCCGCGTCTGATCCTTGTATTTTGTTTGGTATACGCCGACCAGGTCGACTTCGGTCGTCACGTTAACTTTCAGATTGGCCAAGTCCTTCTTGGCCTCATCCTGCGTCTTGAACGTCTTGATCGTGTCCCAGGAGGACAGGCGGACGTCGGTCTTCTGGTTGGCACCGGTCGTCATCTCGGCGTCCATGTACTGCAAAGACCAAATTTTGTCCCCCGTAGCATAGTTGCCGTCATTAGGCATCAGCTCGTTGTCCGGAAGGACCGTCATGTCGCTGCCGATGAGATCGCCGACCGTTCCTTCGACAATCCGGTAATCCCAAGGAACCCGCGATACGTTCGTATCCTCCGACGTGGTTGTATCGAATACGGAGGGTTCATTGGAGGAGCATGCACTCAGCAGGAGCGCCGCCAGCAGGAACAGTCCCAGACCCGTCCGGAAGAACTTGTGGTAGGTCTTCATTTATTTCACTCCCATCGCGATAAAATGGCTCGTATTCCCCGTAATCAATCCGCCCGCTCTTCCGAGCAGCCCGCACGGCTGTCCGTTGATCACGAACATACCGGTCAGCAGGTGCCGCGGCCCTGCGGCGGTCTCAATCCGCGGGAGCTCCGCCCGCAGCTGATAGACGGACGGGAACAGGACGCTCGTGTCGAACCCGGCCTCGTCCTGGATATCCATCTCTCCTTGTTCGTTAAACATCCGCACCGATCCGCCCTCGCGGCCGAACATCGATTTGGACACATAGCTTCCCGAGAACACGGGCTTATTGTAGGTTGGCAAAATATATTTCTCCACCGTCTCCTGCTCCTGTTCGTCAAACAGGAGGCCCAGTTCATACAGGCCCCAGGCCGCCGCCAGCAGTCCTTTGGACTGCAGCAGGATGCTGTGTGGTCCGTTAAAAAGCGCAAGCTTGCCGGTCTCGATCGCATAGGCAAGCGCGTCCCCGCCGTCGTCGACGGCCATCCACTCCTTCGGGTACAGCGCGAACATCCGCTTGATTTCCCGGCCCGTCGCGTCCTTGACGATCCCCTCGTCGATCCACAGATCGAGGCAGTCGACGCAGGTCACGGGAAGGCCGCTGTGCTCCACCAGCGCCTCGATCGTTCCCGAGTCCTCGAGGTGGCTGCCATAGGCGACGCAGGCGGCGGTATCCGGGCGCTCCACGGCCCAGGCTGCCTTCACGAGCTCCTTCATTCGCCCGTTCGGCGTCGGAATTCCCGCTTCGCCGCATAGCCAAGGGGTCGCGATCGACGCTTCCACATAGCCGGTCGGCGTATCGGCGTTCAGCTCATACAGCTTGATGCTTCCGTCATGGCCGACCGCGTAATCGAACCGGGCATAGCGGCTGATCAGACCTTGCCCTGGAATCGGACAGTCGTCCAGCATATCCCACAAAATCTGCGGAATGCCGATCAGTTCATACAGGTCGCGGCGCTTGTGCACATAGCGGACCGTCTTGTCGAGCACGCCCCACAGCCTCGAGGAGGCCTCCTCGAGTTCGCGGTACGTCTCCCCGTTCATGACGACGATCTGGTCCAGCCAGTACTCCTCGTCCTCCAGATCGGCCCAGGCAAAGCCCAGCTGCCGCAGCTGCTCCACCCGCTCCGCGCGCTCGCCGGTTCCCGGGGCAAGCACCTTAAATACGCTGCTCATCCGCCAAAACCGCCGCTTCTGGAGCTGGAGTGGGAGCTCGAAGAGGAGCTGAATCCGCTTGACTTGCCGCCGATGCTGCCGGACGAAGACGACGTTCCTCTCCGGGTGATCGACCCGGTCGAAGTCGACGTCTTCGGGCGCACCGTTGAGCCGACGACCGGCTTGTTCTGGAACGTGCCGCTGGTATAGGACCGCGGCTTATACGTTTGGCTGGTGCCGGTGTAGTACGTCGGCCGGCCGTTGTAATAGTTGGTGGTAGAATAGCTGGATCCGCTGTTGAACAGCATGTGGTACAGCAGCAGGTCATCCCAGCCAAATCCGGAATGAGCCGAGCCGTAATTGTTAATGACGGTCGTTCCGCCGCCTGACGATCCGGAGCCTGTCGACGCCGATTGCCCCTCCTGGTCTTCCTCCGGCTTCTCCTTAAGCGGAATGTTCCAGTCCGCGTTTTTATCAAAATACTGTTTAACTTCCTCTGTCGACCAGGAGACCAGGATCGGTTCATCCGCCGCGGTCTGGTCACCTGATGTATTGGCCGACGCTCCGGCCGCTGTCGCTCCCGGGATCAGAAAGGCATTGGCCAGCAGCGCTACGCCCAGGGACGTGGACAATACCCGGGCAGCCTTCCCTTCCACCGGAAAACGTCTTGATCCGGATTCGTCGCTCCGCTTCGCCTTTTCTTCGTTTGCCATGATCGCATCTCCTTTCGCCGAGTTCCCTGTTACTCGTTTCGTATCTGCACCAGCAAAAGCTCAAGCTTGCCGGTATCGACATTCAGCCTTCCCTCAATCGTTTCGTATTCCTTGCCGCCGACGACGATATAGTTGACATGCTCCAGCGCAGCCACCATATTCATGCCCCATCTGCGCTCTTCCATCGTCCGCAGGCTGCCGTTTGACATCTTCTCGACCAAAATGACATCCATCTCATTTCCCATTTTCGTTACACCCCTTATTTCATTGCTTTGTACTTTACAGCATTTTTTTACGTCGGATCTTCCAGCGGGTTCCAAATGATTTTCACTTCCGACTATGAAAGGATGTACATATCCTCCCAAAACGCTCTCCATTCAAGCCTTGATGGCATTTTGTCAAATTTAAGTATAAATTGTCTGCTGCTGGAGGGAAACCAAAAGTTTGGGGTTTTTGCTGTTTTCCGAATCTTACCTGCCGAAACGATTGGAGAGATCGCAGTACGGTGGTATGATTCAAGGCATCGAACACAACTCTCGTGATGGAATAAAAAGTCGTTAGCGAGTCTTTTTGCCCGTGATAAAAGGCTGCCCCGGATTAAACGGAGCAGCCTTTTGCTGCAGCGTTACTCTTATGCGTATTGGGCCTGTCCTCGCAGGTGCGGACGCGGTCAAGCGCGGAATGGCACGCTCCAACCGGGGCCCCAGCTCCCTTGAGCTCAGCCTCCCTTTTGTTTCGTCTTGTTGATCATCGCCCGGCTCTTCTCCAGGTAGTCCACCGACTGGTCATAGCTGCGGCTGGCGACACCCAGGTACAGCATGTCGATGATGTTCAGCTGGGTAATCCGGGAGGCGGTGGCCCCGCTGCGGATATCGTTTTCAGTCGATGAAGTGTACAGCTGGATGTCGGCAATCTCGCTCAGCGGCGAATTTCCGTATTTCGTAATGCAGATCGTCACCGCCCCCGCCTCCTTGGCGGCTTTCATGCCGGAGATGACATAGTCCGTTTTGCCGGAATACGAAATGCCGACGGCGGCATCCCGCTCCGTGAGCAGCACTGAAGAGGTCAGCTGCAGATGCGGGTCGGCAAACGAAAAGCTAGGCTTGTTGATCCGCAGAAACTTGTGCTGCGCATCCTGGGCGATGAGGTTCGAAGCGCCGATCCCGAAGAAAAAAATCCGCTCCGCTCGGCCGAGCGCCTCGATCGCCTGCTCAACCATGTGCTTGTCCAGCACCTTAACCGTGTTGCGGATCGACTGAATATTGTTATTCGTCACATTATGAATAATGGCATCCACCGAGTCATGCGGGCGGATCTCCTGATACCCTCCGGGCTCCTCCTGGCCTTCCTGCAGGTCGCCCGCCACCTTGAGCATCAGCTCCTGGTAGCTCTTAAATCCGGCCGATTTGCACAATCTGACGACGGCGGCCTGGCTCCCCCCGCTCCGGCGGGACAACTCGGCGATCGAAAGTCCGATCATCTCCCCCGGGTGCTGCAGAATAAAATCGGCTACCTTGCGCTCCGATGGTGTAATGTCATCCAGAATTTCCCGCAGTCGGACTATTCCTCCGTTCATGTCATTCCTCACTTTCGCTGGCTCGAAAATATGGATCCGTTAGGATCCGCTGACCTTCACAAAACTGGAAAATGTTCACAGACCTTATCCCTCTATTTTAAAGGAATCATACTCCCGAGATAAAGTGATTTTTTAAAGATATCCGCACGCATCCGAGGTTCCTCCATCTCCGAGATCCGGCCTGGTTGTCGCCCGATGGGTCTAATGGTAGAATACACCTGATTTTACCAGTATGGTTTTGGAACGAGCTGAGCCAGGAGAAAGGTGAGATGAGCTGAGATGAGTGTAGACATCATTATAAAAGGAGCCGTCTGCCATAGCGCAGACAGCTCCTTTTTTTGATTTCAGAAAGGATACGTGGCGGTTTGAAGGGGATCCGCTTATCGATGGTCAAACAGGATATCCGCAGTGAGTTGGATGTGGGTCTTAAAAATCTCGACGGCACGATCGCCATCACGGCTTACTACGGCATCCGCTAATGCCTTATGTTCGGCGCGGCCATCACGAACGGACTGCTGCGGGGGTGAATAATGCCGATAAAATTCGCTTAAATCCCACAGGCGTCTGCAAATATCCAGAAGCACCGGATTGGGACATGCAGCGATAAGTTCGTAATGAAATTGACGGTGAATGTCGGACCATTCTTCGCGAACGACGAGCTTTGGATGACCATCCTCGTACTCGGGTGTTTGCGATAGTTTATGGTGAACAGCGATGACATTGGATTCCCATGTGAGATCGCCGTGAGCGATGGACAGGCGTAAGGCTGCCGATTCATTGATCAACCGCGCTTCGATGATGCTTTTCAGTTCTTCTTCCGACGCCGTCTTCACGGAAAATCCGTGATTCGGGTTCTGTATGACGAGGCCTTGGGTCGCTAAACGGGTTAGCGCTTCCCGAACGACGGCAACCGAGACTTCGAAACCTTTGGCTAGTTCCGAAACGGTTAATGGAGCGCCCGGTTCATATTGTCCGTCCAAAATATCATACCTCAGTTTTTTTGTGACATTTTCACTTAAAGTGGACGAACCGTTTCTTTTGGCCATGAAGCCGACACCATCCTTTATGCATATCGGGATTGTACACGTTTAAATAATTTACACCGAAACCTACAAAAATACAATAATAAGTCGATAATCCACATACAAAAAGATTTTTATTTACAGAATCGATTCTTGAATATATAATCGACTCATACAAAAAAGGAGGAGTTTACAATGAACAACCCATTTGCCAAATTGCCGGAAGTTGAAGCCTTTCGGTTAACGAGTCATGATATTGCGGAGGGTCTTCCCCTGCCTCCCCAGCAATACGCTTCTGGAGTGGAAGGCGGTAAAGATCTTTCGCCCCATTTGAAATGGTCCGGTGCGCCCGAAGGGACGAAGAGCTACGCCGTAACCGCATATGACCCGGATGCCCCGACCGGATCGGGCTTCTGGCACTGGGCCGTCATCAACATCCCTGCCAATGTCACCGAGCTGCCGACTGGTGCAGGCGACGAGCATGGCACCGGCTTGCCGCAAGGCGCCCTGCAGCTGCCGAACGATGCCCGGCTCGAACGGTTTATCGGTGCGGCGCCTCCAGCGGGACATGGTCCGCATCGGTATTATTTTGTCGTTCATGCGCTGGATGTCGAGGATATCGGCGTTGACCGTAGCGCCACGCCGGCCGTCTTAGGATTCACCATGCTGGGTCATACGCTGGGGAGAGCCGTGCTCGTGGCTACAGGGGAAAGCAAGTAACCCAAACCGTTTGTCGATGGAATGAAAAGAGAGTTTGTTTGTTTGTGTTGTTGCCGCCGGTATAGAGCATCGAGGCAGGAACGGCACGACAAATGCACCGAGCGAAGCCGAGTTAAGTACGGAGGTGGCTGTGAGATTGAACGATCCAATTCATCAAAGCATATGCCCCCTGTGCCATCAGCCAATTAAAGATTTGAAGCACACGATCATATGCGGCTGCGGGAGCAAAATAAGAAAACCGTCTATCGACGTACCTTCAAAGAAGACAGACCGCGTTTAGCTGAAGTTTTTCTTGCGATTATAGAATGGTTCAGCTTCGCTGAAATTTATAAATTCTATAATCTTTAAAAACACCATCAAATTCAAATAACCCAGTAAGCAAAAAAAGGTACCCGTACACGAAACACTTTTTGAAGTGTCAGTGTACGGGTACCTTTTCAGTTCCCTAACCTTTCTTTCTGTAGCAAACGGCGGCACGGTTTACCCCTGCATTCGGTCTTCAACGTAACGCCGCTCAAGGCCAACCTTTTCCTTATCTCGCTTCGATTTTTTTCTCTATACACCATTTGATCACGTACAAAAAGGCGACGCACAGCAGCCCCTCAAACACGATGGAGCCCCAGGTTTGCCAGGCAGACAGGAGACCCGGCAGCTCCCGGGCCAGCACGCCGGACTGAGAGCTCCACTGCAGATCCACGCTTCCGAACAACGCGGACGAATCCTGGCCGAACAGAAAGTCTTCAACATAAGACAGGACGATGGTCAGGACGATAAAAATCAGCAGTCCGACCCAAAACACGCCCTTGGTTACCAGGCTGCGCGCCAAGGCGATCGTCATATAAAAGGTCAAAAAGCCGTATACGAGCAGAAACAGATATTCTACAACGATCAGCACGATGGCCCAGACCGGAATCTGGCCGGCCCAGCTGAATCCGCCCCCTAAGTTGACCACCATATAGGCAGTGAATGCCGCTCCAATTACGGTCAGCACCAGCGAGTTAAGCAATCCGTACAGCAGGGAAGCTCCCACGTAAGACAAGGCACCTACCGGTACGAGCCGGCGGCTGACCGTAGAGATGTTGTAGTCAAACACACGGAGGCTGGAAATGAAGTAAATCACCGAGACTGCGCCGAAGAACAGGACCGAGAGGACAATTTTGACTTCATCCGTGGCCCTGGACCAGAGGAGGACGAACTCGCACAGGAGGAGAATCGCCATCCCGCCGAGCAGCAGCGTCGCGTTGCGCTTTAAATCGTATTTTAACAGCTTGATCATTCGCCAAACACCTCTTTAAACAGATCGTCAATGCCTTTTCCACGGTTGATGCGGATGCTCTCGACTTCCTCGTGCAGGACGATGACGCCGTCTTGGATGAACATGACTTCATCAAAAATCCGCTCCATATCGCGCACCAGATGCGTGCTGACGATCAGGCTGCTGTCTTCGCTGTAGAAGCGGACGATCGCGTCCAGAATTTTACCCCGGGCCACCGGATCCACGCCGCCGATCGGCTCGTCAAGCAGATACAGGTTCACTTGGCGGGAGAGGGCCAGCGTCAGCTGCAGCCGTTCGCCCATGCCCTTGGAAAGGGAGCTGACCCGGTCGTTCTCCTTCAAATTCATAAAGTCGAGCATCTCGCGCGCCTTATCCAAGTCGAAATCATCATAGAAATCCCGGTAAAAAGCAACCGCATCCTTCACGCGCATCCAGCTCTCCGTCAGCGGAAGGTCCGGCATATAAGAGATCAGGCTGCGCGTTTCCTTGCCCACCGGCTTGCCCAGCACGGAAATGCTTCCCGCGGTAGGCGGCGTCAGCCCGGCGGCGATCCGCATCAGCGTGCTCTTCCCGCTGCCGTTCGACCCGAGCAGGCCGACGATCCGGCCCGGTCCGATGCGCAGTGACACGCTGTTCAGCGCCAGCTTGCCTCCGTATTTCTTGGATACGCCGTCAACTTTGAGCAGTGTTTCCACCCTTAGCCCCCTCCTTTACGCCTTGCTTTCGGTCCTCCGCGACCGCCTCGCTTACGATGGAGACGATGTCTTGATTTTTGAACCCCAGCTCCTGCATGCCATGGATAAACTGGTGAAGCAATTCGCCCGCCATTTCCTTTTTAATCGCCATAATCTTCGATTCCTCGCTTGTCACATATCTTCCCAGCCCGCGCCGGGTCTCTACGACTTCCTCGCGTTCCAGCTCCTGAAACGTGCGCTGGATCGTGTTCGGGTTGATCTGCAGGTCGGCCGCCAGTTCCCTTACGGAAGGGATTTTATCGCCCGGCTGCAGGATGCCTGAGACAATTTGTCTCTTGATATGGTTCATGATTTGCAGATAGATCGGCAAATTGTTGTCGAATTCAATACTCACTTCAGGACAGACTCCTTTCGCCGTCAGCTTACGTTCCCGCGCATCAGGCTATATCACGTTTCTTAAACGTAACAAAGCTGGCGACAAGAAACAAGACGAGATATGCCGCCAGAACGGCGATGGAAAAGCCCAGGCTCATCCCCTGAATCGGTGCGTGACCGCCCTGACTGTACACCGACAGGTCTGCGTTCGGGAACAGCACGTATTTATAGAAGCTTTTCGGAATAACGATTCCGCTGAACATCACCGAGGCCATGCCTACACCCATCGCGGCTCCCGTCGACCGGGTCAGCACCCCCATCATAAAGGCCAGTGTCATGAAAATGATGCTGTACACCAGCGTGCTGCCTCCGGCCACCAGCACATCCCGCCAGCCGGCTTCCCCTGCATCCGTGCCGAAGAAGAACGCACCCGCTGCGAAGCTCAGCACCGTCAGCCATACGGCCAACGACAGCGTAAACAGGACGGCCGCCGTGTACTTGGATGCCAAAACTGCGGACCGGCTCTGCCCGCGGATCAGCAGGAACTTGATCGTTCCTTGGCCGTGCTCCCCGGATACGATGCCGGCCGTGAAGATGATCGCCAGCATGGCCGTCATTTGGCCAAAGCCGCTCATACCCGCCATCAACACCGTATAATCCAGGGCGCTCGCCCCTGTCAGCATCTCGCCACCCCAACGCTTCAGAATCCAGCCCAGGGCGATTGCGGCCACTGCAGCGATGGCATAAGGAATGAAGAAGCTGCGCTTCTTGGCCATCTTGAGCCATTCGTTGACCACCAGCAAAGAAAAACTACGCAATTTGGTTTCCTCCCGTCCATTTCAGGAATTCGTCTTCTAGAGACTGCTTGAGCTCGGTAATGAGGTAAATCGGGATCCTGCCGCTGCCCAGCCGCTCCACTACCCCCGGAATGTCCTTGTACTGCAAGGAAAGAATCATCTCGCTTTGTTCCGGGTTCACCGCCAGTACCTCGGCCAGATCCAGCCCTTCGAGCAGCCTCTTCGCCTCTTCCAGGCGGCCGACGCGGAACATGACGCGCATCGCTTCCTGCTGCCCCGGCTGCACCGCTTCCCCGCTGCCTCCGCCAATGGAGCGGACCGTCACCAGCTTGCCGTCTTGAATGACGACGACCCGGCTGCACAGCTGCTCCATTTCAAGCAGGAGGTGACTCGACACCAGGATGGAGATGCCTTCTTCGCGGGCGATATTTTTGAGATAGTCGCGCATCTCCCGGATGCCCGCCGGATCCAGGCCGTTCGTCGGCTCATCCAGAATCAGGACCGACGGCTCATGCAGCAGCGCCTGGGCGATGCCGAGCCGCTGGCGCATGCCGAGCGAGTAGGCTTTGACCTTCTTCTTCATGGCCTGCTCCAGCCCTACGAGCCGGACGACCTCGTCGATCCGCTCCCGGCTGATCCAGGGATTCATCCGCTGATACTGCTTCAAATTATCGTATCCGGTCATATACGGGTAGAACTCCGGGTTCTCGATAATCGCCCCGATATGGCGGATCGCCTGCTTCCAGTCGTTGCGGATGCTGCTCCCGCGGACCAGCACATCTCCCTCCGTCATCCCGATCAATCCGGCGATCATGCGGATGGTTGTCGTCTTGCCCGCACCGTTGGGCCCCAGCAGGCCTACCACTTCGCCTTTATGCACATCAAAAGAAAGCTGGCTGACGATCCACTTGCTTCCGATCCGTTTCGATACCCCTTGGAGTGAAAGAACCGGCGCATCGGCGTCCGCCTGCATATTTGTTCGATGGTTCATGCTCACAACTCCCTTGTATTAGTGTTATAGTTGGATAGTACACTAGAACATTGAGATTGTAAAGCCCAATCATGTTGTTTCGGAGTAAATTTTCTTTGTGTCACTCCGACCAAGCCGCGCAGTTTGTAGGAAAATTTGAGAAAAAAAATTCGGCGACCACTCTCCGGTAAAATACCGGGAAGCGATCGCCGTGCAGTGTGATCCTCTTTTATACTTTTCAATCGGCGCAGGCCGTTTTCTCATGTAACAAGCTGGTTTTTATTATAAAACGGCCCATCTACTAGTTACGCTTCAAACATTACCGTTAAAGCGCTCTTGGGCGGCATCTCAAGCTGCAATGCCTCTTTTCCGTGCAGCTGAACAGCTACACTCTCCGATGCTTCACTGTCGTTAAACATAACGGCTGCAATAGAGCCATCCGTATTTTTAAAGGCAACGGAGCGGATCAGATCATTGCTGGTCGAAGCAATACGACGCGCTTTTGGACGGATCCCCTTGCTGAAATGCGCCAGCGCATAGTAGTCCAGCGTATAGGTTAGTTCCTTCGTATGTTGATTCACGGTCACAATACCGCGACAGGTGCTTGTACCAAAGCCGGGTACGGTAGGGCCATTTTTCTCATCCAGTGCCATATTCCACAAGACGTAAGACTTGCTATGATTGCGGAGAATCTCGATACCTGTCCGCATGACATTCGAGAAGGCTTGCTCAAACGGCGGAATCCACTCCCCGCCCGACCCTTCCGTGAAATGGACCTCTTTATCAGGGAAAACCTCGAATACGTCCGATTGGGCTGACGGCTTCCCGCCGTACCAGTGCCAAGCGACACCATCCACCGCATCGCCGGCCTGCTCTAACACCGTCAGCGGGTAGTCGGGTTTATCCCAATTGTGATCATAGCAGAGGATTTTCGTATCGATATGATTCTTCACGAATTGCGGCTTCAGGTGATTCTTAATGAAATCACTTTGTGCCTCAGGCAGCATGATCATGCCGGGATAATGACCTGGTGAATACAAGGCCTCATTTTGCGGTGTCACCGCATAGATAGGCAGACCTTTAGATGCATACTCCTGAATATAACGGACGAAATAATGGGCATAAACCGGATAGCACTCTTGCTTCAGCTCTCCGCCGATCATCGACCCGCTTGTCTTCATCCAGCCAGGCGGGCTCCAGGGCGAACCCATCAGCTTGATATCCGGATTCAATCGCAGCGCTTCCTGCAGGAGTGGAATAATATCGTCCTCATCATGTGCAATGGAAAACTGCTTCAGCTCCATATCGGACTGGCCTTCCGGCAGATCATTATAACTGTAGAAGTCACGTGCATAATCAGACGCGCCCATGGGCTGGCGCAGTACCGACAAACCAATCCCTTCATTCGGATCGAACAATTGTGTCATAAGCTCCGAACGCTGCTCGGCCCCCAGTACTTGATGAATCAGATAAGCCGCGGAATCCGTGAAGGACGCGCCAAAGCCATCCATCTCCTGATACGTCCGCTCCTCATCGATAACAACCGTATTCAGCGGCGCAGTGGGAGATACAGGCGTAAGCTCCTCCTTCGTTTTCTTAATGAATAATTCCTCTTCCCCATTCGACTGGTAGATTGTCATGTTCAGCATGTTGTTCCCTCCAGATTTCTATATATCGTTTCCTATCCGTGAAAGCTTATTTCAGCCCAAGCTTTTCTTTGTTCGCTTTCATCTTCTCATTGCGAACCTCCACGATTTTGTCCCAATTGTTACTGTCCAGGAACTTTTTGTATTCATTCAAGAGGCTATCGAACGCAGCATCATCCTTCGAACGAATCATACTGATGAGTGTTGAGTTCCATTTGGTATTGATTGCGGCCAAAGAACGCGCTTCGGGTGTGCCTTGGTCAGGATTGATATTTTCCAGAATAAAGTGTGGTACCAGCTTCCCTTTACCCCATTCCTGCATTTGCTTGATGGCATCCGGGAATGCGTCACCACTGAGCGCTTTGTGGCGGTCATGGCCAAAGAACATGAATTCGCCCATGCGGTAATCCTTTTTAAAGGAATCCGGGTTGTTCAACTGAAGCTCCTTCACTGCAGGCAGGAACTCGACCTTTCCATCCGCGTTCACTTTATAGGTCTCGCCTTCAATACCATAGTTCATCAGCATTTGTCCTTCTTCGCTTAACAAGTAGGTGAAGAGCTGAATCGATTTAGCGGGATCCACATTATTTTTCGTAATAAAGCTGATCATCCAGCCTGTGATCCCGGATTGGTTCAGAGTCGGTGAATGCAAGGCCGTGCTTTGGGGTCCGTCAATCGCGATATACTCTTTGCCTTTATTATTACTGTAGAAGCTTTGCAGGTTGCCGCCCTGCTGCGGTGTTCCATCCAGTAGAATGGTTGCATATTTGCCGGCCTTGACCTTCTCTTCAAAAGCTGTTCCGTCATCGGCAAAGCTGTCATCGCTGATCGCCCCGGCTCTGTATACGGAATTAAGCGTCTTTACCCAAGTTAAATAGTCTTCATCGAGGTTACGGTTATAGAATCCGCCATTCTTGTCTTCCAGCGGCACGCCGATGAAGTCCTGAAGCGTATCGCCAAGCGATCCGGTTCCTTCACCAATGGAATTGAACCCGAATGGAATCAGGTCAGGGAATTTATTCTTGATATCCTGGAGGACAGCCTGAAATTGTTCTGGTGTGCCCATGACCGGCTTACCCAAGGCTTCGTAAACATCCTTACGGATGATAAATGCCGTTTTCGCAGGAATATTGCCGCTGTCATAGTCCTTTTGTGTATTGGAATAGTTCGGATATCCGTAGGTTTTGCCGTCCTTGAGCTTGAACCAGTTGAGCGTGTCTTGTGCAGCGACTTTATTGAAGTAGGGATCATATTTCTCAGCCAGATCATTTAACGGCAGCGCCCATGTAGCCGCTTTTTGTACCACCGGGGAGTTGGAGTCAAACGTTGTGATCAAATCCGGCATTTCCCCGCCGGCAAAAAACGTGTTCAATTTGGTATCGTCACCCGTGATGAACTTGATATTGATATTCAGATCTTCCTTGATTTTCTTGGTGACAACGTCCTTGCCGAAATCCGTATTCCACCAATCCGCATTTACATACCAAGTCAGGTTGGTTACCTCTTCTTTTTTATCCAGCTTCCAGGCCGGAGTCTCGGCATCCGGTGTATAACGGTCTTCGATTGAAACCCAATTCTCCTTCTTGGAGCCGGACTTGCCGCCCGATCCGCTGCAGCCGCTCACAACCAATACAACACTCATCAATGCAGTAATCAGTGTGAGTCCTTTCTTTCCAAAAGCTTTGTTCGTAAACATCCTATACCCTCCCTTTTAATTAAAGCGCTTTCCTGATAGAGCCTGTGTTTTTACAGCCAGCTTCATTTCCACTTATTCTTTGACTGCCCCAAGCATCATCCCCGAGATAAAATATCTTTGCAATATCGGATACATCACAACAATCGGCAGCGTTGTTACGACGATTGTTGCTAGTTGGACCCCTTTCGTGGTGGTTTGAATCGCTACGGAACCGATATTTTGCATCGATTGCGTCTGAGACTGCACAATAATTTCATACAGCATCATCTGTAAGGGATATAGCGATTGGTCGGTGATATACAGTTTCGTGGTCATAAAATCATTCCATTGCCCTACCCCGTTAAATAGGGCGATTGTGGCCATGGCCGGCATAGAAAGAGGAATGAATATGCTCAGAAAAACTCTCCAGTCGCCACCGCCGTCGATCTTTGCCGACTCTTCCAGCGAATCCGGCACATTGCGGAAGAAATTCATCAGAATGATGACATCATAGAAGCTTAAGAGAGCCGGAATAATATAAACCCAGAAGGTGTTCAGCAGGCCCAAGCTTTTAATCAATAAGTAGGTCGGAATCATACCGCCCGAGAAAAACATGGTGATGACACCCATCGCAACGTAGAACTTGCGGCCGCGGACGTATTTTTTGCTCAGGCCGTAACCTACCATGGCACAGAAGAATACATGGGTGATAACCCCGATCACGGTTTTGGCAACCGAGATGAAAAAAGCCTGCCATATGCCTGTATCTCTGAACACAGCCTGATAATTCTCAAGCGATAATTCTTTAGGCCAAAAGATAAACCCGCCCTCGGCAAGGGCCCTGCCCGAACTGAAGGATGAAACGACGACGTTCCATAACGGAACGACAATAATAATCGTAAATACAACCAATAGGATGATGTTGATCGTATCAAAGATCTTGCTATCGAGATCCCCTTTTGCTGCTTTCGAATTCACCGTAATGCCTCCCCCTGCATGGCCTATAGAACGGATTGATTATCATTTAATTTGCTGGTCACCTTATTAGCCGTAACGAGCAGAATGACCGATATGATGGATACACCCAAACCAACCGCGGTGGCATAAGAGAAATCCCCTTGCGTCATCCCCATCCGGTACACGTACGAGTTAATGACTTCTGCCTTTTCCCGGTTCTGTGAATTCATGAGCACCAAGGTTTGATCCAAATTCGACCCCAATAAACCGCTTACAGTCAGGATCAGATTTAAGCTGATAATCATCTTCATGTTAGGCAGTGTGATGTTCCAGATTTGTCTGAGGCGACTCGCACCATCGATTTTTGCGGCCTCATAGTAAGTAGGATCAATCTTAGACATGACCGCCAAATACAGAATCGTCCCCCACCCAGCTTCTTTCCAGATATCCGATAAGGTCGCAATCCACCAATACTTGCTCGGGTCGAGCAGAATATTTTGCGGCTGCGAGATCAGTCCTAAGCCAAGCAGCACTTCGTTAAGTAAACCGGAGGTGGAGAACCAGGTAATGAGCATTCCGCCCAGCACGATCCATGACAAGAAGTGAGGCAGATACGAAATGGTCTGTACGAACTTTTTGAACCGGCCCATGCTAACCTCGTAAATCATAATGGCCAAAATGATCGGAATGACAAAGCCCACCGCCAATTTCAAAAAGCTGATGCCCAGCGTGTTGACTACGGAATCCCAAAAATACTTGTCCGATATAATAATTTTGAAATTGTCCAGGCCAACCCACGGAGCGGAATCCAGCGTATCAATGACGGTGTAATTTTTAAAAGCAATGGATAAACCATAAATCGGTATGTAGCAAAAAATAAACATAAAGATAATACCGGGAAGAATCATCGATTGAAGCTCCCATTGCCGCTTGAAATCAATGAAAAACTCCTTGATTCTCTGCCCTCGCGGCTTCTTTCCGGTTGGTTGAACCGGGCCTGTGCCGGTTGGCTGAACTAAAACGGTTTTGCCCACCTGGTAAGCCTCCTTTGATCACAAAATGACAGACTCAAATAAAAACGTTTTTATTTTTTGACAAAAAATATCCTCCTATTTTGTATCATTTTTAAAAAAAGAATCGGAATAATCATTGGCCCTTTCACTTAAACCGGTTTATTCCGATTGATCTTCACATGACTGGTGCCGCGAACGACAAGCTCCCCAGGCAATTTCTGAGTCTTGCCTTGCTCTTTCTTCTGAATCATGCGAACCAGGTGATCCACGGCCAGAATGCCTTGTCTTGCAATCTGATTGCGTACGGTCGATAGAGGCGGTGTAAAATACTGCGCAATATCAATATCATCGAAGCCCACGACGCTTATATCTTGGGGAACCTCGTATCCCAGGGATTTCAGGGCCCGAATACAACCGATGGCACTCACGTCGTTACCGGCAAGAAAAGCATCGGGCACTTTGTCGGGGTGCAGGTGAAGAAAGGATTTCACTGCGTTATAGGAGCCTTCTTCCTCAAAATAACCTTGCAGGATATAGTCTCCATCGATGGGAAACTGACACTCGCGCAGAGCAGCCAGATATCCTTCTTTCCGCTGAACGCTGTCAAACATCGTATCCACGCCGGAAATATAGGCAATCTTCTTATGCCCCAGGCTGATCAAATATTTAGTCGCTTCATAACCGGCCTCATAGGAGTCGAAAATGATGCTGCCCATCGTCTCTTTCTGAATCTCGCGATCCAGGAACACGGCATTGATCTTGTCCTTCTCCATAGCGGCGATGTCTTTGTCGTCGATCCTCAGCTCTTCGAATATGATGACGCCATCCACCCGGCCGCCCATAATATTGCTCATGATAACCTGCTTATCCTTCGTAATAAACACATTCAATCCGTAACCCAAACGGTCGCATTCATGTGACATCGACTCAACCAGTGTGTAGAAGTAGGGCCCTGCCACGCTTGTTGTAAAAAAGCCAAGCATCTTGGTCTTCCCCGACTTCAGCAGCTTCCCGTTCAGGTTCGGTACATAATTTAATTGTTCTGCCACCTTCAGAACATGTGATTTGGTCTCCGGGGTCAATACATCCACGTCATTCAATGCATTCGAAACCGTTGAAATGGAGACTCCGGCTGCTTTAGCTACATCCTTGATCGTTACCTTACCCATATAACCATTCTTCCTTTGCTATAAAAACGTTTTTATGTACATAAAATACCATACAAGCGCTTTCAACACAATCCTTTTTTTAATAAGCGGGAAAACAAACCAAAAGACCGCCCACTTTACGTGAGCGGTCCACTGAGCCTGCCTTCCATACCAACGATGAAGTTCTACTGCTTAAGATATCGTTAAACATGCTTATGGTTTATTCTCATGATCGGCAAACCCTAGTTTCTCCAGCACCGCCATGCGCTCCAGCAGCTTCACACCGCTCAGCTGGGTGCTCAGGGATACCGGATCTGCCGGCGCCTGGCTCCAGTCCGTTCCGAACAGGCATGCGGCGCTTCGCCCGGCGTCCCACAGCACGCCGGCATTTACGGCGAGCATCGGGACGGCAAACCGGGCCGCCTCCTCCGAGGCCAGGCTCAGCTCAGCCAGGTAGCGGACCAGGATGCCTTTGAACAGGCCGCCGTCCCCGCTTCCTTCGTCCGGGAGCACGCCATCATCCGCGGCAAGCTCCGCCTTGGCGGCCTCGGCCGTGCGCAGAGCATCCACGAGGAAGCCCAGCTCCCCGCTCACCCGCCACAGCTCCACGCCAGCTCCGATAAAGACACCCTGGCAGTAGGTAAACTTCCAGTCCTTATCAATGCTTCCGTCCCCGGTCCGGTTCATGCCGTCCCAGACGAAGCCGGTGGCGGGATCGACCAGGGAGCGCTGCTGCCAATCGTATATTTTGCGGGCCCACTCCAAATCCTCCGCGCTGCCAAAGCACCGGTACAGCCTTGCCGCGAGAATGGCGGCGGGCGCATTGGCCGGGGTGTTTTTGTAAGCCAGCTGGGATTTATGCCACGCGATGCCGCCTCCCATATGGTCGTTCCATCCGCTCTGGATGTCCTCCCACAGGATGTGGACGGTTTCCTTGTACTTCTCCTCGCCGGTCGCCTCGTACGCGCGCAGCCAGGCGAGCGCCATCCATTCCATATCGTCGTACAGCTCATTCGGGTACACGCCGCCGTTCCGGCGCCGGATGCCGTCATGCAGCTCCGCGAGCGTCTCCCCGTAAACCGCCTCGCCGGTGCGCAGCAGTCCGTCCACCAGCACGTCGGCGGCATGCGCCATCCACCAGTAATGAAAAATCGTGTTGCAATCGCCGTTCGGGCACGGCGTTTCAATATTAAACATGGCGATACCCGGGTTCCAATAATGCCGGCGCAGCGCTTCCTGCGCCGCGTCCGCGCGTTCTGACCACAGCATGGCGGCCTCTCTCCCCTTTCAACGGCACCCGAATGGAGTGCTTTTCATTCCGCTTACTCAACCAGCCCGGAACGCTCCACACCTTGAATGAAATACCGCTGCAGAAAGAGATAGACGACAAGCATCGGAATCAGCGCAAGGAATGTAGCGGCCATGACGACAGGCAGGCTGAACACTTCAAAGCTGCTGCCTGTCAATGTATCCAGAGATTGATAGAGCCGCGGAAGCATCATCGGCAAGGTGAACTTCTCCTCCGACGTCAGGAAGATCGACGGCTCGAAGAAGTCATTCCAGTGCCATACCAAGGACAGCAGGGTCGTTACGACGATCGCAGGCGGTGTAAGCGGGAGAATAATTCTCCAGTATACGCGGAAGCTTCCGCAGCCATCCACCCTCGCCGCATCCTCCAGCTCCCACGGAAGCCCGCGGAACAGCTGGCGGAAGATAAAGATGAACAGGGCGCCCCTAAGCCCATTCGCAAAAAAAGAAGGCACGATCAGCGGCATCACGCTGTCCAGCCAGCCGATCGTCTTGTACTGCATATACAAAGGGACGATGATCGTTTGCGGCGGAATGATCATCGTGAACATGCACAGCACGAACAGGACTTCCCGTCCGGGAAACCTAATGCGGGAGAAACCATAGGCGACGAAAGAGCAGGATAATACCTGGCCGATCACACTCACTACGGAAATGAGGGCCGAGTTATTGAAATGCGTCCAAAACTGCAGCCCCTTCATCCCGTAGTAGAAGTTTTCCCACGCCAGACTTGTCGGAATCCACTTGATCGCGAAGTCGATCAGATCCACCGGATGCTTGAGCGAGGTCGTGATCATATAGATAAACGGATAGAGAAAAACAAAGGCCAAGTCAATCAGAATGACGTACACGAAAATGCGGTAAATGAGCGCGAACCAGCGGCTTTTGCTGCTGATCCGGCTGATGACGCTGTTATTTCTTAACGCTTTCGCCCGGTGAGAGATACTTTCGGGCTGCACAGCCACACGCTGCTTGGTCTTCGACATCGGAATCGGTTTCACGCTGCACCACCTCCTTGCTCCTCATTCTCATTTTTCACCTGTGTATACGACTAAGCGTCTGGTTGAAGCAAATACGATAATGAGCAGCAGGAAGATAAACAAGAAGTAGATCCAGCCCATACCGGACGCGTAACCCATTTCGATCTTCGTAAAGGCCGTATCTTTGATATAGACCATCATCCTGTTGTTGATATCCGTAAAGGAATCCACGCATGTATAGACGAGATTAAGCAGGATGATCGGTGAGATCAGCGGCAGCGTGATTTTCCAGAACATCTCCCATTCGGTTGCACCGTCACATCTGGCCGACTCATAGAGCGACAGAGAAATCCCCTGAAGTCCGGCTAAAAAGAGCAGGATCTGCACGCCAGTCTTCCAGAAGATCACGGTAAGCCTGCTCAGCATATCGAAGACGATCTGCGAGAACGTCGGGCCCATATACAGAAATACTTCCTCCGGAACGCCGATGCCGTTCACCAGCGTGTCTTTGCCGACCCCTGCGTAGAGCAGCTGCTGCATCGCAAGGCCGGAGCCGATCAAAACAGGCAGGAAAAATGCAGCCCGGAAGAAGGCGCGCCCGCGGATCTTATGATTCAGCAGGATCGCGATAAACAAAGAGAAGACCAGAATCAGCGGCGTATTGATGACGGCATCCTGCACCACCGAAATGAACAACGGAATAAACTGCGTATCCAGCACGAACGCTTTGTTGAAATTTCCCCAACCGACAGGCTCCAGGTCGAAATTGCCGACGCCGACCACTTCATGAAAGGCCAGCCAAAGGGAGTAAATCAGAGGATACAGCATGAACAATGCGAACCCGATCGCCCATGGAGCGATATAAACATAGCCTGCCAGCATCTTTTTTCGTTCCAGACTCAACTTTTTCCCTGTCATGCTGATCCCCCCTTCGGCACCACGATGAAGTTTTTGCCCGGAACGACATGATGATCGACCGTCACCTCACCCGGCGTATAATTGACAATGACGCGAGTCCCGTCCTCATATACAACCTCATAGACATCATCCTGCAGCTTGCGGTGCTCCTTCATCGTCTGCGACCATACCGTCCTCAGCTTGTCGTTCATCTCTTTATAGTATTGGACCGCTTGATCCACCCAGTTGCTGTAAGCCGAGCTGAACAAATCGCTGTAGATGGTGTCCTTCAAATCTTCAGAGTGGTTCATCGTTAATTGGTAGTACGGCATATAGCCGTATTCCACCATTTTGAGGTACTGCAGCTGTGGATCGTAGAACAAATTTTGCGGATCGCCCGAGTAAGGAATAATGCCGTGCAGCGCCATCTGGTAGAACGGGATCGTTTCGTCGGTAAAGAAAAAGCCGCTGTCCTCCATCGGGATACCGAACAGGCGGGAGGAATGCTTCAGGCTGTATCCATTGCCCCCAACCGAGGCCGCACCGCCGAACTGCAGGACCGATTTCTCCATCATTTCCGTCCACTGCTTGGCTGTCCCCCCGCGCTTCAGCGGGTAATCGTCATTATAATCGTAGTAGAGCTGACTGCCGATGCCGTCGAAGTTAATGCCGGTAATGCCCAGCTTGCGCAGCGGATTCAGCACTTTCTTCTGGAAATGCGCATTCTGCTTGCCTGCATTCAAGTAGAAGAGCTCGCTGTAACGGTCGGTCACGACAAAATGATTGGCTCCGACAACGACGTCTTTACGCGACGAGAACCCGTCGTTGCCCTTCCATGCCTCGACATAGTTGTCCTGCAGAAAAAGCTGGTAGTTCTTCGCCTTCGCATACTCGCTCAGCTTCGCCAGCCCGCTTGTGCCGCCCAGCTTACGGGAAGGCTTATATCCCGACGGATAACTCATGTAGCCTTCGCCCGTCCATCCGAGCAGGTTCGCCGAAATCGACTGAACGCCGCGCTGGCTGAGGTCCTCCATCATATCCTGCGCCTCTGAGAACGTCGTATTTTGAATAAAATGATCGATCAGAATCTGGTCCTTCTTAATGCCCATAAGCAGGTCAAGCCCGAAAGGAACCGCCTCCCCTTTCTTCACCTTCGGAATCACGCCTTGCTCGTCGAGCAAATACTCCCTGTAGGCAGTCGCCATATGGCTGTAATCGGCTTCTTTGCCGCTAAAGAACATGTAGCGGATGGTATGATCCTCGCGGATCAGGTCCTTTTCGGGCTTCTTCGTCAGATTGCCGTCTTTCTTAACCGCTTCATACTCGCGCCTGTAAACGAGCTCGGAAGATATTCGGTTCAAATTAATGAGATAGCCGCTCGGCGAATAGAGGATATTCGCGTCGTATTCTCCCTGGGTGATGATCCCCATAAAGGAGTTATTGCCCACTTTCAAGCCGAAGATCGGCAGCATCGCGTTTTGTTCCCGTCCGAAAAAATTGAAGGTAATCGTATCCGCGCCGTAAACGCTCGCACGATAAGGATTCAAATAATTCGGGTGGTTCGTCTTAAAATAAGACAGCGCACCCGGCCCGTCGGGATAGACCGCATAGCCTTGATCGTGATCCGATGCCGCTCCGAAGAAGGGAAGCGGAGCAACCGACATGAGCCAGTTGTCTTCCCCTTCCTGGATCGATTGGCCGGGTACGGTGACTTCGAGGGCGTTCCCCTTCAATTGGAAGCTCATATCGAAGCTGATTTTCAGCCTGGGCAGCTCGTAACGGACCGATATCCCGTTTTCCAGTGAGGTCGTCGTCATCTTCGGCCGCTCAAGTGCAAAGTTCGTCTCCTGCGTTTCCAGCGCAGGCAGATGGGGATCCGTGTAGGTCAGATGAAAAATCGACTGACTGCTGGCGGTCCACAGCTCATTCCCGTCCGTTTCGACATCCTGCAGCGGAACTGCCGATTCCCACCGGTACCCGCTGCTCTTGTCGATCACCGCGATGGCGGAATCGGATGAGCGGAACTGCAGCTCAAGCCGGTCGTTCTCGGCGATCTTCTCATAATGGGTTGGCTTCTGCGGCTGTCCGCTCTCCTCCGGAGCCGGCATCTGCTCACTCTCAACGACCTGGTTCTTATTCGGCCGCATTTCCTCCTTGGCCCGTTCCATGGCCCTTTGCACGGAGGGTAACGCCAGAAGCACGAGCGCAGCAATGATGACGCTGACGGTTAAATAGTAGATCCATCGTTTGGCGAGTCTCGTTTTCATGGTACCCCCCTCAATTTTCCAGTAAGTATCTGACTTCTACGGCCACTTCACGCACAAATTGAAGAACGTGGTTCGTCAAGGCGAAGACAAGCCCTACCGTTCCCCAGAAAATAATAAAGGCAAAGATGGATAAAAGGAGGACGCCGACCGCCTTCTTAAAGGTATAATCGTTCAGCACCTTCAGTTGAATGAAGATGAGCAGGGCCACCCACAGCCATATGATCGAATTGATGCTGTTGTACAGCCCCAGTTCGCCCCTTGACATCACCAAGGAGACGGCAGCCAGCGGGATGGTAAATACGATATAGGGAATCAAGGCATAGGACATTGCGGTCAGCACTTGGCTGAAGTAGGCCTCGCCGTCCATAATCGCCGTAATTAAATAACAGGCAATCACGCCCGAGATCAGCGGCACGACGAAGCGGATGATTTCCAAATTCAAATTGGCATCCTTCGGCTGAAGCGACGTCATATGAAAGCTGGTCATATAGATCGAGATAATTCTGACGCTGATGGTCAGCAGGATTAAGACGAATGCCGAGATCAGATGCTTGTTTTTCTGCAGCTCCTCAAAACCGTCCACCGGATGGAACAGTATTGCTATGCCCAGCCGCAGTGACCGGAGACCCGACTGTTTGATATCCGCCGTTCTGATCAATAGCCATACCTCCTTATGACGGTATTCGTGACGCGGATCATGAATTTGACGATAAAGTAGACGGCGACCACGAGGAGAACGACGGCCAAGATAATCCAGCCCAAATACTCACGCAACAAGCCATGCCGGTACTCGGCAAAAGCGAGTGAATACCCTTCCTGGTCATTGCCCAGCTTAAATTCCCGCATCGCTTCCTTCCATCTCTCTTCCTTCATCAGCGCTTTCGCCACGCCGCGATGGGCAAGCGGATAGTTCTCGTCGATCTTCAGCACTTCCTTCCAGGGCACCATCGCTTCCTGGTAACGCCCGTTGAAGTGCAGCTGGCTCGCTTGGTGGACCAATTCAGCGAAGCGTGTCGGCTGAAAAATTTGAATGTTATTGCGGTCCCGGTCCAGCACGTAGATTTTGCCCGCCTTATCGACGACGATGCTCGTCGGGTATTCAAAGCGCCCCTTCTCATCGCCTTGTCCGCCGAATACAGCAAGCAGATTGCCTTCCTGATCGTATTGATAGATCTTCCGCGACATCGCGTCGAGCGCGTTCACGACCCCGTATTGATCGACAGCCATATCGATGAAATATGGGTTTTCCAGCGCCCCGCTTTCGATCGAGGCTTCGCCGAAAAATGCCTTCTTGTAGATGTTTTCACCCATGGCATTAAACTTCTTGAGCTGGTCCGCTTCGATCAGAACCGTCGGCGTATAAATAAATCCTTTACCGTCGATCGTGATATTTGAATTTTGCGGAGGAACCGCATTGTTCAGCTGCTCCCGCTGCTCCGGTGTTGCCAGTAACCGGATGAGCAGCTTCTTCCAGTCGAACGGAACGCGGTTGGCGCCGATGTAGCCGCGGAACTGGTTCATCGCGTCGATCATCATGAAGCCGCTGTAGTCATTTTTATTGAGCGCATAGAGATAACCGCGCCGGTCCATGATGACTTTATCCGGGGAAAAATCCAAATCTTCGCTCAGCAGGGAAGATTCCGGCTTGACGAACTCTTCGATTAACTCCCCTTTTGGAGACAGATGAATGATCCTGCCGCTGCCCGTGTCCGCTACGAACATATGACCGAGGCTATCGACATAGATACCGCTCGGACTGCTGAGCTCGACGCCTTGTTCTTTCCCGAAGATGCCCAGCACTTTCCCTTGGCCGTCCAATTTCACAATCCGGTTGTTATCCGTGTCGGCTACGTATAAGAGCCCCTTCTCGTCGATAAACAAGTCGTTAGGTTTATTCAAGCCGGGCTGGCCAACATCCATAATGATCGTGTCTACCGTATAGGTCAGGGGGATCGGCATCCGATGGCCATACATCGGATCGAGCGTATAAGACATTTGCGGGAGCGCATGGGCAGGCAAGCTGCTGATCAGAAACAGCAGACCGCCGAGTATACTCGCCGTTATTCGTTTGTACACCATATCCGCCCCCTATGATTTGATCCCGGAATGAACCATCGTATTCATAATCAGCTTCTGAAACAGCAGGAAGATGAGAATCGGAGGAAGCGTCATCAGGAACGTGCCGGCAGCCAGCGCACCCGTCCGCGCAACGACGCCAGGCCCTCCTGCCAGTGTCTGAATCGCCAGCGGCAGCGTCTTCATCGATTCACTTGTCGTAAACACGAGCGCCGAAAAGAAATCGTTCCAGTTCCCGATGAAAGAGAAAATAATCAACGTTGCCCAGGCCGGCTTGCTCACCGCCATAATCACCCTCCAGAAGATTTTCCAATCCGATGCGCCGTCGATATGCGCAGCCTCGATCAGGGCATCGGGAATTTGGTCGAAGAACTGTTTCATGAGGAAGATGTTGAAGGCCACGGCGATCTTCGGCAGAATTAACGCCCAATACGTATTGACCAAGCCTAAGCTCGATACGATCATATAGGTCGGGATCTGGGTCACCTGCGGCGAGAACATCAGAGCGGACAGGATGACGGAGAAGATGAAGCCCGCACCCGGCGGCTTGAACTTGGATAACACGTACGCTCCCAGGCAGCACACAACCAAGCTGGAGAGCACGACCCCAACGGAGACGAACAAGCTGTTGAAGATGTACCGCGAGAAAGGAACGACAGAGCTGTCCGTCGCGGTAAGCAGATCAAAGAAGCTGCGCAGGGTCGGCTTCTGCACAAAAAATCTCGGCGGATAAAGAAACAGCTCATCGAGCGGTTTGAAAGCCGTGGAAATCATATATACGATCGGCAAGGACGTAAATCCGACCAATGCGATCATAAACGCGTATAACAAACCCCTGTTGAAACGGGCGATAAATTTCGTAAAGCTCATCGTCACGTCCTTTAGCCCCCTTATTGATCTTTGGACGATAGTAACCGCATCACGATGCGGCCTAAGCCGAACGTGACTACAAACAGGAAGACGGCGATTGCCGATGCGTATCCCAGCTCGAACCGGATGAAGGCATAGTCGAACAGATGCGCAATAATCGTATGGCCCGCATAGTTCGGGCTCGGCATACCGGAGATGGCCACGGCAATGTCGAACACCCCGAAAGCGCCGACAATGGCGTTGACCGCGCCGAACAGCAGCTGCGGCTTCATCAGCGGCAGCGTAATGAACCACAATTCCTGAAACCGGCTGGAAATCCCGTCAATGGCACCGGCTTCATACAGCTCTGGCGATACATTCTGCAGCCCCGCCAGGAATACCAGGAATCCCGTACCCATGCTCATCCACAAAGAAACGATGATGATGACCGGCATGATCGTATTCGGATCCGTATTCCAGAGAATCGGTTCGCTGATCATGCCCCAGTTGAGCAGCGCATTGTTCAATAACCCGTAGCGGTCTCCGGAGAATATGTACAGCCAGACGATCGATAAAGCGATTCCGCTCGTAATCGAAGGGACGTAAAAGGCCAACGAGAAGATCATTTTGGCCTTCAGCGTATTGATCACCCACGCGAGTAAAAAGGATAAGCAATAGCTTAGCGGCCCGGCGATCACAGCGAAGATAAACGTATTTTTTAGCGATGTGAGAAAGATGTCGTCTTCCAGAAACAAGACGCTGTAGTTGGATAAGCCTACCCACCTCGCCGGTTGGAGCATGTTGTAGTAGGTGAAGCTGAGATAGACCGACTGCACGACGGGAATGACGGTAAACACGATGAAGAGAATCAGGAACGGGCTGAGAAACAAATAACCGAGCGCAGCCCTCTTTCTTGCGTGAGTCAATTTGAATCGACGTGCCTTCTGCGGTGCCAGCTGGAGCGGCCCTTTAACCTCCACGCTGCTTTGCATACTGCTCCTCCTTCCGCCGCCTTAGTCTTTCGGCGTGAACCCGAATTCCTTCTGCTTGGCGTTAAGCTCTTTGTTAATATCCTTGATGCCCTTCTCCAGCGATTCCCTGATATTCATGCCGCCAAGAACGACGCGGTTCCAGGCGTTATCGATGTTCCGCCCCGTGAAGTAGCCGCCGAGCACGTACGGCTGCTCTTTGTAGTACTTCCATTGGTCCTTCAATGCCTTGAGGTCGTCCTCCGGCCATGGCAGCTGCGATAAAGCGTCTATATTCGCCGTATTCCAGCGGGCCTCGACGCCGAGCAGCGCCTCCAGTTCTTGGCCGAACTGCAGCTGAACCTCTGTACTCGTCCACCATTTCAGGAACTCCCAGGATTCCTGCTGATGCTCCGATTGCTTGAAGATCGCAACGGACTGTACCGCTCCACCGGTCGTGCGGTCAATCGATCCATCGGCCTTCTGATGGCCGGGAGACGGAGCGACGCCCCAGCGTCCGATCAGCTCCGGCGCTGCAGTAGAGAGCTGTACATACGTGAGATAATCTGCGATCCCGATCGGCATTTCCCCAGTACGGAACCTGTTGAAAAAGTTGGCCATGACCGGGAATTTGTAATTGGTATACAGCTCCGTCCATTCCGTGAAGGCCTGGAAGGCTTCCGGTGAATCCAGCGCCGACTTTGTTCCGTTCTCCTTGTAATAGTCGCCGCCATTCTGGTAAAGAAACGGCATGAAGCCAAGCTGCGTGATCGGGTAGTACATCTGCATCCCGTTCTGCTGCAGAATCGGAAGCAGAGCATAGACCTCATCCCATGTCTTCGGGATGCTGACGCCCAGCTCGTTCAAGATATCTTTCCGGAAGACCAGCAAGTTGAAATCCTGCGTTTCCGGAAGCGCATAGTTCCCCCCGTTGTATTTGAAAGGAATGAGCGATCCCGCAAGGAACCGTTTGCTGACTTGTTCATAATCAGGAAACTGCGTTAAATCGACGGAAGCATCCCGGATCGCAAATTCGACAGGCAGATGCGCATCGACGCCTGTTGCGACATCCGGCGCTCTGCCGGAGCTTGCCGCAAGCAGCAGCGTGTTGACGGAGCCCGAGTTCAATTGGCCGGCCGGGAGCGTATTGATGTTGATGCGTATGCCGGTTTTGGGCGTAAAGTCTTCCTCCGCCATTTCCTTCATAATTTCCGCCCACTCTTTGCCCCGGGATACCCAAACCTCGATAACCGGACCCTCTTCCTCCCCCGTTTCGTTGTCGTAGACGCTGCCTACGCCCGTATAGTCCTTCGTAAAGGAAGCCATGAAGTTTTTGAACGTGCTGACCGATTTTTGCAGAACGTTGGATTTTACCTTCGGATATTTCGTATCCGGGGCGCTGATCAGGATGTAATCCAGAACAAGCGGCACATTCTGGAGATCCATCAGCAGCGTGCTGAGGTTCGTTTGGCTGTTGCTGAGCTCTGATAATTGTCTTGGAATCGAATCGGGGTTACGGATCATTTTCTCGAACGTGTGGTTCATCATCCGCAGACTGTTCACCGTGCTCGGCTCTACATCCGACAGAGCCTTGAGCGCATCCATCTGAACGAGCAGATCGTCCGCGATGACCTTCAAGTCCTCAATCAGCTTCGGCACCTTCTTGTTCAGCTCGTATTCGAAGTTTGGATCCGGCGTCGGTCCCGTGATCATAATAATGCGTCTGTACAGATCAGAGAGCTTCTGGGTATCGGCCGTCAAAGCTTCCATGATCGGTTGATACGGCCCGACCTGGGCGGTCATCGTCAGCGTATGCTCGCCTTTCGTTAAGTACACGAGCAGGGGGTCGTCTTTGCCTGTTTGTTCATTGTCCTTATGCAGCGTTTCGATCCGCCAGTTGCGCGAGTAGGTAAAAGGGTACAGCTCCAATTCTTTGAACGGAACTTTCCCATCTATAAGAATTTGACGATAGGACGGCAGCCCATCGCCCCACCATTGTCCAAATTTCAGCCCAATCTTATACAACCCGTCCTGCGGAACCGAAAACGCCCACGATGCCTTCTGACCGCCTTTCCTCCAGCGCCAGTCGCCAAATGCGTTCAGCCGGATTCGCCCATCGCCTGCCGGCTCCATTAACGGATCGCCATTCGATTCTCTGCGGATCGTCGGATCGGATTTCGTCGGATTGTTCTCCGCCTGCACTTTCACATTGATCTGCTGGGCGGGTTCATAGCCTTGTGCGGTGTAGGCCTGTTCTACTTCGGCATAACTGGGCAGCTGCTCCGGTGACGTAATCCGGATCTCGTCGATGGCCATCGGTTCGAGCAAATAATTCATCCGAATGACATGCTTGCCTGCGGTCATATAAAATTGGAAGGGTTCCGGGTACAGACCATTCCCGTCCGAAACCGGAAGGTCCATCCACTGCGGCTTTTCGATTTGCTTGGGTCTGATGTCGTCTCCCTGGTTGTTTTGGGCCGGATCGCCCCGGTCGACCCAGCTTCGGTAGAAATAGATACGCTGCGCCTCGCGAAACGGGCTTTCTCCGTCAATAAGCAGCTCCCGCTGAATCGGCATTCTTTTTCCCGGCATCGGATAATAACTTAGGGCCAGGTTGTAAAGACCGTCCTGCGGGATATCTACCGACCATTCGATCCACGTTGTCTTGCTGTCCCACACAAGAGCGGAAAGGCCGTCTACCGTTTCCAAGACCGGCTTCGTGCCTCCAAACGCCGAATGCTGATCGGCTTTCATCACAATGTCCGGTTGATCGGCAGGCGGATAGCCCTCTTTCTTATATCCGGCCAGCGTCGTCGCGTAAGTCGGCTCCAAAATACTGTTCACGGCTAATTGGTCATTCGTCAGCGGAACGCCCTGATTCTGATTCCGGTCCCGTAAACGTTCGTTGTTGGCATAAGAATGAAAGCTCTCACCGAAGGTCAGCGAAAAGACAAGAAAAGTGATCGATATAAGCATGACTCTCTTCCACTTTAGTGCATCATTCCAACGCCATTTCAAGCACTGTCACCTCTTTGTCGTTCAATTCATCAGGATGTCCCTTAAGCGGTTCTTTTCCTTCTGATGAAGAAAGGGGACAGGTGATTCAGCCGCCCCCTCCTTACCGGTCCACCTTGATTATTTCGATTCCAGTTTTTTGAGCTCGTTATCGACGTTCTTCTTGACTTCGTCCAGCAGCTTTTTCGGCTCGCCCTTTCCGTTCAAGGCCAAATCCTGAACGCGGAAGGTTTCATCCCACAGCTTCTGGCCGACGGGCGTAACTGGGCGGTAATGCGCCACAGGCATTAAATCGACGAATACCTTCAGCTTGGGATTCTCGGTGATCTTAATTTCTTCGTTCACCTTCGGCATCGTCGTAATATCGTTGCCTGCATCCGCCCGCTTGGCCCAGAGCAGCGTGCCCTTATAGCCGCCGATAAACTTAAGGAGCTCCCATGCTTCCTGCGGATGTTTGGCTCCCTTCGGCATGACCCAGGAATGGCCGCCTGCCCATGTCGTTTGAGGATAGCCTTCCGCGGAAGGCATCGGCGCGACGCCCCACTCGAAGGTAGGCTTCACCTTCGCATTGCTGGTCAAATCGTTCAGCACCCAGTTGCCGTCCACGACGAATCCGACTTTGCCGGTCCAGAACGAATTGATGCCGGTTTTGCCCATAACATCGTTGAACTTGTTGATTTTGGACATATCGTATTTTTTGGCGTAGCTGACCATCCATTCAAGCGCTTTCACAATTTGCGGGTGGTTTGGCGTCAATTCCTCGCCATTGGTCCATTCTCCGCCGAAGTTCCAGCTTTGCGTGTATAAGTAGGTTTGGTTTGCCCATGGAATAAAGCCGACCTGCTCATAGCCGCTGCCGTTGCTTGTTTTCTTGAACATTTTCTCCGCCATCGCGTCCAATTCCGCAATCGTAACCGGCGGCTTCTCCGGGTCGAGACCCGCTTCCTTCATAAGCGTTTTATTATAATAAAGCGCCCGGTTATCTGTGGTGAACGGCATCGCATAGAGCTGGTTCTTGTAATTCGCTTCCGCCCAGACGCCTGGATAATAATCGTCGGCGCGTACTTCGTCTCCGGCATCGACGAACGGCTGCAGGCTCTCCAGCGATCCCTTCGCCGCCCATTGCCCTACCATGAAGCGGTCGAGCACCGCTACGTCCGGAGGCGTACCGCCGGCAATCAGCGTCGTCAGCTTATCCGTGCCCCCTTGATCGATGATGTATTTCACCTTGATATTCGGGTGCTCTTTCTCGAATTCGCTGATGACAATTTTCGTGTAGTCCGTCTGGAATTTGCCTCCCCAACCCCAGAGTTCAAGTGTTACTTTTTCACCGCTGCCTTTACCCGTATCGGTATTTTTCTTGGCGGTATCCGTCTGTTGATTCGTACTGTCCGTTCCCTTTGTATCCTTGGCTCCATTCTCTCCGCTGGACCCGCCCGAGCCCCCGCAGCCTGTTAATACGAAACATACCGATAATGCGGTAACCAGATACTTGAGCATCGCTCTTCTCAAATGAGTGGCGCCCTTCTTTTTCCTCACTTACATGCCTCCTTTTTGCATATATAAGTTGAAATATTGAACTAGGAATGGGGGCAAGTACGTAAAATGTCCCTACGATCCCTCTTGTTTTCGGATTTCTTGATTTGTTTGAACCCATGTGAGGTAGAAATCCGAAAGCCAAATGTGACCGCTTCGCTTCTTCGGAATCATTTTACTCCCTTGCCTGCATCCTATTCTTTAGTTCATCTTATATAGGTTTTAAATGGTACTAATGAAGTTAATTCCTTTTTAGTGTAAACGCTTTTATGAGAGGGGATAATGAGACTGCTTTTGTATTTCGTGTACTATCTTTACTATCTTGGAAGGGGAGCCATCGGCTTCGCGTTTCAATCCGGGGCAAGAAAAAAAGAGTGCCTGTCATACATGACAGACACTCTTACGGCTGCTCATCGCGGCCTTGGGGATGCTCCATTTTGCGGTTTCCGTACCCCATGACCTTGGCCAATTCAGCATCGACGTTCTTCTTCATTTCATTCAAGAGCTCTCCCGGTTCCCCCTGCAGATTCATCGCCAGCGTTTGCACACGGAGCATTTCATCCCACATATATCCGCCCACAGGTGTGACGGGCCTGATGTAGGCATTCCCAAGCAGCTCTGTAAACACCTTCATCGGTTCCTTCTGATCCAGGCCGAGCTTGGCATTCACTTCCGGAATGCACATCAGATCATTCCTGCCGCCCTCGCGGCCGGCCCATAGGAGCGAGCCTTCCTTGCCCGCTACGTACTTCATAAACCTCCAAGCTTCCTCTTTATTTTTCGCCCCTTTGGGCATGACGAACGACCACCCCCCTGACCATGTGACCGGCCGGCTGCCATCAATTGTAGGCATCGGCGCCACACCCCACTCGAAATCCAAATCTTCCATCTCATTAAGAAGCCAGTTGCCTTCATAGACAAATCCGACTTTGCCGGACAAAAAGGAGTTTCTTCCGGTTTGTCTCATCATCTCCGAAAATTTCAACAGCTTCTTTACATCGTACTTCTCGGCGTAGCCCTGCACCCACTCCAGCGCTTTAACGTTCCGCGGATCGTTCGGCGTCAGCTTCCCGCCTCGCTCCCATTCACCGCCGAAGTTCCATCCATGCGTATACAAGAAGCCCTGACCCATCCACGGGACGAATCCGACTTGATCATATGCGCCGTCCCCGTTCGTTTTAAACATCCTCTCTGCCATGGCATCCAGGCCGGCAATGGTTCTCGGGGGATTGTCGGGGTTAAAACCCGCCTGCTTCATCATCGTTTTGTTATAATACATGGCGCGGCTGTCCATATTCCAAGGGAGGGCGTACGTTTTGCCGTCGTATTGGGATTCCGCCCACACGCTTTTGTAATAAATACTCGCCATATCTTCACGATTCGCATAAGCCGAAATGTCTTCAATGGAGCCCATCGCCGCCCATTCGCCTACAATAAACCGGTCGATCATCGCGACATCCGGCGCCTTCCCTCCGGCAATCGCCGTCAACAGCTTATCCGAGCCTTGTGAATTGTCCGAGTTCTCAATGAAGGTCATTTCAACCTTGATATCCGGGTTTGCCTCTTCGAACGGCTTCACGACCGTATCGTAGAATTCGTCCTGAAATCCGCCGACCCACGAATACCAGAAGCTTATCGTTACAGGGCCGTTATGCCTAATCGAGCTGCTCGCAGCATTTTTGCCTAATAATTCCGAATTAACGTTGAATGTCGCTCCCTTGCTGACATAAGCGTTCCATACCATGATTACGGTGGCCAGGAGTACAAGTATGAAAAGAACAGGCATCTTTCGACGAGTCAAGAACACTTTCATCGTTACCTCCACTTTTAACTTTCTCTTGTAATCATCTACGCACGCTGTCCTATGAAACTCGTTTCAACTGACTTGCTGAGCAGGGCTTCGCTTCGTGAGCGGAATCGTCATGGTTACTTTCGTTCCTTCCCCCAGGCTGCTCTCCATCTCGATCCCGTACTGGGCGCCATATGCGATTTTGATTTGTGAGTTAATATTTCTTAGCGCAAAGCTGCTTTCCTCCGCAGGCTGTTCTCCGCCCAGAATGTGCTGCAATTCAGCCAGCTTATCCGGCGCAATTCCGGCACCGTCGTCCGTAACGACGAATTTCAGGCAGCTGCCTTCCCGGGTAAAGGCGATATCCAGCCGGCCCTTGCCTGATTTTCGCTCCAGCCCGTGATAAATCGCATTCTCTACGATCGGCTGAAAAATAAACTTGAGCACTCTATAATCCATCAGCGATTCGTCCGCTTGCACATAGAGCGTAAACTTATCCTTATACCGGACTTTCTGGATCATGATATAGCTCTCGATCAAATGGACGACCTGGCTGACCGGCACTTCATCCCTTCCCTCGCTCAGACTGATCCGCAAATACTTCGACAGTCCGAAGATCATCGTGCTAATGTCGTCAACTTTATGTATGCGGGCAATCCAGTGGACGGAATCGAGCGTGTTGTACAGAAAATGAGCGTTAATTTGAGATCCCAGCATTTTCAGCTGAAGATCCCGTTCCAGCAGCTTCTGCACATACAGTTCGTTGATTAATTCTTTGATATGGGCCACCATCTGGTTAAAATGGGTAAACAAATAGCCGAATTCGTCCTCTCGTTTATCGACAATCCGGATGTTGAAATCGCCGTCCCTGGCTCGGCGCATCGCATGCGTCATCTTCTGAAGCGGCCGGTGGACGGCAGAAGCGATAATGATCGCGAGCAGGATACCGATGCAGGAAAAAACAATGCCCAGCGACAGCATATACCAGCGAATATCCATCGCTTCCTTCATCAAATCATCGCTGCGCAGCATGCCGACGAGCCTCCAATGGTTCGTCTCCAGTTGACTGTAGACGACCAGCATCTCTTGCCCGTCTATGGAGTAGCTTAGCGTCCCCTGACGCTCTTCCTTGAACGGAATGTCCAGTTTGCTGGACAATAGGATTCCACCCTTATCCCCTTTGATCTGGCCGGTATCGTCAATCATGACGTTGATTCCCGACCCGTCATAATCGATTTCCGCCAAAATTTCCCGGACCTCCGCCGGATCGACTTCGTACAGCACGACGCCGATAATTTCTCCGCGGCCTTTCATATTTTTCTGGGCACGGCCAAAGGTAAAAACAGGCTCGGAGCTCGGACCTTTTATTAATGAAGGCATGATGCCGAAATAGACGAGCCTGCCGTCAGCCTGACGGATTTGTTGATACCAGGCCTCCGTGAAATATTCATAGGGGTAAGAATTGTAGACCGGAAAGGATTCTTTGGGTGAATAGCGGTAGGAGTAGCCCCTCTCGCTGAGCAGATAGATATTATTCATATCATTCCTGGAGTTTACCAGGTTCGATAGAAAGGCGGTATTCGCGTTATTCGTCTGAATCCTTTCCTTCTCGTCCATAAAATCTCCCATGAGCTGCTTCTGAATATCCTTATTGCCGACGACAAGAAGGGAACGGTCCTCGTATCCCTCCAGAAGGATATCGACCCGCTTGCTCATCTGCTGAACATTCTGAAGCGCCATGCCTCCGATTTTGTTCTCCATCATCTGAGCGGATTTATCATAGGATAGATATCCCATAACGGTAATAATGACGATCATGCTGGCTACGTAGAATCCGAACACCTTCATTCCGACCGAATTGAACTTGATTCTATCGATGAACTGCAGTCTCATGAGGTCCCTCTCTTCTTATGCCCCGTAATTACGGTATTGAGCGGGCGTCATGCCTTCCCATTCCTTAAAGGTTTTGACGAAATGCCGAAAATCCCGATATCCGACCCGGTCTGCGACTTCATATACCTTTAGAGGGGTCTGTTCAAGCAATTCTTTCGCCTTCGCGATTCGGATTCGAATGAGATAGCGGCTGAGCGTTTCGCCAACCTCTTCGTGAAACACTCTGCTGAAGTAAGAGGGATTCATGTAAATTTTTTCGGCCACGTTATGAAGGCTGATGCCAAGGTGGTAGTTATCATGGATATAACGCAGCGCCGTTTCTATCGTTCGCTTATGCGCAATTGAGGGTGCATGAGTATCCTTTATGAGGAAGGTGTCCATGATCATGGCCTTCCAATCGCCAATGGAACACCTGTAGAGCTGAAGCTTGTGTTGATGCGTAATGGTGGAAGCCTTGGAATGATCCTTTGCCTGGAGTAGCTCCTGCCACTTGGACAAAAGGATGCTGATGTGCATATTCATTTCATACCGCACGGCAATGGCCGGCGTCTGCTTGATGAGCTCTTGAAGCAGCCCGGTTTGTACATCGAGCAGTTCGGACAATCTGCCCGCATCCTTCAGCTTCATGGCATGCAGAATCCGATTCGACAATGCCGAGTCAAGGGAGTCCGCTTTGTGATCCGTGAGCAGAACGTCCGCCGCCAATTGCCCCATGCATGCAGCCATGCGGTAGTCCAGCTGCTCAGCCGGGCGGGGCTTGGATCCATGACCTGCTGAACTGCCGTCCATCGGGGCAGTGTGGACCTGCCCGGGTCCGTGAACCAAATAGTTCATGCTTATAGTAAGCGCTTCCCTAAAAGAGGATGCAAGCTGCGTCCGCTCTCTTAAGCCGCTGATCCCTATGCTGATTCGAACGCCTAACACTTGAAGCGCATCTTCAATAACGCCATCCATATAGCGGTACAAGTCCTCGACGCCGAAAGAGGTATCGGGCTCACTTAGCGAAGCAATCAGCGCAATGTCCGCAAAATCATTCCCTTGTAAAGGACAAGCCAAGCACCGGATGCCCTTTTGGGACAGGATTTCTTCCACCAAATTTCCGAGCGCGTACCTCATGAGCGAGCATCCGCTTTCGTCCATCTCCCGGTCTCCCCACTCGTGGACGACCATCGCCATAACGATCAGCCGTTTCGGATCGAGGTTGATATGAAGGGCTTCCCATGCGGATTGCATCTCTCGCTCTGTCAAAGATCGGGTTAAACACATCTCCAGGTGCTTCTGTCTGGCGAGCGGCAAGCTTTCCCGAATGCGGCCCGACAATTCCTGCAGGCGGGAGTTCAGCTCCTGCTTCTGTCTGATTTCGCTGATGCAGCGTTCAATAATTTCAAGCAAAATCGGTTCTTCAACCGGTTTGAGAATATAGTCAAACGCTCCTAGCTTGACCGCCTTCTGCGCATACGCAAAATCGCTGAAGCCGCTAATAAAAATAACCTTTGTATCGATTCCGCGCTTTTTAATTTCTTCCATTAAATCCATACCATCCATTGTGGGCATCTTGATATCCGAAATGATAATTTCCGGAACATGGGCTTCGATTAATTCCAACGCCTTGCAACCATCCTCGGCGTCACCGATAAATTGGATTCCGTGTGAGCTCCAATCAATGGTCCTTTTCAAGCCTTCCCGAATCCAGTGCTCGTCATCGACTACCATGAGTTTTATCACTGTGTATGCCCTCCTTTTCGATCAGCCCAACACAAACCAGGCTGTGTTACACCAATATTACAGAAGCAGCAAAAGTAATATAATGTTTTTATCTTTGGATTAAGTGTAATATTTTTACTTCGCTCTGTCTCCTCACATATGCAACAAGCTCTTGGCCCCTGCCAAGGCGATGAAACAAAAATTCCCCCTACGGAAGTAGGAGGAAAGTAATATCGAGGTGCAGGAAAGCCTTCGTCCAACTCCGCACTTTATTAGATAGCTGGGATTATCTCTCTTAGCGCATCACGCGGATGCCGCAGTAATCCATCAGCAGTTCGCAGAACATCATGTTTGCCCACGAGAACCAAGGTCTCGTATACTCCGCCGGATCGTCGGCCTTAAAGCTCTCATGCATCAGCCCGGTTCCCGCGTCCGTTCGGCTCATCACCTGCAGCAGGCGCAGCTTCTCCTCACGGCTGTCCACGGTCAGCCCTTGCATCGCCAGGGCGATATGCCAAATGTAGCCCTGCGGTGTATGCGGGCTGCCGATCCCCTCGGCCGCAGTTCCTTCAAAATAGTAAGGATTGTTTCGGCTCAAAATAAACCGCCGTGTATTCTGGTATACCTCATCCGAAGCGTCCCGGTAACCGAGATACGGAATCGACAGCAGGCTCGGCACGTTGGCGTCGTCCATCAGATTGTGATGGCCCAAACCATCGGTTTCGTAGGCGTAGATCGGGCCGAATTCCGGATGCTGCACGATGCCGTGCTCCCGGATGCCCTGCTCGATCTCCTGCGCAAGCTTGGCGGCCCTGCCCTGCAGTTCTTCATCCTGCAGCACCACGACGGCGATTTCCTGCAAATAGCCAAGCACCACGACGGCGAACATATTGGAAGGAACCAGATAGCCGTATTCGCACGCATCGTCGCTCGGCCGGAATCCGGACCAGGTCATGCCCGTATAAGCCGTCTCCGCGCCTTTGCCGTCCCGCACCAGCGTATCGCTCGGCACGCAGTCCTTCCGCTGGAACCGGTAAGGCGACCGCTCTTCATGGCGCTGCTCCACCGTCCACAAATCCAATATGGCCTCCGCAGCTTGACGGAAGCTGCCCTGGAATTGCGAGGTTCTGCCCGTGTTCTTCCAGAGCAGGTAGCTGAGCTGAAGCGGATAGCAGAGCGAATCGATTTCGTATTTGCGTTCCCATATCCAGGGGGTCATCTCTGTCTCGTCCGCCTGGTGTCCGCGCCCGTTGGCTTCCTCGTTGAAGGCGTTTGCATAAGGGTCCAGCAAAATCGAATCCAGCTGCCGCCGCACCAAGCCTTCGATCATGTCGGCAGCTTCCGGATCCTCCTTCGCCAGCACCAGAAACGGCCGCACCTGCGCGGCCGAGTCGCGCAGCCACATCGCCGGAATATCGCCGGTAATGACGAAAGTCGTTTCGTCCTCCATCCGTTTCAGCGTCGTCCCCCAAGTATTCCTTATCGCATTTTGAAAAATGTCCAGCAAACGCGTCTCTCCGGCCAGCTGTTCGGACATTCTCCCGGCCAACCGTTCCAAAGTAACAGGCTCCGTACCCAGTGATTTCATGCGCTCTCCTCCTTGGTTATGGCATCATAAGCGTCGAAAGTTAATGAATATATCAGCTATGCTACCGTATGAATACACAAAAATTATATTGGTTGGTAAGTTAACATGTCAATATACTTTTTATAACATTCTATCGTTAAATATTATATTATTTAAAAGAAAAACGGCATTCCCGCTGAGGCCTGCCGCTTTGGTTCCAGCTCTATTTGTGTTTCATGGCAAGCCCGCCGTTCCGGACAGGTCCCGCCGACAAGCCTTCGACGAGCTCGGCATCCAGCAGAATTTTACCGGGAACGCTCTCGCCGTTTCGCAATTTAAGCACGTTTTCAAAGGCGAGCCTCCCCATCTCATTCTGCTTCTGCCGCATATGGGTGAACAAGGAGCCGGCAGCGTCATCCGGACTGTCAAAGCATACAATCGACAGGTCTTCCGGCACACGGATCCCCGACTCCAGCGCCGCCTCATAAGCAAGCCTGGCGATGTTGTATTCCATGGCGAACAGAGCGGTAATCTCCGGATGGGCCGCGAGATGGCGCTTGATATGTTCCTTCTCCTTCTTCTTGTTCTCCGGTACAAAGGCAGCCGGCAGCGTCGCCGTAATGTTCTCCATCCACAGGCTCCGGTCGGCGGCAATGCCGCTTTCCGCATGGGCCTGGATAAACCCTTCGATCCGCTCCTCGATGGCGGTCGTATCGCGGGGCGGGGTGGTCATAAGGCCGATATGGGTATGCCCAAGTCCGAACAGGTAATGGATCAGCTGCTTGGACGCCGATACGTTGTCCGTGCTGATGGAGCTGGCGGAGACGCCTTTCAGGTGCCGGTCCAGCAGCACGAACGGATACTCGCTGATGACCAGTTTCAAAATTTCGGCATTGAAGTATTCGCCCTGCGCCGGGAAAATAATGAGCCCGTCCACCCCGATCTCCAGAAGGCCCTGAATCGCTTCCTGCTCTCTGGCGGTCTCTCCTAACGACCTGCGGAGAATCAAATAGCTGTCATGCTCGCGGGATGCTTCCTCCATGCCGAAGACGAGGCCCGTTCCATAGCTGTCCCCAAAGTCGGTCATGACCAGTCCGATCAGCAGCTTGCCGCTCTCCCGGCGCCGCTTGGACGCTGCCCCCGCGCGGGACGGCGGTGTTCCTCCCCCGCTTTCATAATCCTCGGCCACAAAGGAGCCTCTCCCCGGCTGGCGGACAATGTATCCCTCCTGCGTAAGCATCTCCAGCGCCTTCTTGCTGGTGATCCGGCTGACGCTGTAGGCTTCGCCCAGCTCCTTTTCCGATGGGATCCGCTCCCCCGGCATATATTTTCCGGCTACGATCTGATCGCGCAGTTCTTCAAAAATTTGTTCGTACATCGGCTTCGACGACGATTCATGCGACACGTTGCAACCTCCTCTGTCTCTGGGTCCACAAGTTCAGCTCAGCTGAACCATTCTACAATCTCTAAATAATATATCATGTTATATTCGCTTTGTGAATAGCCGCCGGACTGGAACCCCCGTTGAACGGCATCTTCACCCTGCCCCAGCACAAAAAAAGAGCGCCCCCAGCGGGGACGCCCTTATGTTGCTTTACCCTTATTTTCAGCAATCCAAACCTTCTATACTTCCTTCATCCGGAAGTAGATCCACCCGATCAGGAAAAAGACTACGAAGCTGCCGACGACCGTAATCATCAGACTTTCAAACGGCAGGTTCAGCGCCCCGAATCCGCCTCCCTCCATCGTGCCTGCCGGCAGGGTTGCCAGAAACGGCTGCGCCCAGGGATAGTAGGGACCATAGGTGGCCGAGTTCACCACCAGCATATTCGGAATGGTGAACATCACGTTCAGCGCCAGCGGAGCCGCGAAGCTGCTCCACATGAGCGAGGCGGCCAGCTGCAGCGCCGCGAGCGGCAGGCAGGCGACCCAGCCGCCCAGCAGGCTGCGGCCGATCTCCGTCCACGGAATCGGACCGGGCAGGCCCTTCACGGCGCCGACCAGCAGCAGTGCGCCGAGAAAGAGCACCTGCATGATCAGCAGCAGAGCGATAATGACCGTATACTTTGCCAGGAACACCCCGGACCGGGTCACCGGCAGGACCAGCAGCTGCTTCCACCCGCCCCCTTGATGCTCGTAGCGGCAGATGAAGGCGGCGAAGATTCCCGACATGATCGGCATGAACAGCAGCGCATGCAGCATGCTCAAGGCGCCGAGCAGCACCAGCCATGGCTGCTGTCGGCTGTCGACGTCCGACAGCATCCCGACCAGGACGGAGACGAGCGGACTGACCAGGATAAGCAGCACGATCAGAGAGCGGGACATCTTCAGCCGTTCGGCGGATAACACCCGAAAGTAACTCAGCATCTCTAGTCCACATCCTTTCCGCGGAATTGCCCCATGCCAGCCAAATAAATGATAAATGCCAAAATGATGCCTCCTCCTACCGGCAGGGCCGGGGACGCCTTTCCATAGAACGACAGCAGGGGCCAGGCCAGCGGGAACCATTCCGGGTAATTCCCCGCGAACAGCGAAGCGATGGCTGCAGTAATGCCGAGCGTGATCGGCAGCGCCTGATTTTTAAACGTCAGGGACAGCCACAGCTCCAGGGCAAACAGCGGCAGCGCCGCCAGAAAAGGCACAAAGCTGAGCTTCAGAATCGTCAAATACGGAATATGGTCCGGACTGAATTTGAGGGCCAGTCCCAGGACGACGGTTCCGCAGGACAAAATCAGGCAGGATGCCGCCAAGGCAATGATCCCCAGCAGATATTTGGCCGTAAACACCGCGCCCCGCGAAATCGGCAGTGCCAGCAGCTGCTTCCAGGAGTTGCTGCCATGCTCGACGTTGGCAATTTGCGAAGCGATCAGCGTCGTGCCCAGGAACAGGGCGATCGGCACGAACGAGAAGATCTCCCCGATCAGCCCGGCCCACGGATCATCCTGATAGCGCTGCAGCAGGTAGTCGTACCGGAGGCCGAAATTCAGCCCCTGCATCGCCAGCAGTCCGACCGAGCCCAGAATAACGAGGAGCCAGATCCCTTTGCGGCGCATTTTCAGAAAATCGGCCGACAGCGCGCGCGCCACCATCATGAGAATCCCCCCTGCTCGATCACCTGCATGAAAATATCCTCCAGCGAGCGCCGCTTCTCCTCCACACGGTAAATCGCATGGTTGTTGTCTACGAGGCGCTTGACGAGCAGCGCCACTTCCGGATCGCTCAGCTGGTCCAGCTTGATCGCCCCGTCTTCCATCCGGCCGGTATAGCCTTGGCCGATCAGGTGAACCAGCGCCTCCTGCGGCTCCGATACGACCAGGCGGAATCCGCCTGAGGCCTGCTGCTTCAGATTGTCGATCGTATCCTGGAACACCATTTCCCCTTCGCGGATAATACCGACGGTCCCGGCCATTTGTTCGACCTCGGAAAGAAGGTGGCTCGAGACGAGCACGGTAATCCCGTGCTGCTTCGGCATGCTGCGGATCAGTTCGCGAATTTCGTGGATCCCGGCCGGATCCAGCCCGTTGGTCGGCTCGTCCAGGATCAGCAGCTCCGGACTTCCGAGCAGAGCGGCGGCAATGCCCAGCCGCTGCTTCATCCCGAGCGAATACCCTTTGACGGGGCGCTTCGCGTCCTTCGTGAGGGACACGATGTCCAGCACTTCGTGGATGCGCGCCTTCGGCACATCGAGGATGCGGCGGATCGCCTCCAGATTTTGCACGGCGGTCAGATGGCCGTAGTTCGAAGGATATTCGACCAGCGACCCGACCTTGCGCAGGATATTCATTTTATCCTTCCTCAGATCCTTGCCGAAAATCTGGATCGAGCCCACGGTCGGGCGAATCAGGCCGAGCAGCATCCGGATCGTCGTCGTCTTCCCGGCCCCGTTCGGTCCGAGAAAGCCGTAAATTTCCCCCTTGGCGATTTCCAAATCCAAATTGCGTACGGCATAGCGGCCGCGGTATTTTTTGTTCAAATTTCTCGTCTGTATCACGAGTTCACTCACGATCATCACCTCGATACCCATCTTACCGGGCCAAGGTTAAAAGACAGGCTGCTCCAAGTTTAAATTTCGTTTAAAACTCCATTGCCAAAATCCGCGCCAGCCTCTACCATAAATGAGAGAAACCTGTCATCTCTTGACGATTGGAGGCGTAACATTGACGGATTGCACGGTTAGGCAGATTGAAGCAGCGGATTACCGCGATATTTACGTATTGAATCAGGATTTCAACCCGGATCTGCGGTTGTTTACCGAGGACCGGGTGAAGAAGAGGATTGAAGCCATCACGGCTCAGACGAAGGATGTCATTTTTGTGTGCGAGCAAAATGAAGAAGTCGTCGGATACATTCACGGCAGTCCTTATGAGCTGCTCTTTTCCGACTCGCTGATCAACGTTCTGGGGTTTGTCGTAAAAAAATCACACCGGAATCAAGGGGTCGGCAGTATGCTGATCAGCCATCTGGAACAGTGGGGGAGAAGACACGGGTTTTCCGGAGTCAAGCTGCTGTCGCATCCGAGCCGCGTCCAGGCCCACCGATTCTACGAACGACGTGGATACGTGTTCACCAAGGATCAGAAAAACTTCATCAAATCCTTTAACAGCTGAAATATTCATCACGTGAAAGTATACAGAAAACCACTCTGATTAAACTACACCCCCTTGTTAGGCTTCGGCTAACAAGGGGGTGTAAGTTTTCTATGGTCAAAACCAAGGCTTCACTTGATCATCAGTCCCGGTTTCTCCGAGCCCGCAGGGTACAGCAGGACCCTTGTCCCCTGCGAACTGCTCTCGATCAGCATGGACAGCCCCATCTCCCGCGTCAGGAAGCCGATGATCGCGAGGCCAATCCCGGCACCCTTGCCGCCGGAAGACGACTGCATGCCTTGGCCATGATCGGAAATGACGATGGCCGTCCTGCCCCCGGCCGTCTCAGTTGCGATGCCGATATACAAACCGGAATGGGCATGCCTCAGCACGTTCTGGAACAGGTTATCCAGAATCCGCCGGAACCACTGGATATCGACAAGCCACCACAGCGGCTCTTCCTGCAGCGAGACATCCACCTCGAAGCCTTCTTTTTCCCACAACGGATACCAGGCGGCCGCGCTTTCCCTCACGATCCGGAGCACATCCGCCTGCACCGGCTGCAGGGTGTATCTTCCGCTCGTCAGAAGATTATACGACAGCAGGTTATCGATCAGCCCGCCCAGATCGCCGAGCTTGGATTCGGTCAGCTTCAGCAGCTCCTGTCCCCGATCGGACAAGGGCTCCTTTTGCAGCGTATGGACATGGCCCCGGATGACGGTCAGCGGCGTACGCAGGTCATGCGACAGGTTGGCGATCAGCCGCTTGCGCAGCTCCTCCTCTTCCCGCTCGCGCTTTAAACTTCGGCCCAGCTTGGCCACCATCCCGTTAAATGCGTTTTCCAGCTGTCCGATTTCATCCTCCCTTTTGACCTGGATCGGCTCCGGCAGTCCGTTCTGACCCTGCACCGTCATGGCATACTGCAGGCTCAGCAGCCGCCTTCTCATGTTCACGAAGAACATCCATGAGACGGCGACAAAGGCCACAAACATCAGCAGAATAAGTACATATACGAAGTAAAATGTCCGGTCTGACACCGAGTCGCTGCGGGTGCTCTGCACTTCCTTCGGCACCTCGATGACCATAAATCCCTTGCCCAGAGACTCTGCATCCCCGATAAAAGCAACCACCGTAAACTTCCCGTAGGATTCCCGGTACTTCTTCATATAGGCCATCGCATCCGACGCGCTCCACCGCTTCGGAAGGTCCAGCTTGCTGCCCCCCGGCTCCCTGAGGTTGCCCTGCCCGTCAACCCAGAACACGGCCGCCTTGTCGTACTTCTGGCTAAGCTTTTTTAGCCTGGCATCGATCTCCTCCGGGGTTTTGTCCTTCAGCTGCTTAGCTTCCTGATGCCACGTTCTCTCAAGGCGCAAGCCGGTGTATGGATTTTCCCGCTCCGGCTCCGAGGGAAACAGCGGATCGATGATATTCAAGTTGACGAGCTGATATCCGATCAGCGCCGCAGGAAACACCACCGGAATAAAAAGCAGCGCGATGACCATAATTAAAAGGTATCTCGACAGCAGCGAACCGCGGAACTTTCCGCTTCTGCCCGTCTTCATGCCTTGATGCGGTAGCCGACACCGCGGATCGTTTCAATGATTTCGGGCGCGGCCGGGTCACGTTCCAGCTTCTCGCGGAGATAGCGGATGTGCACCATCAGCGTCTTGTCTCCGTCGAAATAAGGCTCGCCCCACACGCCCTCATAGATCTGCTCTTTGGTCAGGATCTGGCCCAAATGCCGGAGCATAAACTTGAAAATTTGATACTGCTTGCCGGTCAGGATGATCTCTTCCCCGGTCTCGCGGTTCACAATCCGGTTCTCCCGCTCGTGTACCGACAAGTGCTTCAGTTCCAGCACATCGGACGCGACCGATCCCGACCGGCGGAGCAGCACTTCGATGCGGGCCGCCAGCTCGTCGGGGTGAAAAGGCTTCGTGAGGTAATCGTCGGCAAACTGCAACCCTTCCAGCTTGTCGTCGATGGACGTCCGCGCGGACAGCATCAGAATCGGCAGCTCCGGGTACGCCTTCTTCAGCCTTTGTCCCACCGTAAATCCGTCCAGGCCCGGCAGCATGACATCGAGAATAACCAGCTTGCTGTTGGCCGCAAGCTCCGCAGCCCTTTCGCCGCTGCGCTGCCATTCCACCTGATATCCGCGTTCGGTCAGGTCCCGGCAGACCCATTCGCCGATCTCGGCGTCGTCTTCGATATATAACAGTGATACGTTCAATGATATCGTTCCTTTCTGTCTGTTTCAGGCCTAAGCTCCCAAGGTAATTTCATTGTGATTATACCCTATTTCGCTGGAAGAGGAGGAGCGTTCACTGATCGGCCGCACAATTTTACAGGTTGAAGCCCAGAAGGAATCATGCTATATTTTAGCTACCTGAGCACGGACGTTTCCTTAACCGATGTTCTCAGTATTTCAATTTAAAGGCTATGTTACCCTAAATGAAGGTACAACCTCGGGCTGAAGTAATGGACCCTGGTTGTGCCTTTTTTGCGTGAGGAGGAAAATGAGATGCTGCTGGAAGCTGTGTACCACCGCCCCAAACTAAACTGGTGTTATGCCTATGACGGACGTACCATCCACCTGAGAATCCGCACCAAACGAGACGACGTGACTTCGGTATCGGCCATGGCCGGAGACAAGTACATTTGGGAGGAGTCGATGGAGTATATCCCGATGATCAAGCTGGTTTCCGACGAACTGTTTGATTACTGGGAATGCGAGGTGACGCCTCCCTACCGCCGGCTGAAGTACGGATTTCTGCTCGAGGACGGCAAGGAAAAGTACTGGATGACCGAATACGATTTCCTTCCGGAGCCGCCAGAGACGCCGGACCGTTTGTTCGAGTATCCTTTCATCAATCCGGTCGATATTTTCACCGTGCCGGCATGGGTGAAGGACGCGGTCTTTTATCAAATTTTCCCTGAGCGCTTCGCAAACGGCGATCCGTCGCTGGATCCGAAAGGAACGCTGCCCTGGGGCGGCGAGCCTGAGCGGGACAACTTCTTCGGCGGGGATCTGCAGGGGGTGCTTGACCACCTGGATCATTTAAGCGAGCTGGGCGTCAATGCGATTTATTTCACGCCGCTTTTCAAGGCGACGACCAACCATAAATACGATACCGAAGATTACTTAACGATCGACCCCCAATTCGGGGATATGGAGCTGCTGAAGAAGGTCGTGGCCGCCTGCCACGAGCGGGGCATCCGCGTGCTGCTGGATGCGGTGTTCAACCACTCCGGCCGTACGTTTGCCCCTTTCCTGGACCTTCGGGAAAAAGGAGAGCAGTCGCGCTACAAGGACTGGTTCCACATCCGCAAGTTCCCGATCGGCGTGGAGGACGGCGTACCGAGCTACGACACGTTTGCTTTTGAGCCGCTCATGCCGAAATTGAATACCGAAAACCCTGAAGTCAAGGAGTACCTCCTGAAGGTCGCGGAATACTGGATCAAGGAAACCGACATCGACGGCTGGCGCCTGGACGTGGCCAACGAGGTCGACCATCAGTTCTGGCGCGAGTTCCGCCAGGTCGTAAAACAGGCTAAACCGGACGCCTATATTCTCGGCGAAATCTGGCACGAGTCCTCACCTTGGCTGCAGGGAGACCAGTTCGACGCCGTCATGAACTATCCGTTCACCAACGCGGCGCTCGACTTCTTCGTCGACGGAATTACGGATGCCGAAGGATTCGCCAATGCGATCGGCAAGCAGCTCTCCCGCTATCCGCGCCAGGCGAACGAAGTGGCGTTCAACCTGCTGGACAGCCATGATACGCCGCGCCTGCTGACCAAATGCAAAGGGAACAAGGATAAAATGAAGCTGGCCGCCCAGTTCCAGTTCACGTTCCCCGGAACCCCGTGCATTTTCTACGGGGATGAGGTCGGCCTCATCGGCGGTCAGGACCCGGAATGCCGCCAGTGCATGCAGTGGGATGCCGCCAAACAGGACCAGGATCTGCTGGCGTTCTATAAGGACCTGATCGCTCTGCGCCACCAGTACGGCGCGCTCCGCACCGGAAGACTGACGTTCCTGTCCGCGGAGGAAGGAAGCACGCAGCTGGCTTACTCCCGCGAGGACGAGAACGACAAGATCGTCATCCTCATGAACAATTCGGCCCAGGAGGATACCCTCTCGGTCGATGTGGAGGAATCAAGCTGGACGGATATCCGCACAGGCCAAGCCGCGGCGGCCCGCCAGGGCAAGCTTGAAGTAAAGCTGCCGGCATACGGCTGCGCCATGCTTAAAGCGGACAAATAAGAAGCAAGGGACCCCAGGTTTCGTACCTGGGGTCCCTTATTTTTCGCCAAAGCTAGTTTTACACAAAGTTACGCGTATCGTTGTTTCTGCCGAACTTGTAGGTCGCGATGAGGAAAAATACCACCGCGAAGGCAAACAGAATCGACAGGTTGAACCATACGCCTCCCTGCGTCTCATGACGGCGATGGATGCGCCCAGAAACAGTATGGCAAAGCCGATATACAGGCCGACCGCCGGCCAGGCAGCGGATACGTCGTTTCCGTAAATCACCTGGGTCAATCCATGATTTCCCCAGCGGATCGGAGACAAATTCACGAGAAATCCCATGATGCCTCCCCCGGCTTCGTCCCCGATCGGAAAGTACGCTCCCCCAAAGAAGGACATCAGCTGAACGATCAGAGAAACAATGCCCCGCGATGCGCTGCCTTTGAGCAGATAACTGAAGGCAAGGCCTAGGCTCAGCGCCATGATGACTTCCGACAGCAGCACGATCAGGACGATGCCCATATGTTCCCCCCAATACGCCTTGAAGACGTACTTGCTGAAGACGATAATGACGATCACGAACAGAAAGTTGGTCACGATGCCGCCCAGCACCTTGCCGGCAAATATCTCGCTTTTGCGTACAGGCGCCGTCACCAGCCGCACCGCCGTTCCGCGCAAGATTTCCCTTTGGATCAGCCCTCCGGCCGGCATGGCCGCCCACATACCGACCATTACCGTCAGGGCCAGCGCGTAGTAATCGATCGACCCCGGCGTCCGGTCCGCGTTGATTGACAGTTCCTTGATGTAGTCCGACCCGGCTCCGCCAGCAAACACCGCCTGAACCTGGGCAGGCTCGGTCTGCGCAACCGCCGCAGCCGCATTGTACTTATCGGCAAAGGATGTCAGCATCCCCTGCACGATATTGCTCTCAATCGTACTGCGGCTGCTGCCGTAGAGGGAAATCCCCTGCCCACTCAGCTCCACATAATCCACGTAGCGGTTGTTCTCCACTTCGGTCCGGCCGTTCTTCCCCGCCGGGAGCGAATCGAACGTGATCCCCGATTTTCCGGCCTCCTTGGTAAAGGCAGTAAACGCTTCGGACAGCGGTCCTCCTCCGGTGGTGTCCTTCACGACCACCTTCAGGTCACCGACGCTCAAATCGCCGCTGAATGCGTTCGTCAGGGCCAGGCCCAGAATCAGCATCAGAATGATCGGAAAGCCAAGCATAAATATCAGTGTGCGCCGATCCCGGAAATCCTGTTTGATTTCTTTAAATGCAATCGATAAAATATTCACCTCATGAACCTCCTCCCCGCTTAAGCGATTAATCCCGTAAATTTCTTCCCGTCAAGGTCAGAAACACCGTCTCCAGATTGGGCTCCTGCTCTTCCACCGAGCGGATTTCCATCCCGTCATCCATAAGCTGCTTCAGGATCCGATTCAGATTATCGACCGCCGCGTCGCTGTGAATCCGGATCATGTTATCTTCCTGCAGGACTGTCCGCACGCCCGGAATCGCTTTGAGCGCCCCTGCCGCCGCAGGCTGCGCCGATTTCACTTCGATGCGGATGTCTTTCACGTCGGTAATCGTTGACTTCAGCTGCTCCTTCGTACCCTCGGCGATGATTTTGCCATGATCCACAATGGCAATCCGCGAGCAGATTTCCTCGACTTCTTCCATATAGTGACTCGTATAAATAATCGTGCAGCCCGATTCATTCAAATTCCGCACCGAGGTCAGGATATAGTTCCGCGACTGGGGATCGATGCCAACGGTCGGCTCATCCATAATAATAAGCTTCGGCTTATGAGCGATCGCGCAGGCGATGTTCAAGCGCCGCTTCATTCCGCCTGAGAAGTTCTTCGGCAGGCTCTTCGCCTTGTCACTGAGGCCGACAAATTCGAGCGCTTCCTCCGTCCGTTCTTTAAGCTGGGTGCCGCGCAGACCGTACAATCCGGCAAAGAAGCTCACGTTTTCATACGCCGTCATATCTTCATAGATCGCCAGATCCTGCGGCACGATGCCCAGGTTCAGCTTGGCGAACCGGCTCTGCTTCGTGATGTCCCGGTCCAAAATCCGGATTTCCCCGCTGCTCGGGCGCAGCAGTGAGGATACCATATTGATGGTTGTGCTTTTGCCGGCGCCGTTGGCCCCGAGAAAGCCGAAGATTTCCCCTTCCCTTACCGTCAGCGACATATTGTCCACGGCGACGAATTCGCCGAATTTTTTGGTCAGCCCCCGAATATCGAGCACGTTCATTTCATCCCACTCCGTTTCGTTGTCCTTTTAACAGATCGACAGGGCGGCATGCATCTCGCCCGCTCCATCTCTTGATGCTCTTATCTTAATAAAAAAGGATGACCTTATGTCAGTGCATAAGTTCATCCTTGATCCATGAGAAAGTTCATGTCTTTGCCGTGGGGGCATGACCTGTCATATGAAATTTATCATTCCTTGCCGTACGGAATCAGCGTGGTGACCGTGAAGCCCTGGGAGCCGTCGGCGATGACCGTACCGTTCACGGATGCCGTCCGCTCTTCCATGCCGATCAAGCCCAGGCCTTTAACGATCTTGGACGAGCCCTGGCCGTTATCGGAGACGACCGCTTTGATGAAGCGGTTCAGCACGCGGATTTCCACATGCACCGACGTAGCTCCGGAATACTTGGCGCTGTTGGTCAGCGCCTCGGTCACATTTTCATAGATGATCTTCCATTGGAGAGGGGTGATGATTTCCATGTTCCCGTCATGAACGACAGAGGTCATCATCCCCGTTTTGCCGCTAAAAGCTTCAACAGCCGTTTTCAGGCGGCTCAGTCCGAGCTGTTCCACTGGGGGTTTGTTGTTCTTCAGCGTGAGGCGGATTTCCTCGATGGCTTCCTTCGAGATGCCGATGGCGTTCTGGAGGAGACTCTCCGCGGTATGGGGGTCGCTGTGCAGCAGCCGCTTGGCGGCCTCCATCTGGATCAGGGCCCCGGTCATGGCATGCCCGATCCCGTCGTGAATCTGCTGGGTTAACCGGCTGCGTTCCTCCAGCTTCACCATATATTCCGAGGCCCTGGCGAAGTCCCTGTTTTCATTCAAGCTCCGGGCCAGCCGGTGCATATCCTTGCGTATCAGCTCATTTTCGTCTTCCTGGCGGACGATCCTGCCCATATACTGCCGGACCAGCACATAATTGAAATAGCTCAGCGCGGCCGCGAACATATATAGAACCATCATCGAATCCCGCAGGAAGATCAGCGGTATCAGGATGACGAGGAGCACGACCCCGTTCTTCCGGGGATAAAACGTGGCCAGCTCATAACATCCGAAGGGCAGCAGCAGCGTGAAAAAGGGATGATACATCGCACAGCCGATCAAAAACAGCTCGATCAGCACGATGGCGCCCTGCTTCAGCCGGCTGCCCTTCACGATATGCAGCACCAGATTCAGCGCCGAGTAAATGAGAAACAGCAGCACGATCCACGGGTCCGGTTGGGCTGCTGAGAAATAGGTGGCGATCACGACAAAGAGCAGCAGTATCGTTTTGTTGCCGACGGTCCACAGTTCCATACAATCCGCCGCCTACCGGACCTTGCCGGTCAAATAATAGATGGCGATCTGGGTGCGGTGCGACAGCGCCGTTTTGTTCAGGATCGAAGTAATATAGTTGGCCGTGGTCCCTTCCGAAATAAACAGCTCTTTGGATATTTCCTTATTGGACAGCCCCTGGGCGATCAGGGACATCACTTCCAGCTCGCGCTCGGTGAATACGCTGCGGTCAAACGGGCAATCGGTAGACGAGGCTCCCTTAGCCTGCGCCGCCGATGCCGCCGATGCGCCCCATACCCCCGCTGTTCCCCGGCCGGATGTACTCCCCGCGGTCGCAGACGCTCCTCTCCCGCCAGCCTCCTGCACACCCGCTTGCTGAGCTCCGCCATGTTCCTGATGGGCACCCGATTCCGTCCTTCTCCCCTGGCCCGCAGGCAGTCCGTCCATCACCGACTTCAGCTTATCCAGCACTACGTCCTGCAGCACATTATTGCCGCTGTGCACGCTCTTGATCGCATCCCGGATGCGCTCAGGGTCATTGTTCTTCAGCAGATACCCTTTGGCGCCGTAACGGATCGCATCCAGAATGTATTCGTCGTCATCAAAGGTCGTCAGGATCAGCGGCTTGGTTCCGGTCTCTTCGGTCAATATTTTGGTCGCTTCCACCCCGTTCATATTCGGCATCCGCACGTCCAGGAGCGCCACATCCACCTCGTGGGTCCTGCAGTAGTCCACCGCTTCCTGCCCGTCGTTCACCGTAGCCAGCACCTCAAACTCCCCGAACGTATTCAGGATGATCTTCATTCCTTCCCGGATAAACGAATTATCATCCGCAATCAGCACTCTAATTTTCATGCCAGGCCTCCTTGTCGAACCTATTGTACCTGATGGCCGGCCTGGATTGGAAGGAGTTTCTAAACATCAGCAAAGCACAATAACTCATATCAAATCTCCGTAGGGGGTGAGCTACGAAGATAGACCGATTAGCATTGTGAATCTCGCTGAGGAGGGCGTATTTTACACAGATCAGTTTTTCCGATAATGCCTAAAGCAAAGGAACCCCTCCTGTTTCTGAAGGGGTCCCTTTGCTTTAGCCGACTCATAACAAAGCTTAGGCCTAGATAAATAAAAGTTACTCTACTCTTTTCCTTTTTAAACTAAAAGCCATTCTTAAAATTTGGCTTTTGGATTCTTGATTAACAATGTTAAATAAAGTAGAGGCAAGTTTTCGTAGATCATCTTCATGCATTTTCGAGCAGACTTTTTCAAAGGTTTGCTGCAAATTTTTAACAGGTTTTGCCAAATTATTTTCCTTCATGAAGAAATCTAATTCTGTGCGATCAATAGGATTTAAAAACTTCAACCCAAAGCGATCTACAGCAAAGCTGAAGTCCTTATCGTTATTGCTCAGGAGCTGCGCATTCATTTCGATTGCTGTTGCTGCAATTACGGCGTCCGGAAGGGGGAGCTTCTTCCCCACCTCCTCAGACCACGTTACGCGGAGATCGGCTGCCGTCTTGGCAATCTCATCGCTAATATCTATGATGAGTCCTTCTTCCTTGGGATAGCGAATAAATTCATGGATGACTTCCTGATATGCCAGGTCTTTATGCGCTCGTGGAATGGACTGCAGCTCCGTTTGAATGACAGTGGGTAGGAGCAGTTCCACTTCCGGATCAAAACGCAATTCATTAATCAATTCCATAGCCGGATTAAATCCCCAGGAAGCATAGATATAAATGTTCGTGTCGCAGATCACCTTATTTAACATCGAGCTCCTCCATATCATCTTCGGCCGTTACCGGGTAAAGATCGGATGGTTCGTCAACGACAGGTTTAACTCGGGCCAAGGCTTCTTTGGTACGTTTTACAGATTCAATCTGCTTTTGATACTTAGGTGTTTTGAATTGTTCCTTGGGTATCAGGTACTTTGTCCCACCAGGAGCCGCAAATTGTTCAACATGGATTTTTCCAAGTTTAATCCATTTGTAAACGCTCTGCACACTGATGCCAAACATTTCAGCAACTTCCTCAACAATGTAAAAGTCGCCACTTATAGTCTCCCTTAATTTCTCTACAGAGCTGACCGTTTTCCGAAAATCCTTCTGTATCATGCTCTGAAGAACAGAGATGGTATCTTTGATTGTTTCTCGATCCTGTTCAGGCAGGTATGAATTGTGACTTATATGCTCTAAACGCTTCACCAGCTCATTTTTTTCAATCATCGACATATTTATCACCCACCATTATTATAACACGTCGGTTAAACCTTTAAACTCATTAAACCATTAAACCAAAAGTAAATCCATGTATAATTTCTTATCTCAAAAAAGCCCCTCTGCGAGGGGCTTATAACGGACGGTTACCATATGACGAGAAAAATAATAGCGGCCAGCACGATCCGGTACACGGCGAACGGTACCAGCTTGATGCGGTTGATGAGCTTCAGGAAGAAGCGGATGGCGATCAGCGCCACGATAAACGAGCTGATAAAGCCTGCCAAGAAAAACGGCATCATATCCATCGTAAAATACTCCCAGTTCTTCAGCAGCGACAACCCGCTGGCACCGAGCATAATCGGCACGGCCATAATAAACGTAAAGTCGGAAGCCGCCCGGTAGCTCATGCCCATCAGAACCCCGCCGGAGATGGTGGAACCGGAGCGGGAGAAGCCCGGCCACAGGGACAGACACTGAACCAGTCCGATGCCAAAGGCCTGCCCGTATGTAATCTGGTCCACCGTCTCGGCTTTCGGACGCTTCGGCCGCCATACGTCGGCCGCGATCATCAGGAGCGCCCCGATGACCAGCCCGATCAGCACCGTCCGGGTCGAAAACAGATGCTCGTCAATATAGTCATCGAACAGCAGGCCGAGCACGCCGGCCGGAATCAGGCCGACGATGACCTGAGTCAGCTTCAGGCGTCCCTGCGCCCGGCTGCCCCCTGCCTCCGGCTCTCTTCTCCGCAGGCCAAGCAGGTCGAGAAACCGGCTCCAGAACACGACGACCACCGCCAGGATTGAGCCCAGCTGAATAACGACTTTAAAGGTATTAGCTACGGGTGAAGCCAGAAACTCCCCGGTCTTCAGCCACATATCGTCCACGATAATCATATGCCCGGTCGATGATACCGGGGCGAACTCCGTCAATCCTTCGACGATCCCGAGAATCACCGCTTTAATGATTTCCATCAAATCCAAAACGTTTCACAACTCCTTCAGTTTACTTTTCAACCCGCATTCCCCGCGCGCGGCGGAGGTACAGGAACAGCACGCATACAATAACCAGGCCGATCACGGCGTATGCGGCATGCGAATACACGTCCATATAGTGCAGAATGCTCTCCCAGGAATCCCCCAGGGCCGCCCCCAAATACACGAGTACCGTGTTCCAGATCAGCGTTCCGACGGTGGTAAAGAGCAGAAACAGACCAAACTTCATCCGGGCCATCCCGGCCGGAATCGAGATCAGGGACCGCACGAGCGGAATCATCCGGCAGAAGAACACCGTAAAGTAGCCGTAACGGCTGAACCACTTCTCCGACTTGGCGATATCGGAGGATTTGACCCGCAGGATGCGGCCCCATTTGGCCACGATCCGCTCCAGGCGTTTCACATCCAGCAGCAGGCCGATGCCGTACAGAATGACCGCTCCGATCACGGAGCCGACTGTAGCCGCCGCGATGACGCCCGGGATGGCCAGATGCGATTTCGTTGTCATAAAGCCCCCGAACGTAAGGATCAGCTCCGACGGAATCGGGGGAAATATATTTTCAAGAGCAATAATGAGCGCAATACCGACATAACCGAACTGTTCCACGACGCTGGTAATCCACTGCTCCATGGAATTCCCTCCCATACGGTTTATAGTGAGGCCCTGCGTTAAATCAGGGTCTTTCTTACGTTCCGCAAATAGTTGTAACGGATGAAGAAAAAATACGCCACCTGGGCCGTAACGAAGCACGCCAGCACCGCGCCCATTTCCCATGCGATGGAGAGATAATAGAAGCTCTGCAGCGCCATGAAAGCGAAAATACTGTGCAGAGCGGCTAGTAATATCGGCACGAAAAAGAGCATCGCGAGCTGTCCGGTCACGATCCGGTTCAGCTCCCGGTCCGTCAGTCCCATCTTGGCGATCGTGTCGTATTGGCGCCGGTCGTAGTCCAGGTCCGCATAGAGGCGGAAATACAAGAAGCTGCCCGCTGCGATAAAAAACACCGTCCCCACCAGCAGCGCTGCAAACAGCATCGCCCGGTAAGACGTCATTTGCGTCACATACAGCGTGCCGCTCACCGTCATCGCGTACGGCTGTCCGGCGTCATACCGGACTTCGCCGCGCGGCGCGAGCCGCTCTCCAAGGCCCAGCGTACGCTCGAAATCGTCTACGTAGAATCCGGTATACCGGTCCACTGACACGGGAGATGTCAGACGGTCAAACAAGCGGTCGCTGACGACGAGGCCGCTGAAATCGCCCTCCCGCTTCCATTTCATCTCCCGCAGGACATGCTCAGGCACGGGTACCCGCGATGTGTACCCGATCTCCCGGATTTGCAGCCTCTCTTCCGCCAGCGTATAGACCTCCATCTCCCGGATTCGGGTGTAGGTACGGTCGCGCTCGGAACTGATCATCACCAGGGCGTCAATGCCTTCCAGCGGCTTCTCCAGGTCGCTGTCCCCGGCGGCTTCCACCGCCTGCTTGTAGCTGGAATAAGAGATGACCGGAAGCAGCGCGCTGTCCCCTTCACCGGCTGGCAGGCCGACCTGAATGTTTTTGACCGGAAAGCTGACGATCGCTGGACCGAGCCCCTTCGCGCGAAGTTCGTCCTCAAGCTGCTGCACATGCTGCGCTTCGAGAGAATTTCCGCCCTTGGACAGATAGCTGACCGCTGCCGGGTAGTCCTCCCGAAACTGGCCGGAGAGCGTATTAATGGAAGCAAACACGCCGACAGCACAGAACGAGACCGTCGAAATGATCGTCACCATGAACAGCATGTTCGCGTTGTCTTTGAGCCGGTACGCCAGATTGGAGACCGTCACGATATTCGTCCTTTTCCAGAAAAAGAGCCTCCGCTTCTGCAGCAGCCGGACGACCCAAACGCCAAGCTGGGTGTACAGGAAATACGTGCCGGCGATGGTCATGATGACGACCGGTAGCATGCGGATGTAGATCGTATTCACCGTGGTCGTCGCGGCCAGCGCATAGGATGCAAGCAGCAGCACGGCCGCCAGCAGCGACTGGATGCCGGACGCCCGCGGCGGCGTCTTCGGCCTTTGCCCGGACTGAAACAGCTCGATGAGCGTCCGGTTCCGGAGCATGACGGAGGTGCAGACCGAAATCAGCAGGAACAGCAGTACGAATGCGCCCGGTGTCAGCGCCAGCGCCTGCCAGGGCAGGTAAAACGGAATCGGGGCCATGCCAAAGGCACGGGAACCGATCATCAAAAAGAGCTTGCCGGTGATAAGGCCGGCGGCCATACCGGTTAGGATAGCCCCGAGGCCGATCAGCATGTTCTCCATCAGGACCATCCGGTTCAACTGTCCCTTGGTCATCCCGTGCATCAGCAGGATTCCGATCTCCCGCTTCCGCGAGGTCAGAAAGGAGCCTACCGAATACAGCACGAAGAAAAAGGAGAACAGATACATGATGCATTCGGCGGTGATCATCGTCTGCATTACGATCGGATAGATCAGCTGCCCGCGGATATAGGGGCTGAACAGGAACAGGGCGCAGATGAAGAAGATCATGACCGAGAAGGCGCTGCTGAGAAAATAAGCCGCATAGGTCCGCTTGCTGCGGGCGACGTTTCTATAAACGAACTGTAGAAAGGACACGGCTGTCTCCCCCCAGCAGCGACAGCATGTCGATGATTTTCTGGAAAAACGCCTGCCGGTTGCTGCCCTGATAGATTTCGTTATAGAATTTGCCGTCCTTGATAAAAATGACCCGGTGGCAGAAGCTCGCCGCGACCGGATCATGGGTCACCATCAGCACCGTCGCCTGCTCCTGCCGGTTCATCTGATCCAGCGTCTCCATGACGTCCTTGGACGCCTTGGAATCGAGATTGCCCGTAGGCTCATCCGCCAAAATCAGCGAAGGCCGGTGGATCAGCGCACGTGCGATGGCCGTCCGCTGCATCTGTCCCCCCGAAATCTCGTAGGTGCGCTTGTCCAGAATCCCGCGAATGCCGAGCTTCTCCGCCACTTCCTCCAGCCTGCGCTCCATCTCCCGTACGGGCACACCGTCCAGCGACAGGGACAGCACGATGTTCTCCCCGACGCTCAACGTATCGAGCAGGTTGAAGTGCTGGAACACGAAGCCCAGCTCGCGCCTGCGGAACAGCGCGGTCTGTTTGCGGCTCAACTGATGCGGGTTGGTCCCGTTAATCCAGACTTCGCCGGCGGTTGGCTCGTCGATGGTCGCAATCACGTTGAGCAGCGTGGTCTTGCCGCTCCCCGAGGGGCCCATCACACCCACGAATTCGCCGGCAGCGACCGCGAACTGGATATGGTCGAGCGCCTGCAGCGGTACGCGGCCTTCATAGATTTTCGACAAATGCTTCACTTCCAGAATCGTCACGTGCTCCAGGCTCCTCCGCTTTGATTTCTGTCATAGGCTTATTATAGGCAGTGCCTGCTTCAGCCTGCCATCGCGCAACATTACACTAGCTTACACATTTGTAAGCTTGAACCTCATCCGGACGGTCGTTCCCCGTCCTTCCTCCGATTCGATCTCGACGCCGTGTCCCATTCGGCTGCAAATCTGCTTGACCAGGTACAGTCCCATCCCGGTCGATTCCTGGTACAACCGGCCGTTCTCGCCGGTAAAATACGGGTCGAACACGCGCGGCAGATCCCCCTGCGGAATGCCGATGCCCTCGTCCTGGATGTCCAGAACCGCCTCGCTGCCGCTTTGGTATCCGCGGAACCGGATTTGCCGGTGCTCCTCCCCTGCGGAATACCGGACCGCGTTCGTGACCAGCTGGGTCATGACAAAGGACAGCCACTTTTCGTCCGAAGTAATCCGAAGCGTCCGTTCGAACTCGATGACAGGAAAGATACGGCTCCGTATAAACAGCCGGCGCTGGGAGGACGTCACCGAACGCACCACCTGCTCCAGATCCAGCTCCTCCACAAAAAAATCCTTCTCGAACGTGTCGAGCCGGGCGGTGTACAGCACCATGTCCAGCCCCTTCCGAAGCCGGTCGAGCTCATCGCCGATCGCGGTGAACTCCGGCTTGTCCTGATGCTGAATGATCAGATGGATGACCGACACAGGCGTCTTCATCTGATGCACCCACTGGTTGATGAATTGAATATGGGAATCGAGCTTGTGCTTATACTGCTGCAGCTCGGTTTGATAGCGTCGGTACTGCCCCTTGATCAGACGGTGCAGGCTCAGGGACAAGGGAGTCTGCTGCTTGTTGTTCAGCAGCTCTTCCGTCGTCGGGGACGGCGCGGACAGCCGCGCATAGAAGGTCCGGTTGCGCCAGTACCGGATGAGGAGGTACCCGGCGAACAGGAAGCTGCTGAGCAGCGCCGCATATAGGCTGACCTCTGCGTTCCGGTACCCGTCCAGCCGGTACACCAGCGTGATGAGAAATAATTGCAGAATATAAAGGGCGATAAGCGGGGCTTGGTCTCTCAGATACAGCTTCATGCTTCGTCCTCCCAGTTTGGAAGCAGCCGGTAACCTTGGCCCCTGACGGTCTGGACGGCATCCTGCACGCCGAGCCCCGACAGTTTTTTGCGGACGCGGGTGACGTAGACGTTCAGGGTGTTGTCATCCACGAACGACTGGTCGTCCCAGATCCGGTCCAGCAGCCGGTCGCGGCTGACGACCTGCTCCTGGCGGGTGAGCAGTTCCTCTAATATTTTGGCTTCGGTATGGCTGAGCTCCACCTTTTGCCCGTTTAAGGTCAGAGAGAGCCGGTCCACGTCCAGCGTAAGCCCTGAGACCGTGACAGACCGCGTCTGCTGGGATGCGGCATACGAACCGTACGCCCGGCGAAGCTGGCTGCTGATTTTGGCCACGGCGATTTCATAATCGAACGGCTTGGTCAAATAATCGTCCGCCCCGTTTTCCAGCGCCATCACCTGGTCCATCTTGCCCTCCCGGGCCGATATGAAAATAATCGGGCATGTCGACAGGCCGCGAATTTGCCGGCACCAATAGTATCCGTCGTATTTCGGCAAATTGATGTCGAGCAGCACCAGGTGAGGATCGTAGCTCCGGAAGTCGCTCAGAACCGCAGCGAAATCTGTCACGGAACGCGTGTCATATTCGAATTTATGCAAATGCTCCTCCAGCAGGCTGACAAGCTTCTTGTCATCTTCGACAATGAAAATTTTAAACATGACTAAAAATCTCCTTTGGAAAAGGTAAGGTGTCTTCTCACTCCTTTGGTATTGTACCATGTCCGGCCTGCCGGGCCGAATTCCAGACCGGTATGCCATAAAAAAGGAGCTGCAGCCCCAAAGGGCACAGCTCCTTGTCTCAAACGATCCAATTGCATACATTCACTGAAAGCAGATTGCTTGCAGCGAAAATCTTGTTACCGAATATGGAATGGTCCAGCATCGCTGAGGCCTTTATTCTCTTCAGTCAGGTGCTCAACCGGTGAGCCCGAAGCAAGTGCTGCATCGGCGCTCTCACGGGTCTCATGACGACTCTCCCGATCATGCAAAGTACATTTCAGCTGCATCGAGCTCGCGGTTTCCGGATACCTGATAATTCTCCTGAAGGAGAACACCGTCCTCATCCAGCAGCTCGATTCCCCGGCGCTGCAGCTCCGACATCAGCAGGGCCAGAAATTCAGGGTCCAGTTCCAACTGCTTGGCCAGCATCACGCATTCCAGCAGCTGTTCATCAGACAAGATTTGCATTTCAATCCCCCCGATCTTCCAAGGTTCCCTAAGAATCCTGGAGATCTTCCAGGAGGAAAGGAACCCTTAATGATGAGTAACCGATTTTGCGAGGAAAATGGGCTTACCCTATTTAAAACCAAGTCAGCCGGTTTGTAAACGCACTTTCATCGGGATGAATGTTTTCCACAAAAATATCAATTCGTCAAATTAATCCCTAATTAGACAAAACTTTACTCCCATTACGCTTAATTACAAAGATACCAAATCCGTGCTTAAACGGTTCAGCCGCTCCACGCCGTTCTCCGTAATCAGAAGCATATCCTCAATCATGATGGCTCCAATCCCGTAACCGTAGTAAGGCGTCTCGATGCAGACGACCATGTTCGGCTCAAAAACCGCCGTCTCGGACGGGCTGATGAACGGCCCTTCCTCCGCGGCAAGGCTCAGCCCTGCGCTATGCCCCAGATGGCCCCGGTTGTACTGGCCCAGCCCCGCCGCACGGATGACGCTCATCCCCTCTTGGAATGCCGCCTTCATTGGCATCCCCGGCTCGATCGTCTGCAGCAGGCGGTCATGCCCGCGCCGGAGGGCCTCATAGATCCGCTTCGTGACATCCGCAGGCTCGCCCAGCACGAAGGTGCGGGCGATGTCCGAGCCGTAGCCGGCCACCTCGACGCCTACGTCAAACTTGATCACGTCCCCCGGCTGGCTTGGCCGGGTATCAAACACTTGTACAGGGGCAAAGTGGTCCCCGACCGAAATCATATGGAACCGCGGCGTCGACCCGTCCGGATTCCGCATCAGCGATCTCCGGAACGCATCCACGATCCCTGCGGCAGAAACGCCCGGCTCGATTTCGCGGACCGCGTACTCGACGCCTGCTTCCGCATAAGCGCATGCCCGGCGCAGCTGCTGAATTTCCCACGGCGTCTTGATTGCCCGCAGCCGCGTGAAGATCGGCCCCGCCTCGGCCAGCTCGGAAATGTCCGGGCACGCCTTGCGTAGCGCCATCACGGAAGAATGCCGCATCAAATCCAGCTCGGCCGCAATTCGCCCCCGGGAGATGCCGTACTCCTCCAGCACCTGCTGAAGGACGCCGAACATCTCCTCCGCCTGTGGGGACACCGGCCGCTTCCCTTGATAGCTGCCGCCTTTCAAATGAAGCGGATCATCTACATCTACCCAAGTAGGGTAGGTGCGAACCTCATACCGCTCGGAATCCCCGGCAAACCCGGCGGCTTCGAAATCGTTCATGATAACGACTGCCTTCCGCCCGGGATCGCGGAAATGAACCGCCAGCCCAACCTCACTCATGCGCAGGGTATACATAAAGGCACTCTGATGCCCTGAGAGATAATAAAAATTTTCGCTGCTGGTCGCGACCAGCGCGTCGATATTTTCACTGTCCATGATCCGCCGTACCCGCTCCGAAATCATGTCCAGATGCTGCTGATGATCATTCATGCTGCGCTTCAACTCCTTCGGATCAGGCTGTCCTGTCTCCGTATTTCCGTTCTTAAGTCCGTGTATCATCGTGTATATTCCAGCTTTAGACCGGCTCCTGCGCCATCTGGCGAAGGAACTTGCGCGCCCGTTCCGTCTTCGGTCCGGCAAAGAAATGCTCCGGCGCCCCTTCTTCCTGAATGATGCCTTCGCTCATAAAGACGATCCGATTCGCCACTTCCTGCGCGAATTTCATCTCATGCGTAACGACGACCATCGTCATTCCTTCTTCCGCCAGCTGCCGCATCACCTGCAGCACCTCGCCGGTCAGCTCCGGATCCAGCGCCGATGTCGGCTCGTCGAACAGCATGATCTTCGGCTCCATCGCCAAAGCGCGGGCGATCGCCACCCGCTGCTGCTGCCCGCCGGACAGCCGCGAAGGATACTCGTCCCTCTTCTCTGCCAGACCGACTTTGCCAAGCAGCTTTTCGGCAATGTCAACCGCCTGCTCCTTTGGCATATTTTTCACCGTCATCGGGGCCATGATCACATTGTCCAGGACGGTGAGGTGAGGGAACAGATTGAACGACTGAAACACCATGCCCGTCAGGCTGCGCAGCTCGTGGATTGCCTTTTTTCGCTCTTTGACGCGCATCGCAGCTTCGATGTGGACGCTGTCGATGCGGACCGAGCCGGCATCAGCCTGCTCCAGGCCGTTCAGGCACCGGAGCAAGGTACTTTTGCCCGAGCCGCTGGGTCCCAGGAGCACCACGATTTCGCCCTGCCGAATGTTCAGGCTCACATCCTTCAGAACCGATAACGATCCGAAGCTTTTGCTTAAATGGCTGACTTCGATCATGCCTTCTCCCTCCTTAATAAGCCTTGGACAGCTTCCGCTCAATGACGTTCAAAATCGCCGAAAAGCCTGTGCTCATCACCCAGTACATGACGGCGATAGCAAGGTAGAACGGCATCGCCACGTAATACTGCGCGATCAGCAGCTGCGCCGAACGCAGCAGCTCTGTCACCGTAACGATGGAAACGAGCGACGTTTCCTTTAAGATCCCGATAAACGTGTTGCCCATCGGCGGAATCGCCGCCCGGGCCGCCTGGGGCAGAACGACCTTGCGCATCGTCTGCCATGGCGTCAGCCCCAGAGTCAGCGCCGCTTCGGTCTGCCCTTTATCCACGGACAGAATCGCACCGCGGAAAGTTTCAGACAAATAAGCGCCGATATTGATGCTAAGCGCAATATATGCTGCCGTCAGCGGCCCCAGGGTAATCCCATAATCGGGCAAGCCGAAATAAATGATGAAGATTTGCACGATAATCGGGGTTCCGCGGATGATGGACACATATACCCTGGCGATGCCGGCGATCAGCCGGTTTCCTTTTAACCGGGCGATGGCTGTGAACAGTCCGATAAACAACCCAAAAAACATGGAGACGATCGTGATGAGCAGGGTGTAGTAGGCTCCCGTAAACAGAAAACCCAAATTATCCATTACCAATTTCATTTAAAACGGCCTCCCACAGCTGTAAGACTCATAACTTAGAAGCTTGGATCGACACCAAACCATTTTTGGTGGATTTCCTTCAGCGTTCCGTCGGTCTTCATTTCTTCCAGCGCTTTGTTGATCGCATCCAGCAGCTCCGGATTGTTCTTGCGCATCGCGACACCGGCATAATCGTCCTTGATGGAATCGCCGACCGCTTTGATCTTCAGATGGTTCTGGTCGATAAGAGGCTTCAGGGCGAACATGTTGTTGATCGTTGCGTCAATCCGGCCCGTGTTCAAATCCATCAGAGACGAAATGACGTCGTTGTATGTTGCGATTTCAAACTTGCCAACCTTAGGCATCGCTTCGTCGCGCAGGTATTTTTCGTCATTGGTGCCAAGTCCGACACCGATCTTCTTGCCTTTAAAATCGTCGATCGACTTGATCGTATTGTTGTCGCTCTTCACAACTACATTCACAGAGTTCTTGATGTAAGGCTCCGAGAAGTCCATCGTTTTCTTCCGGTCATCCGTGATCGTCACCTGGCTGATCAGCACATCGTATTTCCCCTGCTGCAGCCCTTCGATCAAGCCCGAAAATTCACCGGTAATGAACTCAGCCTCAACCCCGAGCTTCTTGGCGATCGCTTTGGCGATGTCGGCGTCGTATCCGTCTACTTCCTTCTTGTCATTCAAGAAGTTATACGGGGCATACGTACCCATCAAACCTACCTTGATTTTTCCGTTCTTCTTGACCTGCTCAAGCAGATTGCCAGCCGACGAAGACGCCTGATTGCCGCTTCCACCGGAAGCATTGCTGCCCGATGACGCCGAATCTTTGCCGCAGCCGGCCAGTACCAAAGCGATAACGGCGATCAGCGACAGCGACATAAATAGTGATTTGACTCTAAACTTCATTTCTATAATCCCCCTTAGAATAGGTTCTAATATTTAACCGAGCAGCCCGCGGAACTCGAACCGGGCCGTTTCTTCGGCAATCTGCGCGGCGGTGTACACCGGCTCGTAGTCCACGTCATGCAGCGGACCGAACAACCATTTGGTCAAAACGCCTGTGATGAGCGACACGAGAATGTTCACGCGCAGCGAAACGTCCGTAAACTGCGGCAGCATACCCAACTCAATAGCGCGAAGCACATTTTTCTTAAAGGCCTCTTCAAAGGCGATCCACACTTCCGATACCGCCGAACGGACCTTGGGATCGGCGCCCTGCCCCTTGATCAGCAGAAAGGCCATCAAATTCCGGTTTTCATTGGCAAACTCGAACAGGTTGGTCAGCAGGTTGGCTGAGGAATTCACCATGTCGTCTACAGATCCCGCATGCTTGCGGTATCCCTGTTCAATGACCTCGACCAGCTTGTCCCGACCGTTCTCCACCAAACGGATGGCCATCTGCTCTTTCCCGTCAAAATACCAGTAGAACGTCCCCTGCGAGACGCCGGCCGCCTTCACCACTTCCGATATCTTTGTATTATGGTAACCTTTGCGTGCAAACAGCTCGAGGGCGGCCTGCCTCAGCTCCTGCTCGCGCTGCGGTTCTTCATTAGTTTGCGATGGCAGAATCAAGACCCCTTTCATCACTTGACTGACGAGTCAGTTAATTTAATTCCGATGGGTTTACTATAGTATATGAAGCCTTTGGGGTCAAGCGTAATTTCTTCCTCGCCAGCAGCTCTGCGCCTATTGAGAAGCGTTGAAGAAGCAAAAAAAAAGAGCTGCTTAGCGCAGCTCCTTTCATACGATCGATATTCCCGGGTTATAGGCTAATAGCTCCTCTTTAATCTTGTTGTACCTTTTAAACGCCATGGTGCAGCATTTGGAGCCTTTATGGATTTCCGGCTCAAAATACGCCTTCTTGTACACGCTGTCGATCAGCATAATTCTGTCCACGTTAACGAGGTTCCGGTCCACGTTGCGAAACGTATACCCGCTCGCGCTCAGCATGCCGGACCAGTATTTGAGCGTGCCGTTCATATAAAACTGCTCTTCCATCGTATGAACGACAACCCGGTCTGCCGGAATGCTGAATTCCATGAACAAAATATCGTGTACCCGAAGATTGACGATGCCTGATTCCCCTTCAATATCTCGTGAAACCGTAAGATATTGCATCTGAATCAGCTCCTCCATTTCACTTCAGCAGTTCCTCTGGCGTCTCACCGCTGTAAACATACACAGGACTGGCAACACTTACGAGATACACAGCTACCAGCGTTAATGCCGAAGCAATGGCTGTGAATGTGCTGTGCTTAACTTTGCTGATCAGTGACATGGCGTTTCACCTCCTTTCGGTGGATCAGGCTGAGGGCTTGGACGAAGAAGACGACGGCAAGCGTCTGCGACTGGATCAGGACGTTGGCCAGTACAATGAGGACTCCGATCACCCGCAGCTTGGGGTAATGCCTGCGCGGTATTCTGGATTGCTTTTCGATTTTGCTCGGAGCAAATACAGCCACAAGCACCATGCTGAGAACGTTCAGTACTTGAACATAGAAGGTGGACAGCTCGATGAACGACACCAGGGTGAACAAGGCGGTGGTGACAAGCACGCACCATTCCCCGGTTTTCAGATGAATACCGCCCGTGAATTGGCGCAGCAGCGCAAATCCGATCAGCGCCGTCGACGCGCGGCCCACATGCCCTGTGAAGAACGCAATCAGCAGGGTCAGAGCGACGATCAACACCACGTTCAGAATGACGGCAATCGCATGTTTGAGGATGTTCACCGAGGATTTATGATCCGGAACCTGCCGCTTGATCCCTTCAGCGATTCGTACGGCGGCCGTTTCAATCAGCATGGATATCCTCCTCCTCCTTGCGGATGGTGTAATACAAAAAGAGGCCGAACGTGCAGGCGAAAAACAGAACGTTGATCCATACCTTGTTGTAATAGAAAATAAATTCCACCGAGACGAGCGTGACCATAATCAGCAGCACCAGCACGATGTGCTCTTTCTTGAAGCGCAGCCTTTCAAAGTCAAAGGCGAACCCGATGCCAAACTTGTACATGAGCCACGATACCCCAAGTCCCGTTAACGCCGAGACGACCTGCAAGCTGTAAGAGTTGGCGTCCGTGGCGTTGACCTCCTGAACCGAGCCAAACAGCCAGAGCACATAGACGGTCTGGATGAGCGCATACAACGCATAACCCAGAATCGTGCAGATCGCCGACCAGGCCAACGGAATCTTCATCACGGTCGTGTACAGCAGAATGTAAATCAGAATCGTGATTAACGGTGCTGCAAATGCCAGCGACAGCTCGTCCCTCATCACATAGCTCTGCACATTCGCCAGCAGCGTGATACACAGAGCCTGCCACAAGTAATCCGAGGTTTTGAACCTAAACAGCGACATCGTCAGCGAATAGATCGCAAATGTCTCCAGCGTTGAAAAAAACATGAAGCCGAGAGCTTCCACCTAACTTCCTCCTACTACCGTACCATTCCTATGTTTGACTTTTCTTCCGTTATTCTCACGGTTCACAGGCGGCGGCCAGCATCCATACGCCGAGGGACTTCCCCGGTGCATTTCGCTTCCCTAATATATTTTATAAATTGGAATTTTCTACTTACTATAAACATACGACGTTGTCGATAAAAACGAAAGATGGAATTTTATGTTTTAGCGAATTTTTTTACGACATATTCCCGGTTAAATCGACACACACCCTTTTTATTTGAATACGCTTTCAAAAAGGGTGGTAGCTTGCCGCTCTGGAGCCCGTCTCATCCGGCAGCAAATCCACGTAATGCGCTCCGCACTCATCGCATCCCGCCGCCAGCCGGTGGGTGTGCATATAGTATCCGGTCTTCAGCACCTGTCTGGCCCGGTGCTCCTTCACGAGCTTGCCGCATCCCATACAGTAAATCCGGTCTTCGAAACATGATTGATTCATATAGGTAAACTCCCTTCGATCTATTTCTTTTCACCTCTATAACATATACTTCATGTGAATGCGAATCCCTGCCCATCCGGTACTTTTTATCCATGGGAAACCTTTCCTGATTGTACGTGAATTGGACCCGGTGCACTCTGGAGCTACAGCCAGCCTCCAAATAAAAAGGCACAGCCTGCATGCATGATGCGAAAGCTGTGCCTTTCTGTTTTTCTTTTGTTCCAAAAAAACCAACCCGTCAGGACAGATCGCCCGCGGGGGAGAAGCCTCCACACCCTGCTTACCCTTTGCTCGCTCCCGATGTTAAACCGTCTACCAGCAGGCGCTGCAGGAAAATAAACAGGATCGTGATCGGCACCGCGATCAGAACCGCCCCTGCGGCGAAGGTGGTGAAATTCGTATTCTGATTTGTGCTGACCATGTCGAACAATCCGACCGCCAGCGTCCAATTTTCTTTCGTCCGCAGCACGAGGCGGGCAAAGATGTAGTCCACCCATGGGCCGACGAACTGCGTCAGCGCCATATAGGTCAGCATCGGCCGGGACAGCGGCAGAATGATGCGGCTGAAAATCGTCCAGTTGCTCGCTCCGTCGATCTTTGCCGCCTCGTCCAGCGTCCGCGGGATCGTGTCGAGAAAGCCCTTGGCGATAAAGGTGCCGCCTAGCGGGGCTCCCGCCGCATACACGATAATTAGCGCAAGATGCGTATCCAGCAAATGCCACTCCTTCAGCAGCAGGTAAATCGCGATCATGCTCATGAATCCCGGGAACATGCCGAGGATGAGCACGGTCGACAAAGCCGTCTTGCGCCACTTGAAGCGGAAACGAGACACCGCATAGCTCGTGAGCAGGGTCAGGAAGACGCCGATGATCATCGAGCACACGGCTATTTTCAGCGTGTTCATGTACCACTGTCCGAACAAAATGCTGCTGGACGTAAACAGCTCCCGATAATGGTCCAGCGTGAACGCTTCCGGAAGAAGCGTCTTGCTGTAGAGCGATTTTCCCGGGCGGAAGGAGCCGAGAATGACCCAGAGGGCCGGATAGATCGAGCCGATGGCCATGATGATGAGAATGATGTAGCTGACCGTCAGCCGAACTGCTTTTCTGCCTTGACGTCCGCTCATTGGATCATATCCTCCTCTTTAAATGATTTGGTCCGCCGGTAATTGTAGATGGAGAATATGGCGATAATCAGGAAGATAATGATGCCGACGGCCGACGCCATATTGTATTTGTTCTGATCCAGCGTCAGTTTGTACAGCCAGGTCACGAGAAGGTCCGTCGCTCCCGCATACTGGTAGTCTCCGACCACCGGGTTCCCGTTTGTCAGCAGGAAAATCATGTTGAAGTTGTTGATGTTTCCGGCAAACTGCATGATCAGTGTCGGTGCTGTCGAGAAGAGGATCATCGGCAGCGTAACGATGCGAAACTTCTGATACGCGCTTGCCCCGTCGACTTCAGCCGCTTCGTACATGTCCTTCGGAATGGTCGTGAGCACGCCCATGATCAGAATCATCGAGACCGGAATGCCCACCCACATGTTGACGAGAATAACCGTCACCTTGGCCCAGAACGGATCGGTCAGCCAAGGAAGACCGCCGAGCCCGAAGTAGCCGAGGTACTGGTTGATCGGCCCGAACTGGCCGTTAAACATATTCCTCATGACGAGCAGCGAAATCAGCTGCGGAATGGCATAAGGGATAACCAGGATCGTCCGCCACATGCCCTTGAATTTGATGCCCTGCTGGTTGATCAAAAGCGCAACGAGCAGGCCGCCCAAATACGTGGTCGCCGTGGACAGAACCGCCCAGATAATGGTCCAAGTTAATACGCCGAAAAACGTATGGCTCCAGGTTTTCAGCGACACCAGATCTTTGAAGGTCTGGAATCCGACCCAGTCCACCAGCTTCGCCGGAGGGATATGGTTCGGTGCGGAATAGTTCGTAAAAGCCAGCATGATCATAAACAGGATCGGCATGATCGTAAAGAACAAGATGCCGAGCGCCGGCAGTGTCAAAAAGGCTTGGGCGAATTTATAATCCATCACAAATTTAATGGATTTGGCGAAACTGTTCGGGACTTGCCCGTTTTCCCGTTTGATCGCCGTATGGTACGCGTCTCTGACGTTCATGACATATACGACGATAAAGATCAGCAGAAACAGCAGCGTGATCAAGCTTTGAATCATGATAAAGATGGAGTGGTCGCCATCGATCCACTTGCCTTTCACGAGCAGACGCGGCGTATCCCCGAGCGACGTAATCCCCCAAAGCGCTCTTCCCAAATTGTTGATGAAGTAGTAAATGCCAAAAGCCTCGATCAGCAGGAACAAGATGCCTTTGATCCATTGGCGGTTATAGATTTGTCCCAATCCCATGCTGATAATCGACAGTAAAGCGGCTTTGCCGCGGAGCCTGTTCATCGTATCCTCTTCTCCTCTCCCCGGGTCAACGGAAGCACCCCCGGAGGGTACTGCTTCCAAGAAGACAGGCCGCGCTTTCCCGGCCCTGTTCCTTGGCAATACCGGCAGCCGAAGCGTGCGCGCTTTCCAGCGGTACCGGTATGTCAGGGAATGACCCGCCGCGGTTGATGGCGGCGGGTCATACTTCCATTCATAACGTTTGCCTTACCTGACAGCGGTGCGTCGATGCCTTACTTGGTTGCGCCGTTGTTCAGATCTTTGATTTGCTGTGCCGCTTTATCCATCGCCGCCTTCGGATCCGCGTTGTTGTCCCAAATTTCAGGCAGCGCCGCATTCACCGGACTCCATACGTTGCCCATTTCCGGGATGGAAGGCATCGGCTGGGAGTTTTTCGTCTGCTCCGCAAAAGCCGAAATGTACGGATCGTTTTTGATTTGATCGGATTCCAGCGCCTCTTTGTTCGTCGGGATGGAACCAACCTTCGTGTTCAGCAGCAGTTGAGCATCCTTGCTGGAGGCGAAGTTCGCGAACAGTTGGGCTGCATTCGGATATTGCGTAAAGGAGTTGACGTACCAGGCTTTGATGCCGGAGAACGAGATTGCCGCTTTGCCGCCGATCGTAGGGATCGGAGCTACGCCAAGGTTATCGCCCAGCGCCTGCTTGTAGCCGGCAAGCTCCCACGGACCGTTAATGTCCATCGCCACGTCACCCGCGTTGAACAAGCTGCGCTTGATGTCCGGCGAAATGTCGCCGCTCTTCACCGGAAGGATTTCCTTCAGCTGTACATAGGTTTTCAAGCCTTCGACCGCGCCTTCGCTGTTGAGGCCGATATCGTCTTTATCCGTACCGTCTTTACCGAAAATGTATCCGCCGGTCGTTGCGATAAACGGATAGTTGAAGTACATGTTGCCTGTTTCCCACATGATGCCGTATTTCTTCTTGGCTTTGTCGGTGAAGGTTTTGCCGAACGCAATGACGTCATCGAACGTCTTTGGCGCTTCCTTCACAAGGCTCTTATTGTAGTACAGGGCGTACGTTTCGGCCGCTCTCGGGTACCCGTACAGCACGCCGTCATAGGTAACGCCTTGAATCGAAGCTTCCGTGTTGTTTTTCACTGTTTCGTCCTTGAACGCATCGTTGGCGAGCAGCAGTCCCGCTGCCGCGGCTCTGCCCAGATTATCGTGAGGGAACATCACGATGTCGGCTGCAAGCCCCGACGGACCGTCCTGGGACAGCTTCGTTACCTGATCTGTTGCCGCTACCTCTTCAATCTTGACCGGTACGTTGTACTTTTCGGTAAACTGCTTGGCGATTTCATCCGTAAAAGAGCGCTCCTCTTTGGACTCCCATACGACGAGGGAAGCCCCTTCTTCCGGCTGGAGGCTGTCGCCCGAAGCCGCTGTGTTATCCGACTGGCCGTCTGTAGCCGCCGTTTCAGTTGTTGTAGTCGATGGAGTTTGCTCCTCCGCCTTGCTGCCGGAGCTGCCGCACGCCGTAATCGAGAATGCCATGGTCAACGTTGCGACCAGCGCCATAACCTTTTTCATCTTCATTCCAAAACGAACCCCTCTCTGATCATTTACTTCGTAACACGACTGCCTTGCTGACTCCCTGTAATACCTGCTCTTGCTGACTCCCATTCATGCCTGATACCTCGCCGATTCCAATGAATACCTGATGCCTGCCGCTTGATGCCCTGCCGACTCTCCTTGAGGACCTTCACACTTGCGCACTTGCGCAAACGATTTCATAAACATGCCTAACTTCCCATTTGCAAGCGCCTTTCTCGGCACGGCATGATTGGATGCATGTTATGAAGCCCTTCCCTTACAATGATCGACTACGCAATCACATGGCATGATCAGCATAAATCCGCAGTTTTTATCAAGAATCGTCGGTATTTCCTTTTGCGGAAGTTACCAAGTAAGCGCTTTAAACATGCGTTTATCATACACAACGTCTATATTTTTGTAAAAACGTTTGCACAATGTGTTTTATTCCATTTATAAAACATAAACAGCAGTTCTCTTTATAATTCTTTCTATATCGCATTATTTCTTTTAATTTCGTCAATTTTATTCCAGAACCACACTGGAATATGGAGGGAGGCGAAGCAAGTTTTGCTCTAAAACCGTGGATTTACTGCTGTTTTTAAGCACTTTTGCGAATCCTCCTACCTGCCCTGCCTCGAGCTGAACTTGCTGCTCCTTGCCTGACAAGTTGTGCAACACTAGCACAGTTTGTTGTGCACTACGGCGCAAAAAGGACACCACGGCCGGATTGCCGGAGTCATAGCTCTGGATGTCGCCATCCCGCAATGCGGGAACGTCCTCTCTCCAGCGGATCAGGTCCCGATAGGTCGACAGCAGCGAGTTCGGGTCGGCCGTTTCCGACTGGACGCTGATTCCTTTCGCTGCTTCTCCGGTGAGAAGCGGCTGTTCCCACGACGTCTGGCCGGGCTGTGGGGACAGATCGCTCCACACCATCGGTTCCCGGATCCGCTCGTCGGGCTTCACGCCGCGCATACCGATTTCCTCGCCGTAATAAATAAACGGGTTGCCCGGCAGCGTCAGCAGCAGCGCCCCGGCCATCCGCGCATGATCCGGATTTCCGTCCAGCTGGCTCATTACGCGGTCCTGGTCGTGATTCGACAGAAAAATGGCGTCGGTGAACCGTCCCTGCGATTGTTTGCCGTAGAACTGCTGTGTCCGCTGCAGCGTAAAGGCAAGGTTGTTGTCCCTCTCGTCCTTCACCGCGCTCAGGATACTCTCCGCCAGGCTGAAATTAAACCCCGAATCAAAGGCCTGATCCAGATACGGCGCGATGGCGGCGGCCGAATTCTCCCATACCTCACCCACGATATAAGCATCCTTGTTCACCGGATTCATGCCGGTCCGGAATTCCTGCCACCACGCCGTGTTTTTGGCTGTGGCCGCCTGGCCCCGGTCACTCTGCAGGTTCTCGTAAATGTGTTTGGCGCCGTCCACCCGGAATCCATCCATGCCGAGCTTCAGCCAATACTGCCCGATCCGGACGGCTTCCGCCCGCACCTCGGGATTGTCGTAATTCAGATCCGGCATTCCTTCCCAGAACGTGGCCAGATAGTGGCTTCCGTTCAAGACATGCCACGGACTGCCGCTGCCGGCCGCACTGACCCCGGTGGGACTGAGCTTCTGGTCTTCCGCCCACACGTACCAGTCCCTATATTTGCTGCCCGGATCCTTCGCAGCGCTGACAAACCAGGGGTGCTGCGTGCTGGTGTGGTTCAACACCAAATCCATGATAACCTTGATCCCGCGCTTGTGCGCCTCGGCGATCAGCTCCTTCAGATCTTCCAGCGTCCCGTAATCGGGATTAATGCCCTCGTAGTCGGTAAGGTCATACCCATGGTAGCTGGGCGACGGTTGGATCGGCATCAGCCAGATGCCGCCGACACCGAGATCATCCGTCGTATCCGGATTGCCGTCGTTCAGGTAATCCAGCTTCTGTGTCAGCCCCTTTAAATCGCCGATGCCGTCCCCGTTCGAATCATAGAATGAGCGGACAAACACCTCATAGAACACGGTCGATGGCTGCTCATCAACGGCCGTGGCGGCAGTTCCGCCACGCTGTTCCCCTGCTGTGGTTCCCGTTCCCGGCTGCCCCTGTTGTACTGCCGTCTGGCTGCCAGCTCCTGCATCGGGTCGGCCTTGAGCCCCGTTGTCATTCGCAGCATGGTTTCCCGCGCTGCTGCATCCCGACAGCAGGGCAACCGCCATGAATACCGCCGTTACGCTTGCTGCCAGCCTCCGCAGTTGTTGCCCTGCCCGCATGCCCCATTTGTTTGTTTTCATGACATCCTCCTTTGCTTGATCCGGCATCCTTTGAGCAGAATACTGCCGATCAGCCCCGTCAATCACCCGAAAAGAAAGCGGATACATTTGCTGGCGAACTGGACTGACCCTGGGCAGCTTTCGGACGACACCGGTCTGTATGGAGAATACGACGGCTTAATTTCTATGAAAAGCTGGATTTATACCCGATTTTCCGCAATATATAGCGATACATACTGTATTATCTTTCATTTTCTTGACGATTCTATTTATATCATGGTTTTTTATAATATCGCCGCCTATTCCTGCTTGTAAAAAGTGCCTCAAGCCAGATCCCACCGGCTTCTTTCGCCGCCACAGGTTGGATATTTACAAGCTTGGGGCTTTCGGCTAAGATAGCAATTGTAAAATAGCCAGCGTCTATGAGACGGCCGTTTCTCATTTACGATATAGTGCAAACGGTTCCACAGGAGGTAACAAATGTCTGTAACGATTAAAGATGTCGCCAAACGAGCGGGCGTTTCCCCCTCCACCGTCTCCCGAGTGCTGTCGAATAACTCCAGAATCAGCCGTGAAACGTCGCAGAAGGTACGGGATGTCATGGAGGAGCTCGGATACCACCCCAACATGACGGCCAAAAGTCTGGTTTCCAAGACGACGAGCAGTATTTGCGTCATTTTGCCCAAGCCTGCCGAAGAGTTGTTCCTGAATCTGTTCTTCATGGAATTGATCCGCGGTATCGTCACCCAGGCCAACCGCTCGGGATACGATGTGCTGATCAGTTCCGGAGGCAGTGAGAAGGAGGAGGTCGAGGCCGTCTCCCGGCTGCTGAACGGCAAGCGCGTTGACGGGGCGATCCTGCTCTATTCGCGCAAAGAGGATCCGGTGGTCGATTTTCTGCAGCAGAACGGCCATCCGTTCGTGCTGATCGGACGCAGCGAGAAGTACCCGGACATTCTGTCCGTGGACAATGACAACATTCAGGCCGCTTACGATGCGACCAAACATCTGATATCCCTCGGCCACCAGCGGATTGGTTTTGTCAGCGGGCCTCCGAATCACATCGTCTCGCGCGACCGGCTGAAAGGTTACACGAACGCTCTTAAAGAGGCCGGTCTGGAGATGCGAAAGGACTGGATCGTCGAAGGTGAGTTTCTCCAGGAGAGCGGCTACCGGGCGATGTCGTTTTTCATGAATTTGCCGGAGCGTCCCACTGCCCTCGTGGTCATGGACGATCTCGTCTCGCTTGGCGTCCTGCGTGGACTTCACGAGCTCGGTTACCGTGTTCCGGACGACTTGTGCATCGTCAGCTTCAACAACATTTCCATCGCCGAACTGTCCACGCCGCCCATCAGCAGCATGGATATCGGCATCTATAACTTGGGCTACACCGCAGCCCAGGCGCTGATTCAGTCCATTCAGCACGACGGGGACCGGCAGTTCCAGAAGCGCCACATTATTCCCCACCGGCTGGTGATTCGGGAGTCGTCCATTTTTACGCCGCCTAAATCATCGTAAACGTATCAAAACCATGTGGAGCATCCCGGTGCTTCATTTCTTTTCACCTGTTTGTTCAAACGTTTGCACAACTACATAAGGAGGAATGACAAATGACAGCTGCAGCTCCCATTAAAGCTTGCCTGTTCGATCTGGACGGGGTTCTGGTCGACACAGCCAAATACCACTATCTTGCATGGAAACGCCTAGCCGAAGAGCTCGGCTTTGTATTTACGTCGGAGGATAACGAGCGCCTCAAGGGTGTCAGCCGAATGGCGTCGCTGGACATTTTGCTTGAAGTTGGCGGGCTTGAGCTGGACGATGCGACCAAATCCGCGCTGGCCGACAAGAAGAACCGCTGGTATGTCGAGTATATTTCGCATATGGATGAACAGGAGATCCTTCCAGGGGCGCTCGCCTTCCTGCGAGAGCTGCGGGAGAACGGAATCCGCATTGCCCTGGGGTCGGCCAGCAAAAATGCGATGACCATCCTGAACAACACCGGCCTTGTTCCGTATTTTGACGCAATCATCGACGGAACCAAAACGGCCAGCGCCAAACCCGATCCGGAGGTTTTCCTGCTTGGTGCCCGGGAGCTTGGCGCACAGCCGCAGGAATGCGTCGTGTTCGAGGATGCCGAGGCCGGCATCGAAGCCGCCAAGCGGGCCGGGATGCGCAGCATCGGCATCGGCTCGCCGGAAGTACTGGGCGCGGCGGATGACGTGGTACCTTCGCTGCAGGACATGACGACAGTCCGCCTGCTTGAGCTCGTTTCTCACCGCTAGGTTCCCGAACCAGGCGGCGTTCGTGCAGCAGGGAGTCCTGGCAGAGATGAAAACCAGGACTCCCCTGTCCTGCGCAGCACAATGATTATACGTCGCATAACAAAGAGTTAATAACACTTTTTCCCGAAGGAGCCAGTTAACTATGAAACAATATCTAACGTTGGACCCATGGAATATTATCGAGGAGCAGTACGATCCCCAGCAGCAGGAAATATCCGAGAGTGTCTTCAGCATCGGCAACGGATATATGGGCCAGCGCGCCAACTTTGAGGAGGCTTACAGCGGTCCGTCTCTGCAGGGAAGCTACATGGCCGGTGTCTACTATCCCGACAAAACACGGGTGGGCTGGTGGAAAAATGGATACCCCGAGTATTTTGCCAAGGTGCTGAACAGCACCAACTGGATCGGCATCTGCATCTCGGTTAATGGCACCGAGCTTGATCTCGCAGCCTGTCAGGTCAAGGCTTTCAGACGCGTGCTGAATATGAAGGAAGGTACGCTGTCGCGCAGCTTTACCGCCGCCCTGCCGGACGGGAAGGAGATTCGCGTCGAGGCGGTCCGTTTCGTCAGCCTGGCCCGGCATGAGATCGGAGCGATCCGCTATGCGGTAACGCCGCTGAACTTTAGCGGAACGCTGACCGTCACGCCGTACTTGGACGGCGATGTGCAGAACAAAGATTCGAACTATGACGAGAAGTTCTGGGTCGAAGTGCACAAGGAAGTGACCGCGGACAACGCCGCATTAACGGTCCGGACCAAAAAGCTCGATTTTCACGTCACCTCGGTCATGACGTTTGAAATCTATCAGAACGGCGCCAAGCTGGCGCTGGAACCGGAGCAGATCGAGCAGGAGAAGTATGCCGGCTACCGCGTACAGGTGGAAGCCAAGCAGGATGAGGAGACCGTCATCTACAAATACGTAGCGAACGTGACGTCGCGTGACTACGGGTACGCCCAGCTGCTGGACGCCGGACGATCGGCGCTTCAGGAAGCTGCTGCTGCCGGTTTCGGGCAGCTCTATGAGGAGCAGGTGCAGGCTTGGGCGGCCAAGTGGCGCGAGAGCGACATCGTGATCGAAGGGGACGTGGCGGCGCAGCAGGCGATCCGGTTTAACATTTTTCAGCTGAACCAGACGTACACCGGCGAGGACGACCGGCTGAACATCGGGCCCAAAGGCTTTACCGGGGAAAAATACGGCGGCAGCACATACTGGGACACCGAAGCCTACTGCCTGCCCTTCTATCTGAGCACGGCGGATGCCACGATCGCCCGCAACCTGCTGATTTACCGCTATAAGCACCTCGAGAAGGCGCGCGAGAACGCCCGTAAACTCGGCTTTGCCAAAGGCGCACTCTACCCGATGGTGACGATGAACGGCGAAGAGTGCCATAACGAGTGGGAGATTACATTTGAGGAAATCCACCGTAACGGAGCGATCGCCTACGCCATTTACAACTACGTCAACTACACCGGCGATGACAGCTACCTTGCCCAATACGGCGTGGAGGTGCTCGTTGAAATTTCCCGCTTCTGGGAAGAACGGGTGAACTACGTCCCAGCCAAGGACCAGTACATGATTCTGGGCGTGACCGGGCCGAATGAATACGAAAACAACGTCAACAACAACTGGTACACCAACCGGATCGCCTGCTGGACGATGGAATACACGCTGCAGGTGCTGTCCGACCTTCAGGCAAGCGACCCGGCACACTACGAGGAGCTGGTGGCCAAGCTGGCGCTGGCGCCCGAAGAAACGGCCAAATGGGGCGACATCCTTGCGAAAATGTATTATCCGGTCGATGCGGAGCGCGGCGTTTTCCTTCAGCAGGACGGCTTCCTCGACAAGGATCTGACGCCGGTCAAGGACCTGGCCCCATCGAACCTGCCGTTGAACCAGAACTGGTCCTGGGACCGGATCCTGCGCTCGGCGTACATCAAGCAGGCCGACGTGCTGCAGGGGCTGTTTTTCCTGGGGGACCGATATGACCTCGATACGAAAAAGCGGAACTTCGACTTTTACGAACCGCTGACCGTGCACGAGTCCTCCCTCTCCCCCTGCGTTCACTCGATCATCGCCTGTGAGCTGGGCTACCGGGAGAAGGCGTACGAAATGTACCTGCGCACATCCCGCCTCGATCTGGACAATTACAACAACGACACCGAGGACGGCTGCCACATTACCAGCATGGCCGGCACCTGGATGTCCGTCGTGCACGGGTTCGGCGGACTGCGCGTCAAGGATGGAGTGCTGCACCTGAATCCGTTCAATCCGGGACATTGGAGCGCCTTCTCCTTCAAAGTGATGTTCCGCGGGGCGCGTCTCCAAGTGACGGTAGGCGAACAGGATGTGACCGTGACCAATGAGACCGAAACTCCGGTCAGCATCAGCGTTTACGGGCGCGGCTATCAGCTCGGCGGGCTGGGTCATGTCCAGGTAGGCATCGGCAATCCGAGCAGCAGCGCGATTGTAGGCTGACATGGGCAGCGCAGCGCAGGTGACATTGAGCAATACAGCGTAACTGACATGGAACAGTGCAGATGTAAACTAAAATGAGAATACTGTCTTGGACTAACATCAACTCCACCGCCGAAAAGCGGCCTGGCTTTATGAAGCCGGGCTGCTTTTTCCTATGCAAAGAGCGGGCGTTTGCCCTTGACAAGAGTAAACCCGAAGATTAAGATGACAGTAAGTACTGACAGTCAGATCATGGAAAGTGGGCAGAGTCACATGAACGAAAACAACCAGTTATGCACCCAGGATAAGCTGATGCAGGCCGCGATCGACCTCATCTCTGCCAAAGGCTATGACGGGGTGTCCACACGTGAAATCGCCGCTGAAGCCGGGCTGAGCGAGAAGACGCTCTTCCGTCATTTCGGCAGCAAACAGAACCTGCTGGAGAAGGCGTATGACCGTTATTTGTACGCAGCCGAGATGCAGAAAATCTTCAAGGAAAATCTCACGGGAAATTTACACGAAGACCTGCTTATGATTAGCCGGACCTATCATAAAATTATGAACCGTAACCGGAAGCTGGTGATGATCAGCATGCAGGTCGGAGATCATTTGCCAGGTTTTAGGAATAACACCCAAAACCACCCCCGACAGCTTCATGAAATTTTGACGAATTACTTCAAGCACATGTCCGATCAAGGCAAGCTGTTCACGAAGGATCCGTCACTGACGGCGGTTTCCTTTATGTGGATGAATCTCGGAGCATTCCTCAATACGACCCATGTTGTCCAAACGTTTACGGATATCGAGATAGATGCCTTTATTGAGGAAAGCGTCCGGCTGTTCACCCGGGCGTTAACTCCTTAGCTTTGATCGCTCGCAAGAGTGCATCTATTTATCCCGGCGTGGCGTTGAATCCGCTGCTCGACCGCCAATAAGTGCATCTATTTCTTCAAATCGGGCGGATACCTTGGAAATATTAGTGCCCTTTTGCAGTCAAAAAAGCTTTGAGCTTAAAAAAGCGCATATTGCAGCGCTTTTCCGCACTATATGTCAGTAAGTGCTGACAGACATTTTGTTCGCCGCCGAATGGCTTCTCAGCTAATCACTTATCCGAAAGAAGGGAATAACGATGAAATCTACAGCCGAGTCCGTCCATCAAGGCAACAAACTGATCCAGATTCTCATGTTCACACTGGTTATTTCGGTCATGAACGTCTCCATGTTCAATATCGCGCTGCCCGGCATCCGGGCGGAATTTCACCTGAGCGCCGCCCAGGTCAGCTGGGTGTCCTCCGCCTACATGCTCGTCTATGCGGTCGGCTCAGTGACCTACGGGAAGTTGGCGGACAAATATGCCCTGAAAAAACTGATCACCATCGGGCTGATTGTGTTCGTGCTCGGCTCCGTCTTCGGGCTCGCCGCCGGCGCCTACTGGATGATCGTCATCGGCCGGGTATTTCAGGCGGCCGGATCGTCGGTGATCCCGGCGGCCGCCATGATCATCCCCGTCCGCTATTTCCCGCCGGAGACCCGGGGCCGCGCCCTCGGCAAGTCGGCGATCGGCCTCGCCGTCGGCAATACGCTCGCCCCCGTGGTCTCCGGGCTTATTATGGGCTACGCCGGATGGCGCTGGCTCTTCTGCTTCTCGGTCCTCGTTCTGCTCACCCTGCCCTTTTACCGGAAATACCTTGACGATGCCAAAGAAAGCCGTGGACGCATGGACGTTCTGGGCGGCGGACTGCTCGCCGCCGCAACCGGCCTGATCCTGTTCGCCTTGACCGGTGGAGGCTGGATTCCGGCAGCCGCCGGAGTGCTGCTGCTTATCCTGTTCGTCATCCGCATCCGCAAAGCAGCCGATCCGTTCGTGCAGCCCCGGCTGTTCCGGAATCTAAACTATACTTTTGGCATCGGCATTGCCTTCGTCATTTCCTGTATCGCGTTCTCGATCCCGTTCCTGATCCCGCAGCTGCTGGCAGGGTCCAATCATCTGGACGCCAGTGTCATCGGCTTGATCATGATTCCGGGTGCCGCGGCTTCCGCGCTGCTCGGCTTCGCGGGAGGAAAGTTCGCCGACCTGAAGGGCAACCTCTTCGTCGTCTGCATCGCAGCCCTTCTTCAAATGATCGGCTTCTTTCTCCTCTCCGCCTTTGCCGGCATCAATGCCTGGATCATCGCCATCGTGCTGATCTTCAGCAATGTCGGCCAGACCTTCATGCAGGTCGCGCTCTCGAACACCGTTTCCCGCACACTGGCCAAGGAAGAGACCGGCGTCGGGATGGGACTGCTCAGCATGCTGAACTTCATCGGAGCAGCGGTTGCCACGTCCGTGTACAGCAGCATTCTCGACACCGGCTCCTCTGCCCATTGGAACCCGCTGAACACGTATCCAGGCAGCTATTTGTACAGCAGCATTTTCCTGGTGCTGGCCGTCATGATGGTCATCGTCGCCGCCGTCTACCTGCTCCGCTTTGGACGCAGCGCGGCACCGCAGCAGAACAACCGCGCCGGTGTCGGCTCATAATTCGTCCCGCTCATGCACTTGGCTCCGCCGCAAACCCCCTTGCCGATTCCGGAACCTCGCGGGATTCCCTGGACATTCATAAATTTTCTATTGAACAAAAAAAGGACGAAAAGCAGTACTTTCTCTGCTCTTTCGTCCTTTCGCGGTAAATCCCGAATCGTGCCTATAAATTGAAAGCTTACGGAATCATAATTTGCTGTCCGACCTTCAATCCATGCACGTTCGTAATGCCGTTGACATGGGCGATGGTCTTCCAGTCCACACCGAACTTGATGCCGATGCGGTACAGGTTGTCACCCTTCTTGATGACATATACTTTGCCGGAAGGCTTCGTTTCCGGTGCCGGAGCCGGTTTGGACGGCGTGGACGGTTTCGAAGGCTGCGCCGGCGTCGATGGCTCAGACGGCTTCGAAGGCGTCTCCGGTGTGGTAGCCGGAGGCGTCACTGGTGCCGTGCCCGCCGTGCTGACCGACAAATCGAGTCCGTATTTGGCAAAGCCGTCCTCGGCCGCGCCGATGTATTTCATGTTTTTGCTGCTGGCCGCAAGGTCCTTCGCATCCGGGGAAGAGGTAAAGGTCACGTTCAGCTTGGCATCCACCGGCGCAAAGGTCCAGTTGCCGTCAGCGGACGGGTTGATGGTTCCGTTGTCGCGGATGTAGTCGATGATGACCTGACGGTTTTCGTCCGGAGCGGCCATGATGATCCGCTTGCCGTCCGGGTTGGCGAGCTTCGAGGACGAAGCGCGGTAGTTGTTGGTCGCTACGACAAACTTCTGTTTCAGATCGATCGGCTTGCCGTCGAACTGCAAATTCTTAATACGGTTTGCTGAAGGATTCACTACCGTGCCCTTTGCATCGTATTTGTTCGGCTGGGTCACATCAATTTGATACGTTACGCCGTCGATGACATCGTAATTGTATGTCGGGAAGTCCATGTTCACGAGCGGCTGCTCGGTCGTCTTGGAAGGATCGATCTGGTTGAACTGGCCTGCGGACCACTCCAGCCATTCCTTCACCTCGGCTCCTGTAACGACAACGGCATGCACGGTGTTCGGGTACACATAGAGGTCGGAGACGTTCTTGATCGCGATCGTTCCGGCCGGAATATTCGTATAATACGAAGCGCCGTTACGTCCGCCTGCCTTGAAAGGAGCCCCTGCCGACAGCACCGGAAGGTTTTCGTATTCGGTCCCCTTCAGGTTTTTCTCGACGTACCACTTCTGGGCGTTGGTGACGATTTGAATGGACGGATCGTCCTGTACGAGTGCAAAATAGCTGTTGATCGGCGCACTGGTTTTGCCTACCGGTCCGCGTACATAATCGATTGTTGCATCATGCTCCGTTTTAACTGCGTTCACGATTTCTTGATCGGCGTCAACGAGCGCCTTTTTGTTTGCCGTATCGTAGATCGGGCGCGCTTCGGTTTTCGAGTCGACTACTTTCCACTTGCCGTCTACGTTCTCCAGGTTCAGGTCGATGATGCCGAGGTGATCGCCCCAGAATCCAGGTTCGACCGCAGGGACGCCGTTAATCGTGCCTTTCTCCAGGTCGACGCCGGTTTTGCCTTTAAATTCTGCGCTCGGGAACGTTTTATGGGCATGTCCGAACAGGATGGCATCAATACCTTCCACCTTGCTCAGATACAGAACGGTATTCTCCATCAGAGGCGTCTCCGGAATATCCTCAAAGCCGGAATGAGGAATGGCGACGATGACGTCGGCTCCTTCCTTCTTCATCTGCGGAATGAACTTTTTGGCGGTCTCCACCATGTCCTTCACGATGACTTTGCCTTCCAGGTTGGCTTTATCCCATTGGGAAATTTGCGGAGGAACGAATGCGATCACACCGACCTTGATCGTCTGCTCCTTACCGTTCTCGTCCGTAACCTTTTTGTCCAAAATCGTATAAGGGGTAAAATAGTTCACGTCGTTGCTGTCATCCTTGTCCCCGTCGTCCTTGTAGACGTTGGCGTTGACAATCGGGAAGTTGGCGCCTTCTTCCGACAGTTTCAGGAAGTCCAGGCCATAGTTGAATTCATGGTTGCCGACACCGCCGGCATCGTAATCCATCAGGTCCATCGCTTTGTAAACCGGGTGCACTTCGCCCTCTTTAAGCGGTTTCACTTTGGCCACGTAGTCGCCAAGCGGATTCCCTTGGATCAAGTCCCCGTTATCGAACAGCAGGCTGTTCTTCGCTTCGTTTCTGGCTGCCTTGATCAGGCTGGCCGTCTTGGCAAACCCGTATTCGTCAGTGGGCTTGTCCGCATAGTAGTCATAGTTGACCATGTTCACGTGCAAATCGGATGTTTCCATGATCCGCAGCTTCACCTTGGATCCGTTGCTGCTGCTGTCCGCAAATACCGGCACCATTGGAACGGCGAGCACGTTGATCGCAACGGCTGCGGCGGTGATGCCTTTGAGGACTTTTTTACGGGACTTCGACATGTTACCCCTCCTAATAGATGTACATCGAGTACGGTGGGCAGAACAAATTTAACCCCTTTATTTAACTAACCATTGTTAAATTAAGTTCTGTCTACAAGAGTAGTTTATATCGATGTAACCTATGAAATAAAGACAAATACATCCAATTCCCAAAAAATAATGCCCGAGAACAAGGTCTCGAGCATCAGGGCGTATCACGGATCTATGAAAATGGTTCCAATTGCTTATGGACACAGTAAATCTACTCGATCCATTCGTGCTTTTCCCCATCTTTCCCCGTATATTCTACACGGACGGGCGTAATTTCAAGCAAGACGTAATCCGGATCATCGGGACCGGTAAACCGCTTCTTGAATTCTTCCTTCCAGATCTGCTTACGCAGGGAGTCCTCAGCCGTTACTTTGCAGGTTCCTTCGATCTCTACAACCTCCCGCGATCCCCCGATTTCATAGCCCAGCAGCAGGGAAACGTGAGGGTTTTCCTCCAGTTCCTCAACTTTATGCGTCTTGCGGTCGGTGACCAGATGGATGCTGAGGCCCTGATTATATAAAGCCATATACCGCTGCTTCGGCCGGTTGCCTTCCACTGTGGCAAATGAGCAAAACTGGTTGTGATCCAGTATTTTGGCAAGATTTTGTTCCAGGATGATTTTCGCTTCCATCTCTAGATGATCCGCTCCTTTCTGCTTCGTGTTGTCCATGGGCGCAGCCCGTACCCATAGTGTACCCTGTCCGGTATAGGATGAACCTTGGAACACGTCAGCTTTTATCCAAGAATAGGCATGACGTGCCCTGAATACCTTGTTATGATGGAGATACCGGCCGTCATCCGGCTTGTCCGCACCAAGAATTTAATACTGTAAAGGAGTTCCTCATGAAACGACTCATTTGGATAGGATGCCTATCCTATTTTCTGATCGGCCTGGCGCATGTCGTGCTGGGATCGGTCCTTCCCGTGCTGCTGGAGCATTATCACCGCGAATACAGCGAAGGCGGGACGCTGATCTTTACCCAGTTCGCCGGTTTTCTGGCCGGTGTGCTCGTATCCCCGTGGCTGAACCGCCGTTTTGGTAAAAGGGGCGGGCTGCTGATCGCCATCGGCCTGCTTACGGCCGCCGAGCTGGTCTATACCCTGCTGCCGCCTTGGGAATGGCTGTACGCCATTGCCGTGTGCGCAGGCTTTGGTTTCGGCATGATTGAAGCGGTGATCGGCACCATTATTATTGCGGCAATTACCGATAAAACCGCTGTGGCGATGAGCCGCCTGGAGGTCTTTTTCGGGGTCGGGGCCATGGTCATGCCGCTGATCGCAAGCGGATTCATTACGGAAGGATGGTGGAGGTTTTCGTTCCTCGTCATTTCGCTGATCGCACTCGTCACGCTGCTGTTCTGGTCGAAGGCCTCCTTCGGTGAAATCGATGCCGTGCTGAGCGCCAAAGGGCCTGCCGCTTCCGTATCCGGTCAAGAGCATGCCTCGCCCAAACGCTTCCCTTATCAAGGCGGAGCTTTCGGCATTCTCGTCCTCTTTATCGTATTCTTCTTTCTGTACGTCGGCACCGAGATGAGCCTGGCCAACTTTATGCCCGCCATCCTGATTGAGAAAATGGGCATGAAGGAAGCCGCCGCGGCGCTCAGCGTCACCTGCTTCTGGATCGCGATGTCCGTCGGCCGGATCTTTGCCGGCGTCGTCGCCGAAAAGATTCATTACCGGGTCTACGTGCTGTTCAGCTGCCTCATCACCCTGGTGCTGCTGATCGTGTTCCCGCTGATGGGCCAGGTATGGTCGGCTTTCGCGATCATCCTGCTGCTCGGGCTGTTCATGTCGGGGATCTTTTCGATTGCGCTCGTATTTGCGAGCAAGCTGCTGCAGGGCAGCGAAGAATCGACACCCAGCATTTTGATCGCCTCCGGCGGCGTCGGCGGAGCCATCCTGCCGCTTATCATGGGCTGGAGCCTGGACCATCTGGAAGTGAACCAGTCGGCATGGATGCTCGCGGTGTTCACTGCCGGCATGGTCGTGCTCAGCTTTGCTGCTTTCCAGCTGCAGCGGCGGAAGCTGGTTCACCAGAGCGGACTGCAGGGGCCATCAGGTGCAGGAAAATAAGCCATTCAAATTAAAGGCGGGCCAGCAGGTCCGCTTTTTTTATTTTCGTATAACCTCTAAAATTATATTTACAGGTTATAAAAATACAGCTATACTCCAATTATAACTTGTAATACAAATTTTAGAGGTTATACAAAGGAGATGGATGACATGGAACTTCAAAAGCTTCCCTGGGCAGGCATTCGAGTGACGGCAGGAGCCACATCGGTGGTCATTGACCCGCTTTATCATTTTCCGGAAAGATACGCCAAGTCTCACGAACCGCTCTTCCCGCTTAACGAATACGGCCCGGCAGATGCGGTGCTGATCACCCATGAGCATGCGGATCACTTTGATCCCCGGGCCATCATCGATGCCTACGGGGCTGACATTCCCGTGTACCTCCCGCAGGAGAGCGTCCTCCTTGCCGAAAATAGTGGCCTCAACCGCGTAATCGGTGCTTCCGTCGGCGATGCCTTCCAAATCGGTGCGCTGAGCGCAGCCGCCACGTACTCCGTCGACGGGGTCGGAGACGTGCAGATCGCCTGGGCGCTGAGCGACAGCGAGCACCGCCTGCTCCACTGCGGAGATACGCTGTGGCACGGTTACTGGTGGAAGATTGCCGCGGCCCACGGCCCATTCGATGCGGTATGCCTGCCGGTGAACGGTGCCGTTCTGGAACGTCCTGATCGTCAGCCGCCCAGCGGCATGCCGATTACGCTGCTTCCGGAACAAACGGCGGCGGCCGCACGCGTTCTCGGGGCCAAACGGCTGGTGCCGATCCACCATACCGCCATCCACCATCCGCCTGTATACCTGCAGACTCCCGATTGGCAAAATCGCCTGCGGGCTGCAGTTGGTGATACAATGGACATAGCATTCTTGAACACAAAGGAAACGATTACTCTATAAAGGATGACGCATCATGGATAAATCCCCTTCCCGCAACGTGCTGGGGGGCGCCCTGTGGATCAATCTCGCCAATACGGTGCGCATGCGGGAGCACCGGGTCACGGATATGCTGGAGGAGCCAGGTTATTTAGACGAATGGCTCCACGATAATGAATTGCACGGCTTGAACAATACCGCAGGGGCAGCTTCAGCTGCGAGACGGCAAGACCTGCTGCCCGAACTGCTCCGTCTGCGCGGCGTGTGCCGGCTCGTTCTAGAAGACCTGGACCATGGCGGTGCCTTGTCGGATGAGGCATTCGCCGCCATGGAGGCCGAAGCTTCGCGGTTAGACGTGGCGCTCCGGGCTGAGCGGGATGCCCAAGGCCTCCCCCATCTCATCACCTACGGACAAACCGCCGTCCAAGGCGTGCTGTACCCCATCGTCCGCTCCCTGTTCGAGACGCTGGCAAGCGTATCTTCGGACCGCATCCGGATTTGCGAGCATGACGACTGCATCCTGCACTTTGTGGACACCTCCAAGAGCGGTAAGCGGCGCTGGTGCAGCATGGACACTTGCGGCAACCGCCATAAGGCGGCCGAATTTTATGCGAAGAAGAAGCAGCGCGGGCACTAAATTAAGCCTGGGATCGTCTGATGGACATCCCGGGCTTTAGTCAAATAAGCCTGTTGCCTTGTTCACTGCCCTTGATTTATATGGCGGACACTCTCCAGTTTAGCTCCTTTGTCCAACGACTTGTAGGAGTATGTCGATAGGTACGTTCTTCCGACCTCTAACAAGTTCCAAGTGTTTTCATTATCGACTTTAATTTTAACTGGCCATTCTTCTTTACTATGGGTTTTCTCGACGACAATCCAATATGTCGAGCCAATGAGCTGCTTATCGAGTATCGTTATGTCCCCTCCGCCAGACGTTGGCCCGGTACATGCTGTCAACATACACATGAAAAGCCATGCTGCAATTATTTTTTCAGGACCCTCTCCCCCGTTCCTGACTATTTCAATACCTAACGAAACCACCAAACAGCCTATCATTTATAAACAATGATGTTTGCATAAAGTTGCCTTACAACTCGGATTTAAATGCTATAATGGCCTTAATTTAGGGCAAACCCATTACTTATAAGTACTATGAAAAGGAGCTTATACATATGGCTAATAAACGTTTGGATCATGTCGGCATCGTCGTACGGGATTTGGAGTCAACCATTCAATTTTATACCGAGATCGTGGGCCTGGAGCTGAAAGGCCGGCTGACGCACACCAACGGCGTGTTCCAGCTGGCGTTTCTCGGCTTCGGGGACAGTAACGAGACGGAAATCGAGCTCATTCAAGGCTACAGCTACGACCTGCCGGCCGAGGGCACGGTGCACCATTTTGCGATCCATGTCGACGACATTCAGAAGGAATTTGAGCGGATTCAGGCGCTCGACGGCGTGGAGCTGATCGATCAGGAAATCGTGACCCTGCCGAACGGATACCAATATTTCTTTATCTATGGTCCGGAAAAAGAATGGATCGAATTTTTCCAGAGATAATCTGGAATCGGGAGGATGTCTGGACACCCCCATGGGGATGGACTATAATATGGGAGGAAAACAACCCGAAAACCTTATAGAATCCGGGGTGCTGGAATTGGCCGGCTGAGATTGTATCCCTTCAAGATACTGACCCTTTTAACCTGATCTGGGTAATGCCAGCGTAGGAAACCGTTTGTCACGGCTTACAAGCCGTGCTGATCTTGCGCATATGAAGCGTCCCGTTTACGGGGCGCTTTTTTCATTCATACTAGTGAAAAACGGGATTACGCCTTGCGAATGCTTCTATGATTCAGTCACTCAGATCGGCTTACGATTCTAAATATAACGGGGAGAGGGGATCACCGGTCGATGCTTCCACAGAAAGAATAAGAACGGCCGGACATCAAAGGAGAGAGAAAGCCATGAAGAACAAATCCATCGGCCTGCTGCTGGTCTGCATGCTCGTACTGGCGCTTGCCGGATGCGGCGGCAGCCAAAACAATACGGGCGGCGGAGAAGGAACATCCGCTTCCGACACCACGGCAGGCCAGGACAACACCGCAGCGAAGCCGCTGAAGGACGTCAAAGTCGTCCTCGACTGGACGCCCAACACGAACCATACTGGGCTCTATGCTGCCAAAGACTTGGGCTATTATAAAGAAGAAGGCTTGAACGTCGAGATCGTGCAGCCGGGCTCCACCGGCGCCGACGCCATGGTCGCTTCCGGCAAAGCGCCCTTCGGCGTAAGCTATCAGGAGAGCGTGACCCAGGCCCGCACGCAGGGCGTGCCGCTCGTCTCGATCGCCGCGGTCATCCAGCACAATACGTCGGGCTTTGCCGCACCGGTGGACCGGGGGATCAAGACGCCGAAGGATTTTGAAGGCAAAACCTACGGCGGCTGGGGTTCCCCTGTCGAAGAAGCTGTCATGGGCTCCATCATGGAGATCGACAAGGCGGATGTGAAGAAGGTGAAAATCGTCAACATGGGCGACGCCGATTATTTTACCGCCGTGAAGCGGGACATCGACTTCGCCTGGATCTTCTACGGCTGGACCGGAATCGAGGCGAAGCTGCGCGGCGAGCCGCTGGACATGCTGTATGTCAAAGATTATTCCGAGAAGCTGGACTACTACACGCCGGTTCTCGTAACGAACGAGAAGCAGATCAAGGATGACCCCGAGCTGGTTAAAGCGTTTATGCGCGCGACCGCCAAAGGTTATCAGTACGCGATCGACAAGCCGGAAGAAGCTGCCAACCTGCTGCTGAAGGACGTGCCGGACCTCGATAAGCAGCTGGTGATCGAAAGCCAGAAATGGTTAAGTCCTAAATATCAAGACGACGCAGCCCGCTGGGGCGAGCAGAAGGAACAGATCTGGAAGGGCTATTCCGACTGGATGTACGATCACAAGCTGCTGGACAAGCCGCTGGACGTGAAGAGTGCGTACACGAACGACTTTTTGCCGGAACAATAAGCCGCACATAACCTAAGAGTTACCGTAACCTATGAAGAGAGGAAGTAGATTCGCATGGCCAATACGCTGTTAAGCATTCAGGTGATCCCGAAGACGCCGGGCAACGAAGACTCATACGCCTACGTCGATCGTGCCATTGAGGTCATTCAGCAGTCCGGCGTGAAGCATGAGGTGCACCCGCTGGAAACGACGATGGAGGGCGAGCTGGAGGAGCTGCTGGACGTCGTGCGCAAAATGCACGAAGCTCTGGTGGCTGCAGGCAGCCCGAGTATCATCTCCCAGGTCAAAATCGCCCATAATCCCGGCGGAATCAGCATGGACAAGCTGACGGAGAAGTACCGTCCATGAGAAGCTGGTGGAAAAACGTATGGCCGCCCCTCGTGGCGGTCATCTTCTTTTTGCTCGTATGGCAGCTGCTGACCTCCCTGTTCCATATTGAACAATGGATTTTGCCTGCGCCGAGCGACATCGCCCGGGAAGCCGCGGCCGCTTCCGGCGGCTTGTGGGAGCATGTGTGGGCCACGCTGAAGCTGACCGTATTCGGCTTCGCCATCGGAACCGCCATCGGGCTGGTCATCGCACTGATTCTGCATTTGATTCCGTTTTTAAAACAGGCGCTGTATCCGCTGCTTATTCTAAGCCAAAATATCCCGACCATCGCCCTCGCCCCCCTGCTGATGATCTGGTTCGGCTTCGGCCTCCTGCCCAAGCTGATCGTCATCACGCTCGTCTGCTTTTTCCCGGTGGCGGTCGCCGCCCTGGGCGGCTTGAAGCAGACCGATCCCGTCATGATGAACTACATGCGCATGATCGGGGCGGGCAAGGGCCAAATCTTCGCCAAGCTGGAGCTGCCCCACGCGCTCCCTTCCATCTTCTCCGGCATTAAAATTGCCGCCACCTACAGTGTCATGGGTGCGATTATCGCCGAGTGGCTGGGGGCCGACAAGGGCATCGGCTATTATATGATGCTGCAGAAATCGGGCTACCGCACCGACCGCATGTTCGTGGCGATCATGATCATCGTCGTGCTGAGCCTGCTGATGTTCGGGCTGATTGCGCTGCTCGAAAAATGGTTCGTCCGCTGGAAGCCGAAGCAGGGCTAGCGGGCCAGGCCGGAAAGGAGAAATACCGTGATGAATAAAAAAACCGCGCCCGCGCTGGAGATCGTCTCCGTCAGCAAAAGCTTCAAAGAGAAGCGCCGAACACTGCCGGTACTCAGCGACATCTCGCTGACCGTGGGCCAAGGCGAATTCGTGTCCATCATCGGGCCGTCGGGAAGCGGCAAGAGCACGCTGCTGCACGTGATCGGCGGGCTGACCCGCCCGGATGCCGGCACCGTCCGGATGAACGGCGCCGAGGTAACCGGGCAGCAGGGGCATATCAGCTACATGCCGCAGCAGCCCGCCCTGTTCCCTTGGCGGACGATCGAGGACAATGTGCTGCTGGCCCAGGAGGTGCACGGCCCTGTCAGCCGGGAGGCCCGTGAGGACGCGCGGCGCTGGCTCGCCAAAGTCGGCCTGGCCGGCTTTGAGAAGGCGCATCCGCATACGCTGTCGGGCGGCATGCAGCAGCGGGCGGCTTTTCTCCGCGCGCTGCTCAGCCCGCAGGAGCTGATGTGCCTGGACGAGCCGTTCAGCGCGCTCGATGCGCTGACCCGCAGCGACATGCAGCGCTGGCTGCTCGACATTTGGGAAGAGAACCGCCGCTCGGTTCTCTTCATTACGCACAACATCGAGGAGGCGCTGCTGCTCTCGAGCCGCATTTACGTCTTCTCGAGCCGGCCGGCCGCGGTGCTGCACGCCATCGACGTACCGTTTCCGCGCCCGCGGCGCGAGGAAGTGACAGAGGCTCCCGAGTTTCTGCAGCTGAAGCGTCAGCTGAGCGAATGGATGCGCGAGGAGCAGCGAAAAATGCAGGCTGCACAGCAAGGAGGTTCACGCCAATGAGCGGCAACCACAGCGAAGTAAACCCTTCAAACGGCCATGAGTTGGTCCTCGACCGGGCAGCAGCGGCATCCGCATCGCCGGCGGAGGCGAACCTGCCGCCGCTCGCGCCCTTGATCGATGCCCATGTTCATCTCGATACTTATAAGGAGCACGAGACGCAGGCGCTGCTCGGGAGCCTGAAAGATGCAGGCGTCGCAGCCGTCATCGGCGTGTCCATGGATTTGGTATCGAGCCAAGCCAATCTGAGGCTTGCCCAGGCTTGGCCCGGGCAGGTCTATCCCGCCTTCGGCTTCCATCCCGAGCAGCCGCTCCCTGCCGACCGCGAGATCGACGCACTCTTCGGCTGGATGGCGGAGCATGCGGACGACATGGTCGCCGTCGGCGAAGTCGGCCTGCCGTACTACTCGCGGCTGGAGGCTGCCAAAGCCGGGCTTCCTTGGGATAACGGGCCGTACGAGGCGCTGCTTGAGCGCTTCGTCCGTTTTGCCCGGGACCATGACAAGCCGATCGTGCTGCACGCCGTGTACGAGGATGCGGATATCGCCTGCGATCTGCTGGAAAAGCACGGCGTCTCCCGCGCCCATTTTCACTGGTTCAAAGGATCGGCGGACATCGTGCGGCGCATGGCTGATAGCGGATATTACGTTTCGTTTTCGCCGGATATCGCCTATGAGGCGGAAATCCAGGAGCTCGCGCGCCGGTATCCCGCCTCCCAGGTGATGACCGAGACCGACGGGCCTTGGCCGTTCGAAGGGCCGTTTGCCGGTCAGATGACCCATCCCCGCATGACCGCAGAGGTGGCCTCGGTATGGAGCAGTCTTCGTGACGTCCCCCTGCCGAAAGCCAGGGCGCTGCTGCATGCCAATGCCTGTCGTTTTTACGGCCTTCCACGCTAAATCAAAAAAGGGTCTGCCCGCTACGGACAGGCCTTTTTCTTTTCCCTCTCCAAATTCAATTTCACCTATCTTCGGGTGTTATCCGCCAACGAGTGCCTCTCCGGTTTCAAGCAGCGTCTTTAAGCCTGAGAGCACGATCGGAAATCCCCTTTCAACAATTTTTGCGGTTTCACCGGCTTGTTCCATTTCATCATGCACAACGGTGACGAGGGTTAAGCCCATAAGGTCTTCATGTGAACCGATCTCCCACGTGATGCGTATCGGGGGCTCGTTTTTCGCCCCCGGAAACGCAACATACCGCCAACTCATCACGAGTTTACTCGGAGGATCGATGTCGAGAATGATTCCTTCCGCCCTCTTCTCTTCCCCGTTCCATAGTTCGAATGGGGACTCGATTTGCCAATCGGAACGGAAGGCGCAATGGTGCCAAAATTTTGACGTCTTGGCCGGATCCGTAATCGCTTGCCAAACCTGCTCGGGGGTTGCCTTAATCGCGATCCGACTTACATGACGGGGGTTGTTTTCCATTTTCATTTCACGCTCCAGTTCAAAAAAATGTTTTGTTTCGCTTGACACGTTACTTTTTGGTAACATATGATGAGGGTATCATAAGTGACTTTATAGTCACATGATAGCGCAAATGGATTTGTTTGTCAGCCGGCGGCATGCAAATCGCATAAAAAATGAATGGGAGCTGATCTTCTATATGACTGAACAGATGATGAACACTCCACAACATGAGGCAGACCGCCTTGATGAGGCAGGGATTCCGCCTATGCAGCTGCACCACATTGGGTTTAAAACGGCAAGGTTTCTGGAGATGCGGGCGTTCTATCGCACCTTCCTCGGGGTCACACCGTCCCTGGAAGTGGAAGGTATCGGTGGTTTTTACACCTTCGATCTGGCTCACCATCGCCTGGTTCTCTTCCATGATCCCGCATGTATCGAACAGGTACCCGCAAGCGCGGGCATGCATCATGTAGCGTTCCTCTACAGCATTGACGATCTCATGCGGACGTACCAACGTCTGAAACACAAGGGGCTGCTGCCGTACATGGCGATGAACCATGGTCCAAATACGTCATTCTATTACCGCGATCCTGACAACAATGCCCTGGAACTCCAAGTCGACAACTACGGACCTGACTTGCTCAAGGGTCTGGAAGCCATGCGCGCGCTTCAGCAATGTTCCAATCCCGTCGAAGCACTCGGAGTCATGGTGAATCCGGAAACCTTTTTGAAAGCCTGGCAGGAGGGAGCAACACTCACGGAGTTACACGAACGTTCCTACGCGGGCGAATTTGCCGAAGGTACACCTTCGATTCCAATATAAAGGCTGAGGTCTGAGAAAAAAGTACCTGTAAACACAGAGGAGGATAAAAGCAATGAGCAGCATTCAGAGTATTGTTGATCGCTTCGAGATCGAAGCGCTGCGCGGCGAGTTCACCGACTCGGTGATGATGCGCGACCCCGACCGTCTAGCGTCCTTGTTCACAGAGGATGGCTTGTGGCGGATTCCGGGTGCGGGCGTTGAACTCACCGGCCGGGAGCAGATTCGAGACGGAAGCAAGCGGCTGCAAAGCCAGTGGGACTTTTTCGTGCAAACCACACACCCGGGCACGATCCAGATCGATGGCGATGCCGCGGCCGGCCGTGCCTACATCTCTGAGCTCGCCCGCCTGCAAGACGGCAGGAGCGGACTGAACTACGCCGTGTACCATGACCGCTACCAGCGCACAGAGGACGGCTGGAAGTTCGCCGAGCGCGTCTACGAGGTCAGATACCTCGACGCCACACCGCTTTCGGGATCGGCGCAAATCGAATCACATGAGTAGAAATCGAAGTTCCCGGCGCCCCGCTGCGGGGCGCCAGCTTTTAAAGTACAAGTATCCATTCGGGGCTGATTGGCCATCAAGGGTTGAAGCTCCCTTTTTTAAGAATGATTGTTTACATATAGACGATGCCTCGTCTTAATACAGCTTCTGCTTGTTTTCAATCTGCTTGTTTTCAATCTGCTTGTTATCCAGATTCAGTTCCTGATAATAGATCATGTTTTTGTCCACCTTGGTCACGTTGAAGATAACGCCGGTCTTCCGGGACGTTTCGGGACCCTTCACCACGGTGACGGTCTCAGCGAACACTTCGTCCGGATCCGGCACGGCTTTCAAGGAATCTACACTGATCTGGCTTCGGTACGTATTCGGATGCTTATCGAAATATTCCGAAGACCGAATCAGCCTGCCATCCTCGTCCCATCTGGGCTCGCCAAAGGTGTTCAGCACAGCGTAGGGCTTCAAATCACCGGTATAGTAAAGCTCCGATTTATAACGTTCGGGATTGCGGCTCGTTACCCGGGTGACGATAAAGTAAGGCCCGGTGGGGCTTAGGGATACGCTTGACTCCTTGGCGCTGTATGTATGCTTGATGACGAGCTTTTCCGTTTTCGCCTGAAAGTCTCCGAAATAGACCTCGAAGCTGCTGCTGGCCGTCGATTTGATGTATACGTATTTTTGGGTGAGCCGGGAATAGCTCAAGCTTTTCACGGTCCCCGTGTTCGTCAGGGCCTTCATCTGATCGGCAAAAGAGGCGTTACTCCCCTGAACCCCCTGCTCCGCTGTTCCAGCTGCCCCACCTGATGAATGCCCGTTCTCCGCATTGCCAGGCTTTCCTGCCTCCTCGCCGGCGCTGATGGGAGCAGGAGTCCTTCCAAGGCCGTCATTCAAGCCGCCCGGTTCCGTGCAACCCGCCAAAGCCAGAAGCATACAGCATCCCGGCAGTACCATTTTGAATCTTGTCCGCATGTATGGCTGCTCCTTTTCCATAAAATAATCATTTCTATATCTTTCAATCTGGGATAGCGATTATAAGCATTATAGAGACCCCTGCTTGTCTATAAAAGGGCGGCTCCGTTACTTTTGGATGAAGGTTTTGTCACCATTCCTAAGTTATTTACCCAGGAAAAGGAAAATTGGCACAACAGACACAATAAAAAAAGAGACCTGCGCTATTTTAAACGCAAGCCTCTTTTTTATCATAATCGAGTTACGGCGGCTGCCGGTTTATTTTTTCATAAAGCCTTTACCGCTCAAAAACTCCCGCATATGCAGCCGGATTGGCTCGGCCAAACGATCGGCCATAATCTGCGACCAAGGCGTATCCCGCTTTCCGCCGGTACGCTCGGACAGGTAGCGCTGCATCGTTTGATCATATGCCTGCACCGGCTCCTGAATCCGCTCCTCGTTGTAACCGTTGCGGTGCAGAACCGCCTCCACCGGCAGACGCGGACGAATGCCCGGCTCCTGATCCGGCACACCCAGGCACATGCCGAATACCGGGTAGACAAGCTCCGGCAGGTTCAGCAGCTCGGACAATTCGGCGATCCGGTTGCGGATGCCGCCGATATAGACGATGCCAAGCCCGAGCGATTCCGCAGCGACCGCCGCCGTCTGGGCCGCCAGAGCCGCATCGACCGTGGCCACGATAAAATTCTCCGTCGAATCCACGTACGACTCCCGGCCGGCCATGTGCCCGGCGGTGACCTGATCCAAACGGTGCAAATCCGCGCACCAGATCAGAAACACCGGGCATTCCTCGATATAGGCCTGATTGCCGGCTAATTCGGCCAGCTGCTTCTTCAGGGCCGGGTCCGTGGCCGCGATAACGCTGTAGGCCTGAACATTGCTGGAAGTGGAAGCGCACTGTGCCGCAGAAATGATCTCGTTCAGCTGCTGCTCCGTGACCGGTTCATTCTTGAACTTGCGGATGGAGCGGTGGTTTTTTATTAAGGATATAACCTCGTTCATCAGTCATACATCTCCTAACGCGAGTGGTTATTGTCTAGCCGCCTCATGACTTGTACCGCACCTGCAATCGCGTGAATACAGGCAGACATGCACCCTTTTATTATAAACCAATCCTCTTCCTTTCAAAAAATGGATGCGCTGTGGCTTCCCCTGTTCTATTTTTCATAGAAATCCATTAGAGTGTATTTAGATAAACATCTAATTTCACTTACGCTAAATCAATTATTGTTTGTTAATCACGTTAACGATTTGAACCGCAACACTAACGGTCTATGCCAAGGAGGCCCCTTTATGAATCCGATTGCCACCAGCACCACCTTTTATCTCGTCCGGCACGGCACCAAGGTCCGCGCCATAGGCGATGTCCCGCTTTCCCCCGAGGGAGTACTGGAAGCCCGTCAGACCGCCCGGCATTTAGGCCGGCTGCCCCTGGCCGCGATTGTGTCCAGCCCGCTCCGGCGGGCGGCGGACACGGCCGGATATATCGCTGAAGCGTCCGGCCTTCCCGTGCACACCGATGTGCGCCTGAGGGAGCGCGCCAACTGGGGCGACCTTCCCGGCCAAACCTTCGAAGCGTTTGTGCGCATGTGGGAACGATGCACGAACGACCGGGATTACGTCCCTCCCGTCGGCGACTCCGCGCAGCAGGCCGGTGACCGGCTGTCATCGCTGCTGTCGGAGCAGGCTTTGCAGCATCCGGGCAAACATCTCGCCTTGGTCACCCACGGCGGACTGATCACAGATTTTCTGCTCAATGCCTTTCCCGAGAGCGAGCTGAACCGCTGGCATCCCTCCTTTGTCTCCAGGCAGAGCGAGCTGGTGGCGGAGTGCTCGATCACGACCGTCCTGTCCGGCGGGCACGGCGGATTCGTTCTGGCCGGGTTCTCCTCCATCCAGCATTTTCAGAAGTAACCGGCAGCACAAAGCCCCGGCAGGGGGATTGTGGCACAGTCCCTGCCAGGGCTCAGATGGATCCGTCCATGAAGCGCATGGCGACCCGTTATCTGTTGAGCGAGTTCCACATCGAAACATGGACTCATTACAGTGTAGCTATATCAATGACGAACCGGTACCGCACGTCGCTGCGAAGGACGCGTTCATAAGCCTCGTCGACTTGGTCGGCGCGGATCACCTCAATTTTAGGAGCAATGCCGTGCTCCGCTGAGAATTCAAGCATCTCCTGCGTTTCCCGAATGCCGCCTACGAGCGATCCGGCAATGCTGCGGCGGCCCATAATTAAGGAGAACACATTGTACTGATCCGGCTTGCCCGGTGCACCGACATTCACAAGCGTACCGTCGACGCGAAGGAGTGATAGATACGCATCAACGTCAAGATTCGCTGATACGGTGTTCAGGATGAGATCGAAACGGCCGGCCAGCGTTTTGAACGTATCCGGATCGCTGGTAGAAAAGTAATCGTCTGCGCCGAAGCTCCGGGCTTCGTCTTTTTTACCCATGGAGCGGCTCAAAACCGTGACTTCCGCACCCAGGGCATGTGCATATTGGATCGCCAGGTGGCCGAGTCCGCCCATCCCCAAAATGGCTACTTTTTTGCCGGGACCAGCGTTCCAATGCTTCAATGGGGAATACGTGGTGATGCCGGCGCAGAGCAGCGGGCTTGCCTCGCTCAACTCCAGACCTTCCGGGATCCGGACTACAAATCTTTCCGTAACGACGATCTTTTGGCTGTACCCGCCATAGGTCGGATTGCCGTCATAGTCCAGCGAATTATAGGTCTGAACGACGCCCTTCGTGCAATACTGTTCTTCCCCCATGAGGCAGTATTCGCACGCTCCGCACGAGTCTACAAAGCAGCCCACGCCAACGCGGTCACCCACCGCAAATTGGGTTACTTCCGAACCTACGGCCGCTACGATGCCGGCGATTTCATGACCGGGAACCATCGGGAATATCCCCCCGCCCCACTCATCGTAGGCACTATGTATATCCGAATGGCAAATACCGCTGTAATGAATATCGATTAAAACGTCGTCCGGCCGCAGCTCTCTCCGCTCAATCGTTGTTTTTTCAAAAGGCTTTTTTGCGCCTGGGGCGCTGAGCACGCGTGTTTTACACATGTTTTCTCACTACTCCTTTACTCATGGAATTGGATTGCCTTATGGATTGCATTTTTAGCATAAATCTTAAAGTTCACTTTAAGTCAAGGGTATTTTTCCATCACATCAGAAACCACGATCCTTTGGCATAAACACTTCCTATTCCTGAGTTCTTTACGCAGATTTTGCTCAGGCATCCTCTGCTTTTCATAATGTGTTCCGTTTTAACCAACAACCTGCTGCCTTTTCCATCGGCATTCGATCCATCCAGCCGCTCATTTCAGTTACCTCTGAACATCATTTATGCTAAAGTTAACTTTAACAACAAATACAGAGAGGTGTATCCATGAACAGTATAAAAGAGGTCACGCAGATGACTGGAATTTCGGCTTCCACGCTCCGGTACTATGAGAATGAAGGCCTGCTCCCTCATGTCAAACGCGATGAGAACGGAAAACGCCAATACGATGATGAGGACCTGGAATGGGTCCATTTCATTACCGCACTTCGGGCAACGGGCATGCCCATCGTGCAGATACAGAGATACGTCCGGTTGTATCAAGCGGGCGATTTCACCATTTCGGAACGTAAAGGGATGATGCTCCAGCATAAAAAGGATATAGAAAACAAAATAGCTGATCTCTACCGCAATCTGGATAAAATCAATTATAAATTGGCGCTGTACGACGTGCTCGAAGCTCAAAGGAATCATGCGGACATTAAAATTTGACCGACCCGGGTCATATTGCCAGGCATCCGTCCTGATCAGGAGCCATGGGAAATGATTTACACGCAAAAAGCCCAAGGGGCCGGCGTTCATCCGGTTCCCTTGGGCGTATTTGATGTGCAGTATATGCAGTTACACTGGCGACCGGCATAACCCTTGCCACCGCCGTTTAAGTCTAATCGGCGGCAGAGTCACAGCTTCACCCGCTGCAGGCGCAGCGCGTTCAGCACGACGGACACGGAGCTGAACGCCATCGCCGCGCCGGCCAGCCATGGCGCCAGGAAGCCCGCTGCGGCGATCGGGATGCCGACCGTGTTATAGGCGAGCGCCCAGAACAGGTTCTGCTTGATGTTGCCCATCGTCCGGCGGCTCATCAGAATCGCGTCGGCGATGGCGTTCAGATCGCCCCGCATCAAGGTGACGTCGGCAGCTTCCATCGCCACGTCCGTCCCTGTGCCGATCGCCATGCCGATATCGGCCGTAGCTAGGGCCGGGGCGTCGTTAATGCCGTCCCCGACCATCGCGACCTTGCGGCCGGCCTGCTGCAGCTTCTTCACTTCCTCGGCCTTGCCTTCCGGCAGCACCTCCGCCAGCACGCGGCGGATGCCGGCCTGGGCCGCGATCGCCTGCGCCGTCCGCTCGTTGTCGCCGGTGATCATGACGACCTCGATGCCCATCTCCTGCAGGCGGGACACCGCCTCGCGCGACGTCTCCTTGATCGTATCGGCGACGGCTACGAGCCCGGCATATCTGCCGTCCACCGCCACCAGCATCGCCGTCTTCCCGGCCTCCTCCAGCCGATTCATCACCGGAATGGCGCTGTCCAGCGCTACTCCTCGTTCGGCCATCAGCTTCCGGGTGCCGATCAGCACGAAGCGGCCATCGACCCGGGCGGAGACGCCGTAGCCCGGCAGATTGGCAAAATCCTTCGCTTCCGGCAGCGGCAGCCCTTTGCTCCGCTCCTGCGCGCCCGCCACGATGGCTTCCGCCAGCGGATGCTCGGAATGCTTCTCGACCGCGGCAGTCATCCGCAGCAGCGACTGTTCGGTCATGAGCGGCGCGGGCACCACGTCCGTCAGCTGCGGCTTGCCGCTCGTCACGGTGCCGGTTTTGTCCAGCACCACCACCTGGACGTCCTGCGCCGACTCCAGATGCTCCCCGCCCTTAAACAGGATGCCGAACTCCGCGGCCCGGCCGGAGCCGGCCATGATGGAGGTCGGCGTCGCCAGCCCGAGCGCGCACGGGCAGGCAATGACGAGCACCGCGATGGCCTTCTCCAAGGCAGGGGCAAAGTGGCCCGGGTCCACTAGGAAATACCAGGCCAGCCCGGTTACAATCGCTATGCCGACCACGATCGGTACGAAGATGCCGGAAATAACGTCGGCGATCCGCTGGATCGGTGCCTTGGAGCCCTGCGCCTCCTCCACCACCTTGATGATCTGGGCCAGCGCCGTCTCGCTGCCGACCTTCGTCGCCCGGATGCGCAGTACGCCGTTCTTGTTCAGCGTGGCGCCCACTACGTTGTCCCCGGCCCGTTTCTCGACCGGGAGGCTTTCGCCGGTCAGCATCGACTCATCCACAGAGGACGATCCTTCGAGTACCCGCCCGTCCACCGGGATCTTCTCCCCGGGACGGACGATCACGGTATCGCCGGCGGCCACGTCCGCGACCGGGATGCTGACCTCTTTCCCGTCCCTCAGAACGAGCGCCGTTTTGGCCTGCAGCCCCATCAAGCTTTTGATGGCCTCCGAGGACCGGCCTTTGGCAAGCGCCTCAAACCACTTGCCCACCAGAATCAGCGTGATCAGAATGCTGCTCGTCTCATAATACATTTCCACCGAATGGTTCATTCCCATCGCCGCGGAGGCAATCGTCAGATACAGACTGTAAAAATAAGCAGCCGATGTACCCAGAGCGACCAGCACGTCCATGTTGGCGCTCCAATTGCGCAGCGCTTTATAGGCTCCGACATAGAACTGCCCGCCGATGATGAACTGTACCGGCGTAGCCACAATCAGCTGGAACCAAGGGTTCATAAACAGCGAGGGCACCGGGATCCATGCCGTAAAGGAAAAGTGGCCAACCATCGCCCATAGAAGCGGCAGGGAGAGAATGGCCGACATCATCCACTTCCACCGCTTGTGCTGGATCTCCTGACGGCGGAGCTCGGCGGTATCCTTGGCTTCCTGCTTCGGAATCGCCTTGTACCCGAGCTGCTCCACCTTATGCATCATGTCCTGCACGGTCACGGTCCCCGGCATGTATTCCACCCGGGCCGTTTCCAGCGCCAGATTGACATTCGCCTCCGTCACGCCGGACAGCCGGCTGAGCCCCTTCTCGATCCGGGTCGCGCAGGCCGCGCAGGTCATTCCCGTAATGTCAAAATCCATCGTTTCCTTCATCGTGCCGTAACCGAGCGATACGATTTTGTCTTCCAGCTGCTTCAGATTGGTCTGCTTCGGATCATAGGTAACGGAGGCCTTCTCCAATGCCAGGTTCACGTTCGCCCGGCTGACGCCCTCCATCCGGCCTAGACCCTTCTCGATCCGGGCTGCGCAGGCCGCACAGGTCATTCCCGTAATGGGCAGGGTCGTATGCTTCTCCGATTGATCCGGCGTATGCTGTTCCATAGCCGCGTCCCCTCCTTTCCCCAAGTCTATGGCATACCCCAGCGGGGTATAAACTAGAGTCAAAAAAGGCAGCGCCCGCAAATCACGTAAATTCGCATCGCTGCCTGGTATAAGCGGAGGACACCCTCGCCTCCGCCATCTTCTGAAACTCGTATTCGAGGCGTAACATCCGCCTGATCTAATGTTTAGACAACATCGTAGCCTTGATCCTCAATCGCCGCCTTAATGGTGTCCAGGCTTACTTTGTTCTCGTCATAGTCCACAGTCACCGTATTGGACGGCAAGTCAACCTTGCCTGCGGCGCCGGCATTCTTCACCGCGCCTTCTACCGCATTGACGCAGTGGTTGCACGACATGCCTTGAACGTTAAGCGTAACTTGTTTCATCATATATTCCTCCTTAAGTTGGATAATCCCTGCTTCTCATGCAGGTATTATTTCATTAATTTCTTCACCGTAACCAGCAGTTCGTCAATCACTTCATGGTCTCCGGCTTCGATCCGCTCGACCACGCAGCTCTTCATATGACCCTCCAGGAGCAGCTTGCCTACGCCGTTCAGGGCCGATTGGATCGCCGCGATCTGGTTCAGCACATCATCGCAATAGGTATCCTTCTCGATCAGGCCTTTCACGCCGCGGATCTGTCCTTCAATCCGGTTCAAACGGGTAATCAAATTGTTCTTGGTTTGTTCCGAATGGTGGCTGTGCCGCTCGCTGCATCCCCCTTCGCAGGAGCTGTGAGGACCGACTGCGGAGAGCAGGGCATCGCCCGTCATTCCTTCGACCTTCATTTCGACCTTCGCCATAAGGACACCTCCTATGCCGCTTTGATACCATCATTATACGATACCCCCCAATAGTATGCAAGCGCAGAACCGTCAGATGATGATTCGTTTTCCATTCCGCCTTGAAAATTAAAGGAATTAAGATTTAACAAGGCGAAATAAACATCTGATTCGAATATCCATTTTTTTGCTGCAGGGAGATAAATCTTATGTTCAAAAAACGTCTTATTACGCAGCAGCAAATTCCCGGGTTGGTCGGCACGATGGTGTTCTGCCTGCTTGGCACCCTTCTGTTCCTGCTCCATATGCGCAGCCTGTCCCTCGAATATACTTCAGCGGACTGGCTTCTTCTCGGCTCCATGCTTGCCGCGTCGCTGGTTCTGTATATGTATACCTTCCAGGTTCCCCCGGACGGGAGCAAGCAGTCGATGGACTCGGTCGTATATCTGGCGTGCATCTTTACTTATGGGAGCGCGGCTTCTCTGGTCATGCTGCTGGTCAGCGCGGTCATCTTCGCCTTCATCGAACGGAAATTAGCATGGTGGAAGCACCTTCTCAACTTCTCCATCTATTCCATCATGATTTCCGGTGCAGGCGGCATGTTTCATCTGATGGGCGGCCGTCTGGGCTACCTTCAGAACGTTCATTTGCCGGCATACGTCGGCGCCCTCGTTGCTTATTTTATACTGAACCTGATATGTATCAGCTTGTACTACTGCTTGATGTACCGCAACCGGGACAACCTGTACGCCCTGCTGAAGGGGTTGCTGCGGGAATCCATGCTTGTCTACTTATGCATCCTGATCCTCTCTCTCGTGCTCACGATCATGGTCGTTCATAACGGCGTGACGGGACTAGGGCTGTTTCTCGGCATCAGCCTGCTGCTGTCCCACCTGTTCCGGATGCAGTTCGGCATGTATCAGCAGGTGCAGGAGCGCGCCAATACGGATCAGCGGACAGGATTGTACAATCACACCTACTTCGAGCAAATTCTCGACGTGCAGCTGCAGCAGGCGAGAAATACCGGCAAGCCGCTGTCCCTGGCCATGGTCGATATCGACGATTTCAAAAAGTACAACGACCACTTCGGTCATCTGAAGGGCGACCGGCTGCTGGGTCTCATGGGCCAAATTTTAAAAGAAGAATCGGAAACGGCCGGCATTTCCGCCTCCCGGTACGGCGGTGAGGAGTTTTCCCTGCTGATGCCCGGTTACGATACGCAGCAAGCCCTCGAGTTTATCAACCGTCTGCGCAAACGGATCAACGACACCCCTTACGAAGGCGTAGAAATTTTTCCGCATGGATGCTTGTCCTTCTCAGCCGGCATTTCCGGATACAAGCCCGACATTCACGACAAATCGCTATTGGTGGATCAGGCGGACCAGGCCCTCTACGGTGCCAAAAAACAGGGTAAAAACACCGTACAAATCTTTGGGGAATCCCAGCCTGTTCAGGATGAGCAGGACATCGCCCAGGACGTCAAAAACATCGAGCAGCTGCTCAGCCTGTTTCTGTACAAGGATATCGATACGTTCAAGCATTCCAAGCGGGTGTTTCGCTACGCCATGGATATGAGCACAGTACTCGGTCTGGACCCGGTCAGCCGGAAGCAGTTCGTGCTCGGGGCACTCATCCACGATATCGGCAAGCTCGAAATACCGCGCGACATTATCCGGAAGCAGGGCAAGCTGAGCCCTTCGGAATGGGAAACAGTGAAAAAGCATGTCGTTTGGGGCAAGGAAATCGCGCTCATTCAGGAGCAGTTCAAAGCGCTGGTGCCCTATATCGAGCTGCATCATGAACGGTACGACGGCAAGGGATATCCGCATGGGTATCAGAGGGAGGAAATCCCCCTGCTGTGCCGGATGCTCACCGTGATCGATTCCTTTGACGCCATGACCTCGGAGCGCCCATACCAGAACACCAAATCGGTCGAAGATGCAATCCGCGAGCTGCGCGCCTGTGCCGGCACCCAGTTTGACCCGGACCTGACCGAGCTGTTCATCCGGTATATCGAAGCCAGACAGAAGGGCAAAGCCCTCCCTGCTGCGGATGTGAACCTTCTCTATGCGGGTTCGCCAACAACGTCTTGATTTCACACGTATTCTATTTATATGAACGAAAAACCCGGCGCATGTCTACGAGCATGATCCGGGTTTCTTCAACTTGATTTCATTGCTTTCTTAATCTAAAAAGATACCCTTGCGGGTACCCTTTTTCTCTCCGTCCGGATAAGCCCAGCCGGCTTACCCGCGCTCCGTGTTTAACTCGTATGATGTTTGGTGTAATTCCTTAATCATGTGCTGCAGGAACATGTTCTGTTGACGGCTGATTCCGTACTGGTTATCTTTAATGATCAATTGTTGAATCCGTTTCTTCAGCAGCTCACTCCGACGTTCCAACACAGCCAAACTCATGAATAACATCACTCCTGATTTCAATTTTTTCGTTCATTGGGAACTCCCTTTTTATTATATCGAGACCTGAAACTTATTGAAAATGTGCTGAAAATGGCTGATCCCGGCCCTCGCGGGCTGAACCGCGATGACCGGGGCTCAGAGCCCCCAGCCGGAGAAATCCTGCCGTATCCTCCGGTATCCGGCAAGTCAGCCGCCAAACATCCCATTTTATGGAAAAATTTAGCTTCCGAAAAAGAAGAATCGCCTAGATCCATCCAGCTTCATGGCGAAAGTTCACGAAATCGATGAATCCTGTGGTCCGCTATAGCCCATTAGGGTCATTTTCATCTCGGAACGATGGCTATACAATTACCAATGTGCCGGCCGCAAGCGGCGGTAACGGCACCGAATTCAAAGTAGGTGAATCCTTGATATGTTCAAACGTAATATGAAACCGCTATGGGTGTGGATGCTGGTGATCTTCATCGGAGTGCTCATTCATCCTGCCTCCAGTTCGGCCCATGCCTATCTGACCAAGTCCAGCCCGTCCGATAATGAAGTGATGACGCAGACGCCAGCCAAAGTGACGCTTCAGTTCAACGAGGCGCTGCAGCCGGCCTTTCACTCCATCATCGTGATGGATTCGTCCGGAGCAGAGGTTAACCAGGGCAGCAGCAGAGTTCCGGCCGGACAGCCGGCCGTCCTGGAAGTCGACCTGAAGACCGGTCTTCCGGACGGTAATTATACAGTTCAGTGGAAAGCCGTCTCCGGCGACGGCCATCCGGTGAACGGAACGTTTCCGTTCCAAATCGGCACAGGCAGCCAGAATACGGCCAGCCACATTGTGTACGCGGGCTATACGCCGGGCGCTGATCTAATCCTGATCCGCTGGGTCTTTTATGTAAGCTTGGCTTTTCTGCTTGGCGTTTTATGCTTTTATCTATATTTGCTGCCTGCGGGCGGAGGGTCCCGGCATCCGGTGTTATCTCCTCGGAGCCGTAAGCTTCTGGGCATATCCTATGCCGCTCTGATCCTCGGTGTGCTCCTGAGCCTGCCGATGCAAACGGCGATCGAAGCCGGAGTCGGCTGGAGCGAGGTGTGGAACGCAGAGCTCCTCGGCAAAATGCTGCGCATTACGAGCTTCGGCCATATTTGGCTGGTGCAGGTGATCCTTGTACTGTTCCTCGGCGCACTGCTCTATGCCGCAACCCAGAGCACCGAGCAAAAAGGGCTCCGTGCGTTGTATGCGGGCACACTGCTCACCGGCGTGGGGCTGCTGCTGTCCAAGGCATTCATTGGGCACGCCGCTTCGGCCGAGTCGATATGGATGCCGGTATTTATGGATTTCCTTCATCTCGTGTCGGTTTCCATCTGGCTCGGCTGCCTGCTCGCACTCGGCTTGATTCTGCCTAGGGAGGCATCGCTGCCAGACGAACCGGATCTTCGTAAAAAGAGTTACTTCGCGGTCATCGAGCGCTTCTCTCTATGGGGCACCACCTTGGTGGCGGCTGTGCTGATCAGCGGCGTGTACGCCTCGCTGACGTATGTACCGACCTGGTATTCGCTCCTTCACACCGCCTACGGACGCATCCTGCTGCTGAAATGCGTGCTGCTGCTGGTGATGCTCGGCTTCGCCGCCGTGCACCTCATCCGCGGGCAGCGCCGCAGCAAGCCGCTTGGCGCCGGCGTATGGATCGAATTCGCGGCCGGCATTGCGGCCCTGGTGCTCGCCGCCGCCCTCTCGAACCTGCCCCCGGCATCTTCCAATCCGGGGCCGGTGAGTGTGCAGCAGACGCTGGATAACCGCAACGTCGTCACGCTGCAGATCAGCCCGAATATCGCGGGCGAGAATACCTTCGAGGTAGGCGTGAAGGATGCCAGCGGCAAGCCGGTGCAGGGCATTCAGCAAATCAAGCTGACGCTGACCTCGCTGGACATGGATATGGGCAAATACGAAATCGAGATTCCCGGCGCCGATAAGACGTATAAAGCCCAAGACCTGATCAGCATGGCAGGCCGCTGGAACGTCCATGTCCATATTTTGACCGAGTCCCTCGACGCCTGGGATACCGACTTCCAGATTACCGTCGGAAGCAGCTGAAGCATGCGGGGCAAGTGATATCGGCCTCATCACAAATACAATATAAAGGGGTATTGAGCATGAAAACATTGTTGAGCAAACGCATCCCGTTCTTGATCACGGCAGCCGCCGGCCTGCTTTTGTTTTCCGGCATCGCCAGCGCCCATGTGACGGTCAAGCCGGCCACATCGGCTCCGGGAGCCTGGGAAACGTACACGATCAAGATTCCGTCTGAGAAAGAAGTGGCCACTACCAAGGTAACGTTAAAGGTTCCAGAAAATGTGGACCTTAAACAGTACCAGCCGGTGCCGGAGTGGAAAGTCACGACCGAAAAGGATGCCTCGGGTAAAATCAAAACCATTACGTGGAGCGCTACCGGGGTCGGCATTAATGCCGGAGAATTCCAGCAGTTTAACTTCGTTGCGCAGAACCCGGACCAGGATGCCGATGTCGCCTGGGACGCCTACCAATATTACAAAGACGGCAGCATCGTAGAATGGACGGGTGACGAAGGCGCGGATTCGCCTCACTCCATCACCAAAATCACCGCCGCGGAATCCACGGAGCCTGCCGATCACGGCCATGACGACACGGCCTCCACGGATAACGGAGCCGGGGCCGACACGTCCGCTCAGGACCAGGCTGCCGCATCGACTCCTGCCCCGGCCACGGCGGATTCCGGAAGCAGCGGCGTTCAGACCGCGACGCTGGTCGCCTCGATTGCTGCCCTGCTGCTGTCCATCGTGTCCTTGATCACTTCGTTTACGAAAAGACGGCAATAACCGACCGGTAAAAACAGCTGATCAGAGGAACTGTCCATGACAGCTCGACAAAGCGATGTTAAAGACAAAAAGAAGCTGCACCGCATCAAAGCGGAGCAGCTTCTTTTTCGTTGCCGGCGGGTATCAAGCGTTGCCGCCTGGGCACCCTATACGCTAAATTCCTATTTCTTACCACTGTGTTCGAGGATCATATCTACGAACAAATCGATTTGGCCCATAATAGCAATCGGATCATAGCGGTAGAACGTGTCAAAGTCGTTATAGAAGATGCGGTCGTTCTTCGCGGCCGCCAGGCTGTTCCATACCGGGGAAGCCTTCAATTCCTTTAGCTTGTCGCCCTTCTTCTCCGGATCGTAGGTCGTCAGGAACATGTAATCCGCCGCATACTCCGGCAGGAGTTCCATGGACAGCTGCAGCGTCTGGTTTTCCTTGCTGTTCTTCGCAGGACGTTTCAGCTGAAGTGCATTGTACAGCACCTGGCCGCCGCGGCCGGCATTGTCGCCAAATGTCCACAGCTCGCCCTTGTCCGTCAACTCGTAGATGCCGAAGGTGGCGTTCTCGTCCACGACGCCTTTGAGCTTCTCGCGGGCAGCCGCTGCTTTTTCGTCAAACGCTTTGATGAATTCCTCCGCCTTTTCCTTTTCGCCGGCAATGTCGCCGAACAGGCGCACCGTATCGTCAACGTTAGTTGCTGTGCCGTAAGGAATGTAGATTGTCGGTGCGATTTTGGACAGTGCCTCATAATTGTCGTCATACATGACGACGATCAGGTCGGGTTTGAGCGAGAGCGCCTTCTCGGTATTGATTGGATAGCCTACATCCTCTACTCCGTTCAGCTTATCCTTCAGGAACGGGTTTTGGAAAATGCTCGGTTCCGCGCCCACTACAGGGGCGCCGACGGACAGCAGCTCGCCGCCATAATAATCGGTTACGATGCGCTGCGGCTTTACGGGAATCTCCACGTCGCCTTTTTCTGTCTTGTACGTACGCGTTCCTCCGTCCGACGCCGTTTCCTTTGAATCCGATGCGGCTGTCTCCTTGCCTGAAGTTTCGGCTGCCGTCCCGCCGGATGCCGCTGACCCGCTGCCGCCGCTATTGCCGCCGCAGGCCGTCACCAGCATGGATAGCATGACCACCAGGATCATGACCGTAAACAATGATTTGGACCTTGTAAACATAATAACCCCCCATAGGTATGTAATTCATCAGTAATGATAATCATTATCAATTGAAAACTTAACAGCTCGCCGTTCCCTTGTCAATCTTTATTTTCTTGCCGGGAATTCAGCACCGCCCGCAGATTTACCCGATATCTGTAAGGTTTCACCCAGGCACTTCCTTATTGAGAATGGCCTTTTTCCAGTGCATTGCAGAACCAACGCTCAATTGTGCCAGATTTATGCCGATTTCATATTTCTCATTGCCAAGAGGCCTGCTGTTCATATAAAATGAGTAATTGAGAATGAAGTGAGAATGAGAATCAATTTCATGGAAATAGGTGACAATATATGAATCAGCAGGCAGCAGCGAATATGACCCCGGACTCCAAGGAACGCCTCCGTTCCCGTCCGAAGACCGCCAGCCTGATCCTTATCGGCGGCCTTGCCGCGCTCGTTCTGAGCATGGGATTATCGATCTCCTTCGGAGCGGCCAATATCCGGCTGTCTGAAGTATGGTCGGCCGTGTTCAATTTCCATGCGGATGTGGTCAATCACCAAATTATTCGGGATTTGCGCCTGCCGCGGGTCCTTGCCAGCGCGATGATTGGCGCAAGCTTTGCGGTAGCCGGAGCCCTGATGCAAGGGATGACCCGCAATCCGCTCGCTGACTCGGGACTCCTTGGCATTAATGCGGGTGCAGGCTTCGCCCTTGCGCTATGCTTTGCCTTCTTCCCCGGTCTGTCCTTTATGTACTTGATCCTGTACGCCTTTCTCGGCGCGGGGGTTGGTGCCGGGCTCGTCTACGGCGTCGGATCGCTCGCTCCGGGAGGGCTTACCCCGGTACGCCTCGTTCTGGCCGGTGCAGCGCTCAGCTTGCTGCTGACCGCGCTCAGCGAAGGCGTGGCGCTGTACTTTCACATCGGCCAGGATCTGGCCTTCTGGTATGCCGGCGGCGTAGCCGGCACGAAGTGGGTGCAGCTCAAGATCATGTTCCCATGGATCGCCGGCGCTCTGATCGGCTCGCTGCTCATTTCGCGGTCGATTACAATGCTGAGTCTCGGCGATGAAGTCGCCAAGGGGCTCGGACAGCGCACCGCCCTAATCAAGCTGGCCGCCGTGCTCATCGTGCTCGTTCTGGCGGGTTCCTCGGTAGCCGTGGTCGGATCGGTGGGCTTCATCGGGCTCATTATCCCGCACGTCACCCGTTATCTCGTCGGCGTCGATTACCGCTGGATCGTCCCTTGCTCGGCGGTGCTGGGCAGCCTTCTGGCGGTCCTCGCCGACTTGGCGGCAAGAATGATCAATCCGCCGCATGAAACCCCGATCGGGGCGATCATCTCGCTGATCGGCGTTCCGTTCTTCCTCTATCTTGCACGAAGAGAGGTAGGGGATCTGTAATGTCCGAACGACAAGCGGTTTCTACTTACGAACAGCGGAGAAAGCTTCGCGGCATGACCGTCATGCTGATTCTCGCGCTGCTCATTGTTGCGGTCTTTATTATCAGCATGAACACCGGCTACATACGGTTAAGCCCGCTCGACCTGATCCGGACGCTGTTCGGGCAGGGATCGGATCAGGAGAACCTGATTCTCTTCGAATTCCGGCTCCCGCGGATCGTCATTTCGGTGCTGATCGGCGCGGGACTGGCGGTGTCCGGAGCGGTCATGCAGGGGATTTTCCGCAATCCGCTGGCCGACCCCGGCATCCTCGGCATCAACTCGGGGGCGGGGCTGATGGTCATGCTGCTCGTCTCGTTCTATCCGACGACGCAGGCGATGCCGGTATTCCTGCTCCCTCTCTTAGCCTTTGTGGGCGCAGGATTGACGGCGGCACTGATTTATTCCCTGTCCTACACGCGCAACAAGGGAATCCGCCCGATCCGGCTGATGCTGACAGGCATCGCCGTCGCCGCCGGCATTCAGGCGGCCATGATCGTGCTGACGCTCCGGTTGAAGCCGGAGCAGTATCAATTCGTCGCGACATGGCTCGCGGGGAGCATCTGGGGAACGAACTGGAAGTTTGTCCTCTCCCTTCTCCCCTGGATCGTCGTCCTGGTGCCGTACATTATTTATCGGGCACGGGTGATGAACGTGCTGCAGATGGGAGAGCAGATGGCGACCAGCCTTGGCGAAAATGTACGCAAAGAGCAGTTCCGCCTGCTCGCCGCTGCCGTCGCCCTTGCTGCGGCCAGTGTAGCCGTCAGCGGCGGGATCGCCTTCGTCGGGCTCGTCGGTCCGCATTTGGCCAGACGCCTCGTCGGTCCGAAGCATCAGATGCTGCTGCCGGTCTCGGCGCTCATCGGGGCGCTGCTCGTTATCGCGGCCGACACAATCGGCCGCTGGATTCTGCAGCCTTCCGGCGTACCGACGGGCATCGTAGTCGCCGTCATCGGCGCACCTTATTTTCTGTATCTGCTCGCCAGAGCGAAAAGTTAAACGCCAGTGCTTGATATAGATTATTTTTTCCGACATTTGGATCGGATCATACCTGAATGGACTTGGAGGGAAAACCATGAGTGAATCATTGGAGCTGTACGACGTAACCATCATCGGAGGTGGCCCTGCCGGCATGTATGCGGCTTTTTACAGCGGGATGCGCGACCTGAAGACCAAGCTGATCGAAGCGAAGGACGAACTGGGCGGGCGGATGCTGATTTATCCGGAGAAAATGATCTGGGACGTCGGCGGTACGGGACCGATCCTATGCCGCAACCTGATCGAGCAGTTGAAGCAGCAGGCGCTGACTTTTGATCCGACCGTCGTACTGGGCCAGCAGATCGTCGGCCAGGAGCGCCTGGAAGACGGCACTATTCTGCTTACTTCCTCAACCGGAGAAAAGCACTGGACCCGCACGGTCATCATGGCGATCGGTTACGGCATCCTGGAGATGGCGAAACTCGACATCGAAGGTGCCGACAGGTTCGAAGTGAGCAACCTTCACTATACGGTGCAGGAGCTCGAGCCCTTCCGCGGCAAGCGCGTGCTCATCTCCGGCGGTGGCGATTCCGCCGTGGACTGGGCCAATGAGCTCGAGCCGATCGCAGCCAGCGTCTGTGTAGTACATCGGCGCGAGCAGTTTGGCGGCCATGAGCGCAACGTGGTTCGCATGAAGCAGTCCTCCGTTCAGATCCATGTTCCCTATACCGTCCGCCAGCTGCACAGCAGTGACGGGTGCGCGATCAACCAGGTTTCGATCTGCCATGAAGAGAGCGGCGATACCCTTCGCGTGGACGTTGATGCGGTCATCGTCAACCACGGCATGCGGTATAACTTTGGGGCGATCCGCGACTGGGGCATCGATATGGGCGAATGGACGGCGAACGTCAGCGACAAGCTGGAAACGAATGTGCCGGGAATTTTTGCCGCAGGAGACTTTGTGGATTACAGCAGCAAAGTGAGACTGATCGCAGGCACATTCACCGATGCTGTGCTTGCCACGAACAGCGCCAAGCTCTACATGGATCCCGAAGCGCCCAAGGTTGCTTATGTTTCTTCGCACAATGAGCGGTTCAAAGAGAAAAACCGGGCGCTTGGCGTCATCGACGAAGACCACTAACACCGGGTACCGGCCAGGAAAGACTGTCTAGGGTTCAGGACATGAACCATTAACAAGATAAATTAACTGAACCAGAACCTTCAATGGGGATACTTCAATCCGAATCCCATAGAAAAAAGGCCTGCATGATCGGTGCAGACCTTTTTGCCGTTTATATCGGATATTCTATGATTTCACACGGGTTCATTGCTTAGGAGTCGATCTTGACGCCCTTCTTGGCCGATTTCTGATCGGCACTCGAATTGTTCAGAACAGGAAGCATTTTCGTATCCCGCACCATCGGGGAATTACACAACCTGCAGGTCGGCTCATGCTCAAAGGCGAAATTATCGCGCATCCACCCTTTGCACCCTTCCTTCGTACAGGACCAGATCGCTGTATTTTCCTCAGGTATTTCCTCCATCGACTTTTTGCGGTAGTTCATGCTCAGTCCCCCTTTTATGAAGTATAAAACCAAACTGTATAAACGGACGCCCTGCAGCAGTCAACCTCCGCCAAGAACGGATCTTGGACAAGCCTGCTTGGTCTATATGAAAAAACTGCCCTTAACGAATCTGTTAAGGGCAGCCGCTTGTTGATGTTACAGTTTCACTACGTTCTCAGCTTGTGGTCCACGGTTGCCTTCAACCACGTTGAATTGGACGCGTTGTCCTTCGTCCAACGTTTTGAAACCATCACCAGTGATTGCACTGTAGTGTACGAAAACATCGTTTCCGCCTTCAACTTCGATGAATCCGAAGCCTTTATCGGCATTAAACCATTTAACTGTACCTGTTTGCATGGGGCTGTACCTCCAAAATTGAAATTTAATATGATCCTTCTTTTAAATAAAGCTAAAAAAAATTCACACATTGAAAAAAGTTCCATCGTAAACATGATACCCTTTTCAATATGTGAATTGGTTTCAAATTTTAGAACTGAATACAGTGTACCACGGAAATCACCAAAATGCAAGGATTTGGGAAATGTTGATATGCCATGCCAAGATATGACTTCGAGCTGACGGCATTTGGGCAGGTTAATCATTTTATCGGGCTTACAGCAATATAGTGTTACGAGCACGTCGGGCCGACATGCTCCTTAAAGAGGTTGTTCAAAAAGTCCGCTTTTGATTACGAAGTAAATCGGGAAGCTGATTCGGCATCGAATCTTGAATTCAGCCGGGCCTAAGTGGATGCTTGCGTAGTATGTTTCCTTCGGAAACATTTCCGGTGCTCACGTACCCACTACGTACGCTCTGCTCCTCAGTCCCTTGCTTCATTCAATCTTCTCGGTGCTGAAAACTGAACTTTTTGAACAAGCACGCACTTAAAGGTTACATAGGAAGGGAGGTATATTTCTGATCGAATTCAAGAACGTCAGTAAATTTTACGGCAGCTTTCATGTCCTCCAGAATATCGACCTTCGGATCGAAGAGGGCGAAGTGGTCGTGATCATCGGGCCGTCCGGTTCCGGCAAGAGCACCCTGCTCCGCTGCATCAATCGGCTGGAAAAAATCTCGTCGGGCGAGCTCTACGTAAACGGAACGGCGCTGCATGACAAAAAGATCGACATTAACCGGTTCCGTCGCGAGATCGGCATCGTCTTTCAGCATTTTAATCTGTATCCCCATAAAACGGTGATCGACAACATTGTGCTTGCGCCGGTCAAGGTGCTTGGCCTCTCCAAAGAAGAAGCGGCCGAGCGTGCGACCTCTTATCTGTCCCGCGTCGGCATTGCGGATAAGGCATCCAGCTACCCTTCCCAGCTCTCGGGGGGACAGCAGCAGCGGGTCGCAATCGCCCGGGGCCTGGCCATGCATCCGAAGATCATGCTGTTCGACGAGCCCACATCGGCTCTCGATCCCGAAATGATCGGCGAAGTACTGGACGTGATGCGCTCTCTCGCCTACGACGGGATGACGATGGTCATCGTTACGCATGAGATGGGATTCGCCCGCGAGGTTGCCGACCGTGTCGTTTTTATGGACAACGGTCAGATCATTGAGGAAGGCCCGGCGGCAAGCTTCTTTGACCATCCGCGGGAAGAGCGCGCGCGGACGTTTCTCAGCCGGCTGATTCATCATTAAATCCAGTGGAAGCATATGGAAAGGGGTTATTGAATTCATGAAAAAACCTTTGAGGTGGAGTGTTGCGTTTGTCCTGTTGGCGATGTGCCTGGTGTTCACGGCCTGCGGAGGCTCGAAGAGCGAGCCCACGGCCGCGACCGGCGGCGGGTCGACCGACACGACTGCAAGCGGGAACAAGGACGACGGCGGAGACACGGCTGCCAAGGGCGGCACGCTGGAAGCGATCAAGGCCCGCGGCAAGCTTATCGCCGGCGTGAAATACGACACCAAGCTGTTCGGGTTGAAAGACCCGACTTCCGGAAAAGTAGAGGGCTTTGACATCGACATCGCCAAGGCGCTGGCCAAAAAAATACTCGGCGATGAAACCAAGATCGAGCTGAAGGAAGTGACGTCCAAAACCCGCATTCCGCTGCTGCAGAACGGGGACATCGACCTTATCGTCGCCACGATGACCATCACCGAGGAGCGCAAGCAGCAGGTCGACTTCAGCGACGTCTATTTTAAAGCGGGTCAATCCCTGCTCGTGAAGAAAGGCAGCGCCATCCAAGGCCTGGAGGACTTGAAAAAAGGCGTGAAGGTGCTGACCGTCAAAGGCTCCACCTCGGCTAAAAACATCCGCGAAAAGGCGCCGGACGCTACCGTGCTGGAGTTTGAAAACTATCAGGACGCATTTACCGCGTTGAAAGCCGGCCAAGGGGAAGCCCTGACGACCGACAACGCCATCCTGCTCGGCATGCAAAAACAGGATCCGAACTACGTGCTGGTCGGCGGCACCTTCACCGACGAGCCTTACGGAATCGCCATCAAAAAAGGCGACGCCGAGTTTGTGAAAACCGTCAACGATCTGCTCAAGGAAATGAAGGACAGCGGCGAATACGACAAGCTGTATGAGCAGTGGATGGGTGTCAAACCCGAGTAGGGCCTTGGCTTTCGCTGCCTTTCCCGGCACGCTGCGGGGAGCCCTGAAAACCTTTAAGAAAGGACGAAGGCCATGCCGGGCAAATTTGACATTCACGTCTTGTTTAACCACTGGGACCGTTTTGCCGAAGGCTTTATCCACACGATCGAAGCCAGCGTCCTCGCCTTGATCGGGAGCTTCGTGCTCGGCGTGATCATCGCCGTGATGCGAATCTCCCCGATCCGGGCCCTGAATGTGATCGGAACGGTGTATGTTGAGTTTATCCGCAACATCCCGCTCCTGCTCGTCGTGTTTTTCTTTTTCCTGGGAATCCCGTCGCTCGGACTGCCGCTGGACGGCTTTACCTCGGGGACGCTTGGGCTGATGGTCTACACCGCCTCTTTCATCGCGGAAGCCATCCGTGCCGGCATCCAGTCCGTACCGGCCGGCCAGACCGAGGCCGCCCGCGCGACGGGACTGTCGTATATCCAGACGATGCTTCACATCGTGCTGCCCCAGGCGATCAAGATTGTGCTGCCGGCTATCGGCAACCAGTTTATTAATCTCGTTAAAAATTCGTCCATTCTGGCCGTCGTGACCGGGATGGACCTGATGTATTATGCCGACCTGATCAACTCCGACACCTTCCTGCCCCTGACCGTGTATACGATCGTCGCCGTCTTTTACCTGGTGCTTACGCTTCCGCTCAGCTTTGCGGTCCATTACATGGAACGCCGATTCCGCTCGGCTGACCGATAAAGGGGCTTTATTCTGGCAAGAGGAGAAGATGCCGCCATGGATTTTATAGGTGCCTATTCCCTACCCAACGTCAAGTTTCTGCTTGAGGGGTTTCTCGTTACGATCGAGGTCGCGGTGTTGTCCATTGTGTTCAGCTTCGTGCTGGGAACCGTTCTCGGGACGCTGCGTTACGCCAAAATCCCCGTATTGTCCCGGATTGTCGCAGCCATCGTCGATATTATCCGGAACCTGCCGCTGCTGCTGATCATCTTCTTCATGTACATCGTGCTTCCCCAGCTCGGCATCAAGATGTCCCCCTTCTGGGCGACGGTCGTCGGCCTGACCTTGTTCGAAGGGGCCATGATTTCGGAGATCGTCCGCGGCGGACTCAATTCCGTGGACCGGGGACAAATCGAGGCGGCCCGCTCTTCGGGGCTGAGCTATATGCAGACGCTCCGGCATATCATTCTGCCGCAGGCGCTGCGCCGCATGGTTCCGCCCTTGGTCAGCCAGTTCATCTCGCTGCTCAAGGATACGTCGCTCGCGGTTATCATTTCGCTTCCCGAGCTCATGCACAACGTGCAGATCCTGCAGGGACACAGCCCGAACTACGTCATCCCGGCCCTCATCTTCGCCGCCGCCCTGTACTTCATCGTGAACTACATTCTCTCGATCATCGCCCGGCGGCTGGAGGCCAAGACGCTCTGATACGGCTGCTCGGCCCGGACAAAGAAAACAAGCCCAGCTCTCCCCTTCATGGGTGAGGCTGGGCTTGCTTGTGCTTCGTGCGTATCGCATCAAATATGGTGCGGGTGGTTAACGCGCCAGCGATACCACCAGCGTTTTGATTTCGTACGGCTTGAAGCGCAGCTCCGTACCGTTGCCCGACACGCTCAACGGCTCGCCGCCTTCTTCCATTAAATTCGTCTCGGCCGCCGCGCTGACCACACCGGCCTGCGGGTCCAGCTCGACCCGGACGCGGGTGCGGATGCCGCCGTATTCGTACATGCGGATGACGATATCGTCGCTGTCCTCAGCCTTTTTGACCGTGTCGATCATAATATTCGGCTGATTCACCTTCACCAGGCCAAGCGCCTCCGGCAGAATGCCTTCCTGTACCGGTACGGCCAGCAGCGGCGTGTTCAGGCCGCAGGCCGCCTGATGGGTTCCGCCTTCATACCAGCCGCCGCGGTGCGGATACAGCGAATACGTAAATTCATGCTCACCCTGATCGGCGGTTCCGTCCGGATAGACGGCGGACTTGATCAGGCTGAGGCGGATGACGTGGTTGCGGATGTCATGCCCGTATTTACAGTCGTTCAGCAGGCTGACGCCGTAACCGCCCTCGGAGAGGTCCACCCAGCGCTGCGCCACGGATTCGAACCGGGCGTAATCCCAGCTCGTGTTCCAGTGGGTCGGACGCTCCACGTTGCCGAACTGGATCTCGTAAGTGGCTTTGGTGGAGCGGATGTCGACCGGAAAAGCGGCCTTGAGCAGCTGCTGGTGCTCGTGCCAATCCACTTTGGTCACAAAATCGATCCGCGGGTCGTCCCGGTACACCGTGAACCGCTGCTCGATGGTGGAGTTGTGATACGCATACACCATCTTGATCACGCCGCGCAGCGGCCCTTCCTCCAGGACCGTCAGTTTCTTCAGGTCCTCGACCGTCCGCATTTTTTCCTGGTAGAAAATATCGATGTCCCAGGCGTCGTGCGCCATCGGCTTATCCTCGAACACCTGCAGCACGTTCGCCGGCTCGCCCGGTTTCAGCACTTCGCGGTCCGCCTGCTTGTCGTACAGCGATACCAGCTGACCGGCTTCGTTCAAGCGGATGCTGTAGAACGGCGTTTCCACGACGTCCCCCGTGATCTGCCAATCCGTCTCAACCGCTGCAGCGGAAGCCGAACCTGGGGTGCCCGATCCCCCGCTGCGGCCGTAAATGGTCGTGTAGCCGTAGGCCGGCACATCCTTCACGGTAACCAGCACGCGGGATGATCCATCCTCCTGCGCAGGAATGATCTGGGTCGGCAGCTCTTCTCCGGCTGCAGAATACCACACCAACTGTTCGGCCCCTTCCACGGAAACTTCGCTGACGAAAGAGCGTTCCCAGCCGAGCGGATTGAAAATCCGGACAGGGAGGCCCTTTCCTTCCGCCTTGACGGAATCCGGCTGTGCGCCCGCTTCCCCGCGGCCCTCGGCGGTAAACTGCGACAGCCCCTGTTCCAGCACCTGCACGGCCAGCTGCTCGGCCTCAGCGTACTCGACCCGGCTGTCCTCATACACTTCGTGAATGGACGAGCCCGGGATGATGTCGTGGAACTGGTTGCGCAGCACGATCTCCCAGCTGTCCGCGAGGCCTGCGGCCGGATAGGCATAGCCCGGATTCAGCATCAGCGCCAGCGCGTTCACGAATTCCGCGTTGTGAAGCAGCTGCTCCATTCGGCGGTTCATCCGCTTGTTATAAGCCTGGGACGTGTAGGTGCCGCGATGGTATTCCAGATACAGTTCCCCGTCCCACAAGTGGAGCTGCGGATTATCCTTGACCCGTTCCTCCAGCTGTTCGAAGAATGCTTCCGCTCCGCCCTGCTTCACCTGCGGCGCCGCCGGCATGTCTTCATAACGGCGGGCCGCTTCGAGCATATCCCGGGTCGGACCCCCGCCGCCGTCGCCCCAGCCGTAGGCGAGCAGCAGATTCTCGTTGATGTCCTTCTGCCGGTAGTTATCCCACAGCCCCTGAATCGAGGAGCCGGTGATGTTGCCGTTGTACGTATAAAACCAGCTGCCGTCGTTGTCCGGGGTCGTGATGTAATGCGTCAGCATTTCGGTGCCGTCGATGCCCCGCCACATGAACGTGTCATACGGGAAGCGGTTGTACTGGCTCCAGCTGATTTTGGTCGTCATGAAGTAGTCGATGCCGCTCTTCTTCAAAATTTGCGGCAGCGCCCAGCTGTATCCGAACACGTCCGGCAGCCATAATACGCGGTTGTCGACGCCGAACTCCCTCTTGAAGAAGCGCTTGCCCGTCAGCAGCTGCCGGACCAGCGACTCCCCGGAAGGAATGTTGCAGTCCGACTCCAGCCACATCGCCCCGGTCGCTTCCCAGTTGCCTTCCTTCACGCGATCCTTGATTTTCTCGTACAGCGTCGGAAAATCCTTCTTCAAATAAGCGTACAGCTGCGGCTGGGACTGAAGGAAAACATACTCCGGAAAGCGGTCCATGAGCGTCAGCACCGTCGAGAACGAGCGCCCGGACTTCTCCCGGGTATGCTTCAGCCGCCACAGCCAGGCGACGTCGATATGGCAGTGACCAACCGCGGTGATCTGCGGCCGCGGGCCGCGCGGAATCGCCTCAAGCCGCTCCTTCAGCACGTACAGCGCCTGCTCGGTGGAGGAGTAGAAGCGGTCCGATCCCGGCGCGCTCCAGTCCAGCAGCCGGAACGCCTCCTCCATTGCAGAGGTCATCGCCTGCTTCTCCAAGGCGCGTTCGTCCAGCAGCTTCACCGTCTGCAGCATGTGCAGCGCCGTATAGTACAGATCGTCGGTTGCCGCGTCCAGTACTGCAAGTTCCAGCACATCAACCCGATGATCAAACGGCATATGGCTGCCATTCGGGGGCGTCAGCCCGCTCCATGCGCGGATGGCCAGCTCCACGCGGCCTTCGTCCACAGCCTGCGCCGGGAAGAACAGCTCGGCATGGTTGCGGTCCACGGCCTGCGCCGGTTCCCCGTTCAGATACACCTGGCCTTCATACCCGCTGCAGTTGCCCCCGCCGGTTTCCCCAAGCTTGATCAGTCCTACGACGTCCTGCGCCCGCCACGATGCGGGAAACGTCACGTCGGCGATGAACCAGGCGTAGCGATCCCTTCCTCCCCAGCGGTCCCCTACCTTCACGACCGGCTGGCTGCCTGCGGCGGCCTTCGCTTCCGCCAAACTCTCCACATCCGGTACGATATGCATGTTCTCCAGCGGCTTGCGGTCCCGGTATCTCAGCCCGGCCAGTTCCTGAATGCGCCGCTCCAGCTTTTCAATCATAAATCTCATGGATGATCACCTTTTCCCCTTCTGCATCCTTCCGTCTCCGGCCATGCATGCTCCCGGAATTTCCGGAGTAATAAATTGCTGCTTCGTCGGTTACAGCACATCGGCAATAAGTTTGCTCGTATTAATATATATAATATAGCATTTATGTATAATATAAAACAAAAAAAACAGCATCTCTTGTTTCAAGAAATGCCGTTTCTTGTTTCCTCTGGTTATACCGGGCCTGTCGTATGGTGAATGACGAGACGGGGTTTAAAAATCCGCTTCGTGTACTTGACGTCCTTGATGTTCCCTTCCAAAATATCCAGCAGCAGGCTTGCCGCCTCGCGACCCATTTCTTCCTCGCTTTGATCGATATACGTAAATACGCTGAGCTCTTCGAGCATAGGACTCGGGTTATCAAACGTGACGATGGACAGGTCACCCGGGACATCCAGCCCCAATTCCTTGGCCATGGACCACAGGTTGACCCCAAGCTTGCAGTTCAGCGCGATAAACGCCGTCGCCATCCGGCTCTTGAGGAAGCGGTACAGCGGGTGATCCGTACGGGAAGGCCCCTTTGGGATGCTGAAGTCGGTAAGAATTAAAGCGGGATTGATCATCGCGCCCTTGTTCTTCAGCGCTTCGTTATATCCTTGAATCCGTTCATCGACCGTCACCGTCGGTATTGGAGAATCCGAGCATATCGCAATGTTCCGGTGTCCCAGCTCCCACAGATGATCCACCGCCAGGATGGAACCCAGAGCCGGATCGGACAGGACCACGTTCGTCTCTACGCCGGGCAGATGCCGATCCAGGAGCACAAACGGGTAATTCTGCATCTTCAGCGCGATAATTTCTTCACTGTACACCTCGGCATCCACCGGAAAAATAATCAGCCCGTCCGTCGTGCTGCGGAGCTCGCGGATCGCTTCCTTCTCCAGTTCCTTGGAATTATAAGTGAACATGACGACCAGCGAGTATTTGCTCCCCGACAGCGCGCTGCGGATCCCCCGTACCATTTGGATCGCAAAATAATCTTCAATGGAAGGAAACACGAGCCCGATCTTGGGAGCCGACGACGATTTGGCCTCAGAGACGAGGGAGACCGGATTACCCGATATGTACTTCTCAGGCACGCCCTTGACGTAACTTCCCCGGCCCGGAATCCGGTAGATCCAGCCTTCGCCCGCCAGCTCGGCCAACGCATTGGCCACGGTGATCCGGCTCACCTGAAACTGGTCGATCAGCTCCTTCTCGGTCGGAATCCGGTCGTCTTCCTTCAGCTGCCTGGAAGCAATCAACTGCTTGAAATGGTTTTGTATTTGAATGTACAGCGGCTCCCTGTCCTGGCTCATGACAATAATCCTCCAATACCTGATCTTTCGGTCATCTTCCTTTTAGCATTATATCCCATGGGACATACATGTCAACGCCGCTGCCCAGCCGCAGGCTCATCCGGACCGCTGAATATCGTACCGGATATCCAGGAAACGGAGTCCGAAAATCCACATCCGGTGGCGGGCCGTCAGCCGCTGCCCGGACTCCCCCTCCCGGATCCAGAAGGTTTCCTTCAGGGGCAAACGCATCGTGAACCATGAGGCATGCAGGTAAATGCCCTCATCGCCCCGGTGAGCCGGGCTGTGGGCGCTGGTTAAGACGAGCCCGGAGCCTTCATTATACAGGCGCAGCATCCCGGTCATATTGGTGCCCGGCAGCGGCAGGGCGATATTCATGTAGGGCTCGTCTCCGAACCAATGCAGGGAATAGAGCGCAATGAAAATCGCCTCCCCCTGCCCGTTCAAACGCTGCCAGGCGCGAACCCGCTGCCTGCCGTCCCTGCCCGACGCCACCGGAAGAACCCGGCCGTACATCCCCTGCCACCCTTTAAATGTGCCAAGATGGATCTGCCCGATCCGGCGGCTGATGACTTGATAGACCACAGCCAGCGGCCTAAACCACCCGGCCCAGCGGATGTCGGCCCGCATCGCGTACTGATCGGTATGCTCGTAGAAATCCCGAATGACGGGCGACAGCCTCCGGGCGCGGAACGAGGCGGAGTCAAACCCGTCGATCCGGTCGACCAGCCCTGAGTAGGATGCCGTTTCGTCAAGGAGTCCTTCCCTGCTTAAGAAGTGGCGCCCGATATGCCTTCCGCCGGTGATGGAGCTTACCGGTTTGCCATAATAGCTCTCCTTCGGGAAGTTTCCCTCCAGCAGCCAGCCCGCAAGCGACGGAAGAGCTACGCCTACCGCGTTCATCAAGCCGTGAATCCAGATCATCCGGTTGATCGAGAGACTCCCGAACCCCATCGCCCTTCCGGCTGCGTAAATCAGGGAGAACAGAATCGTCACCATCAATACGAGCGCCGAAAAAGAAATGAGGTATTTGGCCTCCCGCCGGGTAAAGGAAGCTTTGAAAACAAGCAGTCCGTAGCCGTACAGGGCAGCCAGGTACGCCGCCACCAGAATGAACTCAAGGGCGGTGGAAAAAGCAATGCCCAGCGCAATGCCGGCCGGGGCCAGCATGATGATGACGGTCGAGGTTAAGTACAGCTTCCGTCCAACCGTTATTTTTCGCCCCAGCAGTCCGGCCAGGATCGGGATAATAAATGAAGAGTAATGAAAATGAACGGCTGTCAGCATGATGAGCACGTCCGAAAAATCCATTATACGCCAATGCAGCGACGCAGCCAGGAACCAGAAACCGCCACCGGCCAAGTACATCAGTCCGAAATCCACCGCGGTTTCAGCAAGCGGATGCAGTCCCCTCTCCAGCAGCCGTCTCAGCCCATACAGCGCCGTAATCACCGTAAAAGCCACCCAGGGAAGGCATAACAGCGGGATATCTCCCATGAAGGAGAGTGCCGCACAAACAGCAGCCGGGGGGTAAAGGATCGTCATGATTTTGTACAAAGCCATCGTTTTCCCGTTACGCAGGCGAGCATCCACGAGCATTAAGAAACCCGGTACCAGCACCAGCACCGCCAGCATCAGCACCGCTTCAAGCACTTGAAGCTGCCGCCCGCTGACGCCGAGAAACATCACATACAGCAGCAATCCGAACCATGCGTTACGTTTCATCCCGGCTTCCTCCGCTCCCGTCTTTCCTTGTTCCCGTAAAACTCCCCTTATAGGCGAAAAGGGTGCCGAACAGCGGATTGCGCACATGCACCCGAATCCGGAAGCACTGCCGCTCCTCGTCGTAGGACTCCACGATCTGGGCCGCCCCGTGAAAAACCCGGGGAAGCGGGATCCGCATGCCGAACAGGGGCAGCCACTGGCTTCTGGAGGAGATGTGCATGGCTCCTTTGTCGTCCACGTGGAGGGACAGGGAGGAGCCGAGCAGTGCCGGCTTGCCGAACAAGTCTAGGATCTGCTCCTCCTCACTGTCCCATTTCATCACGGCATCGAAATGGCGCTTTTTGCCCCGGAAATCAAACGTCCGATCCCAATGTACCGTCTCCTGGCCCTTTGTATCCCGGGATACTTTGTTGTGGATCACAAAAGGGATGTTCCGGCCCCGCTCGGGAAAGAACAGACGGGCCCGAATGCCCAGCACCATCATGGCCCGTATGGCAAACGAACCGCCGCTGATTTCCTCCATCCGGCCGGCCCCGGTAAACACCGCATCTCCCGTCAGCCGGTAACGCTCCTGCAGCTTGGGATGCAGCAGCTGATAGGTATCGCCGAGCGCCTGTTCATAGATCGATTTCATAGGTCACCTGCCTTCTTTCGGCGGCAGCGGGCGGCGCTGGGCAGATGTCGGCTGTTCCCGTAGCCGATCAGCGACAGGACGATCAGCATACCGTTTAGCGTCACGGGATTAAACGGGGCAACGAAACTGCCGATATCCCCGATCCCCGCAGAGGCGGTCAGACCGCAGATGGCAACGATCTGGAGAATAAACAGAGGGCGCTTCAGCTTATACAGCGGCAGCAGCCACACGAGTCCAAAGAGCATTTCCAGTATGCCGACCATCCGGATCATCGCCACGCCGCTGCCCATGCTCCCGGTTACGGCTTCCATCATGCGAATTTCGTCCGGATGGGCCATGATTAGCTTGGGAACGAGGCCGTGGTACAGCCATACAAAGGCGATCACCCCGCACACGGTCCAGTACGTGAGAAAGCGCTGGAGCAGCAGCTTCGGATGAAATCCCTGCTCCAGCCACATTTTTAACGCGTCAAAGCTCCAAGCCGTCGCCCATCCGAGCAGCGGCCTGAACAGGTAGGCATCGGCAAGACGCCCCGCCGCGCCGAAAGCCGACTCATATTGGTACAGCGTCTCGAAGCCGATACCGCCGTCTTTCTTCGTATACTTCCAATACCCGCTGCCCTTTCGGATGAGCGACAGCCGGTCATGCGTCCAAAACTTCAGCGAGGAGACCCGGTCCCCGGATTCCTTCTCCACTTGTCCCGCCGATTCTCCCTCGCCTGCAATATCGATGCCCATGCCGATCCGGGTTCGGTACCGAAAACGTTGAGGCTCATCCTGCGCCCGCGGCAAATACGAAATTTCCGTAAACCGGGCATCCCATGCGGTATGCAAATCCGGGTTCTGGGTATATTCCCATAGCTTATCCATCGTTGTGTCGATATCGATTTGCACATAGATGGGCCGTTGCTTTTTCATGGCGTCTCCCCCTTGCTTTGCTCCCTTCCTAATTCGCGGAAAAAGCCCGATGTCCTTCTAAATTCCTTCCTGTTTAGACAAGATCATACACCGATGGCATTTGTTCGGAGGCCTCCGGCGGCGCGAAAGCTGGAAGGAACTGGCGAAGAAAGGGCGAATCCTTAATAGATTGTTATAATCTGCCGATGTTGGGGAGGAAAAAGTCCATGAGTTTTTTAGACCGTTTGGAAAAATACGCCGAGCTCGCCGTCCATGTTGCGGTTCATATTCAGCCGGGGCAGTCCTTGTGGATCAGCGCTCCGATCCATGTGCCGGAATTCGTGCGCATGATCGCCAAGCAGGCTTATCAAGCCGGGGCAAAGCTGGTTCATATTGAGTGGCAGGACGAGATCAGCACACAGCTGAAGTATCATCTCGCTCCTGACGAGGCTTTTGAGGAGTACCCGGTGTGGAGAGCAAAGTGGGTTCAGGAATTCGCCGAGAACGACGGGGCATTTCTTTTTATCGAATCGGCCAATCCCGAGCTGCTGAAGGGCGTGGACCCCAAGCGGATCTCAGCCCATTCCAAAGCGGCAAGCGCCGCACTCTCCAAATGGCGGGAATATATGTCCGCAAGCAAAATGACTTGGTCCATTATAGGCGTCCCGTCCGAGGCCTGGGCGAAGCTGGTCTTCCCGGACCTAACACCGGAAGCTGCGGTCGAGGCGCTGTGGGAGGCGATCTTCCAAACCGCCCGTGTGAGCGGCGGCGATCCCATCCAGGCTTGGAACGAGCATAATGCGAATTTGCGCAGCAAGCGCGAATATTTGAACCGTAAGCAGTACAAGCAGCTTCATTATAAAGCTCCGGGCACCGACCTGCTGATCGAGCTTCCGGAGCATCATGTCTGGAACGGCGGTACCGCCCGGAATGAAGCGGGCAATGAGTTCAACCCGAACGTTCCGACGGAAGAAGTGTTCACTTCGCCCCGCAGGGAAGGGACCCGGGGAACCGTCCGCAGCACCAAACCGCTCAGCTACCAGGGAAACTTGATCGAGAACTTCAGCCTGACGTTTGAGGACGGAAAAGTCGTCGATTTTACGGCAGAGAAGGGTTACGAATTTTTAAAAGGCATGCTCGACATGGACGCGTCGGCCCGCTATTTGGGCGAAGCCGCGCTTGTACCGCACCACTCGCCCATTTCGGAGACCGGGCTTATTTTCTTCAATACGCTATTTGACGAAAATGCATCGAACCATCTGGCCCTGGGCGAAGCCTTCCCGACCTGCATCGAGAACGGAACCTCGCTCACCCGGGAAGAGCTCGACCGTGCCGGGCTGAATCACAGCATGATCCACGTGGATTTCATGATCGGCTCTGCGGACATGGACATCGACGGCATCACGGCGGACGGCCAAAGAGAACCTGTATTTCGTAAGGGCAACTGGGCGTTCTGATCTACCATACTAGTTAAGCCAAAGCCCTCCAACCGCCTTACATGCAGGCCGGATGGAGGGTTTTTTTCTTGTCATCGATTCCAGCCGTGCTGCGAGAGCAGCCTTTACGACGGATTCGATCCAATCCGAAACGAGATGCTCCGAAGGTCCGACCGCTGCATCCAGCGCTCAAAAGCCTGCACGGCGGCCTCCGCCACCTGAATATCCTGCTCGCTCGTCCCTCCGCTGACCCCGATGCCCCCAATGATGAAATCGCCTGCTTTTAACGGGATTCCTCCCCCCAGGATGACCACCCTGCCCTGATTCGTCGTATTGATCCCGAAGGATGGCTGCCCGGGCTGAGCCGTTCTGGTCAGATTCGAGGTCGGCATCTGCAGGGCCACGCTGGTCCAGGCTTTGTTCTGGGCGATATCGATGCCCCCGATCCGGGCATGGTCCATCCGGTGAAAGGCGACCAGGTTCGCGCCGTCGTCCACGATGGCGATGTCCTCTGCAAGCCCCATTTCCTTAGCTTTTTTCTCGGCTGCTTCGAGCAGCATTTTGGCAAGATCCAGCATCATTTTCATGATCAGGCTACCTCCAGCTTCAATGTTCTTTCCCCATTGTATGGCCGCCAGCCCATAAGCGTGTTATTGGACGGAGAACGCTGTGAATTTGCCTGCAATGTGCAACATTTGGCATGACCGCCTCGTCAGGAACTATGAAGAGCAAGCATCATTTACCAATTGCATGCACGGTGAAACATTCCGATCCGCACTCGCAAGAACGCCATATAGAGGAGGAAAATGACAGATGAACAAAATTTACAAAGTATTGGCAACCGCATCAATTTTCGCTCTGGCAGCCGTTCCGGTTGCGGCCAGCGCCCAGGAAGTTCCGCCCGCAGCCGCTCAAAGCGGACAAGGCCAGGTTCAAAATGAGGCCAAAGTGGTTCCTGCCACATGGGGACAAATCACGAACTTCGTGAACGACAAGACCGGCAAATCCGTTACGGTTACGGGACGGGGGCTGGCTCCAAGCGATCAAAGCCAGATCGCCCTGGCCATCACGCCGGAGACCAAAATCGTCGATGCCCGCGGGAAAAGCGTTCCCCTGAAAACCGTGATCGATGAGAAAAAAGTCGTGAAGGCGTTCTACGGTCCGAATATTACGAAAAGCCTTCCGGCCCGCGGCACGGCGCTGACGCTTGTCGTTCAGGACAAGAGCTTTACAGCCATTGACGGTACCGTAACGGAAGTGAGAGAGAACGGCATCCTGGTCAAAGGAACCGATATTTACACCTCTAATGAGGACACGATTCTTCTGCACCTGGCCGATAAAGCCACCATCCTCAGCCAGGACGGCAAGGCGCTGACCAGCGGCGACATTAAAGAGGGAACGAGCATCCGCGCTTTCTATGGTCCTGAAGTGGCCATGAGCCTGCCGCCTCAAGCCGGAACGAATTATGTGATCGTGAACACGGAAGACACCGGGAGCGGTGAATCCGGCAAAACGGATCAGGAACTCAAAGCCGGCACAGACGGCATCGTCACCAATACGGCGGACGGCAAAGTGACGGTCGTCGGCAAGGCGCATGACAAGGGCGGCGTCAACTACGTCATCCTCTCCGTCGATGACAAAACCCAAATCGTCGACGAAGACGGCAAGGCGCTGACCAAGGATGCCCTGAAGGCGGATATCCGCGTGGACGCTTACTACAGCGATATCATGACGATGATTTATCCGGCCCAAACGCATGCCGGCAAAATCGTGGTGAAGAAAGCGGAAACGGTCAAAATTGAAGGTACCGTTAAAGCATCAGACCGCGCTTCAGCCGATCAGGTCTATGTAAACGTAGGGTCCGATGATTCCACCGACAACGACGTCATTCTGAACATCTCGAAAGATACGCCGGTCATCCCTACGATGGGCGGCGATACCAAGCTTCTCCCGGGCACCAAAATTATCGCCTATCATTCTCCGATCATGACCAAATCGATTCCCGGCATCACGAGTGCCGAAGCGATCATTGTGACGTCGGACGCCGATACGGTACAGCCTAAGTAATATCAACGTATACGCAGCTTGCATAAAAGCGCCCAAACCCTGCCGATTCTCCTGAAGAATCGGCAGGGTTTTTTGGGAGATAAGAATGTTATACCTTAGGGCTGCCGGATTCACGGGCGGGACCCGTTCATCCGATAATTGGCGAGCCTCGGACGATCTTGAAGCCCTTGCCGGATCGTCCACTGCGCCTTCATCTCTTTCGCTTTCTCCCGGCTAGCGCGACCGTCATCGGAATGATCAGCATCGTGTAGAATCCGAGCACCGTCATGCTGAGGATAAAAGCGCTCGTGTAGCTGCGCGCATTCGACTGCGATACGCCGTCCGCCACCAGTCTCTCGGCACCCCCGGCAGCGGAAGCGGTAACCTTGCATGCGCCGGGAGCCGCCTGTGCCTGACCGGCCGCTGCCGGGAAGCAATCGCGCAGCCTGGCCAGCGCCGTCTGCCCCTGCTCCTCCGACAAGGCGTAGGATGTCAGATGCTGCCGCAGCTCAAGCTCGGTCCGCGCCTCCGCCTGATTGGCATAATGGCTTAATGAGCTCATCCAGACAATGCCGATGAGGCCGATACCGATGGCAGAGGCGAGCTGCATCCCCGTCGTCAAAATGCCGGAGCCCGACCCGATATCCTGCTTCTCTACCTTGGACAGCACCACATTGGTCAGCGGCGCGGCGATAAAGCCTTGGCCTATGCCCAGCAGGACCAGAGCCGGCAGCCAGAACCATACATTCGGCGACCATCCGGTGGCCCAGATCGTCAGCGCGACCGCGAAATAGCCGACGGTGGTCAGCACCGAACCGACCGTAAGGACGTGGGCTCCAATTTTGCCCGCCAGCTTCGGGGACAACAGCGAGGCCAGAAAATACCCGATGCCCATGGGCAGGATGATCAATCCGGATTTCAGGGCACTGAATCCATGCCCCATTTGCAGCAAATAGGCCGTGATCAGAAAGAAGGCGGCTTGAGCGGTCATCATGAGAAAGATCACGGCCAGGCCCAAGCTGAATGCTTTCTGTCCGAACAGCCTCACGTTCATAAACGGCCGGCGCCCTTTGGCAAGCAGCCTACGCTGCGTCCATACGAATACGGCGAGGACAGGGCCGGACAGAATCAGGCTGATGACGAGCAGCGCCGGCCACCCCTCCTTCTGCCCCTGGACCAGCGGATACACGAGGAGGAGCAGTCCTGCCGCCGCCACGGCCGCACCGAACCAGTCCATCCGCGAGCGGTCCGAATCCCTCGATTCCGGAACGAACGGAGCCATCGCCAGGATGATCAATCCGATCGGGACGCTGAAGAAAAAGACCAGCCGCCAGTCGAGATGCCACGGATTCCAGCCGAGCAGCAAACCGCCGATCAGCTGGCCGGTCGAAGCGGCCAATCCCTGGGCTGCACCATACAGCCCGAAGATCATTCCCCTCTTCTCCGGCGGGTACTGCGCCTGAATAAGGGACAGCACCTGCGGCGATATCAGCGCCGCACTAAAGCCTTGAAGCACGCGGATGGCCGTAAGCACACCGACACTGCCCGAAATGCCGCATAACAAGGATGTTAATGTAAAGCCGGCCACGCCGATCAGGAGCATCTTCCGCCGTCCGTACCGGTCGCCCAGCCGCCCGCCGATAATCAAGGCCACGGCATAGGACAAGGTGTAGGCCGAAACGACGAACTGTACGCCGTAGAAATCGGCGTGAAGCCCCCGCTGAATCGAAGGGGTTGCCACATTGATGATAAAAATGTTCGCTACGGCCATAAATACGGACAGCAGCATCACCGCCAGCATTAAACGCGGCCTCTGGCGCGGCTCAGCCGCCGCCTGCGCAAGAGGCGCGGGAATGGAATTGACCGGTTGGTTCATCGCTTGCTTCATCCTCCTCTGGCGGATCCGGATATTTGACAGCAGCCGGAATCAGCCATTAAAATAAATGAGACAGATCTGTCTCGTTTGATAATCGTATGATACAGACAGATCTGTCTCATGTCAACAGCGAATTTACCTTATTTTAGGAACAGGTGATTAGAATGACCAAGAAGGAATCCGCCAAAGAACGGATACTGAAGGTGGCGTCCGATTTATTTTATAGCGAAGGCGTGCGTGCCGTGGGGATCGACCGGATCATTGAGGAATCGGGGGTCGCAAAGGCCAGCTTTTACCGCAACTTTCCGACCAAGGACCATTTGGTCGTGGCCTATTTGGAGCTGCATTCCAAGACCAGGATGGAAGCATATGAAGAAATAAAGCGGCAGTTCTCCGATTCGCCAAAGGAACAGCTCTACGCCCTCCTGGAGGAATTGGTTGAACGAATGAAGAGTTCCAAGTTCCGCGGCTGTCCTTTTATGAACGCCATCGTCGAGTTTCCGGATGAGGACCATCCCGGACACCAGGCAGCCATGACACACCGCTCCTCCCTTTGGAAAAATGTTGAGGATATTGCCCGCCGGGCCGGCGCCCGCGACCCGGTTCAGCTCACTTACCAGCTTCAGCTGCTGAAGGAAGGCGCCATGATGAGTGCCTACATGGATAAGGGGTATTACCATGCCGAGTATTTTCTGAACGCCTGCCAAGTGCTGATCAACCGGCAGTTTGATGAGCCCACTCCGTCCCGCCGGATAACCGAATAACATGGCGCCGCGGGCAGCAAACATGCGGGCAAGACCGAGGGCACTCTTCGTGCTTATTCCCGGCCTTGCCCGTTTTCATGCCTTACGACTTCGCTATCGCAAGCAGGTGGGAAGTGACGCCCACATACTCCCGGAAGGAGCGGATCCGTTCCTGCTCGAAACGGAACACGATTACCAGCTCATTCGTGTACGGCATTTCGTTAAAGATCCCCTCCGCTTGAAAGATAACGATCCCGGTATCCTCCTGCTCTACGCAGATGACCGGCGTTAGTTTGGCACTCATGCTTGCCCGTTCAAGCTCGACCAATTCCCGGAACCTCCCGGTTCCCCTCTGCTCTCCTTGCCATTCCTCAAAAGGGATCGGGACGATAAAACCAAAATCAGAGGTCACCAGCGCTTCAAACGCCCCCGTATCCCCTTCCTCAATCGCCCGGCGAAATGCATGAAACGCCTGCAGACTGCGCTCGTTTCCCTTTTCCATTGGTTCCATACAGCATCCTCCTCTATAGGGTTGATTATGCCTTTCCAAATCTTATGAACTCATTATATCGTTTAAACACGACAGGTACTGTCTTGTTTTTGTGATACACTTGAGAAAAAAATGAAAGGACGGGACGCCGATGTATAAATCCCAGCGGTTGATCCGGCTTATCATGCTCGTCAATGCTAAGAAAAACTTCACTCTCCGCGAGCTTGCGGATGAGCTGGGCGTGTCCCAGCGGACCATATCCAGGGACCTCATCGAGCTTGGCGAGCTGGGCATCCCCGTGTACTCCGTCCAAGGACGGGGCGGCGGTTTCCGCCTGTTAAACGAGCGGCTGCTGCCCGCGATCGCTTTTACCGAAAGCGAAGCGACCGCCTTGTTCTTCGCCTCCCAATCGCTGGCTTATTTTGGCTCCGTCCCGTTCGGTAAAGCGGCCGCTTCCGCCCTCGACAAGTTCTATCACTATCTCCCGCCGGACCTGAAAGAGAGAATCAGCCGCTTAACCGGTAAAATGGCGATTTGGAGCCCCCGGCGCAGCATGTCTGCCGAGTGTCTGGAAGTGCTGCTGCAGGCGGTTATGATTCGCAGCGCCGCAACCATTGTCTATCAATCCGGCACATCCGCGGACGAAAGAGTCATTCAGCCGATCGGCCTCTACTCGGACCAAGGATACTGGTACTGCCCTGCCTACTGCTTTACCCGTAAAGCTTATCGCCTGTTCCGGGCGGACCGTATCCGCTCAGCCGTGCTGAATGAAGAGGTCTGCTGCCTTGACGAGGTTGATGAGAAAACGGTGTTTAACTGGAATGAGGAGGAATTGAAGAAGGCGCCGAAGACCGACTTCATCGTCCGACTGACTCCGGAAGGCGTCCGAATGCTGGAGGGGAACGGCCGGCTTCAGCCTCATATCGAATGCGAGCCCGATGGCAGCGGCAGGATCGGCATATCCATTCCCCGGAAGGACGTGGCGTTCTTTGCCGATATGGTCTGGATGTTGGGGCCCGAAGCGGTCATTATAGAGCCTCCCGAAGCCCGGGAATGGGTTAACGGCCGGCTGGCCGCCATGCAGCGGCAGTACGCGGAGAGCATTCCGGAATCTGAATCCAGGCAGGTAACGGACATACCAAAAAGCCAGGCCCCTTAAGGACCTGGCTGTAGTTTATCCCATTAATTACTTTGGTACTGTAAAGTGGTGCCGTATAAGTATTTCTGGACCCACGTGCAAGTTATAATACTACAGCCGGAAGTATAAGTCTATATTTTTGGCGGATTTTTTCTATACTTAGACTTATTCTTTCACAGGGAGGGTCTAAGATGTTGAACCAAAGCGAAGCCGATGAAAGGCGTTATGCCGAAGCGATGACAGACAAGCTGGGACAGGCGCTGGAAGACATCCGCGGGAAAATATCCGCTTCCTACCGCGACGTCATCGAGGCGAAAAAATATATGTGGGAAAACATTTCCCAGCTGGATCCCGCGGAGCGGGCCGCGAACAAGGTCGACATCTCGCTTCAGATCGACTCGGGTGAGAAAGCGATCGACAAGGAGCGGAAGCTGCACAAGCTGTACCAGTCTCCTTATTTCGGCAGGGTAGACTTTCGGGAAAATGGCCTAAAAGAAGCCGATGCCTATTATATCGGGATTCATTCCTTTGCCGGGTCGGACGGGCATACGAATCTGATTTATGACTGGCGCTCGCCGGTCGCCAGCATGTTTTACGATTTCGGCGTCGGGCCTGCCTATTTCCTAGCTCCGCTGGGGCGGATCGAGGGCGAGCTGACGGTGAAGCGGCAGTACAAAATCAGGGACGGCCGCATGGAATATATGATCGAAAGCTCGATCAACATCGACGACGACGTCCTTCAGAAGGAGCTCAGCAGCACATCGGACGAAAAGATGAAAAACATCGTCGCCACGATTCAAAAGGAGCAGAACGTCATCATCCGCAATGAAACCTCCGATGAGCTCATCATTCAAGGCGTGGCCGGTTCCGGAAAAACGTCGGTCGCCCTGCACCGTATCGCCTTCCTGCTGTACCGCTACAAGGAGACGCTGACGTCAAGAAACGTGCTGATCATCTCGCCGAACAACGTGTTCTCCGATTATATTTCGAGCGTTCTGCCTGAGCTTGGTGAAGAAAATATGATGGAAATGCGCCTCGAGGAGCTGGCGGAAGCGGAGCTCAAAGGGATCGCCGGCTTCCAGACGTTCTACGAGCAGGTCACCGTGTTGATGGACCAAGAAGACCCGGGCATGGTCGAACGCATCCGGTTTAAGGCGACTGCCGACTTCATCCGGAAGCTGGATGAGTTTATCGCTTATGCAGAGCAGCAATATTTTGCGCCGGAGGATGTGCAGGTCGACGGACTGCAGATTTCTGCCGCAGAGCTGCGAGCCATCTATGACGGCACCCGCCGGATGCCCGTACAGTCCAGGCTCGAGCGGGCCGCAAACCAGGCGGCGGCAAACCTCAGGGACGAGGATGGACAGAGGTTGTCCGCACCCCGGATTCGCAAAATCAAGGCGGCCGTTAAAAAAATGTTCCGTGCCTCCACCCTGCTGGCGCTGTACAAGGATTTTTACGACTGGCTGGGCAGACCGGATCTGCTTCGCATGGCAGGGCCGAAGAAGCTGGAATATTCGGATGTCTTTCCCCTCGTCTACCTTAAAATGTACTGGGAAGGAACGGCGCCATTTGATTTCGTCAAGCATCTGATCGTCGACGAAATGCAGGACTACACGCCCATCCAGTACGCCGTCCTATCCAAACTGTTCAACTGCCGCAAGACGATCCTCGGCGATGCCGGCCAATCCGTCAATCCCTACTCCTCTTCTTCGCTTACAGAGATCAAAAAGGTGTTCCCGAACGCGGATACGGTAGAGCTGTTAAAGAGCTACCGGTCCACCTATGAAATAACGACCTTTGCCCAGCAGCTCAAAGACAACAGCAGCGTCGTACCCATTGAACGGCACGGCGAGCTGCCGCGGATGGTTGCCTGCGCAGACGGGGAGGAGGAAATGGAGCGCATCCGGTCTGTCCTCCGAGAATTTGTGCATTCCGAGTCGCGTTCCATGGGGATCGTCTGCAAAACGAAAGCTCAGGCAGACGAGGTCTATCAAAGCCTGAGGGATGCGTTTGACAACCTGTATCTGCTGGATTTCGAAAGCGAGGAGTTCCGCGAGGGCATCATCGTCACGTCCGCCCATCTGGCGAAAGGCCTGGAGTTCGATGAGGTGATCGTTCCTTTCGTGAACAGCGAAGTCTACCGGAACGAGATGGACCGATCGCTGCTCTATATCGCCTGCACCCGGGCGATGCATAAGCTGACGCTGACGCACAGCGGGGAACGGACGACGTTATTAAAAGAGCCCGGGGAGCTTTAGCCCCCGGGCTCTTCCTTTTTATCCAAGATAAGATTCCAGCATCCAGACGTGCTTGTCGAGGTCCGCCTGCATCCCGATCAGCATATCTGCCGTCGGATGGTCGCCGGCGTCTTCCGCCAAACGGATCCCGTCCTGCAGTTCCTTGCTGACTACAGCGAAGTCATGGATAAGCGACTGCACCATACCGCGCGCATCCTCTTTTCCCGTGGCTTCCGTTACCGTGCCGATTTCAAGATATTCTTTGATCGTCGCGGCCGGTCTTCCCTTGATCGTCAGGAGGCGTTCGGCGATGTCGTCCGCTTTTTGCGTAATGTCGTTGTACAGCTCTTCGAACTTCGCGTGGAGCGTGAAGAACTGTTCCCCTTTTACGTACCAATGGTAGTTATGGATTTTAACGTAAAGAATGCTGAAGTTCGCCACCTGCTGATTCAATACCTGTTCCAGCGTGATTGTCGTGTTTGCCATTTGTCATCCATCCCTTCTTTATATGTAATGGACCGCCTTAGGCGATCCGGCTGACTAAGAAGCTTTTGCGGCGGCCGTTCGTTACGGCTGCTTGGCGTCTTCTACGGGGACAACGGTAATGTCATCCACGTTCGATTCGCAGTGCGGGCAATAATGGCGGAGCTCGACTTCGTGGCCGCAGGCGGTATGCTTCAGGCTTTTATAGCATTTATCCAGGTGCTTCTCTCCCCACAGGATAAAAGCATGAAAGATCATTTCCATATCCCGTCCGCTTTCCGTCAATTCATACTCATACCGCGGAGGATGCGCGGAGTACAGGTTGGATACGATCAGCCCATCCTCCTCCAGCTGTCTGAGCCGCTCGGATAACACATTCGCAGAGATCGTCGCCAGCCCCTGTTTGATCTCGTTGAACGTTTTTTTACCGACCAAAATTTCATGTATGATCATCAAAGACCATCGATCGCCAACGATGTTCAATGTTTGCGCAATGTTGCAATCCAGGTTGTAAATATTCTTCGGCATATCCATGACCCCCCGTGTCTCTTTGCCTTAAATGTGGTACTGCCTTCTAATCCTACAGTGCCACAAATGACCGCTTCACGCAAACCGGCCCCCGCTCGGCTCCCGTCAGAATCCTTCCAGTACGACCTTGCCCACCGTACGGCCGGTCTCCAGCAGAGCATGGGCCTTGCGAAGATTGGCGGCATTGATTGGTGTCAGCGTCTCGCTTGTAGTGGTCCGGATGACGCCCTCGTCCACGAGGCGTGCGACTTCGTCCAGCAGCTTGTGCTGCTCGATCATATCCGGCGTTTGGTACGTGGAACGGGTAAACATGAGCTCCCATACGAACGTGACGCTTTTATTCTTGAGCAGGGTCAGGTTGAGCAGTTCATCCGTCTCCACGATCGAGCAGATCTTGCCTTGCGGCGCGATCGCTTCCGCCATGTTCGCCCAATGCTTCTCCGTGCTGTTCAAGCAGAGGATGTAATCGACCTGCTCGATGCCGACCGCCTTAAGCTGCGGCAGGAACGCTTCAAAATGGTTGATGACGTGGTCCGCCCCCAGCCCTTTCACCCAATCGGCCGATTCCGGGCGGGAAGCCGTGCCGATGACCGTCAGGCCGGAATATTTGGAGAGCTGTGTCGCAATCGATCCGACCCCGCCGGCTGCTCCGATAATCAGGATGGTTTTGCCGGTGTTGTCCGCCTGGTTCTTGGAGACTCCAAGCCGGTCGTACAAGCTTTCCCAGGCTGTAATGGTCGTTAACGGCAGCGCCGCCGCTTGTGCAAAATCCAGCGTCGATGGCTTCTTGCCTACAATGCGTTCGTCCACCAGATGAAATTCGCTGTTGCCGCCAGGACGCGTAATGCTGCCGGCATAGTACACTTCATCGCCCGGCTTAAACAACGTCACATCCGGACCTACCTGCTCGACGACGCCCGCGACGTCCCATCCAAGCACTTTCGGTACGCTTTCCACGCGGTCTTTAGGCGAACGGACTTTATAATCGACAGGATTCACCGAGATGGCTTGGACTTTCACCAGCAAATCCTTGCCTGTTGGCACCGGCTTTTCCAGCTCGACGTCAATCAGGCTTTCTTGATGATCAATCGGTAAATACTTATACAGGCCTACGGCTTTCATCGTCTCTTTTACTTTCGTCATGGTTGTTCTCTCCCTTATACATGTGATTTATGGTGTTAAATCTTAAGTGGCGCTGTGTCCGTCAATATGTAAGCGATGAGCTCGTAGAAGAGCTCACTGGATCGCGCCGAGCAAGTCGTTAATCGTCTCCGCCATCGACGGATGCGTAAAAATGGTATCGCGGAGTACGGAGTACGGCTGCCCGGACTGCATGAACACGGACACGATGTTCACAACCTCGCTGGACTCCGCACCGAACATGGTGAACCCGAGCAGACGGTCCGTTTCGGCGTCGACGACCGCCTTCAGCAGACCTTCGGTCTGTTTCAGCTGGCGTGCCCTCGTCGATGCGGTAACAGGTAATTTTGCCGTTTTCACAGTGTGCCCCCGCTTCAGCGCCTCTTGTTCCGTATACCCGACTTGGGCCAGCGGAGGATCGATAAACACGGAGTAAGGAACGAATCGCCGGTCGCCGGTCGTACGCGTCCGGTCGCCGAACAATTGATTCTTGAGAATCCGGTAGTCGTCCAGCGAAATGTACGTAAACTGCGGACCGCCGTTCACGTCGCCGATCGCCCAGATATGCGGCACAGTGGTCTGAAGCGTCTCGTCGACCCGGACGAAACCTCGCCCCGTCACTTCAACGCCTGCGGCTTCAAGATTCAGCCCGTCCGTATTGGCCTGTCTTCCGGTGGCGACCAGTACGGCATCCGCTTGGAATGTGTCCTCACCGTCAGGCGTGGACAGCAGCAGCTGAACGGATTCCCCTTGTTCCGCAATCCGGGACACCTTGGTCTGCAGCCGGAAGCGGATGCCCTTGGCCTCCAGCACCTTTTTGACCTCTTCGGCAATTTCCCGGTCCTCTCTCGGCATAAATACGCCGCCATTCTCAAGAACAGTCACCTCTGAGCCGAAGCCTGCATAGATGGAGGCGAATTCCAGACCGATATAGCCGCCGCCGATGATGGCCAACCGGGAAGGCAGCTTCGCCAAGTCCAGCATTTCCGTGCTCGTATAGACATGAGCTCCGTCAATCCCGGGAATGTCGGGAAGGACCGGCTTTGCCCCCGTGTTGATGAAAATCCGCTCGGCCTCGGCGAGAATGCTCCCAGCTTCCGTTTCCACCCGAACCTCGTGCGGGGATTGGAACGAAGCCGTCCCGGTCAATACCGTGATCCCCGGATGGCTGTTCAGGTTATTGAAGTTCTTGCCGCGCAGCAGGGTAACCAGCTCATCTTTCTCCTGAAGGGCGCGCGCATACTTCGCCTGCCGGGACTCCGGACCGTTCCCTTCCTCCTGCGAAACGATATGCGACTGATAGGCCAGCGCCTTTGTGGGAATGCAGCCGATATTGATGCAGGTTCCGCCATACATCAGAGGTGACTTTTCCACGACGGCGACTTTCAATCCCTGCTCGGCCAGAAAGGGGGCCAACGTTTTTCCGCCTTTGCCAAAGCCGATAATTAACGCATCGAACGTTTCCTTGATCATCGGATGATCCATCCCTTCTCGAATGAAGCTCTTACTTGTTTTTTTCGCGTCATGATCTGCTTTGCTGAGCGCTCACCAGTTGTGCTCGTTTCTATGTAAGTCATAATACAATACTTAGTTAGTTTTTACAACCCACTAATTTAAAAAAACTTTCTTTTTGGCTTTTGGAACCCATTCGTTCCCTTAACGAAGGGCCGGTTGATCAACGGTTCCCGGCTGTTCACTGCAGCAAAAAAAGACAGCCGATCCTCATGGCGGCTGCCTTCCTTGAACTGCTTTATCTGCTGCTTCCCATCGTTATATTTGCCGGGTTTCGTTCCCGCCATTACAATTTCGTGATCATCCACGTTACACCGAACCGGTCAATGACCTCACCATAATAAGCGCCCCATGGCTGAAGGGCAAAAGGATACTTGCTTTCTCCGCCCTCACTCAGCTTGGCATAGGCCGCTCTGGCTTCCGCCTCATCGGTATATGTTAAAGAAAGGCTGACGCTGCGGTTATACGAAACCGGTTCAAACGCGTCGGACAGCATCAACGGATTCGTTCCCGCCACCGTTACCGCCAAGTGCATCACTTTATCCTTCATCGCCTCAGGCGCTCCGGGCGCGTCTCCGTATGTACTGACAAACTGGATTTCTCCGCCGAGGGCCTCGATATAGTAATTCGCCTGGCTTCTTGCATCCACCGACATCAGATAAGCGTTCATTTGTGCTCCCATATTGTTCAACAACCTTTCACCTGTTTTTTGTCTTTACATTAATTCGACGAATGCATGTCGGCGAAATCGACACGGAAGCAAAAAAATATTCAAAAAATTTTTTAATACAAAAAAAGAGCTGCTTCCACGGTCATCTTCGCCCCGTTCGAGCAGCCCTTCAATTATAGTTAACCATCTGATTTATTTTTAAGGTTGAATGGATGCACCGGTCGCATACCATTTGCCGGATTTGAGTTGCAGTGTCAGCCGGACCGGCTCCCTGAACCCGAAATGCTCACCGGTATACTGCTGGGTCACATAAGCCAGAGATACGCCGAAGAAATGCAGCGGAAAGACGAAGCCGATGTCGTGAACGGCGGGGTCATACGCATAATCCTTGTCCGTCATGCCTCGCTGGACCGGATGGATGTCATGATAGACAGCCTCATCCATGTATTCGGTATAGCCCGGATCCCCGCTCATGGCTGCCACCAATATCCGTTTCGTATCATGGGCGATCCAAGCCCCAAATCCGATGTACGCAGCCACAAAAGCGATGATCAGCGATAACGCTAGCCTTTTCCCCTTCATGTCGGTCCCCCCTTGGTTATTCCAGGTTCCGCAGTTCTGAAGTACTCCCTGCTAGTGAACGAGCCGCGTAATCTGCTTCTTTTTCCATGAGAAGCGGTAGTAGCTGTACACCAGAATGAAGCTGGCAATGAACGCCGCCGGATACCCGATCCAAATGCCTTCGATGTCAAGGCTTGTGTGGTACGAGAGCACATAGGCCACAGGGACCTCTACGCACCAGATCGACACGATGTTGAAGACCGTCGGCCACAGCACCGTGCCGCTGGACCGCATCGTCGCCCCGTAAATTTGCGTATGGCCGAAGATAAGGTAGCTCCACAGCGTGATCATGAGCAGCCGGTGGGCGATGTCCAGCGTATCGCCGCTCGTAATGAACCAGGACAAAATATGCTCCGAAAACAGGTACACCGGGATAATGATGATGGCCCCAATGATATAGTTGAGCATAATGCCCACGCGGATGACCTGTTTCAGCCGGTCCAGCTGACCGGCCCCGATCGACTGCGCTCCCAGCACCGATACGGTCATGCCCAGGCTGATCGCCGGCATCTGGACGTAGCTCGCCACCTGGTTCCCCGCGCCGTAGGCCGCAGTTGCGTCGGACCCGAACCGGTTGACGAAAATAATGACCGCTATCTCGGACAGCGACACCAGAATCATGCTGATACTGGACGGAATGCCGAGACGAAGCAGCAGCTTCAGCATTTCCCGGTCCATCCTCAGGTGCCTCCGCACCGAAGCGTCGAACTGCAGCGGGTGCTTCTTCCAGCGAAGATACCAGAGCATCGCGATAAAGGTCACGATCGTGGAGACGAGATTCGCGTAAGCCGCGCCGTACAGGCCGAGCTTGGGCAGCCCGATCCAGCCGAAGATCAGCACGGGCAGCAGAATCAGGTTCAGCGCCGTACTGACGATCAGAAAATAAAACGGCGTTTTCGAATCGCCCGTTCCGCGCATAAATGTCGTATAGACTGCATACAGGAACAAAAACGGCAGGCTCCAGAACATGATGCGGGCATAATGTACGGAAATGTCGATGATGTTGGACGGGGTTCCGATCAGAAGCAAAATGTCCTCGGTAAAGATGCCCCCCAGCACCGCCAGGACGATGCCGAGGATGACCGTGAAGGTCAGCGTCGTGCCGACGACCGCCTTAAGCTTCTCCTCGTTGCGGGCACCGTAAGCCTGGCCGATCAGAATGGCACTGCCCGAGCCGATCCCGATCACAAAGGATATGACCAGAAAAAATAACGGGAAAAACGCGGATATCGCTGCCAGTGCCTCAACCCCGATCCAGCGCCCCACGACGATGCTGCCGACCAGCTGGCCGACGGACTGCAGGGCGTTGCTCAGAATAAGGGGGATAAGGAAGGCGATCATGGCCCGCAGTACCGTATCCTTCTTCTCGGGAGCACCCGGCCCCGGCCTCTCGGATGGCACGGCACCGGAGGCGCCTTTTAAACCTTGCTCGGTAGAACTCATGTAAAACCATCTCCTTTAATGATCATCCATTTGAAAGGTTTCCGCATGCTCATTCAATATCCCATGTCCTTGAGCAGGCGGGACAAAATGCGGAACCGCTCACCCAGCAGCTCGCCGTCTTCGTTCAGCGCTTGGGCAAACAGCTTGATATCCTCGTCGATCATCGGATTGTCCGTGCATACCGCCACTTCCATGGCGTCCCCCTGCACCCCTACCCGGTCGATGGTCGCCTCTTCCGGGTCATACAGCTTGGGATAGCGGTACGCCTCGCTGAAGTAAGCGCTGCTGCGCAGGATCAGAATGGCCAGATCCAGCACCCGATGCATCGGAAGCTCTTCGGATTGGCGCGACCACTTCTCGCCGGTATAACGCCATACCTTGGCGGAAATGTCCACCTTTCCGCGCTCGTTCCACTGGGCAAGGCCCAGGGACAATCCCTTGGCATCCGTGCTGTACGCCTTTCTGCCGTCGATGTTTTCGTAATTCTCGGAAACGATGACCGGTTTATGTTTTAACGTTGTTGGGATCCTCATGGTTAGATCATCTCCACATTTTCTAATTTATCTTTCCAGATGTCGCGCAGGAGCTCCAGGTCCTCCGTATAGTCGGTTTTGGACTCATCCTTGTCGTAGGCGAGCGTGTCCACAACCTTCACTTCAAACTGGCTCTCCCCGTATTCGTTCCATTCCCGCTGCAGCTCCTTGCATTTGTGCAGGCCAGATTTCAACATAAACTGATGCCGGTTCAGCATGCTCTTCATATCTTGCGTAAAACCCAGATAGATGCGTCCGGAAGGGACACACTTGAGCATATATACGCCCATTTGGGGTTTCATTTCTTTGTATTGGGCGATCAGCTCTGCCCTGCGGCTTTTATCCATCCGATTCATCTCACTTTCCCGATTAATATTTAGTAATTTACTAAATCAGTAATTTACTAAATAACTAGATCATTTATATTACAGATATTGTATCCTGTCAAGGAATTTGGAAAACCTTAGGGATGGAATATCGGCATCCGCCCTTTTGCGATAGGGAAATTGCATTGCATTCAAATGCAGAAAAAAAGCACCCGGCCGTTAGCCAGGTGCCTCAGAGAATCGGCGCAGCCTCGCGCCTTCCTATTTATTTTCCAGCTTCGCCTGCTCCACCCGCTGCTGCGCCGCCGTATAGGTGTCGATCAGCTTTTGGACGCCGAGGCCGTTGATTTCCTCCACATATTTATCCCACTCGCTTAATTTCCGCGTGCCCAGGACGAACTTGGAGAAATTCTCTTCGCGGTATTTCTTCACAGCCTGCCCGGTCACCGACAGCACCTCGTTCTCCGCGTCGGTAAAGGCCGGTTTCGGCTGCATCGCCGGCGGATCGTATTTGGCCGCTTCCTCATAGGCCTTCTTCAAATCGTCCGAGAACAGCGACAGGTGCGCGTTAAAGTCGATCCACGTGTACGTGCCGCTCGTCTGCAGACCGGTCTGCTTCCGCATTTCCGTCACGTCGGTATACTCCGGCTTAAATTTCTTTTCCCCGTTTTCCACCGTATAAGTCTCGCCTTCCTTGCCCCAGCTGCTTAAGTTTCGCCCATCTTCACTGTAGAAAAAGTCCATGTACTTCATAATTTCGTCTTTATGCTTGGAGCTCGAGGCAACGGTCAGACCGCCCTCAAGATAGTGGAAATACGGATTCAGCTGTTTCATGCCCGGCAGTCCGGCCGGCGGCGCCATGAACTGCAGGCTGTACTCCGGATTATCCTTGCGCATCGCGTTGTTGAAGAAGTCGACGCGGCTGATGTAATCGATTGTCACAAAGGATTGGCCCGTGGACATGACGTCCTGCCACTGCTTCGTCTGGATCGACAGGAAATCCGGCGGAATCAGCCCTTCCTCGTAGAAGGTATGCCACATCTCCACCATTTTCTTGTAGTTGTCCTCGGTCGGTCCGAACTTCCACTTGTTGTCGTCAAAATCGTAATACACGTCCGTGCCCGTATCGAAGTTGGTCGTCAGGTTGGCGTACATCTCATCCGGAATTTGCCCGAAGCGCATCGACAGCGGATAGCTGTCCGGGTACAGCTGCTTCAGCTTTTTCAGTACCTGGTGCAGCTCCTCATAAGTCTTAGGCGGCTGCAGTCCGTTTTTCTTGAACACATCCTCGCGGTACAGCCAGATCATCCGGTTCGTCTCCCCAAAGCCCTGGTTCGGGAACATATACATTTTGCCGTCCGCAGACAGCGCGGCCTTGGCTTCCTCCGGATACTGCTCCATCCACTTTTTCAGGTTCGGCATTTGGTCGACATGGTCCAAAATGTTTTCCAGCGCGCCCTGGTCCCCGTATTTGTTGGAGTCCCTGCGGCTCGACATATACATGAGGTCCGGGAGATTGGCCGAGGCCATGACGAGGTTCAGCGTGTCGCTCAGCTTGCCCGAAGGCGTCTGCACGTTCAGCGTGACCCCGGTTTTCTCCTGAATCCACTTCCAGATCGGCCAATCCTTGCTGTACGGGAAGGTCGCATTGTTGTCAAGGAGAGCCGTTAAGGTGACCGTCTCCTTCTGTCCCCCGGTTCCGGCATTTGGTGTCGTACTCGTCTCTTCCTTCTTCCCGCTGGTGCATCCGGCTGCGGCAATGACGATCAGCAGTGCGGCCAGCAGCGCTGAAGCGATCTTTCTTTTCTTCATTCGTTTCGCCCCTTTGATCAAAATTGGAACATCACAGTTATCCCTTCACCGCGCCGATCATCGATCCTTTCACAAAATATTTCTGGACGAACGGATATATGATCAGGATCGGAATGGTGGATACCATGATCGTCGCAAACTTCAGCGAATCCTCGACCACCATGTTGTCCCCGCCGATCTGCGTCACCTGCCCGGAGCTGACGCTTCCGGCAAGCACCAGATTGCGGAGGATGACCTGAAGCGGGAACAGGTCGGGATTGCGTAAATACAGCAGCGGATTCATGAAGTTATTCCAGATGCCTACCGCATAGAACAATGAAATCGTAGCAAACACCGGCTTGGATAACGGCACGATGATGCGGAAGAAGATGCCGATGTCGTTCAGCCCGTCGATCCGCCCCGATTCCTCCAGCTCCTTCGGAATGCCGCTGAAGAACGTCCGCATCAGAATGAGATTCCACGTGCTGACCGCTCCCGGGAGCACCATGCCCCAGATCGTATCGACCAGCCCGAGCGAGCGGACCACCAGAAACGTCGGGATCATGCCCCCGCTGAAGAACATCGTAAACACGATCAATAGCGTAAAGCCCTTGTGAAACGTCATGTCGCTGCGGGACAGCGCATAAGCGCCCATGGACGTAATGATCATCGCAATCGCCGTGCCCAGCACGGTGTAGATGATCGTGTTCCGGTAGGCCGACCAAATTTTTGGGTCTCCCAGCACCAGATCGTACATCCGGAGATTAAAGCCTTTCGGCCACAGCGTGACCTCTCCCTTCATGACGTACACGTCCCCGCTGAGCGAAACCGCAAGCATGTAAACGAACGGATACAGCGTCACGGCGGCGACACCGAGCAGAATCAGCGTATTGACGATGGTAAACAGGCTGATCCTGCGGCGGCCGCGCACCTCCCCTGCACTTACCATAGGCTGGTTCCCCCCAGTCTGCGGCTGATAAAGTTGGCCGAAAAAATAAAGATGAAGCTGATGACCCCCATGAACAGATCGATGGAAGAGGCATAGCTGAAGTTCCCCTGCTCCATCCCGACCCGGTACACATAGGTGCTGATGATGTCCGCCGTATCGTAAATGGCCGGGTTATACATCAGAAATATTTTCTCGAAGCCGATCTCAAGCACCTTCCCGATATCGAGGATCAGGATGATCATGATGGTTGGGGCAATGCCGGGCAGCGTCACATGCCACAGCTTCCGCCACCGGTTCGCCCCGTCGATGCTGGCCGCTTCATACAGCTGCGGATCGACCGCAGTCAGCGCCGCCAGGAAAATGATCGTCTCCCATCCGATGTGCTGCCAGATTTCCGACAGGACATAGACCGGCCGGAACCATCCCGGCTCCATCATGAAGTTGACCGGCTTGCCGCCAAGCGCGGTAATCAGCTCATTGATGATCCCCCCATTCGGGGACAGGAACATGATCACCATGCTGGCCACGATGACGTTGGAAATGAAATGCGGAAGATAGCTGACGGTCTGCACCCATTTTTTGAACACGGCATTCCGGACTTCGTTCAGCAGCAGGGCCAGAATGATGGGCGCCGGGAAGCCGAAGACCAGCTTGTAAACGCCGAGCAGCACCGTGTTTTTCATCAGCACCCAGAAATCCGGGTTCTCGAAAAACATCCGGTAATACTTGAAGCCCACCCACTCGCTCGCCCAAATGCCCTTGAACACGTTGTAGTTTTTGAATGTAATCACGAGGCCGAACATCGGTGCATACTTAAAAATCGCGTAATACAGCAGGCACGGGAGAAACAGCAGCCATAAGTATTTGCTTCGTCTCCAGGCCCGCTTCAGCCTGCTCTGCATGGTCATGCCGCTGCGGCGTTTTACGTTCAGGCCCGGCAGGCCTGCTTCAACGATTCCCGACACTTCCGATTGTGCTTGTTTCACCCACATGCGCACCTCCCTCTTTGGTCATGGGCCGTGAAACCCTGTACCCGAATCATACTTGAACGCTTCTCCATAAATAAATCTGCACGTTTGTGAGGATATCCCCTTTTTCCGGGGTCAGCCGGAAGATTGTAGAGATACCCGAAAAGGTGAATATTGTTTGAACGCGAAAATAAATCTTATGATATACATAGATTGAACTAAAGAAAGGAATGTTCTAGACCTCTATTGGGCCGTTATAACAGGAAGTTCAATGCAAAACTTTAGTTCAATCTATATAGGTAACAGAGCGCACATTGCCGGAGGTGTTCAAGAGATGTCACTCATGCTGACGAAAAAACTGGGGTATACGACGCTTTTCACAAAATTGCTGCTTGGATTTCTGGCCGTCATCTTGCTTCTTGCCGCCTTCAACCTGGTTTCCTTCTTCTATTTAAAACGCCAGATCCACCAGGAGATCGTCAAGTACAACGAGCTGAGCATTAATCACGCGGTGGAGGGCTATGAGGATCATTTTCGGCTGACCCGGGAAATGGTGCTCGGTCTGAACCAGAACAGCCTCTGGGCGACCCACATCAATTTGCTCCGGCATGCGAGAGTCAACAAGGCTTACGGCTACGTCAACGACGTCATTGCCGAGATGAAGCAGCTGTACACGAATCCCTTCCTTTATATTGACAACCTCATCATTGACTTCCGCAGCGACGCCTACGTCATTGAGAAGGACGGGACAAGCGGCGCAAAAGCGATGTTTAGCACGTATTACATTAGCCCTTCCTACCCGCCGGAGTTTTGGGACCGACAGTTTGACGAATCGTACGCCTACCGCGTGTTTCCGGCTGCCGCCTTTACCGAGAACACGGCGGGCCACACCGTGTCCAAAGGCGTGCTGATGCCCATGATCATTAAAATGATGCCTTACCGCGACATGTACTTCATCGTCATGATCGATGCCCAAAAGCTGACGCAGGACCTGCATGTGTCGATCAGCGACCAGTTTTATATTTTGAATGCTGACGGGCAGCCGCTCTACCAGACGTCGGCCGACATCAATTCGGGTCTCGTCACTTCGTTTGACCCGGGCCGTTCCTATATGCAAACGAAGGATTACTATTATTTTTATAAAAAGGGGGCCGGCACGGGCTTCACCTATGTCAGCCGGGTTCCGGTCCAGAGCATTTCCGGCCAGCTCCTCAATCTGAACCTGATCCTGCTGTCGCTGCTCGCCATCGTCGGCGTCCTGATCGTGCTCACCTTCCTGTTCAGCCGACGCATGCACCAGCCGATTCGGCTCATCGTCGACGAACTGAAGGGCTACGAGACCGACACCGGCAGCGGCACGGATAACGAGCCCGTTCGCGAAATCGAGCTGATCACGCGAAAGATGCACCACATGCGCATCTCCCACCAAAGCATTTCGCGCGATCTGGCACGCAAAAACTCCATGCTCCGGCATTACGCCTACACCAACAAGCTGAAGAACATCCATATGAACCTGAAGGAGATCCAGGAGCTGACCGATACGAGCCTGCCTTACGTGGTGGTGGTCTACCAGGTGCTGTTTAAGGATGCCTTCGAGCATTATCAGCAGAAAACGGGTAAAGGCTCTTATTACCTCCGCGTGTACGTCGACAATGTATGGCGTCAGGCTTTTCCCGATGCCGTCACGATCCAGACCGAGCCCCATCAGATCCTGACGCTGCTGTTCCTGCCCGATCCGGAAGCGGATCTCACCCCATACATGCAGCGGCTGCTGCAGGTGTTCTCCGTGGACCGCGACAGCTATCTCGTCACGATGGCCCATGGAGCCGTTCAGCCGGCGGGGGCGGACTTCACGGCTGCGTATGAGCAGGTCCAGGAGGTGCTGAAGCTGCGCCGCCTGGTGGATGAAACGCAGTGGATTCGGCCGGACGCCCCTGACGGCGGAGCGCGAGGCGAGCGCTACCTCAAAGCGATGTGGGAGCAGGAGTTCCAGACCCGCCTGATGAGCGGCAGTGAGGAAGGCATGCAGGAGTGGGTCCGGCGCAGCCTGGACCAGCTCGAGAAGAAGCAGGCGGTGGCCAGCGACTACCGGCAGTTCGCCAAAGATGTGGCGGGCGAGCTGGATAAAGCGCTGCGCCAGCTTCCCGCGGCCGCATCGGCCGATGCCGGCGGCCGCCCGGCGCTCGAGGAGACCCGGCGCTTCTACTGCCGGGCGCAGTACGAGCGCTGGTTCGCTGACCTGCTGCACCCTGTGCTGCAGGGCATCCGGCGCAAGACGGAAGAGCATGATCCGATCACATCGTTCGTGACGGAGTATATGTGCACGCATCTGGACGAGGACATCAACCTCGACATGATGGCCGACAAGCTGAACATTACGTCCGGTTATCTGTCGACGTACTTCAAGGAGAAGACGGGCGTCAATTTCAGCGACTATCTGAACGACCTGCGCATCCGGACCGCCAAGGAGCTGCTGCAGAACCTGGATCTGCGCATCCAGGACGTGGCGGCCCGGGTCGGCTACCGCAATGTGAACTCGTTCATCCGCATGTTCAAGCGCCATGCGGGGATTACGCCTGGGGAGTATCGGCGCAAATATGCATCGTAGGGGGGAGTGATGGCGGGCAGGCGTCCGGTACTTCGGGTGCTCGAGTCGACGCTTCGTTGGCATTGATGCTTGCTGATGCTTCGTGGTACCTCGGCGCTCGAGTGGACGCTCCGTTGGCATTGATGCTTCATGTTACTTCGGGTGCTCGTGTGGACGCTCCGTTGGCATAATGCTTGCTGATGCTTCGTGGTTCTTGGCGCTCGAGTGACGCTCCGTGTACGGATCGTTCTTCCGATCGCTGTTGTCTTTGGATTTCTTGACCGGAAACATACCAAGGGTGAAATCCAAAGACAAAGGCGACCGCTTCGCTTCTCCAGATCGATTCCGCCCACTCCGCTGGGTCGAGGTTGGAGTTACGGTGCTAAAGATTAATGGCATGAACGGCCGTCGAACTTCAGCAGGGCCTGCCGCCATCACATGTGGGTAAAGTAAAAACCCCCACCCGGTCTGCGTATCCGGGTGGGGGTTCATGTTTTGGTTCAGCCCTCGCTAAGCTTGGGGCTGGATAAGACAAAGGCGACCGCTTCGCTTCTCCAGATCGATTACGCCCACTCCGCTGGGTCGAGGTTGGAGTTACGGTGCATAAAGATTAATGGCATGAACGGCCGCCGAACTTCAGCAGGGCCTGCCGCCATCACATGTGGGTAAAGTAAAAACCCCCACCCGGTCTGCGTATCCGGGTGGGGGTTATGTTTTGGTTCAGCCCGCGCTAAGCTTGGGGCTGGACAAGACAAAGGCGGCCGCTTCGCTTCTCCAGATCGATTCCGCCCACTCTGCTGGGTCGAGGTCGGAGTTACGGTGCATAAAGATTAATGGCATGAACGGCCGCCGAACTTCAGCAGGGCCTGCTGCCATCACATGTGGGTAAGTAAAACCCCCACCCGGTCTGCGTATCCGGGTGGGGGTTCATGTTTTGGTTCAGCCCTCGCTAAGCTTGGGGCTGAGTATTGGCCTGCGATGCGTGCGTGGTGCGTGGACTAGGGGTATGGTGCGAGGTGAGTACATCTTCGGGAAGAGATGGCCATGACCCATGGTGCGAACGTCATCGGGTGGAGATGGCCGCGATGTGTGGTGTGGGTATATCGTGTGGAGCAGTGCATCGCGTATCGCGCGGGTGTCATCAGGTAGAGAGAGCCGCACACATCGTGCAGGCGTTATGGTGTAGAGAGAGCAGCGCGTATTGTGCGAGCGTCATCGTGTAGAGAGCTGCGCGCATCGTGTGGACAGCATCGTGTAGAGAGAGCAACAGCGTGCATCCTGCGGGCGTTATCGTATAGAGAGAGGCTACGGCGCGTGATGCTGGAGCTATCGTGTGGCGATGGAGAGCTTGCACCGTGCGGGCGTCATCCCATGGTGCCGGCGTCTTGCGCATCGCGGGCGTCGTACTTCAGCTGCCCGCGCTTATAGGTGCGAAGGATGCGGATGCCCGCCGCATCCTTCGTGAAGAGCGCCACGTCCGCGGGCGCGCCGGGCGCAAGGCCCTTGGCCGCGGGCAGGCCCAGCAGGCCCGCGGGGCGCACCGAGGCCATCGCCCATGCCTCGCCGAGGCTGGCGATGCCCCGCCCCGCGAGGTGCGCGATGCCGGCGGTCATGGGTAGCGCCGAGCCCGCAAGCAGCGCGGGCTGCCCAGCCAGGTGCAGCCGCCCTGCCGGCGTCAGCGTGACGCGGCCGCCGATGTGCGTGTCGTACGTGCCGGGCGGCATCCCGCCGAAGCTGACGGCATCGCTGACCAGGATCAGCCGCTCGCCCTTCACCTTGGCGGCGACGCGGAGAAAAGCGTCCGGCAGGTGAAAGCCGTCCGCAATCACGCTCGCCCACAAGGGCTCCTCCGCCAGCTGATCCCATATGTAATTCGGGTGGCGGGGCAGCACCGGGTGGGCGCCGTTGCCCAGATGCGTGGACATGCGCGCGCCGGCTTGAACGGCCGCCTGGATCTGGGCCGAGTTGGCCGCAGTGTGGCCGATCGAGACCAGCACGCCGCTGCCCGTGCACCGCTCGATAAAATCCACGGCCTCCGGCCACTCCGGCGATACCGTAACGATCCGAATCCGCCCTCCGGCAGCCTCCTGCCAGGACTGGAACAATCCCCAATCCGGCGCCCTGACATACTGGGCGTCATGGGCCCCTCTCGGCCCGTCTTCCGGGGAGATAAACGGCCCCTCCAGGTGAATTCCCGCCATATTGTGATTGGGGTCCGTTTCGCACACTTCGGCAATCGTGCCGAGTCCGCTGCGCAGCGCTTCATCGCTGTTCGTAATCAGCGTGGGCAAATACGAGGTGACGCCTTCCGCCCACAGCCTCTCGTTTAACTGCCGGACGGTGTCCGCCTGCAGCGGATGGGTGTTGAGATCCAGCCACGCGTACCCGTTAATCTGCAGGTCCACCAGTCCGGGTCCGATGAGGGGCAGCTCCTGCCCGCCCCCCTGTGCCCCGGCAACCCGCCGGATCTCCGCCTCCTCCGGTGTCCCGAGCACTTCGTACCCGGCAATCAGCCCGCCTGCCAGGGTGAGCCGGATATGCTCCCCGGTCAGGGCATGAATGCCCTCCAGCCGGGTCAGGGCGTCACGGCCGCCTGCTGCCGTAGGTTCCATGCCGCGGCGGTCAGCCTCCATACGAATCCCGATCCAGGTATAACGTACAGTTCGGATGCTCCCGCAAAATGGAGGCCGGGCAGGCGGTCGTGATCGGTCCCTCCAGCGTCTGCGTCACCGCGCTGCGCTTCGTCGGGCCCGGCACGATGCAGAACAGGCGGCCGCCGGAGAGCAGTGTAGGGATCGTCAGCGTCATTGCGGTTTCAGGCACCTCCCGGAACCGGTCAAAGCAGCCGTCCCGAACCTGCTGTTCCCGGCACATGTCGTCGAGCTCGACGATTTTTACCGTCTTCGGGTCGTTGAAATCGGCTACCGGCGGATCGTTAAAAGCTAAATGGCCGTTCTCCCCGATGCCGAGGCAGACGATATCGATCGGGGCCTCCTGCAGCAGCGCCGCATACCGTTCGCACTCCGCGGCGGGATCGGCGGAGCCGTCGATCAGGTGGACGGTTCCCGGGCGGACCCGGGAGAACAGCCGGGTATCCAGAAAAGTGCTGAACCGCTGGGGAGCATCGTCGTCCAGTCCGATATATTCGTCCATGTGAAACGCGGTCACCTTGCTCCACTCGATATCTTTATCCGCTGCGAGGTAGTCCAGCAGCTCGTTCTGCGACGGAGCCGCGGCAAACACGATCCGCAAGCTGCCCCGGTCCGCCAGGATCGCCTTCATTGCTTGGGAGACATCGGCTGCCGCCGCTCTTCCCATCTCGTCTCTCGACGCGTACTGCCGGACCTGAAGACGGTCCTTCCACCACTTTTTCTCCGCCAAACGGGGACTGGGCATGATCATTCCTCCTCCATTAATTTACGAACCGCTCTTGCTTATTGCTTGCTAATTGAAATGGAGCTCCGCTCCAGCAACTCAAACAAGGAATTCAGGCAGTCGATCGTCGCCTCTTCCCCTCCCTCGGAAAAAGCATATCCGGCCGGGCGCTTGAGCTGCTCTTCCGTCAGGCTCGACTGAAGCCTGTAGTGGGTTTCGACCACCAAATAGCCGTCATACCCCTCTTCCACCAGGCGGCGCAGCAGGCCGGCGTAATCCACCTGACCTTTTCCGATCGCCACCGCTTCGGTATGATCTCCCTGCTTCACCGCATCCTTCAGATGGATGTGGCAAATCCGCCCCTCCAAAGCATCATAGCCGTCAGGATAAGGGACCTCCTGGTCCGGATCCCACAGGTCGTTGCCCGGGTCATACAATCCTTGAACATAAGGCGAATCCACCGCCCGGATCAGAGCTGCTGCTTTAGCCGCATTGGAGGCGTAGACCGCCGGATCCGCTTCCAGCGCGTAAATGACGCCATGCTGCTCCAGGACCGGCACCACGCCCTTTAATTCCCGGACAATATCGTCGAATGCCTCCTCCAGCGGGCCCTCGGCCCAGAAGCTGAAGCCGCGGACATGCCGGGTGCCGAGCCGCTGCGCCAATTCCGCATAACGGGTCAAAATTCCCCGGTGTTCGGCTACTTCTTCCGCATTCCGGAGATTGCATTTAAACACCGGGGCAGATAAGCCGCTGACCTTCAGGCCAGCCGCCCGGATCGTTGCACCGATCTCCTCTATGCGCGAATCGCTCAGCCGATACAGCTGCTCTCCGTCCACGGAACGCAGTTCCAGCGCGGCCAGCCCGTATCTGTGGGCAATGCGGATCGCATCGGCGATGTCCTGGGAGATTTCGTCGGTAATGACGCCCAGTTGAAAAGCCGCATTCATGTCGCCCTTCCCCTCCTTTCATCACCATCATTCGTCGTCTATGCAAAATCAGATCATTGCAAATCTTCTTGCATGTTTCAGATAACCCGTTATAGACTCCCAGGGTTCGATTCATCCAGACGTCATAGTCGGGATGCGGCAGCAGCATCTATGACGCCGAGCCGGAAGCGAACCTGGACGGCTTTTACCACGCCGCAAGAAGCAAGCGGCAAAATCAGGAGCTGGCAACCGGGCTGATGCCCGTATCCAGCTTCACGGTTCTGCCGGTCTCCCGGCTTTCGTTGGCCGCCTCCAGAAACGCGATGACTTCCAGCGTCTCCGTCATGTCGATCGGAGCCGCGCCCGTTTGGAACATGCGGATCACTTCCTCCAGCATGCTGGCATAATACGGCTTGCCGTCCGCATACACGTCGACATGTTCGGTCCCCTGCTCACGATGAATCAACGCTCCGAAACGGCGGTTGCCCTTCCGGTTGCCGCGCAGCGTTCCGACCCGGCCGTCCTCCCATACACCTACGGCCAGATCATGGTCGGCATTCGTGGTGACCGTGACCTCTTTACACCCTTTGCCCATGCTGCGGTACAGCATATCGGCGGCATGAATGCCGTACCAGTAAAAGCCAGGCTGCGTCGACTGCAGCTCCATGGGGCCGTAGGTATCCACCCCGATGATGTTCCCCTGACCGGCTGAGTCCAGCGCCCGGCCCAGGCCTTCCGACCAGCGGACGGAGGAGCAGCTCATAAGCGGAATTCCGTGCTCCTGTGCCAGCCGGTAAATCGCCTTGGCGTCACGGGTCGTGACGGCAAACGGCTTGTCGATAAAAACCGGCTTTCTATAAGGAACGATCTTCCGGAACTGCTCAAGGTGCACGCGCCCGTCCACTGAGAGCAGCAGGATGGCATCGGCGTTTTCGGCTGCCTCCTGGATGCTCTGGACGATGGGGACGCCGCTATTGTCCCTGACTTCAGCCGTGAATTTGTCCACCCGCCCGATACTCAGTTCAAAATCCGGCGATCCGCCCGGATAGGCGGCCGTCACTGTCCCGCCGCGCACATGGTGCGGGTGATCCGGGTTGTTCAGCAGCTCGGCAAAGAGCGGCGCATGCGACGTGTCCAGCCCAATGATTGCGATCTTCAGCTCTTCTGTACTCATTTCCGTTCATCGCCTCTTCCTACAGTTTGATTTCCTTGCCCGTACGCGAGGACTCGTAAATGGCCAGGATCAGGTCCACCGATTTCCTCGCTTCCTCTCCCGAAATGAGCGGCTCACGATCCTCCCGCACCGCCTGAATCAGGTCGTCGATCAGAATGTAGTGCCCGTCGGAAGAAATGGCATTCGGGTCATCCGCACCTTCGGCGGAGCCTTCCGACACGAGCGGGGCTGCATCACCGTCAACCGTTTTCCATACTTTAAAACCGCTGTCTCCGTAAATGATCGTCCCGTGCTCGCCGTGAATTTCAAAACGCGGCTCCTGGCCGGGATTGACCGACGTCGTTCCTTGGATGACCCCAAACGCCCCATTCTTATATTTCAAAACCGCAACCGCTGTATCCTCCACCTCAATGTCATGAATTAACGGAGCAGTATAGGCAAAGACGCTGTCTACTTCCCCCATCATCCAGCGGATGATGTCGATGCCGTGCACCCCCTGATTCATGAGGGCGCCGCCTCCATCAATGGCCCAAGTTCCGCGCCATCCGGCGCTTTTGTAATATTCCGGGCTGCGGTAGTACTTCAAGTAGGCGTCACCCAGCACTAATTTACCAAGTTTGCCTTCGTTAATGGCCTTTTTGGTCAGCAGTGCATGCGGCGTGGTGCGTTTCTGGAATACGGTGGCCAGCTTGACGCCATGACTCCGGCAGGCTTCGATCATCTCGTCCATGTCCGCCTTGGTAATGCCGAGGGGCTTTTCGCACAGCACATGCTTGCCTGCCTCCGCCGCGGCGACGGTTGCATCCCGGTGGCCTCCGCTGGGCACGCAGATGCAGACCACGTCCACGTCACACTCCTGAAGCATTTGCCGGGTATCCGTATATACGTGGGCCGCTCCGAATTCCTCTGCTATTTTTGCCGCTTTTTCCGGAACGGCGTCTACGACCGCCGCCAGCTCCGCTTCCGGATGGCTCACGATGGCTCTCGCGTGCAGAGGGGCGATCACGCCGGCTCCAATAATGGCAAAACGCATTTTTTTGCTCATACCAATCTCCTCCCGGTGGGAACCACCTGTAAGTTTACAACCCCATTCTAGTGGGACCCGTCTCCACGGCCAATCGCCCATTCTGCGGCTTTGCGCACAACTTTGGCGTCATCCGCAGGATCGAAGATGAATCCGTAAAGATGTATATGACAGCGCTCTCCGGGACTTGACCGTAAGCCAACAAAAAAAGCGCCCCCTGCCCTCCGGCAGGAAACGCTCTTCTTACAAAAAATAATTCGTGATCGACTGGTCGCTGGCCAAAAGGCCCTCGCTGTCCAGCTTCTTTTTCAAATACTTTTTATCCGAGGAAATAAACACGCTCATGATCAGATCGACCACGAACAGGAACGTAATATGATTGGACATAAAGGCGCTGTTATTGACGGATATTTTATCCGGGACAATAATATCGACGGCCGCGTTCTCCGTAATCGGCGAAGCGTCGTAGCAGGTAATCGCGATCACCTTCGCCTGATTGACCCGCGCGATGGATACCGCATCGATAATTTCCCTCGTTGAACCCGAACGGGAAAAAGCGATGACCACATCGTCCGGACCGCACTGGGAGGCGGCGATCTTCATTTCCCTGCTGTCGTTGATGGCTTCCGCCATCATGCCGATAATCGCCAGCCGGTTGCGGAGCGCCATTGCCGCCAAAAACGAATCGAACAATCCGATGACCACGATCCGGCGGGCATTCTTCAGCAGATCCACGACCTGGTTCAGCTGCTCCTCCGTCACGAGCGCGGATGTGTTCACGATCAGCTCATTATAATCCAAAGCGAGCGCATCAATGGGATTGATCTCGCGTCTTTCCTTCTTCTTCGCCTGCATATCCCGGTAGAACGCGTCCTGGGCAAAGGCAATCTTGAAGTCGTTGAAGCCTTTGTAGCCGACCTTTTTGCAGAAGCGGTTAATGCTCGTCTCGGATACGCCGATCTCATTCGCAATCGCCGTGATGGTATTGCGGGTAATAAACTCCGGATTATGAATGACAAAGTTGGCGATTTGATTTTCGCCGTAGGTTAACTTTTGGGTTTGCGATACGATTTTGGCGATGACGGCCGGAACCTGTGAAGACATGTGACCTCCTCCTGACCTACCTGTGGGAAAATAGCTAATCCGGTAACCCCCGCTAGCACACCCCATTATATCATACAAGGGAAGGTATTTAGAAAACGATGTCACAACGCCGCCGCATGGCCGCTCTTCCAAGCCTCGACTTCCCGGTAAAAGGCTTCTTCGCTTAAAGAACCGGTTTGGATCAGGAAGGCGTAATCCAGTACGTTCGGCAGGAAAGGCAAGCCCATCATCTCCTTGCAAAAGGCGTGGGCAGCGATTTCGCTGCACTGAACAACGCTCGAGCGCTTCACCAGCCTCCTGCCCAAGCGGAACACCTCGACCGGCTCCAGCATGTCGTTCGTAAACTGCCCGGCCCGGTACTCCACATAGTGAAAAAATTCATGCGCCAGGTGGATATCGACCAGCCGCTCCAGCTCATCGTCCTGAGGGGCGGGTGGGCGCTCCGAATGCGGATCTGGCGTGCGCTCTGACGGCTGCAGCGCATTGCCTGGGCCTGGTTTCGCGTCCGCCGAATGATTTGCCCGTTCTCCCGGACTCATGACCGCCCGGTATGCATCCGCCATACCGCGGAGAGATGCGGCGTAAACGACCACCTCCGGCGGTGTTTTGTTAAAATCGATCTGCGCCCGCAGAGAGAGCTGATGAAACGTACCGGAGCGGTCGGTGATTTCGTAGCGGAGGCCTTCCCTGCGGTACAGCTCGCGGATGGACATGCCCCGGCAGGCCTGTGCCGCTTCCCTGCCCCTTTGAAGCGACCTGTCCACATAATAGGCCAGGCGGTCCTGGGGAATTTTGCGGTACAGCGGGTCCTTGGTGAGCTCCGCATGGGCGAGCAGCTCATCGGTCAGTCCAAGTTGTTGAACATTCAAACCGTATCCCTGGAACTCCGGCATGCCTTTCATCCCCCTCCTCGTGTTCTAACCTTGATCTATCTCTTCATCTCTTTAGCTGTTCTATTGGTACGCAATGACGATCATTTCGTCCTCGGACTTCAGCATCTCCGTTTCAAGCGTGAGAATCGACAGCAGCTGCTCCTTCGTCTGCATGCCGGTCAGATCCAGCATTTTCTCTTTATAAAAGGCAAACACTTTCGGGATCGTCGCGTTGGCGTCAGAGTAGATCGTATTGTCGTCCAGAAATTCGTTAAGCTGGTCATCAGCCGCAGCTTTCGTGACTTTCGTAAATTGGACGCCGCTCTTCTTGAAGCGGACAACCCCTTCGCGGTCCAGCACGGCGACGTAGTTGACCTTCTTCTTCATCAGGCCGAACAGGGACTTCTTCGTCTGCTCCGCTTCGAACAGACTCCACCGTCCGCTCTGCGCCGCCAGCCGGGTGTTCTCCGGCGATTGGTCGACCGAGCTGGCCGCGACCGCCGTCATTTCTTCCAGCGGCATCGCCTGCTGTCCGAGGTCTTTGGAGCGCAGCTCGGTCGAGCCGGTTGCGATAGCCCGCAGAATGTTCTTCTGGCTGTCGATTTCTATCGTAACCTCAACCGTCTCCTCGCTGGCTCCCGATTGGACGATCCGCTCCACGATGTCGGCCCGGATCCGCTTGATATCCTCTTCCGTCGGATTGACGACGGTCCGCTCCAGCTGTTCCTTGACCATGGCCAGCGCCACCCCGATCGTGGAGACGTAAGGCGCGTTGCTGGCGATCTGACTCTTAAAGCCTTCCCGTTCGGCCATCGCCGGCACCAGCACCGCACCGCTGCCACCACCGCCAACGAGCGTAACAAAGGCCCGGTCCAGCTCATAATCCTGGATCATTTCATTTACGGTTTTCATCGTTTTATCGATTGCAATGTCCATCACCTTGCGCGCGGCTTCCTCCACGCTCAGACCGACGTGTGCGGCAAGGGCTTCCCATGCTTTTACTGCCGCTTCCTTGTTACCATATGCATAGTCGCCCTCCGGCACGTAGCCGAGGATGTTGGCTGCACCCGCCAGCGTATACGAGAACTCCCGTCCATTTCCGCACTCGCAGATGGCGTATTCGGCCGGATCGCCTTCCCGGGGGCTGACGAATTTCACTTTCGGACTGACGATTTCGTCCGCCGGTGCAAACGCCTCGTACTCCTTGCCGGCGATGTGCGCGCTCCGCGGGCCGACGTCAGTAATTTTGCCGCTGGACACCTTGATCATGCTGCCGCCGGCAATGCCGAGCGTGCGGACGTCCAGCGACTGCAGGTACGTGCGGTGGCCGCCGACCTGGGCGTTCTGGATCATGACCTTGCCGTTTTTAATGACGGAAATGTCCACGCTCGTTCCGCCGACCTCGAAGAAAATGCCGTCCGAAATTTTCTCATACATCAAAGCGCCCGCCACCCCGGCCGCGAGGCCTGACAGCATGGTCAGGATCGGGCGCTTCCGTACCTCATCGATGCTCATCACGCCGCCGTCGCAGCGCATGATCATCAACTGGGACTGGATATTGGCGTTTTTGACGGACTTCTCGGTCATGTTGGCCGTTTCCATCATTTTCGGAATCAGGGATGCGTTAACGACCGCCGTCCGCGTCCGCGTCTTCAGCCCGTACAGCTGGGAAATTTCGTGGCCGCCGGTGGCATAGATGCCCTTGCGGTTCGCCAGTTCAATGACCCGCAGCTCATTGGTCGGATCGTCGACGCTGTACGCCTCGGAGGCGACGATGACTTCGGCCCCCTGCTGAACCAGGGCGTCGATGGCGGTTTCAATGTCTGCGTCAGTGAGATTTTTGGAGTCGAGGAACGTATGATATGTTTTCAAAAACTTGCCTGGCGCCAGCTCAATATCCCCCGGATTGGACTCGGACCTTGCGCTCATGCCGTCGAGTCCCGTGCCCATACCGATGATGCCGACTCTGGCCACATCCCCTTCAAGCAGGGCGTTGGTCGCCTGGGTTGTCCCATGGGCGATAAACGTGACATCCTCCGGGAGAATGCCCTGGCTCTCCAGAATCCGGTTCAAAATCTGCACGATCCCCTTTGCCACACCGTCCTCATCATGGTGCGTCGTCGGGATTTTCATTTTGCCGATGACTTCAAACGTTTCATTGTCGATGACGGCCGCGTCCGTAAACGTTCCGCCGACGTCGATGCCTACCCTTACTTTTTTTCTCTCCATGTTACCCTCCTGAAGTCAGGACAGGGGAAGGCCCGCATCAAGCCGCGCAGTCCGTTCCCCGTCCGGAATCATCCGTAAAAGCCGTCTTTATCAAAATACCATGAATGCACCGATGACCATCGAGATCAGGACGGCGACCATCATCCAAGGCAGCGTCTTCTTCAAAATTTCGTTGATGTCGGTCTTCGTAAAATCCGAAACCCATACGTTATGAGAGTTTGTCGGGTCGGATACGGCCTGCACGTTGCTGACCACGCGCAGCGCCAGCATGGCGGCGACCGGCGTCATACCTGCCGTCACGAACAGGGCGGCGATGCCGCTGCCAAGACCCCATACGTTGAGCGGACCTCGGTAAATCGCCAGCGGCGACAGGATGGTGAAGAAGAGAATGTACATGATCGGATTGCCCGGAAGCACCGCCTCAATGAGCGGGGAAATCAGCGCCGAAACCTGCGGAGCCATAACCGAATTAAGCAGGATGCCGATGCCGATCATCAGTGCCATGGCGCCGGCGACGTCCTGGATGCCTTCGATCAGCGCGCTGGAGAGCACGTGGATCGGGCGCTTCGGCCAGGCCAGCAGGATCGTGACGAGCGCGCCGATGATGACGGCGGGAACGATATCGATTTTAAAAGCGAACACCAGAATAACCGGCACCAGCGGGCTGATCAGCGCATAGGTCGGCACCTTCTTGCCGTCGCCGCCGGTAGCTGCGGGCATCGCCCACGCTCTGCGGCCCTTGCCGTCCTTGCGGATATAGAACACGATCATGGCCAGGGACAGCACGATCAGCGGCAGCGCGGCCACCATCGTGTAGTCCGCGATCTGCTCAACCGAGAGTCCGAGCACATCAACATACACAGCCCAGTTGGATACGTTGAAAAGTGCGCCCACCCCGACCGCGGACAGCACAACGATCGACGCAACGAACTGCGAAATGCCGGCGGTCAGCATGATCGGAATAACGATCGTACCGACCAGGATCACCATGCCCAGCCCGCCTGCGGCGGAGAAAATAATGGACGCGGTCACGAAAAACAGAATCGCGATCAGCATCGGCTTATCCCCGGCCAGCTCGGCGGCTTTGCGGATAATCGATTTGGTAATGCCGACCTTGTTCAGGATTTGTCCGAACCAGGCGCCGAACACGAGGCCGGCAATCGCCCCGGACAGCCGCATCGAGCCGGACGCCAGGATCGTTTTGGCAATGCTTGTCGTATCGGGATTATTCGAGTTCCATGGTACCCCGGCGATGATCGCAAACAGGATCGCCATCAGCGGAAGCGCCAGAATTGCCGGGATTTTGCGCGTCATCATCAGCCCGACGAACACCAAAAACACAATCAAAATACCGATCGCTTGCACCCACATTACACCAGTCACTTTGGTTACCCCTCTCGTCATGAGATTCCTACACGTGGTTCATTCACATATTTACTTCACATACTTAATAATTCATGGGCTATATTTCCAAATGGGCCCCTTGCGCTTTGAGCTGAGCCTGCACTGCTTTGATGTCCACATCCTGCACGTTAACGCCATGTTTGGCCGCGTATGCCGCAGCCACGCCCCCCGCATGGCCGATCGCCCCTGTCGTCGGGGTCGTTCGCATGGCCGCCTGCGCTTCAAACGTCGCCGAAATGCAGCGGCCGATGACGATCAGATTTTTCACAGAATTCGTGATCATGCAGGAGTACGGAATGCTGTACATGCCGCCCCACTCCAGCTTCTGATGCTTCGTCCCTTCCCCGTCCGGGCTGTGAATGTCGATCGGATAGCCGGAATGGGCAATGGTATCGTCAAAAAGCTTCTGTTCCAGCAGGTCCTCGGCGGTCAGCGTGTACACCCCTTTGATCTGGCGGGAGCTGCGCACCCCGATGTTCGGACCGGTGGACTCCACAACTGCGTTCTCGAAGCCCGGAATGTATTTGCGGACAAACAGCTCCAGCTCGCGGCACTGCTTCCGTCCTTCCATCTCGGCCAGGCTGAGGCTGAACGCATCGGTCGGATCGTGGCCCAGTATCCGGGTTGTGTTCAGAATGACTTCGCCCGGATTGTTCGTTTCGAAGAACAGCACGTTCTCGCGCTGGATCGAAATTTCGCCGCGCTCCTTCGCCTTCCGGAACAAGCTGTCAAAGCCGCCGACCGACAGGCGCGGCGCCTTCTCGATGATGGAGGTGTCGCCGTTGTATAGCGGAAAATCCTCCGGATGCGCATGGATGTACTCCTTCACTTTGGGGATGTTCACGTTGTACATTTTCATTTTCAGCGTCATTGGCTGCATTGCCCCGTCGGACTCCCGGCCTTTCGTAAACTCCGCTCCGGCGCCTACGGAAAGGTCCCCGTCCCCGGTTCCGTCAATAAACACGGATGCCTCGATGTCGGTCAGGCCCGACTTGTTGCACACCTTGATGCTGACGATGCGTCCGTCTTCCGCCTTCACGCCGGCGAGCATCGTGTGGTACAAAATCTCTCCGCCGCTCTCGGTCACCATCAGCTCCAGTTCATGCTTCATCGCCTCGGCGTCGAACGGGGTTACCGAATACGTAAAGCCGACCGTGTCAAAAATATGCCCCGGCGACTTCCCCTGCCGCTTCAGCCGTTCGATCAGCTGGTCGGTAAAGCCCCGGATCGCCAGCTTATCCCCCGCATGGAAGGTCATCATCGGTCCGACGCCGTTCGCCGTCAGCGTACCGCCGAGAAACCCGTGCGACTCCACGATCAGCGTCTTGGCCCCCGAGCTTGCGGCCGCCACCGCAGCCATCGAGCCGGAAATACCGCCGCCCATAACCACCACATCATACTTCAGCTTGTTCTCCAATTCGTCCTCACTCCTCCGGTAAATGATGTATGATTGCTTCTTGATTCATAGACTATCAAAACCACAGGTTTATGTAAACGCTTTTAAGAAAATATTTTTCTATATATCCGGATTTTTAGTAAATTATTTTCCGACAGTTCTATTGTGCGGTTACACAGCATATAACAATGAGTTTGGAGTGGGAATGAGTGGAGGAGTTTGCGGACATTGTTGGAACGGGAAAGTGGTCAGGGGAAAGTGATAGGAGATAGAGTAATAAGGAAGATTACAGTCACAGTGGTAGTGGATAGCAGTGGGGAAGAAAGTAGGTAGCTTGGGGAAGTCAGTCTCGCCTGCCCACGTATTGCCACCCTTCAAAGGCACACTCGAAACAAAAAAGCACCGGAATCCATCCGATGCTCCCTTCAACAGACCTGCTATATGCCTGTTGGTTTCACAAATTATTTTTCATAGTTTTTCGCCATAAACGGCTCCGCCAGTCTCGACGGGTGCAGCTTGCGGCCGAGGCCGAAAAACTCGCAAAAGCTCATGATCAGCGGGTTCCACCGCTCGGGGTTGATGTAGTTTTTCTCCCCCATCAGCAGCTCCTCGTCGATGTGGATCCGCTTGATCTTCATCTCCATCGCCGCGATGGAGCTCGGCTCCTCAAAGGAGTGGATCTGCACCAGCTCCGCCTCCAATTGAACCGGGCACTCCCCGGCCCGCGGCGCTTTTACCAGGTCCGACGGGACTTGCGTAAACCCGGAAAGACCGAATTTATCCGGTTCGTACCGGTAGCCCATCTCCGCCTTGTGATCAGGGACGGGGTTCACCCCTGTCGTCAGCGCCAGGCGATCCACTTGACTGACCAGATCGGCCGACGGCAGATTCAGCACGCACTCGCGCTCACGTTTGATGTTTTGGACCGTCTTCGATTTGCCGCTCATGCCGAGCATGCAGGACTGATTCAGCCACCAGGCCGAAGACATCGGGGCTAAATTGGCCGAACCGTCCTCATTCAAAGTGCTGATCAGAACTACAGGCGTACCAAAGTAGAGAATATTAGGTTCAATCGTTGTAAGCATCCTCTTACTTCCCCCTATCCATTTGTAAAAAATCGTTGACCAAGGGATATCCTGCAGGGCTGCAGCCACCTCAAGAAATATCTCGGCTTAAGTATACTGCTGCCGGTGAGAGCTTGGAAGGCTTCCCAAGTATAAGCGCAAGATAACAAAACCGCACAAACAGGCGCAGATGCTTGGGGCCATTCGGGGCCCCAAGCCAAAAAGCACCGGGATCTCTCCCGGTGCCTCAATCTATCATATAAAGCTACAGCAATGCGGATCCTATCCGGCCCCCGGCACATGTGGTGAACCTTTGACATGCGCCGCCATAGTGAACCTGCGCTCACCGGACTGCCCTTATACACACACTTTACCTTACAACGAATACAGCCGCCTGTCCTCCTCTTCCTTCAGCCAGACCTGCATAAATCCCGGCTCCCGGTTGTCCCACAAATGGTACGGCACGAAGCGGTACCCTCGCTGCCCGTCGAACCCGGTGAGCGCAACGATGCCGCCCAGCTCGTCCCGCGGCTCCAGGCCAAAGGAAATGCCCGGCCGGACCGCAAACTCATCATAAACAAGTTCCGGGTTATCCGCCTGCTCCAGGCAGTACACCAGCGGTCCGCGCTGAACCGCGACGCGGTCCCGGTCGGCCTCGACCTCCGGCCGTGCGTGAACCTGCTGAACCGGCATCTCCATCACGTAGTCAATCGTGTCGCCCGGCTGCCAGCGGCGGCTGAGCACGAGGAATCCCCGGTCTATGGTCCAATCCGCAGGAGCCACGCTCTCCCCGTTAATGGACAGCTTCGCCCCGCGGCACCATCCCGGCAGGCGCAGCCGAACCGCGAATTCGGCCTCCCGGGCCGGCTCCACCTCGACATGCACATGCCCGTCCCAAGGATAACGGGTTACGGTCTTCATCAAGACCCGGCTGCCGTCCTTCAGTTCCAGGTCGGCCGTGCCGGCGACGAACTGCAGCATGACGGGGCCTTCCTCGTTCACGGCGTAATTGTATCCGCCGATCGAAGGCAGAAACCGCACCAAATTCGTCGGGCAGCAGGACGTGTCGAACCATTCGGTCCGGTGATGATCGCCCTGTGACGCCAGCGGATTGACGTAGAAAAAACGGTCGCCAGACAGCGAAATCCCCGCCAAAGCCCCGTTGTACATGGCGCGTTCCACGACGTCGGCGTACTTCGCCTCGCCAAACAGCAGGCTCATCCGGTGGTTCCAGAACACCATCGCGATCGAGGCGCAGGTTTCGCAGTAAGCGCTCTCGTTCGGGAGGTCATAGTCGTGCGTGAACCCTTCATTATGCCGGGACGGCCCGATGCCTCCGGTAATGTACATGTTCCGCTCGACCGTGTGCGCCCACACTTTGCGCAGGGCTTCCTCGTAGGTCCGGTCTCCGGAGGCCAGCACCACGTCCGCCATGGCGGTGTACAGATACATCGCACGGACGGCGTGCCCGGTCACCTTCTCGATGTCCCGGACAGGCACATCGTCCTGGCAGTACGCCGGTCCCCACTCCTCGCGGTCCCATATCGCACCATGGCCATGCCCGTGACCCCGCTCCTCGAGCAGCCACAGGGCGAGCTTCCAATAACGCTCCTCACCGGTCGCGTGATACAGCTTGATCAGCGCCAGCTCGATCTCCTCATGGCCTTCCACCCAATGCCGCTTGCCCGGCCCGAACAGGCTGTCGTAATGGTCAGCCAGCTTGCAGGCCACGTCCAGCAGCGTGCGCTTGCCCGTAGCCGCGTGGTACGCAACCGCCGCTTCGATCAGGTGGCCGCCGTTATACATTTCGTGCTTTTCCATATCCGTCCACTTCTGGTCCGGGGCTTCAAGCGTGTAATACGTCGTCAGGTATCCATCCGGCTCCTGCGCCGCTGCAATCAAGCCGATGATCCGGTCGATCTCCGCTTCCAGCTCGGGGTCCCGGTCCGCCATCAGCAGGTATGCCGCGCCTTCAAGCACCTTGTACACATCGGAATCGTTAAAATAAATCCCCTCAAATTCTCCTTCCATAAGGCCGGCCGCTTTGGCGAAATTGCTGATCCGCCCGGTCGATTCGCATTTGTCCAGGCAGGTCCGGAGCGTCACCTGCTTGCACACCTCCAGCCTCTGCTTCCACAGTTCATCGTGGATCTTCACTTGAGTAAAAGGCACGCCCTGCCAGCCCTGCTGCGAATGAGTCGTTGTCATCCTGCACCCTCTCCCTTCATGCAATTTCTTGCGATGCTTATCCTTTCAACCCCGTCAGGGTAATTCCTTCCAGAAAATAACGCTGTCCCAGCAAAAAAATGACTACGCACGGGAGGATGACCACCGCAGAGGCTGCCATGAGCAAATCCCACTGGGCCGAGTAGCTGCCCTGGAACATCTGCAGGCCAAGCGCCAGCGTGAAGCGGCTGTCGCTCTTCAAGTAAATGAGCGGTCCCATAAAGTCGTTCCAGGTGCCAAGGAAGGTGAACAAGGCAACGACGATCACTGCGGAGCGGCTGAGCGGCAGAATGATGCGCCAATAGATTTGAAAGTAACCCGCCCCGTCGACAAATGCCGCTTCGTCAAAGTCCTTCGGAATCGACATATAGAATTGCCGCAGCAAAAAGATGTTGAAGATCCCGCCTCCGAAAAAGGAGGGCACGATGAGCGGATAATACGTATCGTAGAATCCGAGCTCCTTCCAGCCGAGAAAGCTCGGGATGAGCGTCACCGCTCCCGGCAGCATCATGCTCGATAGAAGGACGGCGAACACGGCATCCCGCCCTTTCCAGCGTATCCGTGAAAACCCGAACGCCGAGATCGTGCTCGTCAGTACCGTTCCGATCAGCACGCTCGCCACAATGACCAGCGTATTGACGAAGTACGTGCCAAACGGGAGGGACGTAAGCGCCCTTTTATAATTGTCCCAGTGGAAGGGATGCGGAATCCATTCCGGCGGCATCACGAAGATTTGCGATAAATCCATCAGCGAGCTTCGGATCAGCCAAATAAACGGAATGATAAACAGCAGCGAGATGACACCAAGCGCCACATAGCCCGCGCCCAGCTTTAGTCTGGATTCCCTCATGACGGTCCGCCTCCTTCGTAATGAACCCAGGATTTCGACGATCGGAACACGAGGAACGTAAACGCCAGAATAATCACGAACAGCACCCAGGCCAGCGCCGAGGCATAACCCATTTCCGTATCCCGGAACGCGGTCCGCCACAGGTAGAACACGAAGAACAAACTTTTGTCGTTCGGTCCACCCTGGGTCAAAATATACGCCTCGTTAAATACCTGAAAGGAACTGATGATGGTCATCACCGCGTTGAAAAAGATCGTCGGCGTCACCATCGGAATCGTAATATGACGCAGCTTGTGGTACCACCCGCCTCCGTCCACATCAACCGCCTCGTAGTACTGCTTGGGAATGCCGGACAGGCCCGCCAGAAAAATGATGACGGTCCCTCCGATGCCCCACAGCGTCGTCAGCACGATGGAGGGGATAACGCTCTTTTCGGAAAAAATCCAGTCGCTCGTCGGCAGATGAAGCCATTTCAGCATCATGTTGATCAGCCCCAGGTCCGGGTTGAGCAGCCACATCCAAATCATCGCCGAGGCTACCGCCGGCACGATGCTCGGCAGATAAATGATCGTCCGGAACAAGGCGCGTGCCTTAATGTTCATGTTCAGCAGCAGGGCGATAATGAAGGAAATGATGATGCAGGCCGGCACCCGCAGCACGACGAAATAAAACGTGACGCCAAGCGAGCGGTAGAAGCTCTCGTCCTGGCCGGAGAAGAGCCGGGCATAATTGCCGAAGCCGATAAAGGACACCGACTCCTTGAATACGTTGTAATCGGTCAAGCTCAGCACAAAGCTCGCGATCATGGGACCGGCGGTAAACAGAATAAACCCGAGTACCGCCGGAGCCGTAAACAGCAGCCCGTAGAACAGAGCTTTGCGTTCCCGTACACCCGCCTTGCGGCGCACAGGAACCGGAGCGTTCATCGGAATGTTCGTCTGCATGTGTACTTCAAGCCCCCTATTTTACGTCTCGCCGTCCCTGCACCTGTGCCTGAGCTTTGGCCGCGATGCTGTCCATCGCCTCCTTGGCCGTTGTTTTGCCCAGCCATACGTTATCCATGGCAGGATTGACGATATCCATGATCTTGTTGAAGTTCTTAACGTAACCGGTAGGCGTAGCATGGCTATGATTGAGCACGACGTCAATAACCGCATCTTTGTAACCTGATGGCCGGGAAGGCTGATTCACCGCCCATTTCGACAGCAGGGCATCATCCGTATACCAGTCTTTCAGCGAAGGCATCCAGGTGCCGTAAGTCAGCATCTCGATTGACGCATCTGGGTCAATAAGCGCCTTGAGCAGCTCCCAGGACTCTTGGGGATGCTTGGTCGATTTAAAAATGGAAAACATCGCGCAAACTACCGTGGTCGCCGGCTTTTTCATGACAGGAAGCACTCCGACGTTAAAGTGAACCTTCGATTCCGCAAGCGTGCTGGTATTCCATTGTCCGTCAATTACCATCGCCACTTTTCTCGTCTGCAGAGCCACATTGGTTGCCGGAATATTCTTGGCCTGCAGCGGTGACGGAGCAACGTGGTACTTATTGATCAGATCGGCGATATTCTGCAGCGCCTCGACGGCTTCCGGCTGGTTCAAAGCAAACGTCTTGCCGTCCGGAGAGACAAAGTCGCCGCCGTTTGAAAAAATAAAGCTGCTGTACGCTCCCCACCAGTTGCCGGGGTTCACTCCGTATTGCTTAATGTTTTTCGGATCAAAATTCGGATCGTCCGCATTCCGTCCTTTGTTGTCCAAGGTCAGCTTCTTGGCGGTATCCACGAACTGTTCCCAGGTCCACGCTTCCGATACCTTGGAAGGCGGCGGCGTCAACCCAGCCTCCTTGAAAGCATCTTCGTTATAAAAAAGCGTAAACGATTCCGGGCCGGGGGCTATACCGATAATATTGCCGGGCTCCGAGGAATAGGTGATATTCGGAACCAGAGTATCGGTCTTAATTTCGGGGTCCTTGTCCAGGAAATCCTGAAGATTCAGGAATTTCCCCTGTTCCGCAAGCGGAAAGGCGATCGTCGCCGATTCCATCATCGCCACGTCCGGTTCATCATTGCCGGCAACCATGGTCGTCAGCTTGGTGTCGTAATCGGTAGGAATCTGCTGCAATTCGACCTTCACGTTGGGATGCTCTGCTTCGAACCGGGCGATGACCTTTTTGTTTACGGCAATTTCATTAGGCGCTCCCCATAAGGTGAGGCGGAGCTTGATCTGTTCGCCGGCCGCCGCCTGGGTTCCCCCCTTGTCCGCGCTTCCGGCTGCAGGCCCGCCGCTTTCCTCCGACCGGGTGCAGGCGCTCAGCAGCAATCCTGCTGTGAGCAGAAATGCAATCGCTGCCGTCAGCGGCTTTCGGTGTTTTTTCATCATGAACTGTAACCCCTCTCCTGCTTTACGAATGATTTCATAGCTGCAGCCTATGTTGCCTTTGATTATAGATTTTAGGCAGCGCTTTCAAAACCGGATTATTTTTGGAATGGTGGACTTTGATTAGAAAAGTGGGGCAGTGTGATGATTACGCGTGTTCCCTGGCCTTCAGCGGATTCGATATCGATGCCGTACTCGTCCCCATACGCAAGACGAATGCGGGAAATCGTGTTTTTGATGCCGATCGAGGCGGACTCTGCATACAAAATCCGCTGAACCGTTTCCCGGCTCATGCCGCGCCCGTTATCTGAAACAACCAGCACACGAGTCCCGTCCTTGATCTCTCCGGTAACTTCAATGCGTCCCCCTTCTTCCATTTGCTCGAAGCCGTGGAGAATGGCATTTTCGACGAACGGCTGGAACAGCAGTCTCGGCACCGGGGTGTCCAGCAGCTCGGGAGCGATGCCAAAATGAACCGTGAACTTCGATTCAAAGCGGGCCTCCATAATGTAAAAATAGTCCTTCATCCACTCGAGCTCCTCGTCAACCGTTACGGCTCCCCAGTCCTTGCGCGAGGTGTAATGCAGCATATTGGACAGGCGGACGAGCATCCGGTTCAGCTCCCTCTGTCCCGATTCGATGGCCATCCAGTTCATGATGTTGAGCGTATTATAGAGAAAATGCGGGTTCATCTGCATATTGAGCGCCATGATTTCCGCTTCTTTCTCCTTGATCCGGATTTCGTAGTTTTCCTTCACCAGCGTTTCGATGCGCGAATTCATCCGGTTGAACCGCTGCAGCAGCACCCCGAACTCGTCATGGGTTTTGACCTCTACCCGGGTCTGAAAGTCCCCTTCGCCGACCGAGCGCATGGCGGTGAAGAGCTGCCGGATCGGGCCAGTCATTTTGCGGACGATAAAATAAGCGAACAAGTATGCAATCAATGCCAGGAGCGCAGCCAGCAGGATCGTCGACGTGCGGATGGTCGGAATAAAGCCGCGGACGAGCGTGGATTCCGGAATCAAGACCACCGAGAGCCAGCCGGTTACGGCAGAGCGGTCGAAGCACAGGATCGTCTTTTGGCCGTCCAGGACCAATCGCTGCGTTCCGCTTCCAGCCTTTCGAATGGCATTCACCCATTGTTCATTGAACACTCGGGTTACCTGGGAGGCGTTCGAGCTGGCCACGACCTTGTTATCCGGATCAATCACCAAATAGCTCGATCCTGTCGGAATGCTCTGCTCGAATTGGGAGTTGAAAAAGTCCGCTTTAAAGCCAATCGTCAGTACCGGCCGCTCCACGTTCGGCCACAGCCTGGCAATCGTGGAATTATCGACATAGGAAAATTCCATCAGACGGGTGGCGGAGAACATGTACCGGTATTCGATATCGCTGTTTTGCAGCCAGGGCTGATCGAACATTTGGACGAAATCGTAGGTCGGATACCAGACCATTTTGCCATGTGCCCTCTCCGCCTCCTGATACAGCGCCGTACGGGTCGGATCCCCCTGCGGAAGATTCCGCTGTGAACCGAAACTGTAATAGGAAGTCCACAACTGGTACGTGTACACATCCTCATTTTGCGTAAAATACTTGCTCAGAATGGCGGACACCTGCCTGTCCGCATTCAGCAGCTCCGACGGGACGGAAGGATCCAGCTGGTTGAAGATCCGAAAAAGGTCCCGGTCGACGAACAAGGCCAAGCTGCCCTGGTCTACCTTCCTCAGCTTCGTATCCATCACTTCATTGCTCTTCTTGACGATTTCGAGCACGTTGTTTTGCGCCTGATCCCGCATCGAGCTCAAGCTGTTCCGGTAGTAGATGAAGCTCAGGAGCAGCAGGGGCAGCGCAATGAGAACGACATAGCTGGCCAGAAGCCTGGAGCGGAATTTCATCTGGACCTCCCCTCCCCTGATTTTTGCTGCCCGGCCCAATGACGGTACGCCTCCGGCGTAACGCCGACATGCTTTTTGAAGCTGCGGGAAAAGTATTTCGTATCGCGGAAGCCGCACCTTTCGGCGATCTCGTACACCTTTAGTCCGCTGCCGTCCCGCAGCAGCTCTTCGGCTTTGCGCATCCGGATCTCAATGAGAACATCCGAGAAAGAACGGCCTGTCGCCTCTTTGAACAAAGTGCTGAAATAAGACGGGTTGAAGCGGAACGACTCCGCCACCGATTCCAGCGATAAATCCTCCATGTACCGCTCACGCATCAGCTCAAGACAGCTGTCGATCACGAGCTCGCGTTTGCTTTTTTTCTGCTCCTTCAGCGTGACGCCCATTTGCTCGAGCACCGAATCCAAAATCTCCAGCAGCTCCCCAAACCGCCGGCAGGTGCGGATCTGCCGTACGGCTTCTTCCGTCAGCGGGTTCATCCCCCACCCTGATTTGCTGTCCGCCAGCTTCAGCAGAAGCAGGCAGGTTTGGTCCTTGACGGACTGCGGCTCGGCCATGCCGTCAGCCGACATAGTGGTCACGGCTGTACGGCACAATTCCTTTGCACCTTCCGTATCGCTGGCGTTCAGGAGATCCAGCAATTCTGCGGCAGAGCACATTAAAACCGGATGTATCGGCAGAAGCTCGCTATGAAACAAGATGGCCCCATGCTGGTCGTAAAACAGATACGGCAGCGCAGCCAGAGCCGTCCGGTAAGACTGAGGGCCCCCCTCGGCTAGATCAACGCATTCTTCTCCGATCGCATGTACCCATCTGCCGGAATACCCCACAGCGGTGAGTTCTCCCTGTAGGCTCATCAGCCCCCTGCGGATGTCTTCCCGCTTTTCACCAGAGCTTGTACCCGTGTGTAGGATCGTGACCCACCTCGGCCGCGTCCAATCCGCCGCATCCCAGGCGATCGTCAAGGCCTTGCCGAAGGCAGAGCAGGCGCGCTTCAGCGCTTGGTGCAGCCTATCGGCTGTCAGAGAGGCGGAGCGGGGTTCGGTGTAAGTGTCAGGTGATGGGACGTGGAACCAAGTTGACATCCCGCGATCCGAATGTTCCGTGGCAGAGCCGCTCCCGTCCCCGCTGGCCGGCTCCAGCTCTGAAACGATGACCACTCCAGGGCCATCCACGATTCCGGCCGAAAGCCAGCTCTGTTCCTCCTCCAAGCTCAGGCTGCCGGACAGCCACTGCTGCATCAAACGCCCTTGATGCGCCAAGGAAGCTGCCGTCATTTGCTTCTCCAGCGCCATGGTTCGAGCCCGTGCCTCACGCTCTTCACGATAGATGTGTTCCAACCGCTCCAGCACCTCCCCCAGCTTGTCGACATCAACCGGCTTTAACAAATAATCAAAAGCCCCGTGCCGCAATGCCTCCTGGGCATATTCGAAAAGGTTGTACGCGGACAGCATCACGATCCGCGGCTTGTAAGGCAAGGCTTCGTTCGCCCGCCGCAGGAACGTAAGCCCGTCCATTTGCGGCATCCGGATATCCGTAAATATGACCTCGGGCCGGTCGATGCCGGCCATTTCCAGCGCCTTGGCTCCGTCCCCGGCCGTAAACACTTCGCAGCCGGGCCGGCTCGCCAGCAGCATCCCGGCCATGCCCCGGCGGTGCCGCGGCTCATCGTCTACAATCATGAATTTCAAGCGGTTCACCCCCAGAATATTCATAGCATTAAATTCAACAACATCGTATCAGATGGGAGATGAGGTAGGTATATAAAAAAACGTCTATCAACGTACCTTCAAAGAAGACCGACCGCGTTTAAAGGAAGTTTTTCTTGCGAGATCCGGAAGCGGAGGCTCCGAATCTTATGCTTTCTGATCTCTTAAAAAAACAACCCGGCAGGAGGGATCCTGTCCGGGTTGGTTGGAGTTTATGGTCTCTGTTTGAAATAATCAGAGAGTCGGAGGAACGGTGTAGTGAACCTTGAAAGCCTGCCCAAGCGGGATTAAATGTTCAATGTCACCTGTTTGTCTTACCCACTGAAGTTCTGCAGTGTATTCTCCAGGTATAGGCGCATTCCCTTCATCCGCCGGGGCAACCATACGTAAGGTGAATTCCGTTCCCTCTGGTGTCGTACCGTCTCCATTCACAAGTCCTAAATTTATCGCTGCCAATTGTGGCGGAAGCAAAACGTCAGCGATCCCATCGCTATTCGTTTCCCCTTCAGCAACTTCCTTACCATTATGCACCAGTATGAATTTTGCACCGGGTGCTGCCTCGGAGGCTTCGCCACTTCCTCTTCTAAGGTCGATCTCTAGACCCAAAACGGTCTCGGGCGTAATTCCCCCGGCCTTTACTTTCAGCGTTCTATCCAGGTCGGTGCCCTCTATCGGGTTAACCTCCGTTGATAGACCATCAAAAACATGGACCTCTTTGGTCACGGTCACGAGCGGATCGCCGGCAACCTCTTCATCCTTCAGCAGCTCAACCTTTACCTGATAGTCGCCGACCTCCGGCAACCTGGTTTCAAAAGTAATCGGCGTGCCGTTCAGTTCGCCCAGGGTAAAGTCTTCCCCTTCTTCCTCGTCTGGACCGGCCTCCTTTGTTATGACAATGCCATCAGGGCTGAGCTGGCCCTCTTTGATAGCATCTTCCCCATACGAATAGGTGTAATCCGTCTCGGACAAGTTGATGCCCGTTTTAGAGCTGTACGTCACTCGTACCTTTACTTTCGTATCTTGATTCGATTGCCCGCTGCTAAATCCAAACGTGAACTTGTGTGAAGAATGGAGCGGCACTTGTTCCGGAAAATCCGGACTAAAAACAGCTTTAATTTCGACAGGCTTCGGATCGACCGGAGGATCCACTGGCGGTTTCACCGGAGGTGTCATCGACCCACCCGGCGAATTTGGCTGCGTAGGGGCAGTCGGCTGCGTAGGAGCAGCAGGCTGCTGGCCTCCCATTTGAATCCGCTCCTGATTGCGCCGTCGAACTTCTTCTTCAAAACGCTTCATCTCTTCAGTGCTCAGCTGCTGCTGATACTGGATCACGGCCTGCGTAGCTCTTTGCTCTGCTGCCTTTTGGTTGGCCTGCTGCAATTCGGCGATCGTTTTCAGGATATTGTCGATCATAGCCTGTAATTGCTGCATCTGCTGTTGGAGCAATATTTCCTGCATCTGTTGCTGCTGCTTAACCTGTTCCTCCAGCTTTTTCTGCTGCTCCTGCCGGGCTTCTTCCCGCTTTTTGCTCTCAGAACCCATCTGCACCTTCATCCCGATGGTCGGGTCAAACGGAGGCACGTGATTCAGGTCAATTTTTCCGTTCTGATCCCCTATTTTGCTGTTCGCATCCGCGATTAACTGATTCAACAATTCCATCACAAGCTTTCCTTGCTTACCTGTTTCAAGCGCAATGTTAGCTACTAAAGAGGAAATATTCTGTTTCAAAAGTTCCAATGATGCAGAGAAGGAATCATTTGACCCGCTCCACCAAGAATCAGAGGGCTTCGACTGCCCCTGCTCCAGTTGCCTTTTCTGCTGTTCAATCAGCTCCTGGTTTTCCCGGTCGATCTGGGCTTTGTTTTGGATGATGGCTTTAATGATGTCCGGTGAGGCCTGATGAACAAAATCGGGAACGTCGAAACCTGTCGGAGTTTGAAGGAGAGGATCCAAGCCGGGCACTAAGCTGATTTGTTGGGCTGGATATAAGATGACGGGTGACTCGGCCTTGCCTGCAAAGCTTTGGGGGGTCGTACCCGAAACCTTGACCACACCTGCACCCGCTGCAACATCAAGGATACCTGTCGACGGATTGATATTGACAAAAAACTGCGTTCCTCTGACCTCCAGCTTCTGCCCGGGCACATCCATCTCGAACACGTCCCGGGACTCACGCAGATCATGGACGCTCGTATACGCCTGGCCCGACATCAGCTCCAGCTTGGTTGTCGACTGTACTGCTCCACCCGTCAGCACCTTGATCCGAATTTCGCTGTTCGGAGCCAGCGTGATTTCGTCCCCTTCATCCTGAATGGCCAGCACCGCACCGCCGGATTCGGTAACAAGGGTGTCGCCCTCATGCAAAAGCATTCCTGGATAAGCCTGAATGCGCAGCGCGCCCCCGCTCTGCTGGATATAAGCCGGTCCGTCAATGCGGCTGATGGTCATGCTGCGTGCGCTGTCGGCGGAAGCCTGCGTCGTCCAAGCCGCCGAGCCTGCAAGAAGCAGAATCAGCGTCGAGCTGACCATTTTCCAACATAATTTTCCTCGTCTCACGTTGTTTTCAACTCCTCTCCTTTATTTATCACGGATAACCACGGTTTTCTCCGAAGCCAGCCATTTCACGTCCTTGTCCAGCAGGTCCGTCAGCGTCCGGATCGGCACATACAGCTTTCCGTCGATGGACTGGGCGGTGCTGCCGGCCTCCAGCTGAATCTTGCGGTCTCCCGATTGAACCACGGCAGACTTGGCCGAGGCCGATACCAACTTCAGTCCAAGCTCGGAAGCGATAGACCGCAGCGGAATCAGCGTCTGGCCGTCCTTGGTCACCTGCGTATCGATCTGCAGCCATTTGGCGTTATAGGCCACGTAAACGGCACCAGCCGGTTTCATCGGTTTATGATCCGGCTGCCGATACAAGCTCCACTGGCGCAAGCCGTTTCCGGCAATCCAGCCGACACTCCCATCCTGGCTTACAGCAACGCCCTGCGGATAAGAAAGCAAAGAGGTGCTCTCGACACCGTCTGCCTTCCCTTCTTCTCCCTGCAAAGAGCCCACGAGCGTATGGACCTGGCCGTCTTTCAACGTTCGCACGACCTGATTGAGCGAATCGGCAATGACCAGCTCATGCTGAGAGGAGGACCAAGCCACATCAACGGGATGATTAAATTTCGCCGAAGCTGCCGCGCCATCTTGGTAACCTCCGTCCCGGTAGAGTTTCCCTGATGCCGCCCCTTGGCCATCGCCCGCTACCGATCCGGCGACTGTCGTGACCATACCGGTTTTCAGATTAATATAGCGAATGACCTGGTTGCCGGAGTCACTGACGTAGAGGTTCCCCTCATCGTCCAGCGCCAGCCCTGAAGGCTCGTTAAACCGCGCATCCTTCAGCGCCCCGTCCTTGTAGTCGCCAGCGAATGCCGCCACTCCCGAATAGACCTCTACTACACGGTCGGAAGAGCCGGTTAGCGTGTTGACCGTACCTTCTGCGGTGATTTTCCGAATCACGTGATTCAGCGTATCGGCAACGTACACGGTTCCGTCCTTCGCCACCGCCACATCCTCTGGCGTATTCAACGCGGCTGCCGAACCGGTGCCATCCTTGAACCCCTGCACTCCGTTTCCTGCCAGCGTGCTGACCTGCCCTGTAGGGGTAATTTTGCGGATCGCATGGTTCCCCGAGTCGGCGACATACAAATTGCCGGCGGCATCCGTATCCATGCCCATCGGCTGATTAAACAGCGCGGTATTCGCAGCCCCATCCAGCAATCCGCCCAGCGGCTTGTCGTTCCCCTTATAACCCGCAAACCGCATTCCCGCAAAAACAGTCCGCTGCGTGCCGCTGACCTTCCATATCACGTGGTTCACCGTGTCGGACACCAGCACGCTGCCGTCCTTTGCGGCCAGCACCCTGCCGTTTCCAACCCATCCCGCGGTGAGCAAATCCCCCTTCGTGCTGGCGGCAGCATCCGGCTGCCAAGTGCTGACGCTGAGCCATGCCGAGTCCTCTCTGACCCCTGCGCCCCAAGCCAGCGAAGGCACACCAAGTGCCATGCACAGCGTCAACGCGGCGGTAACCCACCTTTTACCGTACCCCTGCAAATTTCATTCCTCCTACATATTTATGAATGGATGCAAGCCTCAACGCTGAATTGTTCTGCATCGATCTTATCCTGATTAAAGACATCCGACTAGTAAAATTTTTCTATTTTAGGGCGCGGACAGGCAGGGTATCTTCCTTTGGAGTGAAAAAAAGATTCCCGCCTAACATTCAGGCAGGAATCTCACCAATTTCTATAAGCTATTGTTTACCGGGACAGCGACTCCACAATCCCGCGTGCGATCCACACACCGGCCGCCCCGGCTTGGGCCAGACCGCGTGTGATCCCCGCTCCGTCGCCGCCGCAGTACAGTCCGCGGATTTCCGTCTCCAGCGTCTCCGACAGCTTGGGACGGGCGGAGTAGAACTTGGCTTCGACGCCATAGAAAAGCGTATGCTCCGAAGCGATGCCCGGCGTGACATGGTTCAGCGCCTCAACCATTTCGATCAGGCTTTTCATCGTGTTGTAAGGCAGAACGAGACCCAGGTCCCCCGGTACAGCCTCCTTCAGGGTAGGCTCCAGAAATCCTTCCCGAATCCGCCCTTCGGTCGAGCGCCGTCCGCGCAAAATATCGCCGTACTTCTGGACAATGATCCCGCCATTAGACAAATCGTTGGCCCGTTTGCATATTTCACGCGCATACTCGTTCGGCTTATCAAACGGTTCCGTAAATTTATGTGAGACGAGCAGCGCAAAGTTCGTATTGGACGAGCCCAGCGCCGGATCCTTGAAAGAATGGCCGTTGGCCGCCATGGCTCCGCTGTGATTCTCGACCACGACGTGGCCGGAAGGGTTGCTGCAGAACGTGCGGACCCGAGTGCCTACGGAGGTGTTGAACACGAATTTACCCTCGTACAGATGCTGATTGATTTCCGACATCACCACGTCGGAGGTTTCGACGCGAACGCCGACGTCGACCTGGTTGTTGTACATTTTGAGCCGGCGCCTCTTCAGAATGCTTGTCAGCCAGGCTGATCCGTCCCGGCCGGGGGCAATGATGACGCGGTCCGCCTCGTAACTGTCCCCGTTCTTCAGGACGATGCCCTGCACCGTGTGGACGCCGTCTTCCTTGACGGTGAGGATGTCCTCCACCTCGGCCTTGAACATCATGTCGATGCGCGTGTTCAGAAACTCGTAGATCGATTTTAAAATTTCCAGGTTCTGCTCCGTGCCGAGATGCCGTACCTGTGCCCGCAGCAGCTTCAGACCCGCCGCATAACCGCGCTGCTCAATGCCCCGGATGACATCCGTCGTCGGATCGGTAATATTCGTCGTAGCGCCATGCTGCAGGTTCAGCTCGTCAACATAACGGATGAGCTCAAGCACTTTGGATGGTGGCAGATAGTCCGTCATCCAGCCGCCAAATTCGGTTGTAATGTTAAATTTTCCGTCACTGTAAGCTCCGGCTCCGCCAAAGCCCGCTGTGATCGAGCAGGCGGGTACGCAGCCGGCAAACTCCTTACGGCCGCCGGCGGGCGGACATAACTTGATTTTGTCCTCCAGAATCGGACAGCTGCGGCGGTAAATATCATGTCCTTTATCTACCAAAAGCACCTTCAGATGAGGCGCCTTTAACGCAAATTCATAACAGGCAAAAATACCGGCCGGACCGGCTCCAACGACAATGACATCATATTTACTCATCATGTTCCTCCTGAAATGGGTTAGGTCAACAAAAAAATCCCCGGCATAGAATAGGTATGCAAAGCAGCCTATTCGTAGCCAGGGATTTACGGCCCCTAGTAGAAACCCTCAAACCATATCATTGAGGTTATACGAACAATGTATCTGTTATTTATCGTTTACAGGAGTTAGTGTAATGGATAAACACGAATGTGTCAACATCCACAGTCAACATCGTTCGTATTTTAGTATAATTATTTAGATTGAAAGCATTTCAATATTACAAATATACCTATAAAAACGAACATTATGGATGCTCGAAAATACAAATTGCCAATAGCGCGTTGATTGGATAAGATGAAAGCGTTACCGTCGGACGACGAGTCATACCGAATCGGAATTCTAGATCAATCTAAGGGAGGTAGACCGGATGATTAGAGGGATTGGGCATTTGGCCTTTGATGTAGCCGATATGAACAAATCGATCGATTTTTACTGCGGCATTCTCGGATTTAAAAAGGCCTTTTCGATTGAGGATGATCATGGCAACCCCTGGATCGAGTATATTAAGGTGCGTGAAGGCCAGTTTATCGAGCTGTTTTATGGGGCTGAAAATAAACCTGAAGCGGTGAAACGTCCCATCGGATTCTCGCATTTGTGCCTGGAAGTGGACAGCATCGAAGAAATCGCCGCCCACCTGAAACGGCATGGTGTCCCGCTGGACGTGGAGCCCCAGCAGGGCAAAGACTCCAATTGGCAGTGCTGGGTGAAGGATCCGGACGGAAACCGCATTGAATTTATGCAGCTTAACCCGAATTCCCCGCAAATGAAGGCTTAAAAAACCCCTTAATCGCACCTTTCGTGTGATTAAGGGGTTTCCTTTTATCCATTTATGAATTTCTATCAATGGGGCCAATCTGTCCTGCCACTGAAATTCATCCTTATTTCCCATCTGTCGACGGCTGATCGCCGGATGCCTTTTCGTCGGTCGTATCGCCGGTTTCCTGATCCGTGTTTCCTTGCCCAGGATTTGCGGTCAAGACAAACGACCCGCCGGCCGCATTGACTTTATCAATCTGGCTAATGACCAGCTTTTTGCCCAGCTTCACGGTTACGGTGCTGGTGTATTCGTCCGTCAACGTATTACCGGAACCGGGTGCACTTGTAGTTCCCGTTGTTCCGGCACTGTCCGTTACTCCCCCGGTGTCACTGTTACTGATGTCTCCGCTGCCTGAAGCTGTACCGTCTTTTCCGCCGGCAGTGCCAGTCGATGCATCCGATGGATCGGCAGCCTTGTCAGACGACTGACCGGCGTCCGCTCCCCCACCGTTCGAGTCCGTTCCCGCCGTTCCATCCGCGGCGTTCGTCTTCCCGGAAGACCCGCCGGTATCCGCCTGTCCGTCCTTCGTCGCATCCGTATCGGACCCGCCAGGCGTTTCGCCGGTCTGGCCGCCTTCCGTCGCATCCGTGCCTGACGTTCCTGCCGAATCGGTGGTCTGCCCGTCGGTTGCCTTGCTGCCTGCCGTATCTCCGGACGTGGAATCCGTTCCCCCGGCCGAATCCGCCGCGCACTGGCTGACCGTCTGCGGATCAATCGCCTCAAACAGGATGTTACCGTCCTTGTCCAGGACGGTCACTTCGCCCGCTTTGAAATTCCGGCACGCCTCCGGCTGCTTGAAGTGGAAAGTTAGCTCCGTCAGTTCCCCTTGCTCCCCATCCTTAACCTGCTCCGCCGTAAGCAGCGGAATTTCCGTTGCCGTCTCCGTCGCCGGAGGCTGGGAAGCGACCGGCGGTTTCGTGACGTCTACCGGGTCCGCCTTCCGGTCAAAGGCACCGTTCGCCTGCAGCGTCAGCATCGTGACGCCTGCCGCAATCACGATGACCAGCAGCACCGAGCTGAGCATGATCGATTTGCGGTTGTTTCTGAAAAACTTCATCCACGATGGCGCCAGTTCCGACCGTGCCCGGGCGTAAGCCGGCTGAAGTGCCGGTGGAGCGGAGTCAAAGTATCTTTTCACCTTGTCTTTGTTTCGGAACGCGCCCGGGTCATTTCTTTTCATAAACGACACGATCGCCGCGGCATACGCAGGAACCAGGCCGCGCGGACGCACAAACAGCGGCTGGTCTGCCGACCATTGGATGTACTCATACACCGTCTCCGGGCTGTCTCCGTATTTATACACGAAATCCAGCAAGGATCCGTAATCCACCGCTCCGGTCTCCACGTCCTGACAGAAGGCCAGAGTAATCCACTCGAACACCTCCGGCTTCACTTCCCGCTGCAGCCAGCCGCGGCCGATATACTGCACCTGGTCCCTCTCCGCAAAGGACAGTCCGTCCAGCACGTCCTCCCTTTTCGGATGGTCCGTACCGAACCATTGATAGAGCGCCAGCATGACGTTCGCTTTGGAGCGGATGCGGGCATCGAATCGGGATACCCACGATCTTAATTCCTTCGGCTCCCGCAGAAATCCAATATCCAGCAGCTGCTCTCTCGAAAGACGCTCCAAATCCAGATCCTTCAGCAAAAAGAGATTGGCCGCATACACCAGCCGGTCGACAAACCGCGACCCGCCTTCGATTTGGCCCAGTCCGCGGCCCGGATCCCGCTCGAGATCGTCCAACTGGTCCATCACCGCATTCACGGCGCGGACCGGATCGGACTCCCGGCCCAGCTTGTCCATCAGCTGCGTTTCCGCAAGCTTGGTGAACACCGCGTTCTCCAGCACGATCGGGTGATTCTGCACCCAGGCGCCGGCGAGCTCGACCAGATCGCTGGCTGTCGCTGCCTGCTTCAGCCTGTTTTCTATGTAAGGCTCGAACAGCAGGGCGGGCAGCCCTGGGCTGCTCAGCACACGGGCGAAGAAAGTGCGGCTCAAGGCCGGTGTGCTCTCCAGCATGCCGTACGCGGCTTGCGCAATATCCTCACGCTGCTGCGACAGCGCATTGTTGATCGTACGGATGAAATACTCCACGATGCGCAGGCCAAAATTTTTGCCGTCGACGGCATAGTAATCCTTGATGCTTTCGATGATGTCCGTTCCGGGCACCTCGCCCAGCTTCACCCGATCCAGCTCCTTGTCAAAACGCGTCAAGAACAGCTGATTCAGCCGGGCTTTGGCATGAATTGCCCCAGGTGTGGACAGATAATCAAGGATGCAGCGAAGCACCGTGCCGGGTTGCGCCGTATACAGCTCTTCCCGTCCCTGATCGATCTGGTACAGCACGCAAAGCTCATGGTAGCCCGCAACCGAAATCCGCCGGATCGGCTCCATGCCCTCCATCATTTGGTCGGCAAAAGCATAAAAATCCTCCAACCGTTCCGGATTCCGCAGATTCGCCCAGGCAAAATCCAGATACGGCTGCTTGGACAAGTCCAAGTCCACGTTGATGACGCGGCCCGCCGCCAGCTCAAACAAATAATCCTTCTCTACGCTGCGGTCACCGAGGCGCAGGCCCCCTTTTTCCACGAAGTTCAGGTGGATGCCCTTTTTGCTCTGCGGCTCTTTGGCATACGTCAGAAAACCAATCTCGCTGCGCAGCGCGTAAGGCAGGCTGCCGTACAGCACATGCAGCAGTTCGCGCGCCTTGACGGACAACTGCTCCACCGGAACGTCCAAGACGATGTATACCTTCTTTTTGCCCGATACCGACGACATGGCTGCAAACAGCAGCTGTTTGAACACCTTCTCGTCAATATGCAGCTCTTCCAGGAGCGCCATGACCTCGGCCGCCGCTAGATTCTGCCCGTCTTTCGCCACCGGCAAATCCCCCAGTTCGGGGAGGTCCGGGCCCAGCTCAATGTCGTAATGATCGGCAAACTGGGCGTTCAGCAGCCTGCGGTAATCTGTACCCGTCTGCTCCATCCAACCCGGTGGGAGTACATAGTTATGGGTAAAAAAGGCGCTGCGCAGCCCGGTAAAATCCGCCGGCTGGTACACGCTTCGCCCTAGAACCGTTTCCCCGGTCTCGGCCCGAAACAGATGCAGGGCATCCGGATAAGCGTCTGCTTCCTTCTCGCTCCGTGCGGTCAGCTCCGCCGGTGCGTCGTATTGGCAGAACGGATGCAGCACCTTTTTAATAAAACCATGCTCCAGCCCCAGCGATCTGGCGATCGTATCAAACCCTTCGGTAGAGCGGAAAATCCCGCGCCGTTCGCGGGTATACATTTGCTGCTGAACCTTTTTGGGAGTGAAATCAGGCACTAGTCTTCTCTCCCCTCAATGTATTTCAGCTTGTACAGCAGCCAGATAAAGGGCTCATCCACCCGGATTGGGCTGACCACGCTCTGCAGCTTCTGCCCCACCGGATTGCTGCCCAGCGCAGACACCGCGAAATAAGCCGTATTGGAAAAGTACACGTCCATCGTCCCCTTAAACGGCCGATCGACCTTTTCGATGAAGCGGCGGATTTCTCCGTCGATATTTTCGAACTCGGTCAGATTCAAATATTTGCGGTGCACCATGTTGTTAAAAATGTTGCTGTTCGGCTTCACGTACTCGCCGTCCTCATCCTTCAGCGAGTGGAGCATATCGCTCTTGGTCAGGACCACCGCTGTCGGTATATCGGTTTTGCCCTTGTCCTCGTAGGCGATAAAGTCGCCGAACAGGGTCAATACCACGTCCCGCGGCTCATCGTACTGCGACACCCATTCCCCCGGCTGGTCGCCTAAATTCAGGCGGATCTTCTCGCGGATCGAGCGGATCTGCAGCGGATCGATCATGAACAGGATGCCAGCGGAGTTTTTGATGTGCTGCCCGTGCAGGCCGAGGTAATCCTCGTCGACCATGCCCTCGCCGGCCACGTCGAAGAACACCAGCGTGAGTGGCGGTTTCGTCTCGTCCTTGAATACGAATTGGAAAATAAACGGCTCCTGCATCTTCTCCTTCTGCGTGGAAGCAAGCAGGTCCCCTCGTTCAAACAGCGGCTCCTCGTACATCGTGCGGAACTTGCGGCTGATCTCCGCATTCAGCGGCATACAGGCCGCATTGAAATGGTCCGCCGTCATATGCTGAAGTGTATGGATCAGCGAGGTCATATACACCGACTTGCCGACCTGCGAGGCGCCGATGATCGAGATGATGTTGCTCGGTACTTTGCCCGCCGTTACCGGAAGTTCGTTATGGCACTTCGGGCACAGCCGTCTGCGCGTGACCACCCCGTAGCGGTCGTTCAGCCCGATCAGCACGTGATCGGAGTAGATCTGATGCTCCTCGGGAATGTCCCGCGGATAGAGGATCGCCTCCATGTCGTACACCGAATCCAGGCCGAAGCGTTCCCGGTAGCGGTTCAGCTCCTCATCCTCGCGGAGCGCGTAATCCTCGTCGTCTTCCCGATGGTGGGCAGCGCGGAACACGACCTCCTCCGGCGAAAATTTGCTGAAGCAGTACGGACATACGATATCGTAAAACAATGGCCGGGGCTCCGGTTCCGGCTTCCTCTTGAACCTGTCAAAAATGCCCATGATGCTGTCGTTCCCCCTTTCCCGTACTTCTATGTTCAATAGCTGGCTCAAAGAGCCGCTAGTAATCTCATTGTAAGCTGGCTCGAAGAGCCGCTGATGACCTTTCGTGAGCTGGCTCGAAGAGCCGCTGATGCCTTATCGTAAGCCGGCTCGAAGAGCCGCTGATGCTCTTTCGTGAGCTGGCTCGTAAGAGCCGCTGATATCTCTCGTTTTGCGGAAGCAAAACATCGAGAAAAGCTTCCTCGAACCGTGGCAGAGAAGCTAAAGCCCGCTCCGATGCCGGATCATTCTTCCGATCGCTGTTGCCTCCAAATTTCCTGATTTGATTAACCCTATTAAAGGTGGAAATTCCGAGGCAAAGGCGACCGCTGCCGCTTCTCCAAAATGATTCCGTCCTCTCCGCTGGGTCATCTCCGGCAGCATTTTTATCCCTGGGCCTCGCTCTGCTTATGCCCTATGGAGTTCTGTTACTTTGGTATTCAGCCGTTCAGGCCAGCCTGCCCTTAGCGCTATGATGGTCCAGGTTGCAAATTCTAATCTCTGCTCATTAAGTTCCAAGCCCTAATCTTTAAGCTCACTCTTAGGCTCTAAGCTCTTTCTCTCTAAGCATTTCTAGCACTTCTCTCGAAGCACTGCTCCCTTAATGTATACGTCCTGCTCATCTATTCGTTCTGGTCATCTATTATTTCTGCTAATCTATTTGTTCTGCAAATCTAACGTTTAACTCTACCTCGAACCTTCAAACTCCATTCTGCAACTTTACAGGTCAATTCCGCAAGCTTTCGCACTTTTGGTCCTGTAATTCGCCCCTCAAAGCTAGTAATCCGCCCTTGAATCCAATTCCGTTCACTCTAACCCTTAATTTCACTAGTTTAATAGTTCATATGTTTAATCTCTATATTTTATCGCACATTCCTGCCCACAAGGTAGCACCGTACGGCATGCCCCGGATCCCTGAATCGGCTTGCACCTGCCATCTTCGAGCTATCCAGCTTCTGCCTTCTCCTCTGAGTCTGCCCACAATGCTCCCAGCCAAGCGAACATAGAGCACCCTGAGTCCGCCAACAAACGCTCCCTGCCATGTCGATATGGAGCCCCCTGAGTCCGCCAACAAACGCTCCCTGCCATGTCGATATGAAGCATCCTGAGTCCACCCACAAATTGCCCCTTGCCATGTCGATATGGAACATCCTGAGTCTACCCACAAATTGCCCCCTGCCAAGCGGAATATATGGACCGGAGAGTTTACGTGCTTCCTTTGAAATCGTGTTATTCCCTTCCTATCTCATCAAAATAACACGATTGCAACAGAAGCCGGAGGGGCATATATGGAGCGACCCAACAGAAGCCGCAGGGGCATATATGGAGCGACCCTAGCGTCCCTGCACCAACTCGAACAGCTGCCCGTACTTCTTCCCGTCCGTAAAAAACAGGCGCACGTAGTCGTTTTTGCCCACCTCGATGGCGGGCAGCACGTTTTTCCCCGCCGCGAAATCCATGACGAACGGATACACCGTTCCGTCTTCCTTGTGGGCGGGGTAGCTCCCCTGCTTCTTGACATAGCAGAGCGCTTCCTTCGGGATCGGGACCTCGGTCGTCACCCGAATTTCCACGGTCTTGAACTTCTGCAGCCATCCGCCCTTCTCGCGGATGGAGACGGTCACGCGGGCTCTGCCTGTGCTGAAGACGGCACGATTGGCCCCGTCAGGCTGGCGGAACAGGACGGCATCGCCTTGTTCCGTTACCGAAGCATAGACGGTGTAGATGACGCGTCCGACGCCCTCGATCCGGTCGTGATAACCATTGTTCGCTTTATATTCGTTTCGGGTATACAGCCTCAGCTTGTCGGAAGGCGAATCGGACGGAGCCGAAGCTCCGCCCTCTCCCGCGTCTTCCGCAAGAATGTCAAAAGCTCTGCCGATGTACACGGCCTGAATCCCCTCCGGCCACTGCCAACGGAGGGTGCAGCGGCCCTCGTCCAGCTGGTGGGACAAGCCGCGGATGACCGGGTCGCCCGGCTGTGCATCGATAAACCGCATAAGTCATGCGCCTCCCTGCTTAGAATCCTCTGCTCGTGTTGTCTTTCTGGCGCCGATCGAAGCCGGACTGCGTCCGTCCGGCCTGGCCCGGACGCTGAAGACCGGCCGCAAGCTTGCCGTTCTCCTTCACCGGAATGACGCCGGTGAACAAAGCGAGCACGCCGGCCAGGATCAGGCACGACAGCAGGCGGACCATCTCGTCGCCAACGGTGTGGCCCGACAGGCCGAACTCGAGCACGGCTCCGGCGATCAGGCCGGACACCACGCCGCCAATACCAAAGCTGCGGGCCAAATACCGGTTGTCGAAGATCAGGCCGAGGGACAAGCCGATCGCCCCGCCGATGATGGCGATGAAAGCGATGTGCAGCATCCGGTAATAGATGCTGTCCTGCGTCGGGCCGGTCCGCTCGGTCAGAAGCGTCCTGTCGCCTACGTCTTCATAGATTTGCTGGAAGACCGGCGACAGGTCGCCTGCATTGGACACGTCGTAATACTGCCCGCCCGTCTCCCGGGCAATGTCCTGCAGCAGCTGCGCCCCATCCGCCTGAACCAGGCTGAGCCCGATCGTGTTGACGGCGATTTGGCGCTGCTTGTACGCTGCGAGGGCGCTGTTCAGGTCGACATCGCTGATGCCGTCCGACAGCAGGATAACCATCGTGTTCCGGCTGGCGTCATTCGTTTCCTCGATATGCTTCATCGTATCCGCCAGCGCCAGGCTGATGTTCGTTCCCCCGTCGGTTGCCTCAAGCCCGTCAATTTCGGAGATGACCTTATGTTTGGCATCCTTATTTTTGACCTTCATAAACGGCTGCAGCAGGGTCGTCTGGTCGTTAAAGACCATCACCGCTACCCGGTTGTCACTGTCCATCCGGTTGATCAGGTTTTTGGCTGCCGTGTAGCGGTCGTTGTCCGGGTCAGTCTCCCCCATGCTTCCGGAGTTGTCGATGACCAAAGCAATGTCCTTGACCGGCTTCGCATGACCGGGATTGATTTCATAGACGAACTCCAAAACCAAACCAAGCACGAAGACCAGCACCAGTGTGGCCGGCACGAGCAGTTTCCAGGAAGTCCCCATATACCGCTGTCTCCAGGACGGCCCATTCAGGCGGGGTGACATCATCTCCGCGATCAGGCACCCGGTGCCGATGCAGAGAGCCAGTATTCCCAAATATAATCCAATGGCCACGATTCGCGGAAGATCGCTGCCCCACACGTGCAGCACGACCTCTCCGATGACGTAGCCGGCCGCGCCGCCAATCAGGCTGAGGAGCAGCAGAAGCAGATTGATTTTACGCTGCATGATACCATGCTTCCTTTCTTAAGTGGCACCCGGGCTCTTACCGCAGCTCCGGCAGCTGCCCGGGGTCCACACCGTGAAATTCGTAGCCGTTCTGGACGTACGTCTCATAGTAGGCTTTGCCGTTGCGGTAATACATTAAGTCCTCCAGATGGAATCCGCCCATCAGGTTCAGCTTCTCGACGCCGCTGCTGCGCTTCTCGTGCACGACCCCGAGCTTGTAGATGCGCGAGGTCTCGTCTGCCCCCAGGGCATACCGGACGAATTCGCTGCTGGCATCGCCAAAGAAATACTTTTCCTCATAGCGGTGCTCCTGCGTGTAGTCGAACAGCCGCACGTTAATGACCGCATGCTCCTCAAGGGTTCGGTACAGCATCTTGAACAGGTCTTCCTTCGACAGCACCTGCTTGTTGCTGTAATCGATCGTTACGTTGGCCCGGCGCAGCAATTCATCCTCAAAGGTCTGATCAAAAGGCTCCGCCGTCAGCAAATCACGCGCCACGACAGCAATGAGCCTCTCCAGCAGTTTGTCGGTCCCTGCAGCTGCCAATGCGGACAGGTTCCCGACATAACGGTCCTCGAAAAAGATAAACGGCCCCCTCTTCGCCTCCAGGTCGCGCATGATGTCTTCGGTCACGAGTCCGTAATACTCCATAATGTTCTGCCCGATATAATCGTCGGCAGCCCGAATGCTCTGCTGCGCAGAGGCATGCAGCTCACCCTCCAGCTGTTCCAGCCGCTGCGCCTGCCGTTTGTAGTGGCCGTGCAGACGCTCCAGCTCCGCCTCATAGCGGCGGTACAGCTTCAGCTCAGTCTCCAGAAGCAGCAATTCCAGCTTGCGCTGATAGATGGTCTCCAGAAAATAGCGGATAAAGCTCCGCACATTATGCTTGTCCATCAGCAGCCGTTTTGGAAAAGGCAGGTTCCCCACCTGCTCGCCGTAATACCGGTCGAGCTCGGCCCGGTCAGCCTCCAGCTGGCCGGCCATATCGCGGATCCGGGCCCGCAGCGCCTCCAGCACACCGCCTGCCCCGTCTTTCCCGCCGGTCCATGCCGCAATGTGGAACACGCTGATCTCCGGATGCTCCGCCATCTGCTGCCGGATGACGGAATCCAGCTCTTCCGCCCCGTCCAGACGGCCCAGCGCTTCGCTTGCCTCCTGCTCATAGTTGGCTTGAAAATACCGCCGGCATCCGTCACCGAACAGCGCCTCCTCCGCTTCCCGTACGGACATGCCTTTCAGCGAAGCGAAGCCGACCGGCCGGGTCATCATGCCGTTCATTTCCTCGATCCGGCTGCCGTCCGGCACCACATGGTCCGCTCGCGACGAAACCGCCGCCGGATCCAGCCCGAAGAATGCCAGGCGTTCCTTGATACCGAGCTCTCTTCCTGTCTTCATCCGCAGCAGCAGCTGGCTGTAGAAATGGTACAGCACCGTCAGGGCAATCGGCTGGTTCGGCCGCTTGACCCTGGAGAAACCGGCGGAGACATAGCCCGGCCGGCCGGACTCCGTCATGATGTTATTTTTGAAGGAGGTATTGTTATAGCTTCCTGCCTGACCGTCGACCTGATGCTCCTTCTGCTTGCGGTTCTTCAGCAGACCGAGGTGGCAGATGATCTCATAGTTGTCCTGCATGCCGCCAGGATCGGCGATGCCGCGCTCGTTTTTGTCCGACAGCACGTACACCAGATCGAAGAGCGGCGAAGCCGGATGCGTCACCGGAATGGACAGTCCATCCTCCGTGACGTGCAGCGGCGCGGAGAACGTGTACTCGGGGCGCTGTATCATGTCGAGCTCCCGCAGAAAAGCCATCCCTGCCGAGCTGGCGTATCCGAACGACTCCAGCTGCTCCCGTTCGCTGATCAGCGCGTACAGGTCCATCTGAACCGACTTGAAGGACTGGCTGAAGATCGACTGGGCCAGCAGCGAAATTTCCGGTATGAACACATTAAGCGGGTCGTCGACCCGCGTAATGACAGAGAGATGGATCCGGTCGAATGAGGAATACATCCGGCCGTAGCCCGCAATATGAGACTCTAGCCGGCGGATCGCCTTATTCAGCTCGAACAACTGCTTTTCGTTCCGGTAGAACGCCCGGTACAGCTCTTTGCGTATCGTTTTGGGATCACCCGGCACAGCGGAGTCGTCCAACAGAAAGCGGCTCAGCAAGGAACCGCCGTCTTCGGAGCGCACTTCGCCGAACCCGTACCCTTTGGCTTCAAACCGTCCATTCGCATGACTTTCCTGGGAGGCCGTGGACGCCAAAGTGCCGTGGGTCTCGTCTGAAGCGGCGGCCCCCCGGTCGCTGCCGGATGCCGTGCCGACATGGAAATACGTCACTCCGGCGCTGTTATCCCACTTTTGCCGGTGGATCTTCATGATCGGCCCGATGGCGTCCGCCGTCTTGTCGCCGATAAACAGAAGCACCGCCGGGTAATGGATGCTGCTCTGGTCGTCTCCCTTACCCGTCAGGCTCTCCTGGGCCGCGGCATAGCTGGATGCAAACCGCTCTAAAATGCCGTTCATCGCCTACTTCAGCCTTCTGCGGATATCGTTCAGCTTGGAAGAAATCTGTCTGTAGAACTGATAGCGGTCTTCCCCGTCCGCCAGCTCCACCTTCTCGTATTCGAGACGGTCGCGGGCTTCCAGGAAGGTCGCCGACAGCTCCTCCAGCTTGGTGAGCAGCGGGGTGATATCCTCCGAAGCGGTCAGCTCGGCATCCCGGCGGGACGATTTGCGCAGCAGGGTGCTGCGGCTTTTCTCATCCAGCCCGCGGAAATGCTTGAACACTTCGTATTCGACGTAATTGACGCTTTTCAGCAGATTGGCGAACGGCTGCCATGCTTCTTCTTCCGGGTCGCGGTCGTAGACGTACAAGGCGCCCTTCTTGCAGATCGTACCGGTGTACATCGCTTCGATAAACTGGTCCAGCCATTTCTCCTCATCCTGATGCTGGCTGATGATGTCTTCCAGCTCGGCAGCCTTGGCGGCAATGGCTGTATATTTGGCCAATTCGGCCCGTACCCGGGCGATGAGCTCCGGCGAACGGATCAGGTTCTCCTTGGCCAGCTCCTCATTGATCGAGCCAAAGATATCCTTCGATCCTTCCCGCTCCAGGCCCTCGCTCAAGTAACGCTTCAGCTCGGTCAGCGCCCGCTTCACTTCGCCAAGATTCGGCTTGGCGGCATTCAGCTGCATGTCGTACGCGCGCAGCGCAAACTCCACGTCAAACGGCTTCGTAAACACCACCGCGTAGCGGTTGCTGGTGTTCTGGTCGGCATCCTTCAGCTGAACCACCTTCAGCTGCAGCGCCTGGTCGAATTCGGTGCGGACACGGGCGTTATAGCTCTGCACCCGCGGGTTTACGTAGGTCTCGCCCCACGATTTTTCCGGAATCGGCGAAGGCAGGTACGTCCAGTTCACACGATCGGTCTGCACCAGGTGGCGGCCGATGCCTTCTTTGTCCAGAATCGTGCGTTCGTAGCTTTCTTCGTACACCTTAAGCGGCGTATACACAAACAGCGGCACGCCATTTTTCGTATTCAGCCAGAAGATCCGGTTCTTCACTTCGCTCTCTTTGACGGTAAAATGCGATTTGCCCACCGAATTGTTCTGATAATTGCGGATCCCCTTCAGGATGCTCGGCGCCTGCACCGGCACGGAGACAAAGCCCCAGGACGGGAAGTACAGATTGCCTGCGCTGTTGCTCAAGTGGAAAACCGGCACGGCCTCTTCGTCCAGCTTGCTGGCGATGTTCCGCTCCACAAACTTCTCGATCGACTCCTCCTGGCCGAACTTCATGATCAGGAAGTCTTCCATCGAGCGGGTAATGAGGTCGCCGAACTTGTCGGTCAGAAACTCCGAAATGGAGCTGACCACGTCGATCTCCTGCTCGCGAATCCAGCGATTGGAATGGTCCAGCAGCTCCTGCGCAAAGTCGCGGATCAGATCGTCAACATCCTTCTGCTCCATCATGCGGTTAATGACCTTCGAGATGTCGGGCACGCTGACCAGATTCCAGTAGTAAGTTTTGTTGCCCTTGTGATCCTGCTGCTCCTCCCCGTTCAGGAGAATGTCTCCGTTTTTGGCGAAAATGGAGTTCAGCGCGTTCAAAATTTCGGTATATACGTTATAAATACGGTTGTTTTCCTTGTTCAGCAGATCATACAGATCCTCGTAGAACTCGATCATCTGCTCGGTACGCTCTACGTCCGCCATCAGCCAATATTCGTTGATTTTGGCCTCGATGTAGACGTTTTTCTTCTTTTCTTTGGATACGAAGGCGCTCTTTGCATCGCCCAGACGCTCATCCGCCTGCTCCCGGGCCACCTCGATATCCCGCGGAATGCGGGTCAGGTTCTCGCGCAGCGTCTCAATATAGGAGAGCAGCATTTTGAGCAGGCTGAACCCCTTCTCTGTGTAGATCAGGCGAGACACGTAGAACGGCCCTTGCTGCGGGTGCAGGAACATGCGGCGGATCTGGTCGCTGAACTGCGCCACGATTTCGCCTGGCAGCTGCTTCTTCGCCTTGATATATTCCTCACGGGCCCGCGCCAGGAAATTTTGTTCCAGCTCGGTGTCCATGTTGATGACCTGATTTTTAACAACGTTCGTGTAGCTCAAGCGCTCGCTGTTCTGGTAGCCGGGCAGCGGCTCCGGCACGCGCGATTCAAACGTCTTCACCATCGTGTCGAGATCGACGCCAAGCTTGCGGGCGAACTTCTCCACGTCTTCCTGATTCGGCGCTTTTTCGAACATCGTCTCCATTTTGCCGAAAAGGCGGTACGCCAGGAACGTCGTCATTTCCTCAATCGGAAGCACGGCCGACGAGGCGCCGATGATGTTGTAATCGTAGTTGGCCGGATACGCCTTGTTCATTTGGGCGATATTCGTGCGGATGTTGCTGATATAGTCGTGAATGGCGAATTCTTCGCCCGATTGCTTTTCCTCGCTCGCCATGAAGTTCGTAATGTTCTCGGCGGTGACGTTCATGCAGTAATCATAGGCATTTTCCAGCAGCTTGCCTTCCGTGTTGGTCGCCGAAATCAGATGGCACAGGTTAAACGGCGGCAGCGGCGAGTTGACCGTCAGAATGTTGCCGTACTGCTGTTTGAACCGCTCCCCGCGCGCATCCACGTTCATCCAGTAGTCGAGCTCTTTGAGGGCCGCATAACCGTTCTTCTTGATGTACTCACGCGTATGTTCGCTAAGGCTCTTGTTCGCCAGGTTGATATCCGGCGTGAACAGATAACCGAGCGTGTTGACCCGGTCGATCCCGGCGGAGCCATGGTCGCGCTCGATAATGCCGCGGACGATATAGGCGATGTCCAGGAAGCAGCCGCTTCCGGTACCGCCGGAGAGGCCGGTCAGCAGGAACACCATCAGCTTCTTGTTGGTGCCTACAGAGAGCGTCTTGATCTTCTTGTCGATGGCCTGCACGACCTGGTTAATCTTCGTGAAGAGCAGCAAGCGTCCCGCCTGGCGGACGCCCGCCGCTCCGTTCATGCCGTCGGTGATGCTGAGCTCGGGCGACAGCCAGTCCGTAATGTACGGCTCCAAAATGCTGCGGTTCTGCAGCAGTCCGCCGATCTCGGCGTTCGACAGCAGCACGAATTCGTTGATCGGATCGAGGCCCACGCCTTTGTAGCGCTTGTTCCGGTCCTGCTCGTTCGTTTCAAAAGCCAGGAACTCGACGTTGTCCGGCTTGTCCATTTTCTTCTTGGAGAGCGGATCCTCCGGCAGCTTAAAGCGCCGGTTGATCTGGTATTTCAGACGCAGCAGCGCATCGATGCCGGTGCCTCCGAGGCCGATGATCAGAATCGGGTTGTCAATCGTATCCACCCGGATTTTTTCGCTGACGATACCGCCTCCCAGCGACACGTCCAGCTGCTGTATATGTTCTCTAACGACCGGTTTCATAAATTCCCCTCCTGGAAAAGGTGCACGGATATGAATAACCCGTTACACCAAATATTCAAATTGTATCGTTTTGTCAATCTGCTGCAGAGACACACTCAGGCGGTCTCCGCTCTTCAGCTCCACGCCGGCGGAAGCATCCAGCACGCGGCCGGACCGCTCAATCGTGCAAGGCGAAGCATTTTTCAGCACCAGGCGGTCGTTCTTGCCCGGCGTAAACATGATCTTGTCGGTTTCCTTCAGTTCCGGCGCCAGCTGCAGCAGCTGGTGCAGGTTGAACTTGCCCCGGAATGAGGTCAGCTTCTTATATTGCGGGTACGTCTTCTCCCCGGTGTTCTCGTCGCGGATCTCGATGACCATCTGCCCGACAAAGCCCCGATTCGCCTTCTTCACGGCATTTAAAATGAAATACGCCGCGGCCGCGATGATCAGAAGGGCAATAACCCCGATCACGACGAGCATCGTAGGGAACGGTTTATCCTTGGACGCTCCTGAAGCAGCTGTCCCGGCCCCCGTGCCCGCAGCCGCCGGCTTGGCGCTGACGGTAACCGGCTGGGTTTCGCGGTAGAAGCTTTGGTCTTCCGCACGCACCTTCAGTTCGTACTGGTGCTTATCGGTAATTTTATAAGAACCCTCGAAATGGTCTCCTTGGTTCGTCAGCTTAACTTCCTCGGTCTTGCCCGTATCGAGGTCCTTCACCAGAAGCTTGGCGGCCATGCTGCCATACAGCGCCTGATCCTGAAGCTTCTGGCCGCTGCTGACCAGATACGACTTGATCTCTATCGTGTCACCCGGCTTCACCGATTTGGACGGCAGCGGATCCATCGTCAGGTCCAAATCATAGTTAAAGACGAGATTGATGTCGATTTTGTCCTTCGGAACGCCCTTCACCTGGAGCTTCCAGTCGCCCTGCTTAGGCTTCAGCAGCTTGATCAGGGAGTACGTCTTCGACTTGGAGCTCAGCACGTTCGCCGAAGGAATGGTTTGTGCCGTCCCGGCAGGATCGGTTAATTTCACGTCAACCGGGCTTCCGGACATCATCGAAATGTTCGCTTCCAGCACGTTCGCATTCGGAACGCTGATGGTCACTTCCTGATAGCTGCCGTTCGCGGTGATCGACTGCACCGGAACGATCTTCAGCTTCTGGTGGCTGGCGAAAATTTCGCTCAAAATTTGCGGCAAATCATCCGCCGAGCTGGTGGAGAACGATTTGGCCCCGGTCTGGCTGGCCAGATCCGCCAGGGCGGCCTTGTTCAGCTTGCCGTCGGCATTCAGCCCGATCGTATAGATCGGAATGCCTGCCTGCTTCGCCTCCTGCACGGCGGCGCTCAGCTGCTGGTCGGCCTGCTGCTCCGTCTTGCCCGATTTCGGGTCAAGCTCATTGTTGCCGTCCGCCAGGACGACGATCATCGGCTCGTGGCTCTTGTCCATGCCCTGTTTCAGCACCTTCACCGCTTCATCCACGCCGACCGAAATGTCGGTATAGGCGCCGCGGTCAAGCTGGTCGATGAACTGCTTCAGATCTTCCTTGTCCGCCGCAGACTGGATTTCAAGCAGCGCCTTCTCCCGCTGGATCTTGTCCGTATAGGAGACGATTCCGACCTTGTCCCCTTGGGCGGACAGCATGTCGATGAACATCTTCATCGCCTCGCCGCTGATCCGGTTGGGATCGCTAGCCTTCATCGAATTACTGGCATCCATCACCAGTACAGCGTCAATCTGGGATGACGGCTGCCCGGCAGCCGATACCGCGGGCAGGAAGCCGCACCATGACACAAGCAGCAGCACCCCCGCCAGCAGGCACAGCGTCCATTTATTTTTTAAATGCATAGCGTTTCTCCTTCACAACATTAGTCTTCGGTTTCCAATATTCGAGGCCAGTATTCCGCAAAATTCGACCTTTCCAAGCCGTAAGAGTGCCATTATTAACTCTAGGCAAAAAGTCTTAAATATTCCTTAAGAAACGATAAAAAAACGTGAAGCGACGTTTCTAGTTTCATTCCATATTCAGTAGAAACTTCCATGCCGAGCGCTAAAATATCCCAATCTATAACATTATGATATAATTATACCTGCCAAAGTTCAATGTTTACAGGAGCTCCGCGGATTGTAGGCATTAGGACCTAACTATTAACTTGCATAATTATCCATCCGATAGAAAGGAATATTGATATGATTGCTTACGGATGTCTCGCCGTTTTGTTTCTTTTTGTTTTGATCAAATCCGTCAATTATTTCAGACGTCAGAAGAACGCGCCGCTTCCGGAAGAGCTGGACGAAACGCTGCTCACCATTGCCAACCCGGGAGACCGCCATGGTTAAAAAGAAGCCGGTACGTCTGCGCCCTTATTATAGAACGAGATATGCCTATCAAAAGTTAAGAGTTTGCAAACATTGCCATCATTTTACCGTCCTGTGGGAAGACACTTGCGCCAACTGCGGCCGTCACGCGCTGATCCCAGTCATGGACCAGGCGGCGATTAACGCCAAGCGGTCGATGCAGACGGAAAGGCTTTCCGCCCTTCTGCTGACGCTGGTGGCCGTGCTGCTAAGCCAGACATTCCTGCAGATTGCCGTCTGCCTGGGCGGGGGCCTCCTGCTGACGGTGCTGCTGTGGCTGCTCCAGCGGCGCATGCTGCCGTCCGAGACGCGCCGCCAGCTGGACAAGCTGCTCCACGGCAGCCAGCGCCTGATCCTGGAAGGCATCTATTTGAATCTGTCGACCGCCTCGGCCGCCATTAAGGATGACGAGCAGATCGGGTACGAGATTCTGCGGGAGATTGCCACCATCGTGCATAACGACCGGATCCGGCTGCAGCAAATCGTGCTGCTCCAGTCGTTCGTGCTGCGCAAAGACATGGATCTCGAGCTAGAGCCGCTGCTGATCGAGGACTTCGATTCCGATCTGGCCGCTTATATCGGCGAAATCGCCAAGGTCAAACGCGAGCTGATCAAGGCCAGCGCCATTCGTTATCTGCTCATTCATGAGCGTTACATCCTGCAAATGAAGCAGGGTGCCAGCATTATGACGGCTGCGGCCGGCGCCGCTGTACGGATGAAGAAGTACGTGGATATGTATCCTGATTTCATCCGGCGCTACGCGCGCGGTCTGCCGCGGGAGCGGTTTTTGCGCCTGTACCAGATCGTGCGGCGCAATCCGGACCAGTCCTGGGACGGCTTACGCGACGAGGTATCCGCCATTTATAATGAAAAGTACCGCTGGGACCCGGATTTTCAAAAATGGGAATAAAGAGGCCATAAAGATATGACGATGAAAAACGCGCTAACCCTGCGTAATTTGTATATTTTGCTCTGCGCCGCAGCTTTGGTCCTGATCGGAGTCAAGGGTTATGACATGAACCGGAAGATCGATTGGGTCGCCACAGCGGGTCAGTACTACGACCGTAAAGATCTGATCAATGCAGAGGAATGGTACCAAAAAGCCGCCGCAAACCGGTCCATACGCTATAAGGAAGATTTGATCGCCTCCCGGCTGAAAGAGCTTGAGCCGATCACCTCCATGAGGCAGTCGCTGTCCCGTTTAGATCAACGCGCGGAAACTGCTGCCAGAAACCGGGATTTTGACGGGCTTATGAATGTATACGCCGACTTGGTTGCCGCCAAGAAGGAGTATATGGCTGCGAGCCAGCCGCTGGCCGCCTACTATCCGAAGATCTCCGCGATGTACGGCATTTCGGAGGATCTGACCAAGGATTTCAAGCAGTTCCAATCCCTCTTTTACCAGCAGGCGAAGGATCAGTTGGCCCAGGGGGACGTTAACGACAACGCCTTTAAATGGAATCTGCTGGCCATTCCGGCGGAATTTTACGGCGGTGCGGTAGCCAAAAGCAAGCAGTTAAGCGGAAAATTTCAATCGTATGACGAGGCTCTGATGGCCCGCATGGCGGGTGCCGGGCAGTATCAGAACATGCTGGACTGGTCGCTGTCCATGATGACCGAATACAAGAGCCGCAGCTTTAAGGCGAATTGGGTAAAAGAAAAGGCCGACTCCCTCACCCGCACGCTGCTCACAAAGGACGTGCAGGGAGACCAGGCGGCAAACTTTGCCGCCCACGCCAAGATGTACGCCGCCTACATGGCCGGCGCCGGCATGAAGCAGTCCGCCGTCCAGGATTACATCACCCGGCAAATCGGCACCTGGCTGAAGGGCGCAGACCGCAAAGTGAAGAACCATAAGTATGAAGAGGCGATCGCGATTTACCAGGCCTTATCCGGCTACGAGGATACGGAAGACAAGATCAAGGCGGCCCAGCTGGCCTGGACGGTTCACGATCCGGTCCGCCTGCTGCAGAGCGCCGATCCCTCCCCCTCCTACGACTTCGTCAGCGGAGGAGCGGATCGCTTCGGCGGCAAAGCCTATGCCATCGGGGCGGACGGCAGCAACACCGTCTATTTCACCCGGATGAACAGCGATGAGACGGTGCAAGGTTACAGCAGCCACGATTTCCCGCAGGGAGCTGCCATCCGGAAAGTCTCCATCGAACCGTCGCTCAGCACGGGCAGCACGCCGGTCATTCTCGTCGAAGCGGACTCAACGACCCGGAAGGCGCTGTATGCCGCTTATGAAGTCCGGGAGAACGGCATGGTCCAGCTGTTCCAATTGAGCGCGGACGGCTATAGCGTTCAATCGGACAAGTCGCTCCTGGTGACGAATCCGGAGATTGGCGGAGACAGCGTGACCGGCGGGATGGACGCTGCCGGAGGCACGGCACCGGAGGTGATATATGAGCGGCGCGGCGACGCCTATGAGTTTACGGGCTTCCAGCAGGACTTTACGGATATCGTAGCGACCGATCTGCCGTCGCATCCGGGAGAGAAGGTTCGCTTTACCATCTATATCGTCCAAGGCGGCCAGGGCGAAGCGCTCGCGGAAATGGAAGGGTCGTATATCAAACTGAGGGGCAATTTCCAATTCACCGAGGGCAGCGTGACCGTCATCGGAACCTATAACGAATCCGAGGAGATGTACCCGGACGGCGATCAAACCGTCGAGCCTGTGAACGTACCGGTCGTAGACGTGGAACGGCTGGAGTAGATTCGACGGCCAAAGACCAATTTTAAAAAGAATATCGTGCATGAATCGTTTCCAGCATAGTTATTAGGAACGTCCGTGAACATTAAAAGGCTTCCGCTTCGGCGTGAGGCCTTTTTACTATGCCATCCCTCCAATTACGTCATCTTTTGTCGTATATATGAATTATTCTAAAACCATCCAGTGTACCGTATAGCAAAACGAAAGAGAGGGATGGATTCGTGGATGAATATATCGAAATCGAAGGGGCCCGGGAGCATAATCTGAAGAATATTTCGCTCCGTATTCCCAAACGCAGGCTGGTCGTGCTGACGGGCTTGTCCGGGTCGGGCAAATCGTCGCTCGCGATGGATACGCTGCAAAAGGAATGCCAACGGCAGTACATGGAGTCCATGGGGATGGTGACGGATTTCATCAGCAAACCACGGGTGGATTCCATCCGCGGCCTTTCCCCTTCCATCAGCGTCAGCCAGCATGTGACCAACAGGAACCCCCGGTCCACCGTCGGGACCGTTACGGAGATCTATACGTACCTGCGTGTGCTGTACGCCAAGCTCGGCGTGCGGGTATGTCCAGCTTGCGGTCAAAGCATTCACCCCGTCTTCGAAGACAGTCCAGCGGTGTCCGAAGAAGTTCTTGAACCATCGGAAGATACGATTGAGGAGCCTAAGCATATGCCCTGCCCGCACTGCCATGCCTCAATCCCGAAGCTGACGATGGCCCACTTCTCCTTCAACAAGCCTGAAGGAGCCTGCGCGACCTGCACGGGGATCGGCATCGTGACCGATATTGCCGTGGACCGGCTTTTGCAGGAAGACCGCAGTATCTTGGAAGGAGGCGTAACGCTCTGGGATGGCTGGGTTCGCGAATACTATGCCGACGTTCTGTTAGCGGCATCTAAACATTACGGCTTCCCGTACGAGCCGCACCTGCCCATCCGCGATTATGGCGCGATCGCACGCGACATGCTGCTCTATGGCGCAGCCAGTGAGCAGTTCCAGCGCCACTTCCCCGGCGTTAAGCCCCCCAAAACTGTGGGGAAGGGCAATTTTGAAGGCTTGATCACCCATTTGCTGCGCAAGTACAGGGAACATGACGGGGATCCGGAAGAATCGGGCTCTAAAAAGTGGGATCCGTATTTTATGAAGCAGATCTGCCCCGATTGCCAGGGATCGAGATTGGGGAGAGAGGGCCGGCTCGTTACCATTAAGGGTACGACTATCATCGAGGCGGCTTCTTACACCCTTCTCCCGCTCTATGCCTGGCTCAAGCAGTTGAAACAGGAGCTTCCAGGCGAAAGCCTGGCTGTATGGGAGCCTATTTTCAACGGGTTGGCGGACCGCATCCAGCGGCTGATCGACGTCGGGCTCGAATATTTGTCGCTGGACCGGAAGGCGAGCACGTTGTCCGGCGGGGAAGCCCAGCGGCTCCGGCTCGCTTCGCTGCTCGGATCGGGCCTCACCGGCGTATTGTACGTACTGGACGAGCCAACGGCCGGTCTCCATCCGCGGGATACCCACAAGCTGATCCGGGTGCTGAAGCGGCTCCGCGATTTGGGAAATACCGTGCTGGTCATCGAACATGACACCGAGGTAATGAAGGCTGCGGACCATCTGATCGAGATTGGCCCCGGCTCCGGAAAAGAAGGCGGGACCGTCGTCGGCACCGGAACGCTCGAACAGTTGAAAGCAATCCCCGGATCCGCTACCGGGCGGTATTTGCGCGAGGTGGACATCGCCCACCCTCCGGTTACGCGGAGAGCGGGCAGCGGCAGCAAGCTTACGATCGAGCAGGCTTCCGCCCATAACCTGAAGCAGCTGACCGTCAGCTTTCCGCTCGGATGCCTGATTACAGTGACGGGAGTTTCAGGTTCGGGCAAATCCACCCTTCTCTTCGATATCCTCGAACCTGCGGCAAAATCCCATCTTCGTTTGTCCGGCGATATGCCAGGCCAATACGGACGCATCACCGGCCTGGAGCTTATCGACAAGGTCATCGCCGTTGACCAAGCCCCGGTCGGGAAGATTTCGCGATCCAATATCGCGACCTATACCGACCTGTTTACCCCGATCCGCAGCTTATTCGCGGAGCTGCCCGAGGCCCGGAAACAACGGCTGAGTCCCAAGCACTTCTCCTTTAACACGCCGGGCGGCCGGTGCGAGAAATGCCGCGGCATGGGCACCCTGCAGCTGGATATGCACTTTCTGCCGGATGTGGAGGTGCGCTGCCCCGTTTGCCTGGGAAAACGGTTCAAAGAGAATGTGCTTGCCGTTCAGTACAAGGGCTTTAGCATTTCGGACATTCTGAACCTGACCGTCCTGGAGAATGCCGCCCTCTTTGAGGAGCCTGTAATAACCGACATGCTGAACCTGCTGGGTGAAGTGGGGCTCGGCTACCTGCAGCTGGGGCAGCCCACGACGACGCTGTCTGGCGGAGAAGCCCAGCGGATCAAGCTGGCGAAGGAGCTTGGCAAAAAAGCCAGAGGGCATACCTTGTACTTGCTGGATGAGCCCACGACCGGGCTTCATCCCAGTGATGTCCGGCATCTGTGCCGTCTGTTGAACCGGCTCGTGGACGCCGGCAACACGGTCATGGTGATCGAGCACCATCTCGATCTGATCGCCGCATCCGACTGGATCGCCGATTTCGGACCCGAAGGCGGGGATGCCGGAGGGCAGTTGGTCGCGCAGGGTACGCCGGAAGATGTGGCGGCCGTTCAGGCCTCATATACAGGCCGCTATCTGGCCGAGCATCTGTCACGCTGATCGTGCTTCCCACTCGCCATTGCTCCTGCAGCTTGCGCAAGCAAAAAAGAATCACCCACAGTCACATGGACTATGGGTGATTCTTAATATCCGGATCGCTTTGATCCGATTATGTCTATTGTACCGTCACGACCACCTTGGTCGATTTGCCGCCGAAGCTGACCGTGATCGTCGCTTTGCCTTTGCCGTTAGCCGTGATCTGGCCGTCCTTCACCGTCGCCGTTAAAATTTTGGAAGACTTCCAAAGGGCCGGCTTGGAGACGTCCACATCGGTTCCGTCCATGTAGGTCGCCGTGGCCGCCAGCGTCAGCTTGTCGCCGACGTTCAGCGTCACGCTCACCTTGTCAGTCTGCAAATATTTCAGCGTATCCACTTCGACCGGAATCCGGACCGTCTTGTTGCCGTACTTGGCCGTCACGGTTGTTTTGCCGTAAGCAGCGGCGGTAATGACACCGTCGTTAACCGACGCTACTTTATAGTTTCCGGTTTTCCATTCCGCCTTGGATGTCACATCCTTGGTGCTGCCGTCGCTGAACGTCACTTCCAGCTTGACGGTGGCCGTTTTATCCTTGGCTTTGCCTACCGTCTTCAGCGATACTGCGGTCTCGCTCGCCTCAATGGCGGAGATGACGTCAACTTCCACCGGGATCGTTACTTTCTGTCCGCCGTACTCAGCGGTAATGTTGGCTTTCCCGCTCTTCAGACCGGATACCAGGCCATTATTGTCTACCCCGGCAACCGTGGAACTGCTCGACTTCCAGGACGCTTCCTTGGTCACGTCCACCACCGTACCCGTCGCATCCTTCGCGGTCAAGGTCAGCTGCTTCTTGTCACCGGCGGACATAATCACGAGCGTATCCGACGCTTTCAGGTCGCTGACCAATCCGACTTCCACGGTCATCGTGTACGATTTGCCTTCGTACTTGGCCGTAATCGTCGCGGTGCCTGTCGCCACGCCAGTGATGAGCCCATTTTCATCGATGTCGGCAATATCCTTTTTGTTTGTGCTCCATTCCACCTTGTCCTTGGACGAGATCGTCTCGGCCGGACGGTCCGCACCGTAATCCAGCACGATGCTCGCCTGGTAGGTGGCGTCCACCTTCAGGGACAGCTTCTTCACCGGCAGCGAGATGCTGAGCGGCATGTCGACCGCTACCGATGTCGTTACCGTCACTCCGCCATAGGTGGCGCTGACTTTGGATTCCCCTTTTTTGAAAGCCGTCAAATTCCCGCCGCTGACAAAAACGACGTCCTCATTGCTGGATTTCCAAACGGCTTTGCTCTGAACCTTCTCGGTTTCCCCATTCGCATAGGTAGCGATCAGGTCCAGCTGCTTCGTCTTCTCACCTGTCAGGCTCAGTGCAACCTTCTCGACCAGATCGAGGTGGCGCGGCACGTCAACGTCGACATTAATGGCCACGCTCTTGTCCCCGTATTTGGCGGTAATGATCACTGCACCCGGCGCGATGGCCGTGATAACGCCTTTGTTTACATAAGCGACCTTCTCGTCGCTGGAAGACCATACAGCGTCTCCTGTAATATCCACCGGATCCTTGTCCGGATACACCGCTTCAACCTTGATCGGCTGTGTGGTGGAGTCCCCTGCATGAAGGAAAATATCCTGCTTGTCCGCTTTCAGGCGGATCGTCTTGTCGACATCGACCTGAATCGTTGCCGTTTTCGTACCGTACTTCGCCGTAATCGTCGCGGTTCCCGGACCGTAAGGAGTAATCTGCCCCTTGATGACGTCCGCCACGCCTTCGTTGCTCGACGTCCATTCAGCGTCGGCCGCAACGTTATCCTTGGTTGTGCCGTCCGGATAAGTCGCTTTCAGCGTCACTTGCACCGGCGTCTTCTCGCTCAGCAGCATGGACACCTGCGCAGGGTCCGCATCGAGCCGCTTCACCACTTCTACGCTCACCGGAATCGTTACGGTCTGCTTGCCGTACACCGCCGTCAGCGTAGCCGTACCCGGACCCACCGGCGTCACCGTTCCGTTCACGACCGTCGCCACGCTGGCGTTATCCGTCGACCAGTCTGCTTTGCCGGAAACTTCCTCCGTATTGTTGTCTGTATAGGTTGCGGTCAGCTTGATCTGGGGCTTGTCCCCCAGCTTCAAATCCAGGCTCTGCACATCTTTCGTAAGCGCCTTGACCTTCTTCGTTACAGTCACCGACACCGATTCGGATACGTCCCCGAATACGGCTGTTACTGTTGTCGTACCTTCGCTCTTCGCGGTTACGGTACCGTTATATATGGTGGCGACTACGTTGTTCGAGCTGCTCCAGCTCGCCTTTACCGTCAAATCTGCCGTTGAATTATCCGAATATACACCCGTCGCGGTTACTTTCGCCGTATCGCCGATTTCAAGGGTAAGCTCATTTTTGGACAAAACCAGTTTGGTTAAATCCGCCGTGGCGGCCCAGGTCGTTCCGGCATAGGCCATGCACAGCACCATAACCAGGGACATGACCAGTACCCTTTTTAATCTGATTCGCAATGTAAATTCCCTCCAATTCCCTTATTTTGAGTAGAAACAAAAAAAGACCCTACCTCCCATATCGGTCAGTCCAGCCAAAAATGTTAGTTTTTTGGAGATTTTCTGCATTTTTTCGATAAAAACCGCCGTTTGATTCTAGAATTTGCGCGTCACGCACGCTAAAAAGGGGTAATCCTCTAATTGGTAAACCTTCTAGCGAAACCTGTAAGGGGGTCATGGCGTCTAATTAAGATAGGAGGTGCCATAAGCGCATGATCATTCCTGACCATGAAATCATTGAAGAAGCCAACTACCTGGTGCAGGAGCATTACGGGGAAAGAAACCCGCTGAGCGTCACCATCGGCATTTTGGAGAACGGGGACCATTTTTACACCGGCTGGGGACAACCTCCGGGCTTCGATTACGCATCAGCCATCTATGAAATCGCATCCGTAACGAAAGTTTTTACGACCTCACTTCTGTGTATCCTGCAGCGTCAGGGCAAACTGCAGCTCAAGGATACCGTAGGCCAATACATACCTGAAATCGCCTCTAACGCCAAAGTCGGCGCCATCACGCTGGAACAGCTCGCCACGCATACCTCCGGACTTCCACGGCTGCCGGCCGGTCTCAAGCAGACCGTCACCGACAAACTGAACCCGTACCAAAACTACACCGAGCAGCATCTGCTGCAGGACCTGCTGAAAACCAGACCTTCGTCGAGCGGAAGCTTCGAGTATTCCAATTTGGGCGTAGGCCTGCTTGGGCTTATCTTGAGCCGCTGCACCGGCCGGAGTCTGGAACAGCTTATGCGGGAAGAGATCTGCGGACCGTTATTTATGGAGGACACGCTCTTTGAACTGAACGATGAGCAGCAGTCCCGTCTCCTCCCGGTGTATACGGCCAACGGCAAGCCGGTTCCCCATTGGGATCTGGGCGTTCTCGCCGGCGCGGGAGGCTTGCGTTCCACGGCGCATGATCTGCTCCAATTTGCCAAAGCGAACGTCGGCATGGGCTCCGCCCCAATCACGGCCGCGCTTCGCGACGGGCAGAAACCCCGCCACCGGGTACGACGCGGCGAGGACGTCAGCCTCGGATGGATGGTCAAAACCGGCATCTACCACGACCGGATTCACTGGCATAACGGCGGTACGTACGGCTCAAGCAGCTTCCTGGGCTTTCACATGGAAAAAAACACGGCGGTCGTCGTGCTGTCCAACAACGGCAGCTTTGCGATGAAAATGCTGTCCATGATGAGGCCGCAGAAACGGCATGTGGACGAGATCGGCTTCCAGCTGTTCAAGCAGCTGACCAAAACGGTCTATTAACCGGTCTAACCGTATCCTCATGTAAAAAATCCTTAATAAAATATACAGCCAAAAAGGCTGCCTCCCGGATTGCTCGCAAGCCCGGTTGTAGGCAGCCTTTCTTCAGCTAACAGCCTTTATTCAATTTCGGGCGACTTGCGGCAAACGCAGTGTTTACGCCTTTTTATCCGTCGGCACCTGGCAGGAGCCGTCCGTGCAGGAGAGGTCATCCCCGTCAGCACTGTTCCCCAGCAGCGTCAGCGGATGCTCTTCTTTCCAGATATTGTCCAGCGCTTCGGCAAACACCTGTGTCGGCTGGGCGCCGGAAATGCCGTATTTCTGGTTGATGACGAAGAACGGTACCCCGTTGATGCCGAGTCGTCCCGCATCTCCCTCGTCCTTGCGGACATCGTTCGTGTAAGCATCGCTCTCCAGCATGGAGGCTGCCGCAGAGGCGTCCAGCCCGACTTCGCCGGCCAAGCGCGCCAATACCGCACGGTCTCCCAAATGTTCCGAATCGGTGAAGTACGCCTTGAACAGCCGTTCCGTCATCTCATACTTCTTGCCGAACTCCCCGGCCCACTGCGTCAGACGATGCGCATCAAACGTATTGGTTGGGACCAGCGTATCGAAATTGTACGTGAGCCCCACCGTCTTGGCCTGCTCGGTCATATTGTCGTTGGCCGCCTTGGCCTGCTCCCAGCTCATGCCGTACTTGGAGGCCAGGATGCTGTGAATGTCCTTATCGTTGTCTTTCGGTGCGCCCGGGTCCAGCTCGAAGCTTCGGAACACAACCTCGACTTCATCCTTGTGCGCGAACGGCTCGAGGGCAGCCTCAAAACGGCGCTTGCCGATATAGCAGAACGGACAGGCAAAGTCCGACCATACTTCGATTTTCATATGCAAACCTCTCCTTTTCGGGTGATGTTCATTGGTTGGTAAACTGATACTTTTTCCATCACAGTAAGAGTCAAAAGAAAAGCAGTCACTCAGCTGTAACTGCATCAGGTACATTATATCGCGATTACCGGGAGCGCGCAACCTGCCTGCGCCGATCTCCCGTTATATCCAGCTTCCTTAACCTCCCGGTTAACCGGTTGTCGGCACTGTTGCCGGCACGGCCTCCGGTCCGTCCTGCGGTTCGATCAGCGCATGCTTCTCCCACGCCCGGCTCCGCCAGCGGAAATACATGATGACGGCACGGGCCCATTCGTCCGCGGCAATGGCGAGCCACACGCCGGCAAGACCCATGTGAAGCTTGAATATGAGGAAGTATCCCAGCGGCAGAGACATGCATACCATAGACAACATCCCCATGTAGACCGGGAACTTGGCGTCCCCCGAAGCGCGCAGCGAGTTGATGATGACGATGTTGACAGTGCGGCCGGTCTCCAGCACGATGCTGAGCAGGATGACCTGCGCCCCCATTTTGATGATGAGTGCATCGTCCGTAAATAAGCCCATCAGCGGAACGCGGAACAGAATAATGATCAAGTCGATGACGATTGTCGCGGCCAGCGCCCACTTCACGCTCTGGAACACCCGGGTGTAGGCGTCCTGGTTGCGTCTTTCACCGACGTAATGGCCGACCATAATGGCCGTGCCCATGCCGATCGCCATGCTGAACAAATAGATGTACATCGAGATGTTCACGGCATACTGCCGGGTGGCCATCGCTTCTGCCCCAAGGTAGGTGACGTACAGCGTGAAGGTCAGCTGGCACATTTGGTATACGATGCTTTCCAGAGCCGACGGAATGCCGACATTCAAAATTTTAAGCACAAATTTCTTCGACAGACGGATGTAATAACGCCATTCCACGTGCACTTCCATGACCCGGTACAGCAGCCAGAAGAAGATCAGCAGGCAGACCAGGCGGCTGAATACCGTCGAGATGGCCGCCCCCTGTACGCCCAGCGCCGGAAGGCCGAAATGCCCGAAGATCAGCGCGTAGTTCCCTGCCACGTGAATGATGTTCATCAGAAGCGACACGACCATCGTTTCTTTGGTGAACCCGTGGGTCCGGATCGTTGCGGCAAGGGCGTTAATGAGTGCCTGCAGGAAAATGCCGCCTCCAACGATCTGGATATAGGACTGGGCATACCCGTAAATTTCCCCGGTGACGTTAAGCAGGCGCAGCATCATTCCGCCGAAGGCGAGAAAAATAACGCTTAGGAGCACCCCTACGGCCAGGTTCAGCGTGATTGCATTTCCGGTCACCTGCGCCGCGTCGCTGAGCTTTTTGGAGCCCAGGTACTGGGCCACCACGATCGCCGCCCCGCTGCCGATCACCTCCAGCACGAGGATGGCGATGGATATAATTTGGTTGGCGGCGCCGACGCCGGAGACGGCATTGTCGGAAACCGAACTGAGCATCAATGTATCGACACTGCCCATCAGCATGAACAGGAACAATTCGAGAAATATAGGCCAGGTGAGGCGGACAAGACTGAGCCGTTTTTCTGACCGTGCAGAAGGCTCTTGAACAGTTGCGGTCATGAGTCAGAATTCACCTTTCTTTCAAACGTATTCTTTGAAACAAAGGTATGTTAGCACAGTTTTCATGAAAATACATGACATTTAACAGAAAAATACTGAAAATTTAATATTCTTTTTTTGGTAAGCCCTTACTTCCCCAAAAATGACCATTATTCGTACCGGGACAGCAGCTCAGCGAGTTTTTCGCGGATCAGACCGACCAGTGCCTGAGGCTCTTTCACAGTCGCATTCGTTCCCAAGCCGATAAAAAATTGGGCGTAAAACGAAAGGTCATGCTCCGGAATCATCCCGTCCACCCAGCCGGTCCCATCCTCACGGATATGCAGCTTGGACTCCAGCCACAATTCTCCCTCGCACCGTTCCACGCCTTCCGGGGTCAGCTCCACATAGCAGCGAAGCTCCGCCGAGTCCTCCCCGTGAAATGACTTCCGATTCCCAAGATGCACATGGCTGAGGTCGGCCGCTTCAAGGCCGGTTGTATCCTCGGCGGCATCCGTAATCCGGTCGCAGCGGAACAGGCGGAAGTCCTTCCGCTGGAAGCAGTACGCCGGGCAGTACCACAGTCCCTGGCTGGCATAGATGCCGATCGGCTGGATCTGCCGAACCGAGCTGCTGCCGCGGGATTCGTAAACGATGCGCAGTACCTTCTGGTTCACGGCCCCGTCCAGCAGCACGGACAAATGGGGTGCACCCGCCCGCCTGGACGGGGTAATAAAGTCGACCCGGTTCTTCATCCGGTCGATCCGGTCGCGCACATCCCCAGGCATGTAGTGGTAGAATTTCTGGAGCGCGGACGAGCTCTCCGTCTCAAACGGGATATGGACATAGTGCCGGAGACCGTGCACCGCGAAAAAAATCGCCACCGCCTCTTCCTCCGTAAAGGCGATCGGGGGCAGGATCCGTTCCTTCAGTACTTGGTAGCCGCCATGCGGCCCCACTTCCGAATATAAAGGGACGCCGAGCTCGCTCAGCTCCTGCAGGTCCCTTAGGATCGTCCGGGTGGACACCCCGAATTCGTCGGCCAGCTCCTTGACTTTAAAACGGCGCATCCGGTTAATCGTCATCATCAGGTCGAGCAGTCTTTTCGATTTGGACATGTCGGCACTCCCGTTACTGGATTTGGCGGTACACACCATCGGAAACAAATAGGGTCGGTGACAGACCTTGTCATTATTATAAACGACTATAGGAATCTGCCCAAAACATCGGCACATCCCCGATTCCTCGTACCCCGCCAGGATCATGTAAAGGCTGCCCATGTTCCCGTTATATTAATGTTATATTTCATAACATTTTACTGCGCAACAGTGGAGACTGTGGTCTTGGGCAGGGCTAATAAAGTGAAACATGTCTTTTCTCAATCCGAAAATCACATCGCTAACCGGCACAAACCCGATTTTTCGCTTGAAATCATGAAGATTTCCATGTCGAATGTAATCTTTTATAACAGGTAACGCTTACAAGTCAGAAATTTAGTATTGATTATTTGCAGACCATCCACTATGATAATGGCAACAGGCAGGAGATTAAAGTTAAAGCACTTTAACTTTTAAAATTATACCCCGCTACTATAGATAAATATTTGGGGTTGATTTGTCCCATAAGTTAAAGCGTTTAAACTTTTATAAACTTTGTGAGAAAGGTTGATGCACCCGTGACCCATCGCGAAAGCAGGCGGCAGACGCTGTACATGTATCTGTTTATTTCCCCCTGGCTCATCGGCTTTCTGGTTTTTGCCCTGTATCCCATCTTGTCCTCGCTTTATTACAGCTTCACGGACTACGACATCATTCACCCGCCCCAGTTTATCGGCCTGGCCAATTATGCGGAGATGTTCGGCAATGATCTGTTCTGGAAATCCGTCACCGTGACGCTGAGGTATACGTTTATCAGCGTGCCGATCCAGCTGCTGCTGGCCCTTGGATTCGCCCTGCTGCTGAACCAGAAGATCCCGCTGCGCGGATTTTTCCGGACCGCGATGTATTTCCCGAGCATGGTATCCGGCGTGGCGATGTCGCTGCTCTGGTACTGGATTTTCAACCCGCAGATCGGGCTGTTCAACTACATGCTCTCCTGGTTCGGCATCAAAGGTCCGGCCTGGCTCATGAACCCGGACACGGCTCTATACGCCTTGATGATTATGTCCTTCTGGACGGCGGGCTCGGGCATGATCCTCTTTCTGGCGGGACTGCAGGGCGTTCCGGCGAGCCTCGTGGAAGCCGCCAAGCTGGACGGGGCGGGACGCTTCAAAGTTTTTCTCCATGTCACCCTGCCGATGATCTCGCCTGTACTGCTGTTCCAGCTGATTATGGGCATGATCGATTCCTTCCAGGTGTTTACCCAGGCTTTTGTCATGACCCAGGGCGGCCCGAACTACTCTACCTGGTTCTACGTCTACAACCTGTACACCAGCGCCTTTAAAGAGTACCGCGCCGGCTATTCCTCCGCCTTGGCCTGGGTGCTGCTCGTCGTCGTCATGCTTTTTACCGCGCTCGTGATGAAGCTGTCGAACCGATACGTTCACTACGAAGGAGGCAAACGCTAGATGAGTACCCTTCCGGCCGCCGGCCCGCACGCGGACAACGCCGCCCCCAAGCGGCGGCGCAGCACTGACCCCGTAGGCATTGTCAGCTTTATCGCGCTGGTCGTTACCACCTTTCTGATGCTGCTGCCCCTGTTCTTCATGGTATCGACATCGCTGAAGTCGAAGAAGGAAATGCTGAAGTTTCCGCCGACCTTTCTGCCGGAAAGCTGGCAGTGGAGCAATTACAAGGAGATTTTCGATACACTCTCCTTCGGCACGATGTACATGAACAGCCTGATTATCGGCGTTCTTACCGTGATCGGAACGCTGCTCTCCTCAGCGCTCGCGGCCTACGGCTTTGCCAGATACCGCGGCAAGGGGAGCAACACGTGGTTCCTGCTCATGCTGAGCACGATGATGCTGCCCTACCCGGCCATCATGATTCCCCAGTTTATCCTCTTCTCGAAGCTGAACTGGATCGACACGTTCCTGCCGCTGATCGTCCCGGCGTTCTTCGGCTCAGCGTACAACATCTTCCTGCTGCGCCAATTCTTCTCGACGCTCCCTGAAGAGCTGTTCGACGCCGGGCGCATCGACGGCTGCAGCGAGTTTCGCATGTGGCGCCAAATCGCCCTCCCGCTTTCGGGACCGGCGCTCGCCACCGTAGCGATCTTCGCTTTCATCTACAGCTGGAACGAACTGCTGACGCCGGTGCTGTACCTGAGCTCCACCGAGAAATTCACGCTGCCGGTCGGTATGGCATCCCTGACGTCATCCCGCTTCCGGATTCCGCCGTGGCACCTGCTGATGGTCGCCTCCGTGCTGGCCATGCTGCCGATCGTGACGCTGTTCGCCATAGCCCAGAAGCGGTTCGTCGAGGGCATCGTGCTCACCGGGATCAAGTAATGGCACGGATCTATTGGAAGCCCCGTCGTCCCGGCAGTCATCCTCAAGCGCCACCGGGGCGCCGTCGAAGCCGGCATGCTGCAAGCACCTTCCCCACAGGACTAGCAAGCCGGCCTTTACTTCAACAAGTTCAGACAGCAGCAGCACCCATTACATGAAGGCAATGGAGGTATCGGTTCATGAACAAGAACAGGAAAAGATCAGGTTTTGCCCTTCTTCTGACGACGCTAATGCTGGTTGCCGCCGCGCTGTCCGGCTGCAGCGGCGGCAAATCGGCGGGCGATGTGGTTTCCGGAGGCGAGAGCTCCGCAGGCGGCGATAAAGGCGGCACAGTGACGATTACCCACTACACGATCGACTCGGAGGACCGCACGTTCGTCGAGAAGCTGATTCCCGACTTTGAAGCAAAGCACCCGAATATTAAGGTCAAGGTCGAAAAAGCGCCTTACGAGCAGTTTGACAGCAAGCTGCAGACGCTGATCGCTGGCGGCAAGTCCCCGGACGTCACCAGCCATTACGGCTACGGTGGATTTGCGGAATACTACAACAAGGATATGCTGCTGGATCTGACGGACATCATCCAGGAGGACGGCTTCAAGGCCGGAGATTACGGCATTCCGGACAACCTGATGAGTATCTACAAGGTAAAGGACCGCACTTACGGCATTCCGGTCAATATGTATGTCACGCTGATGCTCTACAACAAGGATATGTTCGACGCGGCGAAGGTGCCTTATCCGCCAAGCGATTATGAGGACAAGAGCTGGACGTTCGACAAAATGGTCGAAGACGCCAAGAAGCTGACCGTTATTTCGGACGACATCGCCAAAACCCAGTACGGCGTGGACTTTACCTGGGCTGAGCGCGATAACCGCCCTCTCTACTTCGGGGCCGAGCCTTATTCGGAAGACACCTGGACCAACGGCGGCGTTCCATCCGCTACCCATTTCGATTCACCGGAAGTGATGGCGGCGTATAACAAGCTGTTCGGTTTGATTTTCAAAGAGAAGGTCTCCCCGACGACCGAGTGGAGCAAGAGCGTCGCCGGTCAGAACGGTGATCCCTTCGTCGCCGGCAAAATCGGCATGTCCGTCGGCGGTTCATGGAACCTGGCCGGGGCCAACGATTTTCCGTTCAAAGTGGGCGTAGCGGCTGTGCCTTGGGGCGGCAACGACAAGGTGCGCAGCACGCTGTACGTCGATCCGCTCATGATCCTGAAAGGTTCCAAGCATCCGAAGGAAGCTTTTGAATGGATCAAGTATCTGGTCACCGCCGACGTGCAGGAGAAATCCATCGAGCTCAGCGGAGGCAACCCGCCAGTGAACACGCAGGCAGCAGAAGCTTATTACCAACATTTTGAGGGCGTCGACCCGCAAGATATTAAGAACGTATACGAAGGCGCCATTAAATACGGTTTCGAGTCCTATAACCACCTGATCACAAACTACTCGCAAATCAACGACATGTTCATTAACGAGATGCAGCCGATCGAAAGCGGGCATAAGACGGTGGAAGAGGTTATGCCGACGATTCAGAAGAAGCTGCAGGAGATCATCAAGCGGTAAACGGAAAGTTTGTGGAACATAAATAGAGAAATTTCCCCTTCCATCGTAAAAATGTCCTCCTCGGTGGAGCGGGCCATCATTTTATAATGTAGATATTCGATTCAATTCAATTCGGTATACCTTTTTACGGCGTATCGGCGATCGGATGCCGTCCTCTGCGGGGCGGTATCCGGTTTATGCCATCCCATGCTTCGCGGACAGACTTCCGTCCATGTATACTAGGGATAAGTTTATAGGTTCGGAAAAATCTGCCCAAGGAGAAATGAGAGATGAAAGTAAGTATTTTTGACGTTGCCAAAAAATCAGGACTGTCCGTTGTAACGGTATCCCGTGTGTTGAACGGAGCCGAAACCGTCCGGGAAAAAAACCGGCAGAAAGTGCTCGATGCGATCAAAGAGCTGGGATACCACCCGAACGCCGCCGCCCGGAGCCTTGCCCGCGGAAAAACCGGCATCATCGGCCTTATTGTAACGACCCTGCAGGATTCTTTCTTCGATGCCGTTGTCAAAGAGCTGAACGAAGTGTTAGCGCTTCACGGCTACTACCTGGCCATTTCGGTTTCGACGGGCATCGGTTCGGACGAGAGCCATTACCTGATTCAGGAGGACCGGGTGGACGGGCTCATTCTGCTCTCCCCCATGGAAGAAGACAACTATATCGTGGAATTAAAAAAGCGCGGCATTCCATACGTACTGATCGACAATCAGAAGCCTGAAAACGACAATTTCTCGGTGACGATCGACAACTTCAAGGGCGGCTATGCGGCAGCAAGCCATCTGCTCGATAACGGATATACGTCCATCGCCCATTTGTGCGGACAGGAGATGTTCCGAAGCACCCGGGAGAGACGCGACGGATTTATGCAGGCGCTGTCAGAACGGGGGCTTGCCCCCTTTGAAATCGTAAACGGAGACTTTGAAATCCGGTTCGGCTACGAAACGGCCGTACGGTGGCTGAAGGAAGGGCAGCTTCCGCAAGCGGTATTCGCCGGCGACGACAATATCGCCCTCGGCGTGGTGAACGCGCTGATGGAAGCGGGCGTTCAGGTGCCCGGCCAGGTAGCCGTCGTTGGCTATGACGACCAGACAATATCCTCCCAGCTTCATCCGTATCTGACGACGGTACGCCAGCCGGCAGACCGGATCGGCATCGCCGCAGCCGACATGCTGCTGAAGCGGATCGACGGTACGATGAAGCGCGGAGCCAACTTAAAAATCGATCCGGAGCTCATCGTCCGGGAGTCGTCCGTTCCTGGGCGTCGAGCCTGACATTAGTTACCCGGCTCCGGATCATCATGTACAGCAAAAGCATGAATTGATCATATAGGAGTGACGACTATTGGCTTACTATTTGGGAATCGACGGGGGAGGCACCAAAACCTATGCCCTGCTCACCGACGAGCAGGGGCAAGTGCTCGGCAAAGGCCAAAGCGGCAACGGGAATCACCAGATTGACGCCGCCGTGGCCGCCGAGAGCATCCGGAGCGCCGCTTTCGGTGCCATCGCCGACGCCGGGCTGCAGCTTGCGGACATCCGCCACACCTTTTTCGGCCTGGCGGGAGCCGACCGTGAGCCGGACTACCGGATCCTGCATCCCATGATCCGAAATATGGGCTTCACGGATTATTCGGTCGACTGTGATACCGTCATCGGACTCCGGGCCGGGACGAAGCGGCCGTACGGGGTCGCCCTCATCTGCGGCACAGGCACCAATGCCGCCGGCCGGAATCCGCAAGGCGAGCATGTGCAGTGCGGCGGCTTCGATTACATGTACGGCGATTTTGGCGGAGGCGGAGCCTTGAACATCGAGGTGTTCCGCTCCGTCATCCGCGCCTGGGACGGACGCGAGCAGCCGACGCAGCTGACGGAGCTGCTGTTGCCCCTGCTGGGCTACGATACCGTCGGCGAAATGTTCGACGATTTCTACGACAACCAGCGCAGCGTGCCGGTAGACGCCGCACGCCTGCTGTTTGCAGCTGCTGCCGGTCGGGATGCGGTGGCGCTGGAAATTTTGAACCGCCAAGGTGTGGAGCTCGGCAAATCGGCCGCTGCCGTCATCCGCAGGCTCGGTATGGAGAACGAGGCCTTTGATGTGGTGCTTGCCGGCAGCCTGCTGACGCGGGGTGACCGCGGATGGATCCGCGGCCCGATTGAGCAGGCCGTCCGAGCCGTTGCACCAGCGGCCTCGGTCGTAACGCTCGCGACAGAGCCGGTCGTCGGCGCCGTGTGGGCGGCCATGGAGGCGGACGGTCTAACGATTCCGGAACAGGTCTATGAGCAGATGCGGCTGTTCCGCGATTTTGAACATATTCACCAAACTACCCGATAGGAGTGAAGGATCATGACTTCAAAGCAGGGGTTGAAAATAGCTGTAATCGGCGGGGGCTCCTCGTATACGCCGGAGCTGGTGGAAGGGTTTATCCTTCATCACCGCGAGCTTCCGGTCCGCGAGCTGTGGCTCGTCGATATCGAGCCAGGTCTCCGGAAGCTGAACATCGTCGGCAGCCTGGCGAAGCGGATGGTTGAGAAATCCGGGCTGCCGATTGAGGTGCATCTGACCACCGACCGCCGCAAAGCGATCGAGGGCGCCGACTTCGTCAGCACCCAAATGCGCGTAGGCATGCTGGATGCCCGGGGACGCGACGAATCGATTCCGCTCAAGTACGGGGTCATCGGTCAGGAAACGACCGGTCCCGGCGGCATGATGAAGGCGCTGCGGACGATCCCGGTCCTGCTCGATATTTGCCGGGATATGGAGGAGCTGGCGCCAAACGCCTGGCTGCTTAACTTTACCAACCCGGCCGGCATGGTCACCGAAGCCATCCTGAAGTATTCCAACGTTCGCAGCATTGGGTTATGCAACGCGCCCATCGGCCTGATCAAGCAAACTTCCGCCAAATACCAGGTCGCTCCTGACCGGGTCTACGCTGAGTTTGTGGGTCTGAATCATCTTCACTGGGTCACCCGCGTCGATGTCGAAGGCGAAGACAAACTCGATGAACTGCTCGCCGATACCGCCGGCTACAGCGCTTCGAATGTGCCGGCCCGCGAATGGAATCCCGAGTTCCTGCAGTCGCTGCGCGCCCTGCCTTCCTATTATTTAAAATATTTTTACATGACGGACGCGATGCTGGAGGAGCAGCTCGAGTCCTTCCATCAGGGCATCAACCGCGCCGAGGTCGTGAAGCGGGTCGAAGAGGAGCTGTTCGAGCTGTACAGCGACCCGGATCTGAAGGAGAAGCCGAAGCAGCTGGAACAGCGCGGCGGCGCCTTTTACTCCGAAGCCGCCGTCAACCTGATGCGGTCGCTCTATAACGGCACCAATGACATCCAGACGCTGAATGTGGCCAACCGCGGGACACTGCCGTTCCTGCCCGAGGACGCCAGCATTGAGGTCAACTGCGTCGTAACGAACAACGGGCCGCTCCCGCTGCCTGTGACGCGCATCCCGCGGATGGCCGTCGGCCTGATCCAGGCCGTCAAAACCTATGAGCAGCTCGCCATCGACGCCGCGGTCACCGGTGACCGCGGGCTGGCGATCCAAGCGCTGGCCCATCACCCGCTTGTGCCGTCGGTCGAAGTAGCCATCAAGATGCTGGATGAGATGCTGGAGGCCAACAAAGAATATTTGCCGCAGTTTTTCGGGAAAACACCGGCTCATCCCTGAGGCAGAGGGATGGTCTCAAGGGATGAGCGGATGATCGTGACGCCTGTCTGCGGAAAAGCCCTTTTCCGTTTCCCCCAAAATAAATGCAGATTTGCATTACTTCCGCTGCAAAGCACACAAAAAAACCTTGAACGGCACGTTCCCGTTTAAGGTTTTTTTTCAGTCCGCGCCGCGCAGCGGCACGCAGTGAAGGCGGCCCGGTGGCCGCCTCCCAGCCATGCCCCGCAGCGATCCCGGCGTCACAGCCCTGCCGAGGCGTCCGCCGAGCCGGCTTGGCTGGCACGCGTGTGCCGGCGCACCAGCAGCACGTAGCACAGCACGGCGCCGACGTCCGCGCAGGCGATGACGATGCCCATCGGCAGGGCCGAGGTGCTGCCTCCGATGCCTACGAGCGGGCTGACGATCCCGCCGAAGATGTAGGAGAGCAGCCCGAGCAGCGCCGAGGCGCTGCCTGCGGAGTGGCCGTAATCCTGCAGAGCCAGCGAGGAACCTGCGGTTCCGACGATGCCGACGCAGGATACGACCACGAACAGCGGCGGCAGGATCGCCGCAAGGCCCGCCCCGGCGGCGAGCAGGCTCAGCAGCAGCACGCCGCCGATCGTCGCCAGGGTAATGCCGGTCACGAGCAGCTTTCTCTCGCTGACGCGTCCGGCCAACCGGCCGGTGATCTGCCCCGCGATAATGATCCCGAGCCCGTTCGTCGCGAAGATCACGCTGAACATTTGCGGGGATACTCCGTAAATTTCCTGCAGCACGAACGGCGAGCCGGAAATGTACGCAAACATCGCGGCCGAAATAAAGCCTGAGCTTAGCGCCAGGCCCATGAACTTGCCGTCCCGCAGCAGCTTGCCGAACGTCTTCACCGTGCCCAGCGTCCCGCCGCCGGAGCGGTTGCCGGGCGCCAGCGTTTCCGGCAGCCCGAGCATGATGGCCAGCAGCATGGCGACCCCGATGGCGGTCAGCACGATAAATACGCCGCGCCACGAAGTCACCTGAAGCAGCTGCCCGCCCAGGATCGGCGACAGAATTGGCGCCGCCCCGTTCACCAGCATCAGCATGGAGAAAAACTTGGTCAGCTCGCTCCCGGAATACATATCCCTGACGATCGCTCTCGAAATGACAATGCCCGCCGAGCCGGCAATGCCCTGGATAAACCGCAGCAGAATCAGCAGCTCAATCGACGGGCTGAAGGCGCACAGCAGCGACGAAACCCCGTACACCACCATCCCGATCATCAGCGGTGTGCGGCGTCCTCTCACATCGCTGATTGGCCCCGCCAGCAGCTGGCCTACCGCAAGCCCGATGAGGCAGGACGTCAAGCTGAGCTGGGTCAGCGAGGCCGTCGTGTGCATCGACTTGGCCATTTCCGGCAAAGACGGCAAATACATATCAAGCGAAAACGGACCGAAGGCCGACAGCGCCCCCAGCACAATAATCATCCAGACCCGGTTCGCGCCCGGTCCGGAAGCAGCTGCGGCCGCAGAGCCGCCTGCCTTCGCATCCGTATGTGAACGTTTATTCATAAGTTCTATCTTGTTCCTCCTCTGTGTTCCCTGCTCCGATGCATGGCCCTTATAAAGTAAATTCTCTTCACTAGAAAGATTGAACTAAAGTATAGAGTATCATATTTCCCCCGCAAAATGAGCGGCTTGCCTATATTTCCAGAAGCATGCCCTCCCCTTCAACCGTCTCCCCATACCGCTATCCCCATGTCCTTGGCGCTCGTTCACCCCGCCTTTTTGGCAGCTTACGTCTACAAAGAAAAACAGCCTGGCCAAAGAAATTTGGCCACGCTGCGGCGACTTGCTAACAAACACGTTTAACGACATCTTTTCTAAGAAGACCAACCGCGTTTAGCGGAAGTTTTTACCTGCGAAATAAAGAAGTTTTGCCCGGGAAGTTAATGCTTTCTTATCTCCAAACATAAACACAACCCATTAACCCTTAATCCCGGATAGCGTTACGCCTTCGATGATATACCGCTGGCCGATAATATACACAATCAGCACCGGAATCAGCGCAATCGAGGCGCCGGCCATCATGAGCGTCCAGTCCGTGGAATACATGCCGCGGTACAGGTTCAGCATCATCGGGACGGTGAATTTTTCGGGAGTGTTCAGGAAAATGAGTGGATAGAAGAAGCTGTTCCACATGCCGAGGAACGTGAAAATGCCGAGCGCCGACAAAGCCGGCTTCACCAGGGGCAGCATGATCCGCGCATAAATCGTCCAGCGGTTGGCACCGTCCACGATGGCGGCCTCCTCCATCTCCTTCGGAATGCCTCTGAAAAACTGACGCAGCAGGAACACGCCAAAGGCGTTAAACAGCGCGGCGGGCACAATGATCGACAAGTGCGAGTCGAGCCAGCCGATGCTTTTCATCATCAAGTACAGGGGAATGATCGTGACTTGCCCTGGCACCATCATCGTCGCCAGAAACAGGACGAAGAGGGGCTCCCGGAAAGGAAAGCGGATCTTGGCAAACGCGTAAGCCGCCATCGAGCAGGTGAACAGCTGCGAAGCAACGACGATGATGTTGATATAGAAGCTGTTGAAATACGCCCTTCCGAAGGGCAAAGCCGTTAACGAGGTTTTGAAATTGGACCACACGAACGGATCGGGAATCCATTTGGGCGGCACGATAAAAACTTGAGACAGATCCTTGAGCGAGCTGAGCAGCATCCAAACAAACGGCAATGCCATAATGCACGCGCCGATCAGCAATATAATGTGAAGCAGGACGGTGGACAAACGTAGTCCTCTGGTCTGCATGCGTTCTCCTCCTTATCCGGTCGATTCTAGTCCTCGTAATGGACCCAGCGTTTGGACATTTTCATTTGGAACAGCGTCAGCGCCAAGATCATGATGAACAAAATGACTGCGGTCGCCGTGCTTTTCCCGAACGTAAAGTCCACGAACGCCGAATCGTAAATATGAAACACGATCGTATAGCTCGCTTTCGCGGGCCCGCCGGAGGTCATGACGAACGACTGGTCGAACACCTGAAACGAACCGATGATCGTCATAATCGTCACGAAAAAGGTCGTCGGAGACAGCAGCGGAACGGTTATATTGACAAACTGCTGCCATTTGCTGGCGCCGTCAATCTGTGCCGCTTCGTAATAGCTGGCGGATATGCCCTGCAGCCCGGCCAGGAACAAGACCATATTCCCGCCAAGCCCCATCCACACGCTGAGCATGGCGATCGACGGCATGACAAACCGCGTGTCGGTCAGCCAGCGGGGACCGTCGATCCCGAACCATTCCTTCAAATACAGGTTGATCAACCCGAAATCGGCGTTAAACAGCCACATAAAGACGACGGCGACCGCCACGGACATCGTAATGTTCGGCATAAAATAAATGAGTCTGTAGATCAGCTTGCCTTGTACCCGGTTCAGGCCCACCGCGATGAGCATCGCCAGAATAATGCCCGTAGGCACGGTTAGCACCGTATAATACAGGGTGTTGACCACGGCGATCCGGAAATCCTCATCCTTGAACGTGTTGATGAAGTTATCCAGTCCGACAAACTGCTTCTCCCCCATCCCGTCCCATTTCATCATGCTGAGCACGAAAGCCGAAATCAGGGGAATTAAGGAGAACAGCAGCAGTCCGACCAATTGGGGGAAAATAAAGACGTAGCCCCATATGCCATCCGATGTCTTGCTCGTCATAGCGGTCTTCCGTTTGTTGTCCGGCTGCAAGGCCGGCGCAGAAGCCGTTCGATCGGCCGTCTGATTCTGCATAAACATCCACCTTCCTCTTGCGAATTACGCCTTATGAAGCGCTGGCCGCCAGCCGCCGGCCGGCATGGAAAGAGGGAAGGAACGCTGCGCTGTGCCCTGCGCTCCTTCCCTCCGGACCTTCGTTATTTGCCGTTTTTATAATCGTCGATTTTTTTGTTGGCCATTTCCTGGATGTCTTTAAGCGATGCGTCCAACTCGCCGTTCTTGAGCCACAATGCCTCGAACTTGGAAGTAATATCCGTGCTCAATCCTGGGATCCCGGCCTCGAACGGCGTCAGCGAATAACCTACCTCACGGGCATCGAGGAACAGCTGCGCATGCTCCGGCAGATTACCTTCCAGAACGACGTCATCCACGCCTTGAACGGACGGAACGGCATTACCCCCGCCTTGCAGACGGAACTTCTGTCCATCCGAGCTCAGGAATTCGGAGTAGAAGGTATAGGCGGCGTCTTTATGCTTCGATGCGCTGTTCATGACCAGAAATGCCGTCGGAATTCCGGCCGGTTCAATCTTGTTCCCGGTGTTCGTCGGCCAGGTCACGACATCATACTCCAGGCTGGAGTTTTTCTTGAACAGCGGCAGATACCAGCGTCCGGCTCCGACGAATCCGACTTGGTTGGACATAAACATGGCGTCACCGCCCTGCCCCTTCGGCAGCGTACCGGCAAACGTAATATTTTTCTCCTTCACGTTATCGTACAGGAACTGAAAAGCTTCCTTCGACTTTGGATCGTCATAGCCGATGAACTTGCCATTGTCGTCGTAAACTTTGCCGCCGTTGGACGTTACCCAGCTGTAATAGCTGTTCCAGGAGTTATCCAGCACGTATCCGTACTTTTTCGAGTCGCGGATTTTTTCCACCATACCTTTGAACGCGTCCCAGGTCCATTGACCCTTCGCCTGAAGGTCGGCCGGCATCTCCGTAATTCCCGCGTCGTTCAGCACTTTCTTGTTGTACCACAGCACCATCGGATTGCAGTCGACCGGCACGCCGTAGATTTTGCCGTCACGCTTGGCCGCGCCCCACAGCCCTTCGAAGTAGTCGTCCGGTTTGATTTTGCTGTCTGCCGCCGTCATTCTCGGCGTCATTTCCTCAATGCTCTTGTTCTCAATCAGCTTCACGACGAAGCCATCGCCGGCATAAAACACGTCAGGGGCGGTTCCTCCCGTCAGCTGTGTCAAAATTTTCTGGTCGTATTCCCCCGGAATCGGAATCAGCTCCGCCTCAATGTCCGGATGCCTCGAGTTGAAATCCTTCGTAAACTCCTGGAAGCGGGTCAGTTCTCCGGGATTTCCCCAGGTCGCCCATTTAATCTTGACCTTCTCCCCGCTGCCTTTGCCGTCTTCCGCCACCGCTCCCTGGTTATCGCCGCTGCCGCCACCCGATCCGCATGCCTGCAGCACAACCGACGCCAACAATACTACCGCTAGCAAGGACTTTCTGAGCTTCTTCATTTCTTTACTCCCCCATTCAAAAGAGTAGTCATCGGATTAGCACCTTGGTGTGAAAACGCTTACGTGATTATTATAAAACGGCGCCCTTCGCCTTTTGAACGGCACATATTTCCGAAATCGTGTCATGTTTTCCTGTGTTTTGGACACCTCACCTGCGCGGCATGCCCTGGAATTCCGCCGGCGTCAGTCCGACGACCTTTTTGAACTGCTTGCTGAAATGCTTGGTATCATTGAAGCCGGACATCTCCGCGACCTCATATACTTTCAGCGTTGGATTTTGCAGAAGCTCCTTGGCCCGGTTCACCCGCAGTGTAATCAAGTAATCGATGAAATTGTGTCCGGTGACCCGCTTGAACATTTCACTGAAGTAGTTGCGGCTGACGCACACCTTGTCGGCAACCTGCTGCAGAGAGATCGACTCTGTAAAATGCTCCGAAATATACTCGACCGCCTGCTGGACAATCCGTTGGTGCAGCGATTTATCCGGAGGCGGACAATCCGCAGGGAGGGGCAGCGGCATCACGGCAACCGCCGGATCTGCGCTGTTTTTTTCCTTGTACTGCTCCAGAATGCGGTGATCCTCCTTCTCCTTCTGCAGGCTGTGGCGCATTTCATACAGCACCGTTTTCAGCGATTCCGCACTCAGCATCGGCTTTAAAATATAGTCAAAGGCACCCAGCCGGATCCCCTCGCGGACATACTCGAAGTCGCTGTGGCAGCTGAGCAGGAGCACCTTGACCCAAGGACAGATTTCCCTGGTCCTGCGCGCCAGCTCAAGCCCATCCATGACCGGCATGGCAATATCGGTAATCAGAATGTCGATCTCCTTGCTTTCGACCCATTTCATCGCCCGCTGGCCGTTGGAGGCTTCTCCCACCAGCTCGAATCCGTTGACTTCCCATTCAAAAGTAGACCGAATCCCCATTCTTGCGATGGCTTCATCATCAACCAACAGCACTTTGTACATCCTGATCCCCCTTTAAATTTGAAAAAGTAATCGTGACCTCCGTCCCCTGCATGAGCTCGCTGGTCACGCTGACCCCGTATCCGCTGCCGTAATACAGCCGAATCGTTTGGTGTACATGGCGCAGCCCGATGTTGGTCATCCCCCGGTGATGATGGGCACGCTCGTCGGCGAAGATGTGGGCCAGCCGCTCTTCGCTCATACCTACACCGTCGTCGGCGATGCTGACGATGATCTCCTCCCCCTCTTGCCGTGCACGGATCTCAATCGTGCCCGGTTCGTCTTTGGGCGCGATGCCGTGGAAGACCGCGTTCTCCACGATCGGCTGCAGCAGCATGCGCGGAATCGGAATTTGCTTCAGCTCATCGGGACAATCGATAAGCAGGGTGATGGCATTGTCATACCGATACCCTTGAATGACCATGTATTTCTGCAGCAGGTCCAGCTCCTCGCCTAACTGGATAAAGACGCCGCTGCGCCCCATACTGACCTCGAGCAGCTGGACGAGCGAGGTGACGGCCTGGTCGACATCGTTCGTACGGTTCAGCTTGGCCAGCCAGCGGATCGAATTCAGCGTGTTGTACAGAAAATGCGGATTGATCTGGTACCGAAGCGCCCGGATTTCGGCCTTCTTCTTCTCGGATTCCTCCTTGGCAATCCGCTCGATGAGCAGCTCGATCTGTTCGATCATCTTGTTAAAGCTGCGCCCAAGCTGGCCGATTTCGTTGCGTCCGACGCTGCGGCTGCGGATGGTCAGGTCGCCGGCTTCCCCTTTGCGCATCAAGCGGCTCAAGTTGACGAGCGGATTTCCGATTCTGCGTGTAACGTAGTAGCCCATGCCGATCGCCAGCACGATCGAGCAGAGGGTAATTAACACCGTCAGGTTGCGGATGCTGGCCGAATCGGCTGTCATCTCCTCCAGCGGCACGACGCCGACGACGCGCCAGTCGTTGTCGAGCAGCTCGGGAATCATCAGTGTGTTGCGCCGCCCTTCGCGCAGCTGCGTCTTCCGGGCCGGCAGCGGCAGCTTCGACGTTTGGCCGTACTCGTCCGGGTCGGGATGGTAGAAATACTGATTCCGGTCGTTGACGATGTAGACGTATCCCGTATCGCCGAATTGAACGCGGTTCAGCTCATCGATCAGCACGTTCCCCATCACCTCGACAAACATGACGCCGATAATTTCGCCGGTCTCCCAGCTGCGGATAGCCCTGCCGAGACCAAACACCGGGAAGCCCATCCCGGTCTTTTTCAGGTATGAGGTTTCGGAGAGTCCAAACCATACGGTATTGCCGTTCGCCTTCAAAATGGCTTTGTACCAGTCGGAATCCCACTGATTCGGAATCGACATGAGCGAGTCTGCGCTGAGCACCGAGTTTTTGCCTTTGACATCAAAAATATAAATATCGAGAATTTCCGGTGAATTGATCATAATCGAGGTCAGCATATCTTTACCGTCCTTCACCTTGAGCGTCGTTTCATAGGCGTTGTCGCCCTGCCTTTGCTCCAAAATGTTGTGGACGATTTTGCTGTTTAATACCATCATCGAGGAGTCATCCAGTTTCTTAAAAAACATGTTCAGCTTGTCGCTGACCTGCACGATCGTTAGCGCGGCCACCTTGCTGACCTGCTGTTCAACGATCAAGGACGATTTGTGGTAGGACAAAAAACCTCCTATAAGGACAGGAAGAGTCATCCCGAAGAAAAAGAAGAGGAAGAGCTGCACGACAATCGAGTGTAGCGGGGGAAAGCGCGTGAGGAGCCAGGATCTCATATGCGAATCACCCTCTTTTTCCAAGTGTGAATTTCGTAATGTTATTGTATATACGAATGATTGCGCTTTCAAAGACATGTTGCATAAATTCCGAACAAAGCACGAAAGATCAGAAGAAAAGCCCTACCGGCGTAAACTCATGATAGCTGAACCGCGTTATACGGCATCCGCAGACCAGGCAGCTGCCCAGTCCGGGGATGCGCGGAAGCGCCTTTATCCGCATTCGGCTGCCTTTCTACAACCTCAGCTCGGCTAACGTTTCATACCAGCGGGTGAGCACGGCTTCGGGCTCCTTAAAGTCGACCTGGATGCCGGACCTAATATCTGCATACGCGGCCACGTCCGCTCGTACGGATAGGATATCCGCCTCAAAACGCTCCCGTGGATGCTTGGCTGCGGGAAGCACCGGCAGAAGTCTCAGCGCAAGCTTTACGTAATAGGCCTTACCGGAGTAGACCAGAACGAGCGTCGCTTTTCCCGTACGAATCATGTTTCGGGTCGTCGCGGTTCCGTTCCACATGGCCAGCCGGACCTGCCCCCGGTCCAGGGCGACGATCTCGCCTACACTGATCATGGCCGTATGCGGCCAGCCCTCCTCCGTTACGGTCATCAGGATCATCGCCTCATGCTGCTTCGTGATCAGCTCCCTGCCGTCCAGCAGCTCGTACAGCTCGTCCGGAAGTTCCGCCGTCTCCATGTATTTCATTGACTGACACCTCCTTTCTTCCCTGTAGTTCTCCTATTGTACTCTATGAAACAAACGATGGCTGTATAAAAAGAAACAACGTAAGCTCAGACGATCCTCCACCGTTATCGCCCCGCTTTCCTGTACAAAACAAAAAGCAGCCCGGCCAAACGAATTTGACCAAGCTGCTCTAATTTACGGCGAAATCCTTAGGGTAAGTACCCCAGCTCCACTTCCTGCAGAACGCTTCTTGCGCGCTGCACCCACTCGTCCTCCAGATGTGCGTCAGGATCGAGCGGTGCCTGAAACTGGTCGAATAAGGCGCCGAGCAGATGGGGCATGGCATGCTTGTCAGTTCCCGTGTTGTATACGTACTTGAATACGAAAGGTCGTCCCAGCTTAACGGTCGCCCGGCAGCCGCCGCATTCGCCGTCCAGGTTGCCTTTGGTTACATGAAAAGGGATCCGCAGCCACACCATTCTTTCCTGGTCAAGGCGCTTATCCAGATAGCCGTGCTTGTAATCCCAGTTGCCGGCCAGCGAAAAATCATGCTTGCATAGGTAGCTGTCAATATTGACGAATTCGTCTTCCACGTTTTCGAGTCTGGACTCCAAATTGATCATTCCTGCATCCTCCCTGTCGGTTTACCTTCAGGATGAGCAGGAATATCTTTCTTTATACTTCAGCGGCCGCCGCCCGGCGGGATTGGACTGATTAGCGCGGCTTAACCGATTCTGCCTTGACCAAAGTCACATAAATCCGCTCATTTTCGACCGGCTTGCCTTCAATGATTTTGATCAGCTGCTCGGATGCGAGCGAACCCCACTTTTTCTTGGAATAATCGATCGTCGCAAGCCTTGGGCGGATATACTCGGACAGCTCGATATTATCGAAACCGATGATGTGAATGTCCTTGCCCATCTCCAAATCCGTTTCGGATATATAGTCATACATGCCGATCGCCATTTCGTCATTCAGGCAAAAGACCGCCACCGGACCCGCGAATTCCGCGGCAATCTGTTTGCCGGCCCGCTCGCCGCCCATGCGGTTAAAGTCACCGGGAATTTCAATGCATTCCACGTCGCTGTTTCGTTCGACCGTTTGTCTGACCGCAGCCATACGCTGCTTCGAGTCGTAAGAGCCCTCGGGACCGGTAACCACGTAAATTTTCCGGTGTCCCAGGTCGATCAGATACTCCATCGCCAGGCTGGCCCCGGCTTTATTATCAAGAAGAACGTGATTGATATTCGGATGCTTCAGCTCCCGGTCCAGTACCACCAGCCGATGCCCGAGCTCGGCAAAGTTCAGCAGCTGCTCGTCCGAGAACGTGTGGTCGAGGATCAGCGCCCCGTCAAACAGCTTCTCGGCCAGCAGCCGGTGCGACTGGGGGCCGCTGCATACGACCAGATCGTATCCTTTTTGGATCAGCGTGCCCTTCATTCCCTGAAGCAGATCTCCGTAGAAACCGCCGCTAAAGTCCGGCAGAAAGGCCCCGATAATTTTCGACTCCTTTTTCTTCAGGCTTCGTGCCGCCGCATTGGGTACATAATTCAGTTCTTTGGCGATGGCCAAAATCCGGGCGCAGGTCTCATCCGTCACCTTCGGGCTTCCGTTCAGCGCGTAGGATACCGTTGATATGGATACGCCGGCTTTTTTGGCGATATCTTTAATGCTGGCCACGGCTTCTCACTCCAATCGTTTGGCTTATCATTTTATTTTATCATTCTGTTTGAATCGTTTCGACACCGGTGCCCCGTTCCCCTGCACAACAGCGCTTTCATGCAGGCTGAAATTCATTTCTACCAAAGGCGCTGATCTGTTCTTGAAAAAGAAAAGGACCGCCCGGGCAGCAGATTTGCTGTCCCGGGCCGGTCCCTCATTTATACTGCTTTGGAAAGGGGCAGGATGCCGATCGTGGGCAGTCCTCGCCGCATGGACGGCAGCAGGTCCCTCTTTTGAGATGGATCCCCGAGCGTCATTTTCAAATTACTTCTTGGCGTTGTACTCGACCGTAACCTCAAGGCTTGCCTTGTTCCCTGCCAGGTCGGATGCTTCCAGCACAATCCGGTTTTTCCCGCTGGCCAAGGTCAGCTTATGATTGAACTTGCCGTTCACGACTTTTATGGTAAAAGGCTTTTCGCCATTTAAGGAAACGCTGATCGCGGAATCCTGTAGAGCCTCGTTAACGCGGCCGGAGAGCACATAGTTCCGGTTGTTTTGCGGTTTGCCTTTGTCGTCTACCGTGATGACCGGTGTCGCCGTATCCGGGCTGCCGGCGATATCTCCAAGAACAATGCCAAGGCCGTTGGTCGCCAAATATACGCGGCCGTAAACCCTTGGATCCCCGGTGATCGCCGCGTTGGCCGAACCGAACTGGTGCTGGTCGTCATTGATGCGTGTCCACGTCTTGCCCGCGTCATCGGAGCGGTAAATGCCGTCCACATTGTTGATGGTGGCATGGGCATACAGCGCCATGTATTTCTGGCCGGGAGCGGCTTTGCCGGAACCGATGGCCGCCGCTTCCTGGATCTGTCCCAGCTTCGTAAACGTCCGTCCCGAATCCGTGGAATGCCATAATCCAAAAAGGCTGTCCTGGTTCTTGTTATCCGCGGCAGCGGCCACCCAGATGTCTCCTTCCACGCCAGGTACGGCTTTGAAGTTGCTTGTCAGGTTGGTCGGCAGGCCCGCGGCTGCCTTGGTGAAGGAGACGCCTCCGTCCTGGCTGACATAGAACGTGCCGTCTGCAATCGCGTAAAACTTATTCGGATTCACCCGGTCCGAGGCTACTCTCGCGCCGCTTGGAACCCCGGACGAGGCCGTCCATGTGGCGCCCAGGTCGCGCGAATAGCTCACCGGCTTCGGAGCGGCCGAGTTGGATGGGCTCCAGACGATGGAAGAGCCGTCTGCACCGACTGCGACATAGCCGCCCTGCGTAGCATCGTCGGATGCCGATGTCCAGGCGTTGGCCGCCGGCTTCCACGTCTTGCCGTTATCCGTCGACACGCCCATTCTCGGGTTCGCCCCGTCGCTGTTGCCGACGCGGACGACGATGTCCGGGTTCAGTTCGGCATAGTCGATGTCCGTGCTTGTCCCGATATACGGATTCGTAATCATGGACGGCGCCTTGGTCAAATCCTCGTGGCGGAAGCCGCCGATATCCCCCATGGCGCTCAGCAGATGGGCACCGCTCGGCGGGCTGATCAAGCCGAGAATCGCCGTCTCTTCGATCCCGTCGGCCATGACGGAGATATTGACGTTTTCTCCTTTGTCCAAGGCAGTCACGTTCTCCGACCCGTACAGCGTCGCACCTGTACCGTACATGATCCGATCCGGATTAAACGGATCGATCTCCAAGTCGCCGATCATCCAGCCGAGCTTCGGATTCTGTTCAGGCAGATTCTTTTTTTCGCCCCAATCCAGCCACGGAGACAGGGAGTAGTCAATAGTATAATTGTTCGTCCTTACCGGGTCTTTGGCATAATCCAGCGTCCAGAACGGCTTCCACGTCTTGCCGCCGTCCGTACTCCGGTAGATGAATTCATCCGGCCACCATTTGTTCATCGTGGCGACCATGATCGTATCCGGGTGCTGCGCATCGACGGCAAGGCCGCCGTACGGACTATCCGTAGAACCCGCACCGGTCGGGCTGATATCGGTCCACTGTCCGGTTAACGTATCGTATTTCCACACCGAGCCTTCACCGCCGTTATACGGACCCACTTCCTTGGTGTAGGTCACGTAGAGGCTCCCGTTCTTCGAAAGCACGCCATGGTGCGGGAGGAATCCTTGGTCAGGCTGTCCCGGCACCGGCTCCCAGGTTTGACCGCCGTCGGTGCTCCGATAGATGCTGTGCTCGGTATCGGCGACTCCCACGTAAATGGTCTGGGTGGTTTTCCCTTGGCTCCCCGTCGACGGATCAAACGTTACCCACACGACGCCGACGAGATCATTGGTTGAGTCCTTCACGTTGCCGGCGGCGCTGAAGCTGTCGACTTTGCTCCAGGTGACTCCATAATCAGTGCTGCGCCACAACCCGTTACCGCTGCGGGTACCCATGTAAAGAATGCGGTTATTGTTCGGATCGATCGCCAACCGCTCGCCCATCGACCTTCCCGGCATATTTCCCCCGAGTTTAAAAGGAAGCTCCGTGCGCTGCCACGTCTCCCCTTTATCCGTAGAGCGCAGCAGCACGCCGTTCATGTCGGTCCAGTCGTTAGTGTAGGTTCCGGCCGCTACGTACAAACGGTTTGTTTCCACCGGATCCGTCGCCAGGGTGTCCACGCCAAGCATGTTCCATTCTTTTGCACTGACAAAATCCAGCAGCTGCTTCCAGGTCTTCGTGGCCGGGTCCCAGCGGTAGGCACCTCCGATATCCGTCCGTGCGTAGATCAGATCCTTCTCACTCGGGTTGTAAACAATCCCCGGAACAAAACCTCCGCCGACAACCTTGACCCGGTCCCAGCTGTACGTTTGGACAGGTGCCTTGGGTCCTTTACCATGGTACGCCTTGTCAGCGGACACCGGGCCCCCCGCACCGGCCAGCGGCAGCGCGATGGAAGCGGCGAGAACCAAGCTTAACGTCTTCTTGAACATCATTGCCCTCCTCAATCATAAAATGGTCTGGTTTTTCGAAAGCGTTTTCGGAAAAATCGATGATGACTGACATGCGGATTGCTGCAGCTGCAGCACTTCATGTAAGCGGTTACCAGTGATGGGTAAATTTATTGTACGGGCAAAGAATCCCGTAAGAATACCCTAATAATTGGATGATTTTTCATGTGGAAATTAGACATATGCAATCAAAACAGCCCCTGGAATCCATAATCCAGGAGCTGCGTTTTGCGGGCCGATGATCGGCAGGTTTACGTGAAACCCTTCTTAGCCCTTTGTTTTGCTGGAGACGGCTGTTTTGGCTTCCGCCTTCTTCAGCAGTTTATAGTCACCAGATTTACCCGGCGTTCCCTGCGGCGAGTCCTTTAGCACTTGATAAATGCTGCCCTGATCGCTCACCAGCTGGTTTTTGGTGTATTTCTTCGCATCCTCCTCGTTGTTAAAAGCCGTCACAAACATAAAACCTGTTTCGGAGGAAAGCACGCTTTTGGAAGCCTGGTCCCCTTTCAACACGGACAGGACGTATACCAGGTAGCTGGCATTCTTATCAAGCTCCTGACCGTAAATATCTTTGTCGCCCGCCTGGAAAGCCGTCTCGTAAGAACCCTTGTTGGCCTTATCGACCTTCTTAAAGCTGTCCGGTTCCTCCTTGGCGGACTTCGCCGTCATGAACGTGGTCGATCCAACCGGCACGGCAAACACCTTGTAATAATCGATGCTGCTTTCGTCCGCAGCCTTCGCAAAGGTAACTTTGACCTCTTCATCCTTTAGCTCCGAGGCGGTGACGCGAGTCACCAGGGTCGGGTTGGACTGCAGTGTGATTTCATTGGAAGGTTTCGACAGGACGCTTCCTTTACCGGACGTGGTCATCATAGACAAGACCAGCACCTTATAAGATTTTCCGTTCTCAATCAGTTTATCGTCGATGTCTCTGGCATCCGGACTGAGCGTTTGTTTAAAGTTCTCTCCCTTCCGTGCCTCCGTATAATTCCGGATCTCTGCTGCTGCTTCCGCCTTAAGTCCGTCTGCTTTATCGGCAGGCACGACCAAGACACGGTATCCGTAAACATTGCTCTCATCCGCCGCTTTGGTAAAGGCAACCTCCAGGTCACTGCCGTTGTTTCTATCTCCTACGTCCGACACGCTGACATCCGTTACGGGACTTGCAGACTTCGTGGACAGTGTGATCGGCGCAGATGGTTCAGACAGCGCATTGGTACCGTTCGCTCCTACAGACAGAACGAACACCTTATAGCTGAGGCCATTTTTGATGGCATTATTATCGACGTCGCGGGCCCCTACATTCAGCGCGCCGATTAAGTCCGATCCCGTTTTATCCACTGCGGTATAACGTGAGCTAGGCACGCTTTCAGCATCGGAAAGGCCGAAGAAACGAGCCGAATCCGCCTCGACGACGAGAATCCGGTAACCTTTAATGTTGCTTTCGTCCTTGGCACGATTGAAAGTCACTTGCAGATCGCGTCCATCGCCGTTATCGCCGATATCCGCCGCCTTCACATTCGTTGCCGGGTCGACCTTCACGTTGCCCGACAGTGTGATGGATGGCGAATACGAGGAGAGAGCATTCGTTCCGGCGTAGCTGCCCGTTCCTACCGATAGAATAAATACTCGATAGGAGATGCCGTTCCGGATGGCGTCCCCATCCACATCCCGCGCTCCCGAAGCGAGGGCCTTGCTGATGTTGGCACCATTCGGCGTGACTGCTGTGTAGTTCGAGCTGCGCACCGCGCTGGCGTCATTCAGATCAAAACGTCCGGCATCTCCATTTTTCACGACGAGAATGCGGTACTGGCTGATATATCTTTCGTCGTCGGCACGCTTAAAGTTCACGAGAAGGTCCCGGCCGTCGCCGTAGTCTGAAACGTCAGATACGCTCACGTTGCTTGCCGGTCCTACGTAGCCGTTGGTGCCCAGCGTAATCGCCGGGGAATAGGAAGACAGCGCGTTGCTGCCGGAGTAGCCGCCGGAACCGATCGACAGAACGAACACCCGGTAGCTGGTGCCATTGCGGATATAGTCGCCGTCCACGTCCCTTGCTCCGGAAGACAGCACCTTCGTAATGTTATATCCGGTTTTGTCTACCGTCGTGTAGTTCGAGCTGGACACCGAGTTCGCCCAGGACAGATTGAAGCTTCCTGCCTGGTTCGACTTCACGACCATGATCCGGTAGCCGGAAATGCGGCTCTCGTCGGATGCCCGGTTAAAGGTAACCCGCAGATCGCGGCCATCGCCGTAATCGCTAATGTCGCTGACATTCACATTGCTTGCCGCATCGACATTACCATTGCCGTAGAGCACGATGGAAGAAGACGCCGAGGACAGCGCATTGCTGCCGGAATAGCTTCCCGTTCCCACGGCCATGACGAACACGCGGTATACAACGCCGTTCGCGATCAACGATCCGTCGACGTCACGCGCTCCGGAAGACAGCACCTGGCTGATGTTATAACCGGTTTTGCCCACCTGCGTGTAATAAGCGCTCGGAACATTGTTCGCTGCCGAGAGGCTAAAGCTGCCTGCCTTGCTGTCCTTCACGACAAAGATCCGGTAAGAACCGATACGGGACTCGTCGGATACCCTATTGAAGTTCACGCGCAGATCCCGGCCGTCGCCATAATTGCTGATGTCATCCACGCGGGTAATGACCGGTGCAGATACCGCATTGGCAGCCAGCGTAATGGACGATGAAGCGGCGGACAGCTGCGACGTGTAACTGCCGGTATTGCTGACGGACATCACAAACACCGTGTAAGGAACCCCGTTCCGGATCAGCTCGCCGGAGGTATCCCTTGCCGAAGAAGAAAGATTGCCGGACAAGGTCGTTCCAGCCTTGTTCACCACTGTGAAGTTTGAGGACGACACCTTGTTGGCAGCGGTCAGGTCAAAGCTGTTCTTATCCTTGGTTTTGACCACATAGATGCGGTAATTCGTAATATTGTTCTCGGTTTGGGCCTTGGTAAAGCTGACGGACAGGTCTCGGCCGTCCCCGTAGTCACTCGCATCGGATACTTTGAGGTTCGAAACCGCTCCAACGGATGGAAGGGTCGGGGCCTGAGACAGCGTGATTGTCTGGGATACGCCGGACAGGGCGCTGTTCCCGCGTTTGCCCACGGTCAGAACAAACGCCGCGTAGGACTGCCCCGACCGGAGCAAATCGCCGTTCACGTCGCGGGTCTGGGACGACAAGGTAATCGACACGTCATCCCCGTCCGGGCGGATCGAGGTGTAGCTGCTGGTCGAAAGCGCCTGAGCAAGATTGAAATTGTACGCATTGCCCGATTTGACCATCAGCACCCGGTATTCGCTTACGCCGGACTCCGGCGAAACTTTCGGGAAGCTGACTTCCACATCGCGTCCGTCGCCGTTTTTGGAAATGGTCCGGGCCGAAACATAGTCCACGGCATTAACCGGTCCGCCGGATGTCGTGATCGTTACCGTCTTGTTAGAAGCATTCCAGTCTACCTTTTCACCCAGCGCCTCGCTGACGAACCGGACAGGCACCATCGTGCTGCCCTTGTAGATCTGGCCGGGTACATCCAGGGACAATGTCCGGTTGTTGACGATCGCAGACTTAGAGCCGATCTTCAGCACGATCGTCGTTTGATCCCGTTTCGCGGTGACGGTTTTCGTCTTCGCGTTCCAGTCGATCGTGGCGTCGAGCGCCTCAAAAATGGCTCGCATCGGGAGCATGGCCCTGCCTTTCACCATAATGGGAGCCTGAGGGGAGTACAGCTTCTGGCCGTCAATATAAATCGAGATTTGACTGGCTGCGGCCGCTGCCTGCCCCTGATTGGCGCCGAGGGCGACCGAGAAGATCATCACGGCGGCCATAAGCGTTAACCACATTTTTTTCACAAACGCGCCTCCTTTTGCTTTTCCTGATATGGAAATTATTGACTGTGTAATATCTGACGGAGGAAGACAGCAAAAAGTTATCTGCTCCGAAAAAATATTTTTTCAATGGGATCTCCGGACCCTTATTCGATATCCCCCGTTTCCCGACCAGAACCTGTGCGCCCTGAATCCCGCAGCGGTTTACGTGTATAATGATACTGAGTTAACGATTATAGGAACACGAGTACTGCTTTCATAAGGAGAATTCGGATATGTATAAAATATTGATCGTCGAGGACGATCCCAAGATCGCCGGTCTGCTTCAGTCCCATATCCAAAAATACGGAGACGAGGCCATCGTCATTCACGATTTCGACCGTGTGCTGGATGAGTTTACGGCGGCCGCCCCCCATATCGTGCTGCTGGATGTCAACCTGCCGAGCTTCGACGGCTACTACTGGTGCCGGCAGATCCGACAGGTGTCGACCTGCCCGATCGTTTTTATTTCGGCCCGCAACGAAAAGATGGATCAGGTCATGGCCCTGGAGAACGGCGGCGACGATTATATCACCAAGCCGTTTCACTACGAAATTGTGATGGCCAAAATTCGCAGCCAGCTCCGGCGCGTCTATGGGGATTATGCCGCCGGCGGTGAGCGGACGGTCGAACAAGCCGGGCTTGTCCTGTATCCCGAACGGATGGAGCTGAAGCTGGGGGACAAGCGGATCTCCCTGACCCGGAAGGAAACGATTCTGATTGAAACCCTGCTGGAACGCAGTCCGCGGCTGGTCTCCCGGGAAACGATCCTCGAGAAGCTGTGGGACGACACGTTCGTGGACGACAACACCTTGAGCGTGAATATTACCCGTGTCCGCAAAAGGCTGGCGGAGCTGGGCATCGGGGAGGCGCTGGAAACGGTGCGCGGCTCGGGCTACCGTCTCAATATGGCATGGAAGGATGAGGCATGACGTTGAAGCTCTTCATTCGCGATCATATTCCGCTGCTGATCTTCACGATGCTGGAACTGCTGGCCGTTGTGGCTGTGTTCTGGTTTGACGGATACGACCATCCGCTCACGGCGCTCTATGGCATTTTTCTCGGCCTGTTTATTTTTGCCGGATATCTCATCTTTCGTTTCTTCAGCCAGCGGCTGCTGTACATGCGCTTATCCCGTCCATTCGAAGCCTTAAACGAGTCGATCGCCGCAGGCGGTACCGCACCAGTGTCCCAAGCCTTCAACCATCTGCTGGAGACGCAGTACCGGCATTACCAGAACCTGCTTCAGACCTGGGAACGCAAGCAGCAGGAGCACCTGACCTTCATGAACCAGTGGGTGCATCAGATGAAGACGCCGGTATCCGTCATCGAGATGATTACGCAGGGTGAAGACGATGAGCGTCTGCTCAGCATATCGGAGGAAACCGACCGCATCCGGCGCGGCCTGGAGATGGTGCTGTACGTGTCCCGTCTCGAAACCTTCGAGCAGGACTTCAGCGTGGAGCCCGTAGGGCTCAGGCAGGCCGTAAACGAAACGGTGCATGAGCTCAAGCGGTATTTTATCCGCAATCATGTGTATCCGGAAGTTCAGGTGGACGACGGGGTTATGGTGCAAACCGATGCCAAATGGATGCGGTTCATGCTCGAGCAGCTGCTGTCCAACGCCATCAAATATGCCGCCGGCACCGGCAGCAAAATTACGGTTTCCGCCAGGACTGAAGACGACCGTTCCTTGACCCTGGAAATCCGGGACCGGGGCGTCGGCATTCCGAAGGCGGACCTCGGGCGGGTCTTCCGTCCCTTCTACACGGGCGAGAACGGCCGCAGGTTCAAGGAATCTACGGGTATGGGGCTGTATCTCGTAAAAGAGGTCGTGGACAAGCTGGGCCACGGCATTCGCATCGAATCGGCGCCCGGGGAAGGGACGGCGGTCCGTCTCCATTTTGAGCGCTCGCAGGTACAGGTGCGGAATCGCTGATTCCGGCGCCTTTTTGCCGCGCGTCCGGACAAGACAAGCCTGCAGGCGGTGACGCAAGCTTACATCCGTGTAAGATTGCTGAAAGGTCCATCCATAGGAGATTTGGGCTCCATCGCTTACACTGGACCTAGATGAACCCCGCAAAGCATCCCTTTACATCGATGCGCCATCACTGATCTTGCGGGGACCCTAAAATTGAACGGACCGCCGGTTCCGCCGCTCTCCCGCGCGCGAGCAGGTGTCCGGGTTGAAGAGAAGGAGTGCTTCGGATGACGGACATTTTATCCGCCAAAAATATAGGCAAAATTTATAAAGGCATGGTTTCCTACGAGGCTCTGTCCAATATCGATTTAACGATTCAGGAAGGCGAGTTTGTCGGCATTATGGGGCCGTCCGGGAGCGGAAAAACGACCCTGCTGAACATCGTGTCGACCATCGACCGCCCGACCTCGGGCGAAATCCGCATCGGCGGAGAGGATCCGTACCGCCTGTCCCAGGATCAGCTGGCACTGTTCCGCCGCCGGGAGCTGGGCTTCGTCTTTCAGTCGTTCAATCTGCTTCATACGCTGACGGTGAAGGAGAACATTATACTGCCGTTAACGCTGGATGGCGTCGGCGTGCAGGAAATGAACGAACGGGTCGCCGCTCTAGCTGAGAAACTTGGCATTACCCCGATCCTGGATAAGCGAACCTACGAGATATCCGGAGGGCAGGCGCAGCGAACCGCGATCGCGCGGGCGCTAATCCACCGGCCCAAGCTGCTGCTGGCCGACGAGCCGACAGGCAACTTGGACTCCAAGGCAGCGCGCGACGTGATGGAAATTCTCGAGAAGCGCAATCAGGAGGACGGGGCCACGATGCTGCTCGTCACCCACGATCCGGTGGCGGCGAGCTACTGTCACCGCGTTATTTTTATCAAAGACGGCCAGCTGTACAACGAAATCCATGACGGGGATAACCGCGCGGCGTTCTACCAAAAGATCATCAACGTGCTGTCGCTGCTGGGAGGGAACGGACATGAATTTTCGCCAGTTCGCCTTTAATAACGTCTTCCGGAACAAGCGCGCGTACGTCGCCCATTTTCTGAGCAGCGCCTTTTCGGTCATGATTTTCTTCATCTATGCCCTGCTGCTCTTTCATCCCGATCTGAAGGGAAACATCGTGTCCTCCAGCGGAACGCTGAGCATGCTCGGCACGATGGGGCTGCGGGTATCCCAATGTATCGTGTTCATTTTCTCGTTCTTTTTCCTGCTGTATTCAGCATCTTCGTTTATCAAGCTGCGCAAAAAGGAATTCGGCATTCTGCTCCTGCTCGGCATGTCCCGCAAACAGCTGAATCGGATGCTTTTTATTGAAAATATCGCCATCGGTGTTGCAGCCATTATCGCCGGGATCATCGTCGGGGCCGTGTTCTCGAAGCTGATCCTGCTCATCTCCGCCTCGATGCTGGCGATCGTCGACGGGCTGCCCTTTTACCTGCCGGGAAAAGCGATCCTGCTGACGGCCGGGGCGTACCTGCTTCTTTTCCTGCTGGTCGCTTCCTTCACGTCGGTGATGACCCGGAAGGGCACGCTCATCGAGCTGATCAAAGCGGAGGATAAGCCCAAGCCTGAGCCGAAAGCATCGGTCCTGCTGTCCGTTCTGTCGGCGCTGCTGATCATACTCGGCTACGCCTGCGTGTTCCTGTTCGTGCTGCGCCGGATGTTCTCATTCCTGCTGCTGCTCGGCGGCGTGGCGCTGGTCATCGTCGGCACGTACTTCCTGTTCACCCAGCTCAGCGTGTACGTGATGAGAGCGATGAAGAAGCGGCCCCGCATCTTCCTCAAGCGGACAAACCTGCTGACGATTTCCGAGCTGATTTACCGGTTGCGGGACAACGCCGTGATGTTCTTCATGGTTGCGGTCATTTCCGCTACCGCTTTTACCGGGATCGGCACCGCGCTGGCCATTGGCGACCCCGGGCTCGCTTCGATGAAGAACCCGTATGCGTTCACGTATGATTCATATAATGATTCGGACCATAAAAATTCGTTTGAGCAGAAGCATGTCCGCCTGATTGAAGATACGCTGCGGAGGGAGGGTTTTGACTACCGCAAAGTATCTTATATCCCGACTTATTCGGATAACGGGTTCATGCTGATCAAGCTGGACGATTACAACCGACTGGCGCAGGCCCTCGGTTACGAGCAGGAGACGCTTCGTGAAGGGGAAGCGTTCGCCACGCCCTCGACGGTCACGCAAACCAGCGAGTTCAAGCTGGACGGATTAACCCAGGACCGCCTGACCCTGACGAAGGAAGGCTCGGAAATGACCCTGCATCTGCTCAAAGCGCTGCCTCATATCGTCGTACCCAATACCACCAACGTGTATGTCGTGTCCGACGCAGACTATGCGAAGATGAACGCCGGCAATCTGCTCAAGATCGTCTCTGTGCAGTTTGTCGTTCCGGACTGGCACCACACGCTGCGCATCGCGCAGGAGCTCCGCGACACCATTAATAATGACGTCGATGAGTCGGGAAATATGAATTACAACTTCCAGGCGCTCGTCATTGACTGGGTCGAGTCCCGGCAGTTAAACGGCCTGCTGCTGATCGTCAGCGGGCTCGTCGGGATCGTGTTCTTCACCTTTGCTGCGAGCTTCATCTACTTCCGGCTCTATGCCGACCTGGCCCGGGACGAAGAGCAGTACCGGATGATCTCTAAGGTGGGATTAAGCCGGAGGGAATTGGGGCGAACCGTCTCGAGGCAGCTGCTGCTGATGTTCTTCCTGCCAATGCTGGTGGCGGTTATCCACAGCAGCGTCGCCTTTCTGGCCCTGCAGCAGCTGGTCGACTTCTCCGTCGCTTCGCATACGCTGGCCATCTTCGCCACGTTCCTGGCGATCCAGGTCGTTTATTATTGGATCACGCGCTGGCGCTATTTAAATCATTTACATCAGAAAATGATCTGAAGCGGGGTCAAATCCCTGGGAAGCAAGCCCTGGTACGTGTAAGCGTGCCAGGGCTTGTGTTATGTAGCCGGGGGAGCCACGGCTCGCTCAAAGCTGCTCCATTTCATTCTTGATATCCCGGCGCCGGTCTTCAATATATTCCCTGATGACATCCGGTTCCGTATCAAATATACCAACATCCCACTTATATTTAGGGTCATCATAGATATCCTGAGCAATGGCGCTGTGCATTTTCCTGACCACAGGCATCAGGCGGGATACGGTAAAGGTGGATTCCAGTGCCCGCTCAAGGATTCGCTTATACTTCTGTCTGTTCGCCTTGTAAGCCAGCACTTTTCCAGTCAGCACGTTGTATCCCTTAATCCTGACCAGGTCGGAGTTTACAGCTTTACCATAGCAGTTTCTGCCCCATGTGCCCTCGTAATCCCAAGGGATCATTCCATACTTATTGCGTTTGACGTATTCGAATATCGTATAGTTCTGGAGGAACCCGTCGTAATTTCCGGTCAGCACAGCCCCGCATAACCAGCGCAAGTAATTGTCCATATCCAGTCGCTGCCGAAGATAATCGCTTAGCTCGGTCCCTTTTTTTCGGTTAATGCTGCGGATGAAGTCGCTGAGGCGGTTCCTGTCCGTTTCGCCGCCTTTAATGAAAGCGTATCCTGACAGCAATCTGCTCGACTTCGCATTTTTTTCCGGCATGGCAAAGTCAGCATTATCATTGACCGCATAGATGATGCTTCGTGCGTGGAGCCCCCTTTTGCGGAAAAAAGCAGACTTCACCGCCTCGATTCTTAAATACACCCCTTCTTTCTTTCCATTCATATAAAGCACGCAGTGTTTCGTCGAGGGGCTGGGAACGCCAAGCACATTAAAATAATGAAATGAAAGGGCGTTTCTCATCAGGGACGGATCATCGTGCTCCGCGTTAAAGTGGTACGTCGCCTTGGCCGTCCGAATCTCATAGGATTTTTTCGGATATTCACGGGTATGGCCCCCGCGGTAACGAATGCGAATCGGAGTCCTCCGGCCATCCATACTCATCGTTCCACTGACAAACGAATCGGACCATATGTTGCTCTCCAGCTTTTTCATCGCCGAATCCTTTAACTCGATCCGGTATACAGGCAGACCCATGCCGTAACCGCCCTTCTAGATTGAATCGCCTGATCTACGGCCTGCCCGGCCCACTGGGGCTGAACACGGCGTGATCATTTGCCCTATTTAGGCTTTGTTCAACCTATGCGGCGCCGGCAGTTCACGTAAGGGCTGACGCCTTTCTAGTGTAAAAACTATTCGGCAGACATAGAAAGATAGACTCCGGTTTGATTTTGGATAATCTAGTATTTTCGGCTAGTCCCCTTTTTTGCAAGACACATATAAATAGATTACAGATAGACTCGAAGGACAAATAAAGCCCTTCATGAGACTATCCAAACTATCTTGGAAGGGGTAATTGGTATGTCGTTAGCAGGTCTTAACACAATGAACTCCATTGGGAGCGAGGTGAAAATCAATCGCGGCGGGAAAGACTCGATCGTAGGTGTTCTGGTGGGGATACAAAACGGTTACCTGGCCGTTGCGACGAAAGAAGGCATCGTCTATGTCAACAGCACCCATATCAAAAGCATCAGCAGCACAGGCAAATCCGGAGGGGCAAAAGCCATGACGGTGAACCCGATTATGGCAGGAAACTTCGCTGGATTGCTGCACGCGCTCCGCTACCAACGCGTACAGATTAACCGCGGCGGCCCTGAAAAAGTCGAAGGTGTGGTTGCGGATGTGAACCAATCCACATTGACGGTGGTAGCCAAAAAAGATGAAGTCATCAGTATTCCGATATTCCATGTAAAATCCGTTATGGTCATCGGCTCGAACACCAGTGGAGGAAACAAGAACAAGAGCGGCGGTAACAAAAACCAATCTAAAGGCAATCAGTCTGGAGGCAACCAAAGCAAAGGCAACCAAACCAAAGGTAACCAAACCAAAGGCAACCAAACCAAAGGTAACCAAACCAAAGGCAACCAAACCCGCGGCAATCAAACTAGAGGTAACAAAACTCGCGGCAACCAAACTCGTGGTAATCAAACCCGCGGCAACCAAACTCGTGGCAACCAAACTCGTGGTAATCAAACCCGCGGCAACCAAACTCGTGGCAACCAAACTCGTGGCAATCAAACTCGTGGCCATCAAACCCGTGGCAACAAAACCCGCGGCAACCATACCAAAGGCAATCTGACAAGAGGGGCCATGGAATGGGCTAACAGATCCTGGAGAAAGACCAAAACGATTAAACGTACGGTACGCAAGCGCAAAATCGGTAAATAAGCCATGACTGCAATCAACCAAATAGACCCTTCGCGTTGAATCCAATCCACAAAGGGGGGAATAAACCATGTATGTATTTATTGCAGTTTTACTTGCCGGAATCCCGTTGTACTGGATGATTCGTCCAGGAAAAGCTACACGGACCGCAGATCCAGTCATTCAGCCAGTATCCAGTGTTCTCCCCCTGGGAGGTGAGTCAAAGTAAATGTCTGACTACCAAATGTGGCTAACAGTCGGCGTATTTGCCATCACCGTCATTTTCTTGATGTGGCGTCCCCGCGGAATCAACGAATCCATTTCAACCACTGCCGGAGCATTTATTCTGCTCGCCGCCGGGGTCGTCCCTTTAACGGACCTGATCACCATCTTCAACATCGTTTCCGGAGCCGCTGTGACGATTCTGTCTACAATCGTGATGTCCCTGGTGCTGGACAGCGTCGGTGTTTTTCGCTGGGTTGCTCTTAACCTGATTGAACGGGTAAACGGTTCCGGCCGGAAACTGTTCTGGTACGTGATCCTGCTCTGCTTCCTAATGACGATTTTCTTTAATAACGATGGCAGTATCCTGATCACAACGCCCATCATTATTCAAATCTGCTCGATGCTGAAATTAAAGCCGCATCAAAAAATACCGTACCTCCTTTCCGGCGCACTCATCGCAACGGCATCCAGCGCACCGATCGGCGTGAGCAACCTCGCGAATCTCATCGCGCTTAATATCGTAGGCCTGGACCTGAACAGCTATACCCTAATTATGTTCGTCCCCTCCATGATCGGGATCGCAACGATCGCCATGCTGCTCTACCTTTATTTCCGCAAACAGATACCCGTTACCATCTCCCGTAACCCCGCCCGTGATTTTTCATTAGTTAACATACACCCGCTTCAACAGCCAACCGAATCCAGAACCCAAATCGACTGGTGGCTGTTTCGTGTCAGCATCTGCATCGTAGTCCTCTTCCGGGCAGGTTTCTTTCTAGCAGCAAGCTTGAGTATACCGCTCGAGTATGTCGCAATCACCGGGGCTGCCCTCATCGTCTTCGTCCGCTGGTATCGGACCAAAACAGGGATCAAGGACATCGTCACGAAGACGCCTTGGCATATCCTGCTGTTCGCCTTCAGCATCTATATTATCGTCAAAAGCCTGGATAACGCCGGGTTAACCGCTGCTTTAATCAACGGATTACAACCATTTGCCGGCATGGGTGAAGCTAGCCTGATCGCCGCATTCGGACTGTTGCTGACCCTGTTGTCCAATATCGTGAATAACCTGCCGTCCGTCATGATCGGAACCTTAGCGGTGCTCGGCATGGGACTTGATCCGCAGCATGTCCATCTCGCTTATATGGCAACGATTATCGGAAGCGACATCGGTTCGCTGTTGACGCCCGTCGGAACCCTCGCGACCTTGATATGGATGTTCATGTTAAGAAGCAGCAAAATTCATATCACATGGAAGCAGTATATGCGCGTTACGTTCATTGTGATACCTGTCGGTCTAATCGTCAGCCTCGCCAGCCTTTATCTCTGGACTCAATATGTCATATGAAAGGAGGCAAGCTATGGAGTCCATCCGTTCTCTACTTGGAAAAACAATAGAATTAAAGATCTCGGGCTATAAAATCCCGATCATCGGTGAACTCATTGATGTCGGCAGCGATATTTTGGTCCTCTACTCGGAAAACAAATATATTTACACGCCGGTACACCATCTTCAGCACATGAAGGTCATGGAGGAGGCCGAGGATTCGTCTCAAGACAACAAAGAGCCCGTTCTTGACCATGCCCATATTTCTTTTCGCAAGATGCTGATGAATGCAAGAGGCATATTTACGGAAATCCATCTTGGCGGTGCCAGCTCGATTCATGGGTATGTAACCAGCATTATGAATGATTATTTCCTTTTCTACTCCCCTGTTCACCATACCATCTATATCCCGCTGCACCATGTAAAATATTTGTCTCCGTACCCTCCGAATATGACCCCCTATGATTTGAGCGATTCGCATTTTCCCGTGCAGCCAGGAACACCGGCCCTATCGCGGAACTTGGAACAGCAGCTTGAAAAATTCCAGAATGGTCTGGTCGTGTTCGATTTGGGTGAATCTCCCCTCAAAGCCGGGCTCCTCAAAAAAGTAGACAGTCATATTATAGAGCTGATCGAGGCGGGAGGCCAAACCATCCTTCTTCACACGGATCATATCAAATCCATTCATCTTCCCTAACCAAAAAACAGCCAATGCAGAGCATGCTCTGATTGGCTGTTTTTGCATAACGCCGGAATCCGGCAGGGGGACCGTTTCCGGTTTCCGGGGAGCTTCGCGGCAGAGTTGTGGGGGAGGGGGATCTAGGACCCAGGAGCAGGGACCCTGTTTGGGGAGATTGGCGTTGTTTGGTTAATTGGGGTGACCGGCTCATCGTCTCACGTTCCGATCTGCGCATATTTTAACCGAAGAACAGGCCTTTGGCGATTAACGAAAGTTAACGGATCGGCCGTTTTTTTATATAATGAGAGAAAAAGTACGGAAAAGGCATCCATTTTGTCGGAAATTTGGAGGATACAATGATCACGCGGACCGATGCAATCATCTTAAAAACAAAAATCACCCTGCCCTTTCCGAAGGATGGCTTGGTCGAGAGGGAACGACTGCTTCAATCTCTGTCGGGTGGAGTTCATGGCAGACTCACCTTGATTTACGCCCCTGCCGGCTCAGGCAAAACCACCCTGTTGACGCAGTGGGCCCGAAGCGAAGGCGTCAACTGCGCCTGGCTGGCGCTGGACGGCCGTGACAACGATCCGGTCCGGTTCTGGCGCTATGCGGCGTTTGCATTGGCGGAAGTCCTGCCGGCCCCGGCAGCCCTGCGAATGCTGGAACTGGCCGATGCCCTGCCGTCCCTGTCGGCAGACGCCTTCCTGGATGCGTTAATGAATGAGCTTTATGGACTGTCCGAGCCTGTAAAGCTCGTATTGGACGATTATCATTGGATAGAGGATGACCGCATCCATAACGGCTTGTCTTACCTGATCGACTATATGCCCCCCACCCTCCATGTGACGGTCGCGAGCCGCAAGGAAGTACCTTTTCCTGCATCCAAATGGCTCTCCAAGCGGGAATGCATCGTCATTGACGCCGACAGGCTCCAGTTTACCCGGGACGAGTCCGAGCAGTTCTACCACAAGTCCGGCATCATGCGGCTGACCCCGCGGCAGATCGACCGGATTGCGGAACGGACCGAGGGATGGGCAGCCGGTCTGCAGCTGGCCTCGCTCTCTTTAAGAGCGGCGGAAGACGTGGACCGATGGATCGAAGGGTTCTATGGGGACCACCGGGATGTGGCCGATTACCTTTTTCAGGAGGTACTTGCGCAGCTTCCTGCCGACTTGAGATCGTTCGTGCTGACGACGGCCGTTCTCGACCGGATGGATGCAGGCATATGCAGCCTGCTCACGGGCGACCCTGCCAGCGGGGACAAGCTTGACGCGGCCCGCCGGTTCAATTTATTTCTCATCCCGCTGGACCTGAAGCATGAATGGTTCCGCTACCATCATTTATTCGCCGGATTTGTCCGGGAACACCTCAAGCGGCATCAGCCCGATGAGTGGTTGCGGCTGAACCGGCTGGCAAGCCGGGGCTTTGCGTCCCGCGGATTGCTGGACGAAGCCGTAGACCACGCCATGGCTGCCGGTGATTACGCCGAGGCGGGCCGCCTGCTCGAGCAGCATATTCCAGCCGTGCTGGAGCGCGGTGAAGTTTCCGTCCTGCTGCGCTGGTTCGAGGGCTTCCCGCCAGCCTATGAGCTGTCTATGGAGCTGTCGCTCCTGTACGCGTTCGTACTGGTGCTCACCGGGCACTTCGGCCAGGCTGAAACCAGACTCGGATCACTGGAGGCGTCGACCCGGATGCTGAAGGAATCCGAACGGCTGAAGCAGCTGCAGAGCGGCATCCTGTTCGTCCGTTCCAATCTGATGTTCGCCAGCGGAGACTTCACGAATTGGTTTGCCTTCATCGGGACCATGCTGGACGATATCCTCCCGGCTGACCCGACTTATTATATGTTTAACTACAACAAAACAGAGCCTCTTGTGAGACGGACCGCTCTGGGGCTAAAAGGAGTTCTGTCGGCGGACACGGAAAAAATCGGCACGCTGTTTATGGGTGTGCTCGCCGCCCATGGCTGGCAGGGGTCGCTCATTCATCTCTATGTAAAGCAGTCGCTCGTTGAAGGATATTATGAATGGAACCGTCTCGGCGAGTGCCGCCAGATGCTCCAGGAGATGACAGCTTTGACCGAAAAATTAAACGTACCGGGACTGCTCGTTCCCATGCTGCTCATGAAGGCCCGTCTGCTCATTGCGGACGACCGGACCGCTCTGGCGCATGACGTCATCGACGAAGTGCTGGATGCCCCGCTCTCATCTTCTGCCGGCTGGGGCACGCCCTGGGTCCATCTGCTGACGGCATTCAAAGTCCGCATGCATCTTGCAGACGGACAAATGCCGGCCGCCAGGAAGCTGATGGCCCGGCTGGGGCTGACCGCCAAGGACAAGCCGACTTTTCAGCGGGAGTATGAAATGATGACGCTTGTGCGCCTGCTTGGCAAGCAGCGGAAGGAGAACGAGGCGCTGCGGATTCTGGAGCACCTGCTGCCCCAATCGGAGCGCGAGCAGCTCGTTTCCGGCATCGTGGAGAACCATACCCTGCAGGCGCTGCTGAAGGAACAGCTGGGGCAAAAAACGGCCGCCCTCCGCCACCTCCATACCGCCCTGTTCCTGGGAGAAAAGAACGGGTATATCCGGAGTTTTGTGGATGAGGGCAAGCCGATGATGTCGCTGCTTGGCCGGTATGAGGCGGCCGTCATTCGCGGAGAGTCCGGTGGAAGCCATGAGGACATTGGGGCCGGGCTCCCGGGGGAAGTATCCGGGGATTATGTCCGTACGCTTCTGAGGCTATTCCCCGTGGCCATGCAGGAGACGGCGACTGCGGCTGCAGCTCCGGCGGCCTCGGCCGAGCCGCTGAGCCGCAGCGAATCCGAGCTGCTCCGGCTGATCGGCCAAGGGGCGAGCAATAAGGAGATGGCCGCCGAGCTGGCTCTGTCGGAAGGGACCATTAAGGTCTACTTATCCCGCCTGTACGAAAAGCTCGGCGTATCCTCGCGAACCCAGGCGCTCGTTACGGCCCGGCAGCTCGGTCTGCTGTCTTAGGCAGCCGGACCGTCATCTCCGTGCCTTCTCCCGGAGCGCTTTGGACCGAGACGCTGCCGCCGTGCATCTGCACGATTTTCTGAATAATCGATAGTCCCAGCCCGCTTCCCCCGCCGGAGCGGGTTCTTGATTTATCCGCTTTATAGAATCTTTCAAAAATATGCTCGAGGTCCTCGGCCGAAATGCCAATGCCCGAGTCCCTGACGCGCACGACGGCTTCCTGCCCGCTTTCCTCGAGAAAAACCTGGACCGTTCCGCCCTCCGGCGTAAACTTAATCGCATTGTGGAGCAGATTCACCCAGACCTGGCTGAGCAAATCCCGATCCGCCTCGATCGTCACGGGTTCAAACTCTACAGACATATCGAGGTCCTTGCCCTGCCACTGGGGCTCACAGGCGAGAACGAGCATCTGCAGCTGTTTGTCCAGCCGGACCGGTTCAGCGTGAAACGGATGCTTGTCGGAATCCAGCGACGCCAGGCGCAGCATGTTCTCCGACAGCCGGGAGAGCCGTACGCTCTCCTCCTCAATGATGTTCAAGTAATGGTCCCGCTGGCCGGGGCTCAGGTTCTCCTCGCGCAGGACGCGGGCAAAGCCGCTGATCGAAGTCAGCGGGGATTGAGTCTCGTGGGACACGTTCGATATAAACTCCTGGCGCATATGCTCCAGGTTGTTCAGGTCGGCGGCCATGTTGTTGATCCCCTTCACAATCCCGCCCCAGTGGCCGTTTTCTCCGAACACCGGAATTTCCACTTTGAAGTCGCCTTTGGAGATCCGCTTCAGCGCATCGATGACCAATTGGTAAAACTCCGACTGTCTCCGCTTCGCAAACCGCGAAATAATCGAGATGGAAACGCCGAAAATGAAGAATCCCAGCACGGAATTCAGCAGCTGCCGCAAGAGCGGGGATATGTGCCAGCGAAGGCCGTGAGTTATATAGAACGCCGCAGTCCAGCAGACGACGAGCGCTGACAGCAAAAGGATCATGAAAAAGATGATCCGGACGCGCAGCCAAAAGTTCAGCGGCTCACCGTCCATGCCCCGAATCTCATCCTCTCTCCGCTTCGCAATTTCCTTCCGCTTTCTTCTCCGCTCTTCCTTCTTGAGCCGGCGAGCCTCCTGCCGGTCCTCCGGCTTCGTCCCCCTCGCGTGATTCATGCGCTGCCACGTTTCGTTCTGCTCCCGATCCAGACGGCGGCGCTGAATCCGTTCCCGCTGTGTGCTGTAACGATCCGGCCCGTTTCGCTCCAGGTTCCCGGAACGGGCATCGGTACCGTCAGCCTGGAACGCATCAACCGGCCCCTGCTCCCGCTCCTTCATGACAGCACCTCAAGCCGGTAGCCGAGGCCGCGGATCGTGCGGATCTGAAAGCGGTCCTGCTGGTCGGCAAACCGTTCCCGCAGCCGCTTGATATGCACATCGACGGTCCGTTCGTCACCTTCATAGTCATAGCCCCAAATATGTTCAATGATTTGATCCCGGGAAAACGTCTTGCCCGGGTAGCTGCCAAGCAAAAACAGCAGCTCAAATTCCTTCAGCGGGAGCGTCAGCGCAGCCGATCCTGCGTAGCATTCGTACGTTTTGCGGTTCAGACGCACGTCGCCAAACTGAATTTCCTGCGAGGCCGATATTTTATAACGTTTGAGGAGCGCCTTCACCCGGACGGTCAGCTCGAGCGGATCAAACGGTTTGACGAGATAGTCGTCGGTCCCGAGCTCAAACCCTTTGACCTTTTGCGAAGTCTCACCTTTGGCCGTCAGCATCAGCAGCGGAATGTCATAGGCTGCATCCAGCTCACGGCACAGCTCCCAGCCGTCCATGCCCGGCATCATAATATCGAGGATGACCAGATCGGCCTTGAACGACTCCATCGCCTCCAAGGCTTCATTTCCGTTCGCCGCCTCCGCTATCGTATAGCCCTCATTTTTCAGCAGATGGCTGACGAGCTCCCGGATATGAGGATCGTCGTCGACAACCAGTATATGAGCCAAGTCGCCCCACTCCTTTCTATAATAGATATGAAATGAACGCGAAAGTTCGCGCTCATGCGTTCCGTGCGTCCATGCCCCAACCGGAGGGGCCATTTTCGTCCTACCTGCATTTTACCGATTCCGTTCCGATCTCGTAAACATCAATGTGCCGACGATCGTGAAGACCAGGAAGAATCCGGCCATCACGAGCAGATCTGTCACCGGATGGTACAGCACGATCTGCGAGTAGACCGGCGTCCCGGAATAAAACACCGCCCGGGCCAAATCGATGCAGTACGTCATCGGCATAATATGGGCGAGAAAGCCGAGAATGCCGGTGGAATGCTGGATCGGAATCATCGCTCCCGACAGGAACATCTGCGGCATGACGAGCAGCATCGAACCGATATCCGCCGTCTTACTGTCTTGGACAAACCCGATGAAGAAAATACCCAGCGATCCGCCGATCAGGCAGAACAGCGGCGTAATGAGAAACAGCCATACAATATGCATGCCGCCTAATGGAATATGCATCAGGAGTGCAACGATCAGAATGCCGATCAGCCCTACGATGCTGGTGAAGCTGGAACCGATCATTTTACCGAGGATAATAGAATACCTGGAGATCGGGGACACATACAGCTCCTGCGTCAAATTCTGGTTCCTTTCCTCGATCAGGGAGCTCATCCCCGTGATAAGGCCCGTGAACACGCTGTTCACGATCATGCCGATCATCATGAACTGCAAATAATTGTAGCCGAGATTGCCGGCCATGTTCTGCGACAGGCTTCCACCGAAGATGCCGATGAAAATGATCGGAAAGACGATGCTCACGATCATCAGTACCGGATTTTTGATTCCCTTCGTAATTTCCCGTGCGGCGATCGCCACGACCGCGTTGCTTTCCTTTTGCGCTTTGGTCATGAGCATTTAGACCGCCCCCTTTCTCGATTCGTCGTTCTGACTCTGCTGCACCAGGCTCAGATAGGCTTCCTCCAGCGTCTGCTGGTGCACTTCCATCCGGCTTAATGGTGTTTGCAGACGGGCTACGAGGGACTGCGGCGTTTTATCCTGAAAACGGACCCGGAAGCACTGCTCCTCTTCGGTAAAAGAAACCTGAAGCTCCTCCAGCTCCGCCCGCAGCGCCTTCCGGTCGCCGGCATCGATCAGCATACTTTTGTCACCCAGCAGCTTGTGCTTGATCTCTTCCGGCGTTCCGAGCACCGCCACTTTGCCGTGCGTGATCATGCATACCCGGTCGGCTTCCTCCGCTTCTTCCAAATAGTGTGTCGTCAGGAAAATCGTAATGTTTTCTTCCTTGCGGATCTTCTGCAGATAAGCCCACAGCGATTGGCGGGCAGAGGCGTCCAGCCCCTGCGTCGGCTCATCCAAAAATAAAATTTGCGGCTTGTGCATCAAGCTGCGCATGATTTCCAGCTTGCGCTTCATCCCACCGGAGAAGCCCTTGACCTTCTTGAACAAATTGTCGTGAATGCCGACAATGGCGGCCAGCTCCTCGATCCGCTGCTTGTATTCCTTCGGCATCATGCTGTAGAACGGCCGATAGGCATAAACGCCGTAAATGCTGACATGGAGGCGGATGTTCTCTTCCGCCGTCAAATCGAGGTCCAGGCTCGGGTTCTGAAAAATAATGCCGACATTCCGGCGTACCTTCGCCGCTTCCTTCTCCACGTCATAGCCGGCGATCATAACCGTGCCTTCGCTTTTGGACAGCGTGGTGGTCAGGATCGAAATCGTGGTCGTTTTCCCCGCCCCGTTCGGGCCCAGGAAGGCGAAAAATTCGCCCCGCCCCACCTCGAAACTGATCCCGTCCACGGCCGGACGTTTGCTGTTTTTATATTGTTTTCGCAATTGTTCTACGCGAATGATGGGTTCCATCTTCATACCTCCCTTAATTCTGGGTCACCGGCCAGGCCTGTAACAAGCAGTGCCGAGCTTGTGAACGGTACTAAGATTAAACCTGTAATGTGAACTCAATATGAACTGGAGGGGCTCCGCATGCGGATCATGCTTCCGATCCCTGTTATTCCCAGATTTCCATGGAACGGGTAGAAGGTTGAAATCCGGGAATAAAGGGGACCACTTCGTTTCTTCAGCATGAATCCGCCTGCTACGCCTGAAGGCAAGGGGGATGGCACGCACTGCAAGCCTTGCAGCCACCCTGAGACAAAACGCCGATAAAGTTTGGATTTAGTCAAACTTTATCTTGAAACACTTCCAAATTATTGTATGATGGATATTATTTGCATCCGGTCAATTATGAAAGCCGGGCGAAAGCAAGTCACCATACATAAGGTTTCGTTTGGAATTGGGGGTTTTACCATGCAACAATCCGCAAAGCCGTCGATGTCCTGGCTGCTGAAGTATTTGAAGCCGGTCCGGGGACGGCTGCTCCTGCTGCTTATTCTGCTGCTCGCCTCGACCGGGGCGCAGCTGGTCAATCCACAGATCGTGCAGCGCTTTATCGACACGGCCGCCGCGAACGGCATCGTCTCGAGCCTGCTCGTGCTGGCAGGGATTTACCTGGTTTTTGCCGTACTGAACCAGATCCTGACCGTGGCGATCAGCTATCTCGGCAACGACGTGTCCTGGCGCGCCACCAACCAGCTGCGCGGCGACCTGCTGAAGCACTGCCTGCGGCTCGACATGCGGTTTCACAACTTGAAAACGCCGGGCGAAATGATTGAGCGGATCGACGGGGACGTCACCAACATGTCGAACTTTTTCGCCATGTTTATCATTAAAGTCATCGGCAGCTTCGTGCTTCTTGCCGGCATTCTCGGCTATATGTTTACGATCAATTGGCCGATTGCCTCGGTCATGACCCTGTTCACTTTGGCATCTATTGGGGCCATGGTGTTCATCCGCAATCTGGGCGTCACTTCCTCCAAAGATGAACGCGGTGCCAGCGCGGCCCTGTTCGGCCTGATCGAGGAACGGATCGCCGGCATTGAGGACGTTCAGGCGAACGGCAACGTGCCGTACGTCATGAACCGCTTCTACCGCTCTATGCGAAATGTGTTCCTCAAAGGTCGCAAAGCCTGGATGCTGCGCGTCATTCCCTGGAATACAACGGTCGTGCTGTTCGCCATCGCCGTGACGGCGGTGCTGATGCTCGGTGTTCATTATTTTCTGACTGACCAAATATCGCTCGGAACGCTATTCCTGATCTATCAATACACCCAAATGCTGAACGATCCGATCGAGCAGCTCGGGGATCAGGTTCAGGAATTCCAAAAGGCCAAATCCGGCATGCTGCGCTCCCAGGAGCTGCTGGCGAGCCGCACCGAGATCATGGAAGGAACGCAAACGGCGCTGCCTGACGGAGCGCTTGGTCTGGAATTCGACCATGTCCATTTCAGCTATAACCCGGATAAGCCGGTACTCCACGATATTACGTTTACCGTCCGGCCCGGCGAGCGTCTGGGCATCATCGGACGTACCGGAAGCGGCAAGTCGAGCCTCAGCCGGGTCCTGCTGCGCCTGTACAATATCAACAGCGGCACCGTCCGGGTGGGGGGCATAGACATCCGCGACCTGAAGCTCGAGGCGCTGTACCGCCGGGTCGGCATGGTTACACAGGACGTGCAGCTGTTTGACGGCACGCTCCGGGACAATCTGACGCTGTTTGACGGCAGCATATCGGACGACTATATTCTGGGCACGACCGAAAGGCTCGGACTCAAGCAATGGATCGACTCGCAGCCGGAAGGTCTGGATACGCACCTGAAGGCCGGCGGCGCCTCGCTGTCCGCCGGGGAAGCGCAGCTTTTCGCCCTGACACGGGTCTTTCTGACCCAGCCGAGCCTGGTGATTCTGGATGAGCCGTCGTCCCGGCTGGATGCCGCTACCGAAGCGATGCTGCAGTCTGCCGTGGATCAGCTCATGCAGAACTGTACGGGCATCGTGATCGCACACCGGCTCTCCACGCTGGAGCAGGTCGACCACATTATGGTGCTGGGCGACGGCCGGATTCTTGAATTCGGGGAACGGGAGGTATTGGCGAAAGACCCAACCTCACACTACGCCCAGCTGCTGATTACCGGACGAGAGGAGGACTTGGCATGACCGTAACCTGGTTTATCCAGCGCCTGTTTATGTATAACATCTCGCTGTTTATTGTGAACGGCCTCTTGTGGGGGCTGTTCCATTCCATGCCGCTGCTGCTGGGCCTTGGTATGCAGTGGTTTTTCGACCGAGCGACCGGCGAGTCGCATAACTATTTGTGGCTCGTCGCCCCGCTCATTTTTATCGCTATCGTCCGCATATCCCGGACCGGCGTCTTCTTCTGGGCCTTTTTTAAATGGGTCACCTATATTTACGACATCCAGGCGATTCTCCGCACGAATATGCTGAAAGGCATCATGCGCTGGCCCGGACGCAACCTCCCCGCTTCACCGGGCGAAGCCGTGAGCCGGTTCCGCGAAGACGTGGATGAAGTGGTCGAATACGTGGAGTCCTGGGTCGACTTCTGGGGACGGTTTGCGTTTGCGATCATCTCCCTGGTCATCATGGCCCGCATCAACTGGCAGATCACTCTGGTCGCGATTCTGCCGCTGGTTGCGGTGACGCTGCTGAACAATCTGTCCGGCAACCGGGCGAGACGCTACGGCCAGCAGAACCGCGAAGCCACCGGGCGCATCACCAGCTTCATTGCCGAGTCTTTCGGCGCGGTGCAGGCGCTGAAGCTGGGGCAGGCCGAGGAGCATGTCCACCGCCGCTTTGTGGAACTGAATGAATCGCGGCGGCAGGCGGCGCTGAAGGATAACCTGTTCAAGCAGTGGATGCGCTCGCTCAATCAGCATGTGCTCAGCATTTGTACCGGTATTATTTTGCTCATGTGTGCCTCGGCGATGAAGGCCGGACAGTTTACCGTCGGCGATTTCGCCCTGTTTACCTCATACATGACCAATATTGCGTTCAGTATTTCTCTGTTCGGATATATGGTTTTTCAGCATAAAAGACTTAAGGTGTCCCTCGACCGTATGAGTGTTCTCTTCCGGCCAGGGGAGCAGGAGCGGATCATGGATTTCAGCGAAACGTACCTTTACGGCGAACCGCCCGAGCTGCCCGTGGTCGAGCGCAGCTCCGACGACCGGCTGCAAACGCTGGAAATCCGGAACCTTTCCTACACCTATCCGGGCTCGGAGAACGGAATTACTGATGTGAACTTTGCGGTGACAAGAGGCCAGTTCGTCGTGATCACCGGACGGATCGGTTCCGGCAAATCGACCCTCGTCCGCACGCTGCTCGGCCTGCTGCCCAAATCGGGCGGTGATGTGCGCTGGAACGGCCGCGACATCGATCCGGCGGCGTTCCTGGTTCCGCCGCGGTCCGCTTATACGCCGCAGGTTCCGCGGCTGTTCAGCGACACGCTGCAGGAGAACATCGTCCAGGGCAGCCCGCCCGAGGCGGACGCGCTCGCCCGGGCGATCCGGCTGGCCGTCATGGAGAAGGATATCGAGGACCTGGAGAAAGGTCTCGATACTTTCGTCGGCCCGAGAGGCGTTATGCTGTCCGGCGGCCAGATCCAGCGCGCTGCCACAGCACGCATGATGATGACCGAGTCGGACCTGTTTATCTTCGACGATCTGTCGAGCGCGCTCGACGTCGAAACGGAGAAGAAGCTGTGGGAGGGTCTCTTTGAGGAGCGCGACGTCACCTGCATCGCCGTGTCCCACCGCCGGGCAGCGCTGGCGCAGGCCGACCACATCATCGTGATGAAGGACGGCCGCATCGAAGCGGAAGGCAGCCTTGCCGAACTGCTGGAGTCCAGCACGGAAATGCAGCTGCTGTGGCAGGGTGAACCGACGGATTCATCGGAGTCGGGTGAGCAAACTGACAGCAAAAACGAGACGGTGAAGGTCTGAACCACTTCATCACTTGGGGATAGCCAAACAGCCCCGGCCAAATTGCGGCCGGGGCTGTTCATGTTATTTACCCATAGACGGGTTTCCCCAAGAAGACTATTCCGATTTGTGGTGGATTGAATAATTTTCCATTTCAGATTTCGAACTACATTAGTTACCGGTAGGCAGCAGGACCAGCTTGCCGCGGGCGCGCCCACTCAGGCTGATGTCGAGTGCTGTGCGCCATTCATCGAGCGCGAAAGTCCGAGCAACAGGGACAGTGAACTTGCCGTCCGCTGTGTACTGGGCGAACTCGCCGAGAACATCGTAGTTCTGAGCCTCATCCATGGAGAGCTCTGTGAAGGTGGTGCGGACACCGAGCTCGGCGGCTGCGGTGAAGTCGCTAATGGTTAAGACACGACGAGGATCACCTTCGACGATTTGGATAAGAGCAGGCAGTGCTCCACTCGGCGGTGCTGTATCCAGAACCATATCCACCGGCTGTCCGACCAACTCGGCTACGCGCTCAACCATTCCGTCGCCGTACGAGGTCACCTCCGCTCCCATCGCGCGGAGCTGATCGGCGTAGCTATCCCCGGCGGTAGCGATCACTCGGGCACCTCGCATCAGGGCGATTTGGACGGCGGCAATGCCTAGCATGGTTCCGGCTCCGTGCACAAGGAGGGTATGATCCGACTTCACCCCCAGCACTTCAATGTGTCGATAGGATGTTGCGACTGCGAGCGGCAGTGCCGCAGCCCGCACGAAGTCGAGTCCTTCCGGGATACGTGCCCAATGGTCCAGAATTGCTTGTTCAGCCGCGCCACCGCTCAAGGCACCGGCGTAGTCGGCGATGCCTAGGACGGCGTCGCCGATCGCGACATCATTGACACCCTCACCGACCGCATCCACAATCCCAGACACATCCAGACCAATGCCGCGAGGCAGATCACCGGGAAACAGACCTTTGCATATTCCCCAGTCGGCTGGATTTAGCCCGCAAGCGTGCACTTTCACACGAATACGCCCGAGACCGGGGCTAGGGATCGCAGCCTGTTCCAAGCGCAGTACTTCTGCCGGTTCACCGTATTGATGTAAACGGACCGCGCGCATTGTTGCAGGGGTTGATGTTGAATTGTTCACATCACTACTCGACGAATCAAAACTCCTCATTTCGATTTCCCTCCATTTTGTCTTGGTAGTCTGTGTTACAATGGAATCATAAACTATGAAGTTAACTTGAAGGCAAATCATTTAGAGGGGATTTACATTGAAAATCCATGAGTTAGCAATAAAAACAGGCTTGACAGCCCCTACCATTCGATTTTATGAGAAGGTAGGTTTGTTAGACAGTCGTTATGTTCTTAGGGGGAAAAATAACTATCGTGACTATTCAGAGGAGACAGTCGAACATTTGAAGATCATTAAGAGGCTGCAGAGCGTTGGCTTTTCTCTAGACGAAATGACAGAACTCTTTCAAGAATATACTGTGGATAAGCTTACGATATCAAAAGGAATGGAACTCATTGACCTCTTTCGTGAAAAGATACGTGAGATCGAGCAGAAACAGATCGAATTTGAGCAGATTCACAGAACTCTTAATGACATGTTGGAAGCCAAAATTTCATTGATGAACAACTTAAGAACGGAAACCATGTTTGACGACAAAATATAGAAAAGGCCATTTTGTCGTACCGGTGTGCCTCGAATGGGCACTGGGAGTTGATTTGATTATTTTACCGCTACAAAATCCGAATACCCCCAGAAATCAATACGCCCACCAGTTGCCGGACATCACAAGGAGCGAGAACAGCTTGATGCTGTCTTCATAGTATCCTTCGCTTGAGCTTCCGGCCGTATATGTCCACACAGAGTTCAGCCAGGTTTGGTTCGACGAGGAAGTCATGGCGCTGACGCCGAACGGGGCGAAAAAGGCGCCGCTGTTATACGAACCGATGACGCTTCCGTTCAGCTTGTATCCGTCCTTGACGGCGCCCGGGTTGCTGTTCACCTTGCCTTTGATCCAGCTGTTCATCTGGTTCAGCTGATTCAGCGCCCGGTTGTCGCCGGTCATCAGGTAATCGGTCGTAATCCGCCAAGGCGTACGGCAGGAATTATAGGCGTAGGAGCCGTCGGTCGTATCTTCCAGGAAGTCGGCCGGCGCTGGCTTGTACGCGCCTCCCGAGTAGACGACAAAGTCGGGCAGCAATCCCGTCGATGCACTGTAATTTGTATAAATCGAATTGATAATGGAGTAGGTTTTATCAATGACCTTAGTCCACCGGGTATCACCGGTCGCCTGCTGGAACGCCTTCAGATGGTTCAGCATGAAGTCTGAAGGACGGGTCGCCGTAGCGTAGGAACCGTCGGTAGCCCAATCGCCAAGCCGGAGGGTCCATTGCGTCTGGTTCACGTCGTTTTGCATAATGGCATTGATGATATTTTTGGCTGCCTGCAAGTAGTTCACTGTGCCGCTGCTGCCCCACTGCTTGTCCGCCAACAGGAGCGAATAAGCGATGTCCATATCCCCGTCAGTGGCGGAATCGGCTCCTTCAACATTCTGAAAGCTGCTGTTCTGTTTCCATGCCATCAAGTACGGATTATTGTCGCTGGGATGCTCGGTGTAGTACTTATACAGTCCGTTAAAATAGGTCTGCGCGCTGCTGTCGTATCCGGCCATCAGCACGGTCAGCAGCATGCCGTAGCCATGCGCTTCGGACACCGTCGCGCCGCTTGAATCGTACTTCACATAATATTTGCCGGTCCCGGCCGGCTTCAGGTAAGCTGATTTCCAGCTGTCCCATTTGGATTTGACTGCATCGTCCATCGTGGTCTGGGTTACATGACTCGGCTTGATCGAGCCGCTGGTGTAAGTCGTATGCTGAGGGAAAGGCTTGTTCGGCGCCGCCAGCGCAAATCCGGCGGGAACCATCAGAAAAGCGAGACAACAAATCAGAACGGCTTTGCCGCTTAATGAAAATCTCTTATTTCTTTTCATCACCCATTACGCTCCTTTAATTTCATAGATTAGGAAACAGGTTATGCCTCGGTTCATCTCAGCTGTAACCGCCCGGGACGCCATCGGCGCGGGCAGCAGATCACAGGATTAACGCAGTCCCACCCCCTCCGAAAGTTAAAGCGCTTTAATATTAGTTTCTCTATTAGTCTACCTGATTTCCAATTATTTGTAAAATATATTTTTATATGTAATCCAACAGCTGCACGGCATTACGCCGCATATCCTCCGTCCGCTGCCTAAAAGCGCAGTAGGCGATATGGTCTAAGCCAATGTGGAGCAAACAGCAGCGGAGCCGCTCCTCCATCTGCGAAGGAATGCCTCCCTGCCGCTCCCAAACATCATTCAGAACCTGCTGCAGATCGATCTCCTGCCACTGCGGATACCAAGGCCACCAGTATAAAAGCCAGGCCATGTCATACAAGGGATCGCCGTAAATGGCATTTCCCCAATCGATGATGCCGGTCAACCCGCCGCGGTCCACCAATACATTCCGGTTCAAAAGGTCGCAGTGAGCGATACCTCTATACTCGGGAAGACGGGGGGCGAGCCGCTGTAAAGCCGAGACACCGCTATCAAAAATTTTGGACTCCGCGGGGAATAAATCCAGCCGCTCCCGCCAGCCGGGAAGCCGGTCCCTCGGTCCGGTCACGGACAGCAGCTCCTCACTCCAGCTTGCGCGACGGCCCCCAAGACGCCACTCTCCACCATGGCTTATACTTCCTGTATCTACCTGTTGAAGTCCCAAGAGCGCATCAATCAGCCCCGGAAGGATCAGCCGCATTTCCCCAGCATCAAGCTCATCCAGATGTCCGCCACGGACCCGCCTCGATACGGCATAAAAACCTTCGGATGTCTCTCCGATCAAGGTAACCTCAGGAACGGGTACCATCGGCGGGGCGAGTGAACCCATGACCTGATCTTTTTGAAAATCTTCCACATGAGCGCCGAAACGGATCACCATTTCCTGGCCGTCCAGCGTGAATCCGTAAGCCGTTGACCAGTCTCCGGCACCCACCGGAGCAATATCCTTGGCCCGGCTGCCAAAACGGCTGTTTATAAACCGGACTGCACCAAGAAGATCAATAGTCATGAGGCTTCCTCCTTTAATTACCAGATTACAAGCAGTCTACCAGCCATGTTCCCCCGCTTCAAGTACTAAAAAGGTATGCATAGCCTCAGCGCATTAATAGCCCAGCACCCCGGTAATGCCCCTGCATAGTTCCCGGCTCCCCGCAATAACGCCGGAGGCACCCCATCCAAACGGCCCGCCGTCCATATCGGTTGCGATTCCGCCTGCCTCCTCAATCAGAAGAGCTCCGGCCATCCAGTCGTAAACTTCCTGCCCGTGCTCCCAATAAGCATCCATCCGCCCGCAGGCCACATAAGCCATCTGGAGCGCAACCGAACCGAGCATACGGATTGCAGTCGTCTCCGGCAGGAGCTTCCCGGTACTCCAGGCGGTCAGCCGCACGTTCTCGGGCTCCTTCTCCACCTTGTTCGGCGGCGCAGTGACCAGCAGGGCGTCGGCAAGTTTGGTTTTCTGCGCCACGGCCATCCGTTCCCCGTTCAGAAAGGCACCCTTTCCCCGCATCGCATGAAAAAATTCACGCCGGTTCGCATCATACACTGCCGCAAAAACCGGCTGCCCCTCCTCGATCAGGCAGAGTGAGGTCGACCAGAAGGCAAAACCCTGATGCAGATGCACCGCGCCATCCACCGGATCAAGCACCCAATAAGTCCCGCCAAACTCCGGCTCACGCTGCTGATCCGCATCCAATTCGGCCTCCGACCATGGAATATCCGGGTAACGGGATTCGAGTATGCTTCGGATGTTCTTCTCGGCCCACGAGTTCGCCTCCACAAACCGGGCGATCATCGCCTCCCGGTCCGCCGGAGCGGGCCCCTGGCCGTATTTGACCAGCAGCTGTCCGCCGGTCCCTTCAAGAACAGTGCGAATTTCTTCAACATTCAGATTTGTTTTCATCTTTCATCCATCTCCTTTTGATATGAGAATTGCTTTTTTAATAGTATTCTTGAATACTACTAATGAGTCTCCGAAAAAAGGGGGACGCCTCCTATTCCAGCATCCCGCGATATGGACCGATTATCCGCTCGTAGTGACGTCCGTATTTCTCTTCCAGCTCCCGGCCGAAGTCCTGCTCAATCCGGTCGGCGATGACATCGTGGAAGAACGCATTGTTCAGCAGCTCGATCACCGACGGGTGGTCTGTCTCCAGTGCAGACAGCTTCAGTGATTTGCCGAAGCTGCCGATCAGGGCTGCCCTGCCGTCGCACAGAACGGAAAATTTACGCGAGATTACCTGCGCCCACTCCTCGCTCCGCTGATGTACGATGACGTTCGAAAGCCCGGTGCCCGCCTCGCCGATCGTGATCAGAATGACGTTAATCCCGCGCTGCTGGGCTTCCATCAGTGCTTCCTCCACCCAGTGGACATCCTCCGACCAAATGTCAACGACAATACTCCTATCCGCATTGGCAATCAGCCGGCGGATGGCGGTCTGCAGCGCTTGTTCCCCTTTCCAGGTGTAAAAGGCAGGTGCCGCCTTCGGCGGCGCATCCAGCTCTTCCACAAGCGCCTTCGCCGTCTGCTCAAACTGCGACTTGAGCATGCGGATGAGCTGCCCGATCGGGACGGCATCGTACAGCACCGGATCCGCTTCGATGGAGCGGCAGAAGCCCTTGTCGGTCAGCACCCGCAGCGCCGCATAGACGTTCGTCCGTGATACCGATACCCTTTTCGCCACTTCATAACCGGACAAATGGGGCTCTTCGTGCAGCACGAGGTAGATGCGCGCTTCCAGATCCGAAAGACCGAGGCTTCGCAGTTGTTCGATCATTTTTAGCTCCTCCTTTCGCTAAAGTACTGTAGTGTTATTTTATAATACTACTTATATATCTTGTCAAGCGTGTATCGATATATTACGGAGAATCCGTCTCGATGATAAGCTCAAAAAACCGCATCCCTCTCGGATACGGTTCGATTTCACAGCTCCAATTTAAGTTTTTTAGATCAAGCGGCGTCCTTCCGATTTCCGGTACTGCTCCGGCGTCATGCCGGTCATTTTGGCAAAGGCCCGGAAAAATTGGCTCGTGCTCGAGAACCCAAGGTTGAAACTGATAACGGTGACAGTGTCCGCGGACTTCTTCAGCTGCTCCATCGCTTCCCTCACCCGGAGCTGCAGCACATACTGATACGGGGGCACGCCCGTCAGAGACTTGAACGACCGGATAAAATGGTACCGGCTCTGCATCGCCATCGCTGCGAGGCTGCTGACGCTCAACTGTTCCGTGAAATGCGCATGCACATATTCGAGCACCTGTGCCAGATGCCGGTCGGCGGCAGCATGGGCCATCTTGGGGCTGGCCGGAACGGTCCCCTCCCAAATCAGCTCCCGCAGATCGCAGATCATCCGGGCTTCCAGCTCCTCCTCCACGAGCGGATCAGCCATGTCGAGAGCCATCATGTCCGCTGTCCATTGCCGAAACACCCTCGATACCCGGCTCACGTCGAACTGCTTTCTGTGCCGGGGCTCACTGTAAACCGAGGAATCACCCGGGTACAGGCTCTCCGGCCGGATCCGGATCACCACCACGCCCGTGCCGTCGCCGATGTAGAAGGAATGCCGGTCGCTAGGCTGCAGCACAATTCCTTCGCCGGGAGGGAGCGCCAGCTGTTTATGCTCATGCGTAAAATGGCAGGTCCCTTGAAGCGGAATCGTGATTTGGAATTGATCGTCGTGTGCATGCGGTGTATTTTCGAACGGGCTGGAGAAGCGGTGAACCTCCAGCTGCGGCATTACGATCTGCATTCTCATGTACCCTCACCCCGCTTCAGTATAGCATATCGTGCTCTGTCCAAAAGGCAATTTTCGCTGCGACAGCTGCGTGTTCGATCCGCTATGATGGGTAGAAAAAAAGAGGATGTGGGGAAATGTCACAATCTGAAATGACCGTGGATACGGCGAAAAATACGGCTTTGGCCGTTCTGCTCGGCGTCAGCTGCGCCCACCTGCTGAATGATGCGATGCAGTCGGTCGTTCCCGCAGTGTTTCCGCTCTTTCAGCAGCAGATGCACTTGAGCTATACCGAGATCGGCTGGGTTGCCTTCACGCTCAATATTACGGCTTCCATTCTGCAGCCGGCCATCGGGTACTATACTGACCGCCGCCCGCTGCCGCTGCTCCTTCCGCTTGGCATGTTGTTCACCCTGCTCGGTATGGCAGGTTTAGCCCTGGCACCATCGTTTTGGTACCTGCTGCTGTCGGCGGCCCTGATCGGGATCGGTTCCTCGGTGCTCCATCCCGAGTCGTCCCGGGTCGCCCACCTGGCCATGAACCGGCGGAAAGGACTGGCGCAGTCCGTATTCCAGGTCGGGGGAAACACCGGCCAGGCTTTTGCTCCGCTGATGGCCGCGTTCATCATCAGCCCGCAGGGGCAGCTCGGTTTTCTATGGTTTATCGTGCTGGCCGGACTCGGCATCGCGCTGCAGCTCGGCGTCAGTCGCTGGTACGGCCGGCAGACCCGTCCCGCCCGGACCGCAAATCGTACCCATCGCCAGGAGCCTAGCCGGTTCAGCAAGCGGTTTATTGTGTATGTGCTCGCGATCTTGATCCTCATGCTGTTTTCCAAGTTCGTATATCTCGCCAGCATGACCGGTTATTACGCCTTCTATTACATGGATCAATACCACCTTCCGCTAACCAGCGCGCAGCTGAGTATTTTTGCCCTGCAGTTCGCCGGCATGGCCGGGACGTTCCTGGGCGGTCCGCTGGCGGACCGGTTCGGGCGTCAAAAAATTATCTGGTTCTCCATCCTTGGCACGTCCCCGTTCTCCCTCCTGCTGCCCTATGCCGGGCCGATCGGGTCGGTGATCCTCTGCGCGGCCATTGGCCTGATCCTGATGTCCGGCTTCTCGGTCATTATCGTGTATGCACAGGAGATGCTGCCGGGACACGTGGGAACCGTTGCCGGGCTGTTCTTCGGACTGGCCTTCGGCATGGGCGGCTTGGGTTCGGTCATCATGGGCTGGCTGATGGACTCACACGGGGTAGCGCTGATGACACAGGTATGCGCTTTTCTCCCGCTGCTCGGCCTGTTCGCGCTGCTTCTGCCTAAAGACTCGGTGATCATGGGCGCAGCCGGTAAAGCCAGCAGCAGCTCAGCTTCGGCATGAGGTGATATACGCACTTAACGGAGATTTTTCTTGCGATATAAGGAAGCAAAGTCACTGATACTGACATGCTCTTTATTACTTAACAAAATCAGCAAAGGACGTACGGCCCCATTCCCAAAGAAACGGGATGGGGCTGTACGTCCTTTTTACTGGCTATATACCTTGAACTAGAGAATACCGATACAAGCAAGGAGTAAAATGTTTCAATTTCAACTTTTCAACTGATATAGCGTTGATATCAAGGATTCACGTTAATGGTGAAGGTCGACGTATTGTTTTTGATCGGCGTGGCGGTGTTCACAATTTTCAGGTTGTTGAAGGTCACCGAGCCGACCGCTGGCCCCTGATTGGGCTCAGGCATTTCGTTGGCCCAGATCCCAAAGCCCGACTTGGCGTCAAATGCATCGCCGCTCTTCTGTGCGCCGGATATCGTAACGTTCGTGAAGATGGTGTCCTTGATCGGATTTTGCGGCTGTCCGTTAAAATAGTTGGTCTGGAACATAATGCCGTGATAAGTCGGGTCCACGATATCCAAGTCGCTTACCCGAATGCCCTGGAACACTTTCGATGCCGAGAACAGCCACATCGCCGGGAAGGTCTGCTGGCCCCAGAAGTGCCCGCCGGCCCGGACGATCGATATATTCTCGAAATTGGTCGTTGGTGAGGCTCCGAAGCCGTTCATCGGGTAGCCGAAGTCCAGCGAGCTGATCGTCACGCCCGAGTAGCACAGCGTATCGGCAATGTAAATGTTGCGGAAAGTGTTGCCGTATCCGCCGTAGACGGCGAGGCCGGCGGCACGCCAGGTCAAGAGCGAAGTCAGGTTTTCATAGATGTTGTCCTTTTCGTCCGCCCCGCCCGCGTCGATCGCCGAGAACAGCGCGAAGCTGTCGTCGCCGGTAGCCCGCGCTTCGACGTTGCGCACCAAATTGTTCGTGCTGCCGTTGGTCATGTTGATGCCGTCGGCAAACGTGTTGCGGATGCGCGAATTGGTAATCGTCATGTAATCGGTGTTGGCTCCCCAATACATGCACACCTGATGCTCAGTCCAGATGTTGTCGATTGTCATGTTCGCCACGTTCGAGAAGTCAAACACCTTGCCCGGACCGTCGATTCGTGAGGTATAGTTGCCGAAGTAGGCAAAGTTCGCGAACGTGGAGCCATTGGCCGTGGAGTTGGCCGTAAATCCGACATCTGTGTTGGATTGGTTCGCCGGAGCCACGAAGCGTGTATACCATGGGCCGGCGCCGACGATTTTAATTGGCTTGCCGTAGACCTGGAATTTGTTCGAGGTCTGATACGTTCCCGGCGGCAGGTATACTCCAACCAGATTGCCTGTCGTATCCATTCGCACTTTATCCAGCGCATTCTGCACGTCCTGATGCGTGAAGCCGGCCGGCACCGCGTATTTGGCCGGATCCGGATTCGGAATCGGCGCAACCTGCTCCAGGCTGACGAAATCGATCGCATAGTTCGTCGTATTGGCCGCATCCTTCTGGAGCCGGATTGTGCTGCCTTTCGGGATGGTGCTGTCGAACATGATATTGGCCTCGTCATAAATATGCCTTGGCGCACCGGCTCCCGGGCTGTTGCTCGGGTTCGCTTCGTCTCCGTAAAGCCAGGCGTAGCGCGACGTCAGATTGATCGTCTTGGTGAAAGTGCCGTTGACGTACACGTTCAGCGTCGCATCGATACCACCGCCCCCGGGTGCATCCGGAATGGAGAACCGGGTCACCAGCGTGTTCGTATTGGCTTTGGTCGTGAACTCAACGTAGCTGCCCGTGCTGTTTAACGTCACGGCTTTACGTCCCGAAGCCTCGCCGGCGAGGTCGCCGATGTTCCGGTTCGGACCGACGATTGCCGCGCCACCTCCAATAACGCCGTCTTCGGCCTCATACATGTCGTACGGCATGTTCGCGCCGCGGCCGACAAAGAAGGACTGTGTTGTGACGTTGTTGCCCTGCTTCACCGGCAGTTCGTTGCCGTCAACGGCGATTTCCGTCTTGACGTTATACTTTCCGTTCGCCGCTGTCCAGCTGCCTAAGCTGACCGGTGCAGCTGAAGCCCCGCTGGCGATGACGCCGCTAACCGAGCCCGTCAAGGATTTGATCACCGCGCCGGTCGTCGCATCGGTTAACGTCAGCTTGATATGATGAGCGCCTCCCGCCGAGGCGGCCGTTCCTTGATTTTTAACCGTCACCGTAAAGTTCACCGTGTTGCCGGCCGAAGGGTTGCCCGGCGTCCAGGTCACCGAAGAAGCTACCAGATCGGAGCTCGATACCGGTGCAATCACCAGTGGGGATGGATTGGTGAAGGCGTTATTGTCTTCGTTTTGCTCAATGACCGACTTATCTTCATCCACCTTGGAGGTCAATTGGTAGCTTCCGGCGTCTTTGGCACCAATGGACAGGGTTACGTTCGTGGAAGCTCCTGCCGCCAAAGCGCCCACCGGTGCGGAACCGACTTTGGTCGTGCCGAGGTAAAAGTTCACCGTCGTTGCTCCGGAGGAAGCCGTCCCCACGTTTTTGACCGTGGACGTCAGCGTGACCGTATCGGTCTCTACCGGAGATGCCGGCGTCCAGGACATGCCCGTGATCGTCAGGTCCGGATTCGGAGCAGGCGTTCCGATGACCTGCAGCTCCGCCACTTGGCCGCCGGTCGAATCCGAGTTGGCGGTGAATTTCAGCTGGATATCGCTGGCGGTAGCCGTCACCGGAATCGTCACGGTGTTGCCGGACGCCGGGCTGAAGCTGTACTGCGCAGAGGAGACCAAATTCGTGAAGCTGGTCGAATTCTGGTCATGGCCCAGCACCTGAAGCGTTTGGGTGCGTGGTCCCCAAGCGCTGTCCGGATTCAGCTTCAGCACGATGGACGAAATATTCGCATTCGCGCCCAGGCTGAGCGTCAGCGTATTCGGGTACGCATTGGCTGCTCCTTCCCAATAGGTGGTCAGGCTGCCGTCATTGGCATTGGCCGGCACGTAAATGTATTCGTTCGAGGAAGCGGTGATCGGCTTGTTCAGCGCCAGATTCGTGCCTGTACCCCCGCCCGTGCCGGTTCGGGTCACGGTGTTGCTGGCGGCGGATACGTTGCCCGCCGCATCCTTGGCTTTGACATAATAGGAGACGGTAGCCGATGCCGGCTGGTTGTCGGTATACGTCAGAGCACTGCCGGCAACGCTCGCACGCAAGGCGTTATTCGCGTAGATATCATATCCGGTTACGCCCACATTGTCCGTGGAAGCGGTCCACGTCAGCTTGATCTGTCCGGAAGCCGGCTCGGTAAAGGCCAGGTTTCCCGGGGCGGACGGGGCCTGCGTGTCGCCACCAGCGGCGGAGCCGTACACCTCAAACTCGGAAATCTGCCCAGCAGGCCAGCCCGTGTTCGCCGTAAAGACCAGCCTGACATATCTGGCAGCAGCCGCGGTAAAGCTGACCGTCACCGTATTGTTGCCGGCCCGATCGAAGGTGTAGCTCTGCGAGGCGGCCAAATTCGTAAAGTTTGCCCCGTCCGCGCTGCCCTGGACCGACAACGTTTGGGTTCTCTTCTCCCAGCCGCTGACCGGAAGCTTCAGGATCACCTGGTTAACATTGTAGGACCCGCCAAGGTCAACCTGAAGCCACTGCGGAAAAGCGTTGTTATTGCTCTCCCAGTATGTAGCCTGATTGGAGTCGCCCGCATTCGTCGGCGCGTAGGTCTGGGTAGAAGAGCTCGCGCTCATGCTCTTGCCCGCCGCCAAATTGCCCGGCTCGGCGGCCGCAGCGGCGCCCTCTGCCTCGGCTACAGGCTCTGGGGACTTCAGCCCGCCGGCGGAGCTTCCATCCGCCGTATCCGCAGCTCCATCGGCCGGATTGCCCGCGTCTGCGGAGCCTGCAGCCTCACCCGGAGAATCAGCCTGGCCTTTACCGCCGGCCGGATCCGAAGTGTCATTACCGCCCGACTGCTGGCTCCCGGAGGCAGGTACAACCCCCGCGGGTTCTGCAAAACTCCAAGACGGGGAATAAAAAAACTGCGAAATGAGAAACACGAAGATCAGCGCATACAGAGCCGCCGTTTTCCGTAAAGCCTGAAAATGGTGAGCCGTCATAATCATCCTCCTGAATGGGATACTTGGACCTGGACTACCTGCGACAGGAACTGCTCCGTCTTTAAAAATAAACCGCTTTCATTTTTCTGGGAACCCGGTAATTTCTGGAGCTCACCTCCTTAGCAGCGTGAACGAATATTGGCGTTTGTTCGGATGCCCTTCTCGGGATGGGATGGTATGGGCAGACAGGCTGGGACGAATAGTTGGAATGCGAAGGGGTTTTGATTTGCTTGCAGAGTCCACCGCTACAAATGGTTGGGTCTGTGGCCGGGCCTTGGTGCCGGATTTGTGTTTCTGGGAAGGAGATGTCAAGTTACGCATTCACTATACTGGAAAAATCTTACGTATGACGATGCGTGTTTGTAAGCTTTTTGTGTCTGTTCCTATGATTTTGGTGAATTCAACCGTACGGGAAACATAAAGACCGGTAAAAGGCGTCCCTTTACCGGTCTTCGCATTACTTGATATACTTGCGGCTTACCAAAGCGTCTGAAATCACCTCGGTCGGAATGATGAACTCGGGAGAGCCCATATATCCCGGCGCTACTTCATATTTGTTGAACACGATGACGAGCTTGCCGTCGTTGTTGATATAGAAGCTGTGGTCCTTTTGGATTGCCCGGAATTCGTCGGTCGGCAGAACCTCCGCAGACCCCGATACCCAATAGAATTTGTCCGCATCCGTCTTCATCTGCTGTTTCATTTGCTCCTTGATGTTGTCGCTGATCAACTGAATGTATCGATCGTCTTTAAACAGCATTGGCAGCGTAATGAGAATTTCGTTCTTTTTATCAATCGTGTCCAGCTCCAATTTCTCGGACGTCGAGCCTCTGCTTTCGTCGACATAACGTTCGATAGACAGGATGTCATTATTGTCCGTCTTGATCTTGTAGCCGGCATCTAAGCCCAGGTGGCCGCCGCCTTGCTGCTTCAACGCTTCTATCTCCGCCATGAACTTGTCGTAGAGCGCTTTGTTTTCTTTCAAATACTTTTCATTCAACCCCTGTTCCAGCGGCTGATTGTCCAGATTGGTGACGGCCGGTACCTTGATGTTGGCATGATAGCCCCCGGGTTCGTCGACAGCATATTCCTTCCATGTCAGCACTTTGATGATCCGGTCTACGCCAGGGATGGCCGATAACGCATTGGCCACCGCCGGACTGGCATTGATGGTCACCAGAAAAAGGAGCACCACCGCGCAAGCTCCGGCAGCCCATGTATATTTAACGCGTTTGCGTCTGCTGCTGTGCAAAGATTTGGCTATCGCCTGATCCACGATCCGATCCAGCTCTTCCGGAACCGGTGTATTCTGATACTCTGTCCGCAGCCGTTCCATATGGTTGTTCATCTCATTTAATCTCCTTTAAAGGTTCAACACCTGTCTTCATTCGCATGATCCGAAGCGCTTGGTACAGCCTCGTCTTGATCGTATTCACATTTTCCCCTAGAACCGCGGCTACTTCATCGATTTTCATATCTTCCAAATATCTCAGCACGACCACGGTCCGGTATTTCTCGGGCAGCTCCTCGAGCACTCTCATCAAATCGAAATTCGTATACTCATCCTCCACACCTGGGGCATGTACCTCGATCATTTCATGGTCCATCGCCTGAACCCTTTTGTTCCTGCGTAGAAAGTCCAGTGCGGTGTGGACCACAATGCGGTAGAACCAGCTTTTGACGGCGTCGGGATCCTTTAACCCTTCGATGTGCGTCATCGCTTTATAAATGGAGTCCTGCACGATATCCAGCGCATCCTCCTTATTTTTCACGTAACTGAACGCGAGCCTGTACACATTCGCCTGATGCTCTTTAATGCACTGCGTCAGCACGTTTTCCTTTTTCCTTTTCAGCATGTCGTATTACCCTTCTTATGTTTAATCACCGGCTGACCCGGACAGCTTTGCTTCTGATCGCTTCACAGAAACAAGACGAGCGAAGGGAAGCAAAAAGTTTTGGCGGCAGCATTCATAAATTATTCGTTGTATGCCGTAAGGGCCTTTACAAGCAGGAAAGCGTAGAATTCCGCTCCGCTGCGGTTCAAATGCACGCCATCCCGGGAAAAGAAGCCCTCTTTGCCTTCGCTGGCCGAATACCAGTCTACTACTGCGGCATTGCCGAATTCATTGGCAACTTCTGCTATGTCCCTGTTTACGGTATCCTGCCACTGGCGCGGAACACGTGTATTCACCAACAGGATCCGCTTGTCCGCGCCCAGTGACTTCAGCAGGGATCTTAATTGCTTTTTGTTAAAAGGACCGTTGGTGCCGAGCTCGATGATAATCCGGTCGCCGAGCCGCCCCTGGGCTTTCAATCGGTCGATCGTATCCCCTGCCTGGCGCATTTGCCGGCCGACCTTGCCGTCTACGACGATACCGGGAAGCATCTTTTCCAGGAAAGGCGCAGCGTCCAGCATGACGGAATCGCCGATGGCGCTAACGCCTTTGCCGGAAGGCACCAGCGGATCAGTGGTCTTGGTTGCGGCTGCAGCCAGCTGCCCGTTTTGTTCTTTGGCCCCAGGGGCCGGAAGCGGCTTATCCGCCGAGTTATTCGGCGAGATCGGCTCGTTGTCGGCCTTTTGATTCTTGTTCTCATCCGTCTTTTCTTCATCGGACTCATATGTATGCTCCACCGGCTGGGCCATTGTTCCCCCGGCTTCGACGACCTTCACAGCCGGCTCAGGCTTGTTCCATATGTAGTGACTGCAGGCGGCCGTTATCAGAATCACGGGAATAAGGACACTTAGCAAGATGGGGCGAATAGCTCCCTTTCCGGCGAAAAACGATCGATTTCTTTTCACGCTGAATCCTCCTCTACGTAATGGCTCTTCGATATATTGATAGGAGCATGCCGCTAATAGAAAGCTGGCGGACAGCTGGAGCAGGATGCGCGGCAGGCTTGTCCCTTCCGTCTGGACACTCGGGTTTGTCAGGATAATAACTGGATAATGCCAAATATACAGACTGTAAGACCGGACCCCGATCCAGCGCAGACCCTTGCAGCCCATCCACTGGCCAATCCGACCGGCAGGATGGGCAAGCACGGCGATGACAACCGCGGACAGGAGCGATATGACCAGGAACCCTCCCCGGTAAAGGAAGTCATCATATTCATTTGTCCGGCAGATGAGAATGAGAAGAACGGTAAGCCCCACAACTCCAATCAAATCCAGCAGGCCGCGAGATCGTGACGATACCTGACCCTTCAGCTCCCCGCTTGGCCATACGACAGCCAGAGCAGCTCCGACCAAGAGCGCGAAAGCCCGGGTATCCGTGCCATAATAGACCCGGCTTGGGTCCGTACCCGGCACATAGATGATCGCCATGCTGAGCGCAGAGATGGCAGCCAGCCCGAAAATGATAAGCGCCAATTTGCCGCGTCGGGGAAAAACCTTCAAACCGATAACCAGCAGCAGCGGCCAAATCAAGTAGAACTGTTCTTCAATGGACAGCGACCACAAATGCCCGATTGGCGAAGGCGGCCCAAAACTTTCGAAGTAGGATACTTTATGATAGATGAGCCACCAATTATTCACATAAAATAGTGATGATAGAAAAGCTCCCCGCAGAGCCTGCAGTCTGCCGGGCTCAATCCGTAACAGCCATAGGGCAACGAACAATAGCATGGCCAGCATGGCAGGCAGCAATCTGCGGGCTCTGCGTGTCCAGAAGCGGAGCAGATTCAGCCTTCCCTCCCTTTTCCACTCCTGAATGATCTGGTCCGTAATGAGATAACCGGAGATGACGAAAAAGATGCCAACGCCGATCAGCCCTCCCTGCGCCCATTTCGCATTCAGGTGATACGCCAACACAGCAAGGACGGATACGGCCCTGAGCCCGTCGAGTCCGGGCATATACCGTTTCTCCGCTTCCGGCATTTCACCAGCCGTTCCCCGTGAATTTATACTTCTGCGCAGCCTGATGTTGTCGTTCATTTGAAAATTCACCCTAACCTCGTTTTCTTTGATGTATAGGCAAGACGTTGTAACGGGCGGATAAAGTTGTTTCCACTTATTGGAGATACAAAAGCCAAAAAAGGCACCTCCGGATGCTCCCGGGATGCCTTTTAAACTCTGGTTATACATTACTTTTGAACGGATTACCCTTTCAGGTTGAAACGGAATTCCGGCGAACCGACGTAACCCGGTGCGATGCTGTATTTCGGAAACACAATCACCAGCTCACCATTCTCGATATAGAACGTTTGCTCTTGAAGAGTCCCTTTGTAATCCTTCAGAAAGTAATTCTCCGGTTCTTTCTTCATATGGGCGAGAATGTCCGCGTCAAGCCGGTCCTTGTAACCTTCCCCAAGGAGGCCCGACAGCGTTACGCGCGAGGCTGCAGCCGAATTTGACACGTTGTACGTATCGATTCGGGGCATGTCCGTCCCGCCCGTACTGCCCTCAGTAATGACCTCAAGCGAGATCATCCCAGCCGGGCTGCCGGTTCCATCCGACTTCAAATAGTAGGAAACGCCATCCGGTGCCAAATGTTCTTCTTTTTCATATCTTTCAACCTCTTCTCTCTTAAAGTGTCTTTGCCGAGACACAAGCTAGACGCAGAAAGGGAGGCAAAAAGTTTGTGCAGCATAAAGTATAGGACACCGCGCACAACCAAATAACCCAGGAGTTAGGAAATCTTCCAACAAAACGGTATCCGGAAACGTTATAATAAATAACAACCGATTGAAAAAATGCCGGATATCCCTTCCCGTCGCCTGAGCCAGGCACTAACAAGGGCCGGATCATCTCCAACCGAAAGGAGAATGGTTATGGATTTTCGCAACCCTCCCGGACAGTATGACCCCGACGTTCACAAGAAGCGCCACGATGAAAAGGTAAATCAAGGTGCCGGCCGCGGATTTCTCTGGAACCTGGTCAATCTGCTGATAGGTCTAGCCATTGTGGCCGTGATCATCCTGCTGGTATGGCTGTTTTGATGTACGGAACGAATTGGTGGGAGACGCCGGGCCTGACGGCCACCCGGACTACCGGAAGGAATGCAAAAACGGGCTTACCCGTCTCTGCCATGAAGCAGCAGAGAGAGGTAAGCCTGTTCATTTTTTACATCACAGCGACGCCTTTATTTGAATTCAGGCAGCCAGCTGCCGTGCGCCTCGATGAGATCGTCGCACAGCGCCACGATATCGTCGATGGACAGCTCCGCAGACGTATGCGGATCGAGCATGGCCGCATGGTAAATGTGCTCTTTTTTCCCGGTGACGGCCGCTTCCACGGTGAGCAGCTGCGTATTGATGTTCGTCCGGTTCAGCGCGGCCAGCTGCGGCGGCAGATCGCCCACGTACGTCGGAGTCACGCCGGAGGCATCCACCAGGCATGGCACTTCGACGCAGGCTTCCTTCGGCAGGTTCGTGATCAGGCCGGTGTTCATGACGTTGCCGCCAATTTTGAACGGCTGGTTCGTCTCCATCGCTTCCATGATGTAGGATGCATACTCCTTGGAACGGCTGTGCCCGATGCTTTCGCTCGCAAACAGCTTCTCGCGCATTTCCTTCCATCCGTTGATCTGGTTAACGCAGCGGCGCAGGTATTCGTCGAGCGGAATGTTGTATCTTTCGATGAGTTCGGGATAATTTCGTTTGATGAAATAAGGATGGTATTCGGCATTATGCTCGGATGATTCCGTAACATAGTAGCCAAAACGCAGCATCAGTTCGAAGCGCACCATGTCATGATGCTTTTCCTTCTGCTTCTCGGCGGCACGGCGCTTGATTTCGGGGTACAGGTCCACCCCGTCCTTCTTGACCTCGAGCAGCCAGGCCATATGGTTGATGCCCGCGATTTTGGATTCTACGCCGGTCGGATCCATTTCGAGTGTTCTGAACAGGTCGGATACGCAGTGCTGCACGCTGTGGCACAGACCGACCGTTTTCACACCGCCCACGGTGTTCATGACGTTGGTCAGCACCGCCATCGGATTCGTGTAATTGAGGAACCAGGCGTCCGGACAGACTTCCTGAATATCCTTCGCAAAGTCCAGCATGACCGGAATCGTGCGCAGGTTGCGGAAAATCCCGCCGATGCCCAGAGAATCGGCAATCGTTTGGCGCAGGCCGTATTTCTTCGGCACCTCAAAATCGGTGATCGTACAAGGGTCGTACCCGCCTACCTGGATCGCGTTAATGACATATTTGGCGCCGCGCAGCGCCTCTTTACGGTCCGTGTACGCCTTGATCTGGCATGTGCTGCCCAGCGTCTCCTTGATGCTGTTCAGAAGCCGTTCCGAATCGTTCAGCCGCTCCATGTCGATATCGAAAAGGGCCAGCTCAAACCCCTGCAGCGCCGGAGTTGACATGACGTCTCCAAGCACGTTTTTTACAAATACCGTACTGCCTGCACCGATAAACGTAATTTTGGCCATATTGATTCAATCCCTCCCGTAAATGTTGGCTTTCTTCAAGCCCGTCGCATGACCTAAATATATAGGCCCGGCCCTGGAAATAACATGGAGAAACCCCTGCATTACCTGTCATAATCCCATTTTAGAATTCGCTTTCATCTCGTTTTACAGCCGTTTTACCTGTTATAATATAAAAAAACGTTTATCGACGTACCTTCATAGAAGACAGACCGCGTTTAGCGGAAGTTTTTCTTGCGAGACAGACGGGAGGGACTCAGAGCGCAAATGACCCGGATCAATGTCGATTACTATATGCCCGCCTTGCAGGGCCAAACCGATCTCCGCCTGCACTTTTTCGGCATGGAGGAATGCCTGCCGAACCATTCGTGGGGACCTGGACTGCGGGATGCCTACATCCTGCACTATGTGCACAGCGGCACGGGGACTTTCACCACCGGCGGGACCACCTACCGGCTCGGCGCGGGGCAGGGCTTCCTGATCGTGCCGGATATGCTGGTGCAATACACGGCCGACGAGTCGGATCCGTGGACGTATACATGGTTCGGCTTTCAAGGTGTGCTGGCCAAGACGCTCCTGCAGCGCGCCCACCTGAATGCGTCTCATCCAGTCTACGAGGCAGGTCCGGATGGCGGCTTTCCGCGGTTTTACGGACAGCTGCGCGCCGCGATGGAAGGGCCCGGCGGCGACGTGCTTAGCCAAGGCATCCTGTACGGGCTGCTGGGCGAGCTGATTCGGGACTGCCGTGACAACGGCGAAGCCCCGCGGCCTACCACCTCGAAGGAAGCCTACGTCCGCAAGGCCGTCGGCTATATCGAGAGCAGCTACAGCCAGAAGATCAGCATCCAGGACATCGCCCGTTCCGTCGGGCTGGACCGGACATACCTGTCCGGCCTGTTCAAGGACCAGTTCGGCGTGTCGCTGCAGGCGTTCCTGCTGGAGTACCGGATGAAGCGCGCCGCCGTGCTGCTGCACAACCTGGAGCTGTCGGTAAGCGACGTGTCCCGCTCGGTCGGCTACACGGATCCGTTTCTGTTCTCCAAAATGTTCAAAAAAACGATTGGCTGCTCGCCCCGATCCTACCGGGAGCAGCAGATTCCTTCTGGCAGCTGAAGATCGTTCCCAACGCCACGCCAAAAAAAGCCCTCCAGTCCTATTAGACTGGGGGCTCCTTGGCTCTACATCTCGGCTGCCTGCCACTCATGGCTTATCCCTGACGCAGCTCCGCAAACTGATTGCGGTATTGCTCGTATTTCCCTTCCCAGATGTCCTTCCGGGAAGCTATGGTTCGGCCGTCGAGCAGCGCCTCGATAACGTCCAGGCAGACATCCCATCCGGCAACGTCCTTAGGCGTATGATCGGTGACTCGGACGATCGTCTCGATCAGGACGAGGCGGCAGCCCTGCGGCTCGGGATACAGCTCAAACCGGACGCGGTCCTCCGCCCAGGTATACTCAAGTACCGACAGGGGCTTCAGCTCCAAAATTTCGAACTTTTCATAAGTACCGTCCTGCATATCGAATGAGATGACTCCGCCTTCACGCAAATCTTCGACGCGAAGCTCCGCAAACCACTGCTTCAGCTGGTCGTTCTCGGTCAGCGCCGCCCACACCTTTTCCACCGGATGCTTCAAATGCCGCACGAACCGCACCCGGGTTCCCTGCTCGTCCTGCTCAACCACGGCCAATTCATTAGAATTCACGGCTGATCCTCCTTTTTCGCATGCTCCTTAAAGTTTGTCATTACGTCAGGATACCCAATCCAACTTAAATTCTGCCATATCCCTGCAAACAGGTATTTCCTGCTCAGGGCTCTTCTTCGTCGAGAAATCGCTCCAGGTCGTCCAGCTTGTCGGACCAGAACCTGCGGTAGGGCCCAAGCCAATCGTCAAGCTGCTCCAGCGGCTTCGCGTTCAGGCTGTACATCCGCTTCTGGGCATCGCTGCGGACGGTCACAAGCCCCGCTTCCCGCAGAATCCGCAAATGCTTGGACACCCCCGGCTGGCTTAAGGACGACAGCTCCACAAGCTCGCCCACAGAACGGTCCCGCGCTCGCAAGTATTCCAGAATGCTCCGCCGGTTCGGTTCGGATAACGCTTCAAACAGTTTGTCCGTGTTCATGCTTATTATATTACCTTTTGGTTATATAAATGTAAAGGAATATAAAGAATAATGCTGTATCGTTCTTCCACCACAAAAGAGCCATCCCTCCAAGGCTCAGCACATGCTGTCCAGGAAATAAGCTCCCAGGGAAAGCATGCGGCTGCCTAGTATGAGATGGCCCTAGGTTACAGGGTCAGGGTTTGCATTTTAGTTAAATCCGGCTGAGCTACCGCTCGGCACCATCGGCGAATACCGATGTGCCCCGCAAGCGCGCCCAGTCAGCTACCCGGGCGGGATCGCCTTCCCACAGCCGCTCCCTGCCCCATTGATTCGCCTCGGGCTTGCCTTCGCATTCCACGCGGATCACCGGGAAGAGCCGCGTCGGCGCCTCCCGCGGCAGCCCATGAATCCACAGCTCATCGCCGTTCTGTTGGAACGCGAGCTCCTGCCCTGTGGTCAGGAGCGTGACGCCCTTCACCCGGGTGGTCAAGTCGGCCAGCCTCATGTCCGGGCGGCCATCCCAGAACCGGATGATCAAATACAAGTTATTGCCGCGGGTCGTCTGCCGTCCGCGGGTGATAAACTCGGTGACAGAGCCTCCGTCCGTGCCGTACACCGCCTCGCCGTGTACCTCCAGCCATCGCCCGATCTCCAGCCCCCGCTCCACGAATTCAGGCGGGAGCTGACCGTCCGCCGTCGGACCGACGTTGAGCAGCAGGTTGCCCCCGTGGCCGCCGCCTTTCTCGGCGCTTTCGCAGAGCATATCAAGCAGCACGTCCGCCGGACGCCACCGCTCGCCGATTACATGGCTCCAGAGCCGCCACGTCGTCACCTGGCATGACTCCCACAGCCGCTTTTGCTCGGCATGGATCACATGCTCCGGGGTGCCGAAGTCGCCGAGCGTATCGGAATCGCCGGCACCCACGCCCCCGTCGGCCCGATACCCGTCATGAGCGGCGGAATAACCGAGCCGGTTATTGATAAGAATATCCGGCTGCAGCGCCCGCATTTCCTCCACCAGCCTCACACTTTGCAGATCGTCCGCATTCCGCGGCCATACCCCATCGAAGAAGAAGTGGTCGATCTTTCCGTAGTTCGTCAGCAGCTCTTTGACTTGGGCGTGAAGATAGGCACGGACCTTCTCCCACCCCTCCGGATCCTTGGCCGGGCCGTCGAAATACGCCGGCAGCCGCCAATCGATCCACGAATAGTACAGTCCGATCCTCAGCCCCTCCTTGCGGAAGGCCTCGGTGTATTCACGGACAAAATCTCTTTGCGGAGCCTGCTTGGCGCTGGAGTAGTCCGTATAAGAGCTGTCCCACATGCAATAGCCGTCGTGGTGCCGAGTCGTAAAGCAGGCATATTTAAACCCCGCTTTTCTCGCCGTATAGGCCCACAATTCGGGATCGTAATGCTCCGGGTTCCATGCGCAGGCCTGCTCCGCATACTCCTTGTGGTCCAAATGCTCACGGAACAGAACCTGTTCCCCGCGCCCGTACTGCGCGTAAGGCCCCCAATGGATAAACATCCCGTAACGGCTCTCGGTAAACCACTTCCACTTGTCCGGAACAGTAAAGGCTTGCGATTGAATAGCGGTCATGATCGAAGTTTCCTCCTTACGATTGGGTGTCGGATGCCACGGATTTACGGGCATCGTACGCTTCCTGATAGATCTCCAGGTACCGGTCCAGCCCCATGCTCTTCAGCGTCGACTGGTACTCGTTCCACTGGGCGTTGAGGTCGGCGTCGCCGATAATGAACCGCGCCATCATTTCGTTCGTGTAATCGAAGATCGTCTTGGACAGGTCAGCCAGCTCCTGCGATTGGTCCACCGTAAAATTGAGCGGCGGCAGCACCGTCTCCACCTTGACGCGATAGGGCTCGTATTTGGTCTTCGTCTCGTTGTACAGGATTGATTCCAGCGGGTTCTCCTTGTCCTCCACGGCGCCGAGGCGCAGCGAATTCGGACGGTAGGCGATGCCGGTCTGCGCCCAGTGCTTGTTCTGCGTCACCCCGAATTGGGACATGTCTTTATAGACCGCCTGCTTGCCGTTTAAGCCGATTTCGCCGTCTTTGGCCCATCTCCAGTCCTTATCCGGCTCCCCGATCGTTGAGCGCAGCGTCGTTTCCCGGTCGTACAGGGCGTCCGCGAAGCGGAAGGCCGCCGCCGGATTTTTCGCCTTGTTCGTGATCACGAACTGCCCCGGAGCCACCTGGTAAGGATCGTACTGCGTCACCTGAAGCCCTTCCGGGCCTTTCAGCGGAGGTACGGCGACATAATCCTTCCACCGGCCACTAGCACCGCTTAGTTGGGTGAGCACGCTCATATTGGGGCCGGAGGCGGCGCCCAGAATCGGCACGTCCGGATTTTCCCCCAGCTGAACGAGCTGCGCGGGATCCCGGGTCAGCGATTGCGGATCCATCAAGCCTTCGGCGTACAGCTTGTGCAGGAAGGCCAGCCCTTCCTTCCAGCCGTCCTTGACGAACGGAACATCGACTTTACCTTCATCATTCACATACATCCGCGTATACGGTGCATACGTGAAAGAGTTCATCAGAAAGTTTTCTACACTCGTCGTCAGGGTCGAATTTTGCGTCGTTTGCGGCGCTCCCGAGAACGGGATTTCGTCGGCCTTCCCGTTTTTATTCGGGTCTTGGGTCTTGAACGCCTTCAGCACCTTATAAAATTCATCGATCGTGGTCGGCATCTCCAGATTGAGCGCCTTCAGCCACGGTTCGTAGATCCACAGCTTCTGTCGCATGGAACAGTGGTAGCATTCGTTCGGAGCCGGCAGGGCGTAAATGTTCCCGTCGGCCGAAGTGATCGTCGGTTTGACCAGAGGACTTTCCTCAAACATTTTTTTCGTATTCAGGCCGTATTTCTCAATGTAATCGTTCAGAGGAAGAATGACCCCCTGTTCTCCGTACAGCGCCTGCTGCTCCGGCGTGACGTTCATGCTCATGATGACGTCCGGCAGGTCGCCGCTCGCCAGCGCCAGGTTGAGCTTCTCGGCAGTGGCGATTTCCCACTCCACATGAATATTCGTTTTCTCCTCGAAGTATTTGGTGAATTCGTTCGTGTTAAAATCTTCGACGGCCGGATTGGCGCCGATCATGACCTTGAGCGTCAATTTGTCGTTCACGATCGGGAACACGCCCGCATCGCTCACCGCTTCACCGGCATCCGGCTCCGCCGCCGGCGCGCGCCCCGAATCCCCGCTGCCGCATGCGCCGAGAAGGCCGATCATGACAGCGGATATGAGTAGCAAAGACAGGAACTTTCTTTTCACACCGATCATCTCCTTATCCCTTTAATGAGCCGATCATGACGCCTTTTACCAGAAATTTCTGAACGAAAGGATACACGACCAGAAGCGGAAAGATGGAAATCACAATCAAGGAATACTTCAGTAAAATTTTGAGTGCCTCCCTGCGGGCCGCATCCTGCGGATCAGCCGCCAACATCGCCGTGTCGACATCGTTCTGGATCAGAATATCGCGAAGCACGAGCTGCAGCGGGTAGTGATCCTGGGATTTCAAATAAATCATCGCGTTAAAATACTGGTTCCAGTTGGCCGACGCATAATACAGCGTAATCACGGCGAGAATGGGTCCCGACAGCCGGATGACCACCTTCCACAAAAACTGGAAGTCATTGCATCCGTCCAGCCGTGCCGCCTCCAGCAGCTCGTCCGGTATGGACATTTGAAAATACGTCCGGGCGATGATGACATTCCATACGGTCAGCGCTCCCGGAATGATCATGGACCAGATCGTATCGAGCATACCGAGCTCCCGCACCAGCAGATAACTGGGGATCAGTCCCCCCGTAAACATTGTCGTGAACATGAACAGAATCATGAATACGTTTTTGCCGTACAAGTCTTTACGGGACAGCGGATAAGCGGCCAGCACCGTCAGGAAGACATTGAGGGCGGTGCCTGTCACGGTGTAGACGACGGAGTTTTTAAATCCGGTCCATACCATCTTGTAGTCGAACACGGCGCCATAGCCTTCCAGCGTCGGACGAACCGGCCACAACCATACCTTGCCGGACACGACGGCATTGGAGTCGCTGAAAGACGCGCTGACGATGTACACGATCGGATAGAGCACGCTGATAAAAAACAGGGTGACGATGGCGCCGTTCACGAGCGAGAACACCTTGTCCCCCCGGGAATCATTGCGCAAAGTGCCGTTCATGGGCTTCCCTCCTTACCACAGACTTGCCTGCTTCGACTGCTGAGCGATCTTGTTGACAACGATGAGCAGCACCAGGTTAATGACCGACTTGAACAAACCGATGGCGGTTGAGTACGAGTAATTCGCCACCTGCGAGGTCAGACCGACCTTGTACACGTACGTGTCGATAATTTCGGATGCCTTCAGGTTAATAGGATTCTGGAGAAGGAGCACCTTCTCAAAGCCGACGTCGAGCACATGCCCGGTGCTCAGGATCAGAAGGATGATCGCCATGGGCATGATGCCGGGCAGGTCGATATGCCACATCCGGCGCAGCTTGCTGGCCCCGTCGACCACGGCCGCTTCATGCAGGGCAGGGTCGATTGCCGCAAGCGCCGCAATGAAAATGATGCAGTTAAAGCCCGCATGCTGCCAGACATCCGACCAGACATAAATGGAAGAGAACATTGAAATCTCGCCCATAAAATTGACCGGCCCCACACCGATAAAGCCGAGCAGCTTGTTGACGATGCCCGTTCTCGGGTCGAGCAGCTCCCGGATAATCCCGACGATGACGACGATCGAGATGAAATGCGGGGCATACGTGACCATCTGCACCGCCCGCTTGAATACCCGCCCCCGCAAATAGTTGAGGCCGAGCGCCAGCAGAATGGGAAACGGAAAGCTCGCAGCCAGGTTGTAAAAGCTGAGGATCAGGGTGTTTTTCAAAATCCTCCAGAAGTCGTACGAATGGACAAAGCGCTCAAAGTGCTTCAGCCCGACCCACTCACTTCCCCAAATGCCTTTGGTCACAATAAAGTTCTTGAAAGCGATTTGTGCGCCATACATGGGTACGTACTTGAAAATGATCAAATACAGGAGCGGCAGCGCCATCAGCACGTATAACTGCCAGCTGTGGATCAGCTTCTTTACGGCGGGTCTCCTTCCCGTCCTGCGCGCTGCCCTGGTCTTTCGCTCGGTCACCGACAAGCTCATTTCACTTTCACCCCCTTGAATGGACCCAGCATAGACCGGGACCGCCCAAGGTGTAAATTGCCTGTTCCCCGGCGGGTTTACCCTCGTTCAGAAAGGCCGTTGACCTTTGCCCGGCTTGTATACATTTGGTTAGATTCGGGCGTATTTGCCTTAGGCAGCCGGCCGCTGGCGAGGTATTCTCGTGAAAGCGAAAAGGCCAGGAAATCCCTGGCCCAAAAACGCTTATGCATCCTGACGGTGAAGAGGGGAAGCCGGTTTCTTATGTGCGATATCGCGGTACGCCGTTGCGCTGATGCCGCTGCCGCGCTTGAAGGCCCGGCAGAAGGTGCTGGACGCGTGGTACCCGACCTGCTGCGCAATATCCCGGATTGGCAGCCTGGTCTCGGACAGCAGCTGCTTGGCTTTGTCCATCCGGAGATTCTCAACGTATTCGGAAAAATTGACCCCTGTCTGCTCTTTGAAAAATTGCGACAGATACCCCTTGGATATATTCAGATGATCCGCCGCGGCATCCAGGCTGAGATCAGCCTGTCCGTACTGGTGATGAATGTAGTCCACCGTATCGCGGATCAATTGGACGTTGCGGCTCTTCTTGCGCTGATCGATGCCGTCCGAAATTTCCGCGAATCTCTCCGTAGCGTTATCAAACGCCTGCTTCGGGTGATTGGCCGTGCCGAGCTGCTGCAGCAGCTGCCTCATGTCCGCCTGCTCCTTCACCATCAGCTGATCCTGCACTTTGACCAGGCAGCCGACCAGGTCAAGAACGAACAGCTGCTGCATCGCCAAGGGAAGGTGCCGCTCCTCGAAATTTTCCCGGTACAGGGAGGCGAGCAGCTTCCGGACCTCCTCCGTCTCGCCTGCTTTGATGTAATTCATCAGGCGGTTTTCCGATTCCGCCGGAAAATAAAAACCACGGTGATCATGGGCCAGATCCTCGAACCAGACAGACTGGCTGGGCCCGGCTTCCTGCACCCGGGTGAGCGCCTGCCTCGCTTCTTCAAAGGATTCCGGCACTTCAAGGAGCGAGGTGCGGTAGCCTCCCATCGCGAAGCCTGCCTGGAGCCCGTGGCGGCTGATTTCCAGCGTCAGCTGCTGCAGCTCCCGTTCCACCGTCTTCCGGAAGGCGCCGGGATCGCCTTGTCCGTTGACGAACAGGACGGCGATTTTATCCTCGGCGACCGGGTAGGTGAAGGGACAGCCCTTCAGTGTCCGGCCCAGCATATCCTGGATGAGCACGCGTTCGATATCGAGCTCGCGCAGCTCCTCCTCCTGAAACCGGTGCCCGCCGCGGTGAAACTGAACGATTCCGACGGCGCAGCCGCTGCCCTGAATATCGGCGTTTTGATGCTTCAGCAGGGATTTGACGTGTTCGGCCATCAGGTATTCACCCTGAAGAAGGCGCCCGAAGAACGACTCCCGCAGCAGCGGAGCCTGCCGCTCGATTTCCTGCTGCAGTTCGTCGTTGTTGTCGATCAGGCGCGCGAGTGAGTGCTGGATATAGCCGTACATATCCTTCGGCCGCTTCAATTCCCCGCCGTTCAGCCGGGACGTCAGGGCAGATGTGATGTTCACGATCGGCCTGCCGCTCCGCGTAGCGAACAGATAGGCAAGGATGAGGCCAAAAATCAGGAAGGCAAGAAGAATGGTTACGGTTGTATGCTTGATGGCCAGCACTTTGCTCAGGACGACATGGGGCGGCTGGGCGACGACATAGGACCATCCGTTATAGGACGAGGTGGTATAGGTCATCATCATGCCGCCGGTAGCCGCTGAAGCTTCGATCACTCCGGACTTCGCTCCCGGCGGCAGGCTTTGCCGGGTCACCATCCCGCCGCTTGACAGGGATGTAACCAGGCGTCCTTTCTCATCCACGATGGATACCCAGCCCCCGTCGGATATATCGATTCCACGAAGAAGCGACTGCAGGCGCTGGTTGTCCACCAGAATCATCAGCGCCCCCTGAATATGGCCGGGGTACCCGAGAGACTGGACATAGGTCAGCAGATCCGTCGTCTTGCCTTGATACACCGTGGATCCGGACGACATGATTTCCCGGTTGCGGAAATGGCCAAGGAGATCGTTCCTCCAGGTCGTGTAATCCTTGCTGGGTTCAGAGAACATGTAACGATAGAACGAGGGAAGTTCATAAGTGGAGTCCGGGGATAGCGCCAAATCGCTATTTTTGAAGATCAGATAGTAGTTAAGAATAAATCCATTGGCTGCATTGTAGCTGTAGAGGCTTTTTTGCGTCCGGTACACTTTGTACGCCGTCGTGTCCCGGAACGGTTCCTTTACCTGCTGGAAGCTTTGAACGGCCGGATCGCTTTGCAGCTGCAGGGAAATCCGGTTAATCTCGTTGAAGCGGCTGTCGACCGTTTCTTTCACCTGATCCAGCATCTGCAGGTTGCTGTGCGTGACTTCCTTTTTCACCACGTCATAGGTTTGCCTGTAAAACAAGGCCCCTGCAAGCAGGGTAAACAACATGAACAAGAAATAGGGGATCATGAAGCGAACGAAAATGTACTGGATTTTCCATCCATTGGCCCATCGCATGGATCACTTCTCCTCTCTTTATTCTGGGATGCCGATTCGACAAAACGCAACGCGAAACATGTCTAAATAACCATATTGTAAGTGCTTTCATATTTTTTATCAACGAGTTTGTAAGGTTATATGACATACAAAAAAGCAGCCGAAACCTTCGGCTGCCTCCATTTTACACAGAACCTCAGCGGGTTCCCACGTTAAAATCCACTTCCTCGATCAATTCGATAATTTCGCCGTTCGGGCTGTGCAGGACCGCATTGCGGACCCTAAGCGGCGGCTCACCCAACTCCAGATTCCCCGGCTCCACATAAATTCGCGCCCCGTGAGCGAGCGCCTTGTCCACCATCTCGTCCACGTTATCCACGTAGAATGCCAGATGCAGCAGGGCGCCGTGCTTCACTTCCTCGCGCGAAGGCGCCTTATCCCCCTCGGCCGGAACCTCGGCGCCGCTGTCGAACACCTCAATGCAGGTCCGCCCGTCAGGCGAAACCAGCATCGAGGCCGTCTTAATTTTAAACGCAGGCAAGCTCCATGAGTGACCGACCGTAAACCCGAGAACCCGGATATAAAAATCAAGCGTTCCTTCATAATCCTCTGCCTGAATGGCCGCATGGGCCAGTCCTTTCACGCTCATAACCATCTCTCCCTTTGTGTTTTTCGTACCGTTTTTATTTTATAGATTCATTTTCGAGATCGACATGCATGGAATAAGGAATTGGTCCTTCCCGATTTGCATAAAATAAGTTATTTTCGTATGCTTACCTTATCTTTAGATCAAGTTACAGGAGAGATGGCGAATTTGAGCACAGCAGTTGACGAGATCGACCTGAAAATTTTAAAGCTTCTGCAGCATGAAGCGCGAATGCCGATCGCCCAGATCAGCAAGCAGATTGCCATGTCCCAGCCTTCCGTGAAGGAGCGGATCGTTAAGCTCGAGGAACGGGGTGTGATCATAGGGTACAGCACGGATCTGAATTTGCGGGAGCTGCAGCGGGGAACGACCTCTTTTATCCTGATGAAGACCGAGCAGTGCAGCGAGCTGGTGGAATTTTGCACGCAGTCCAAGCAAGTGACGGGTTTGTTCCGTATCAGCGGGGAGTATAACTATCTCATTCACGTCCAGACGGGGTCCGTCGACGAGGTAGCCGACTTCCAGGATGCCCTGGCAAGGTTCGGCCCGTCGAAATCGCATATCAGCCTGAAAAATATATTGGATCACCGGATTTTGCTGTGATAGAGCCGGTGTGTCCTTATTCTGCCCAATAGGAGGAGAACCGTAATGACGGCACAGCTTGTATTTCGTTAAGTCAGAGCCCCGCCTCCGGATTGCACGGTAACATTTTGGCCTATGTTCAAAATCCAACCGCGAATCAGGAGGATACGATAAATGGATATTCAGATCAGGGAAATGACAGACCGGGACCGCCCGGAGCACATTCAGATCGACGGCAGCTTTACGGTAGATTCCGAGCTCGTCCTGTCCGTTACGGACCAAGGGATCGGTTATACGGTTAAACCCGTCGTGCCCAGTTATCAAAAAAGCTACCCCGACGAGGCGGACCAGGGCGACAGCGGAAATTTGTCAGAGTACATCGGCCGTCCGGACCGTGCCGTCTACCTGGCCATAGCGGGAGATCGGGCCGTTGGCCGGATCATGCTGACGAAAAATTGGAACGGATACGCTTATATCGAGGATCTTCGGGTGGATCGGAACGCCCGGGGACACGGCATCGGCCGGAAATTGATCGAGCAGGCGGTGCTTTGGGCCAAAGCCGGCCACACGCCCGGCCTCATGCTGGAGACGCAGAGCAACAACGTGCGGGCGTGCCAATTTTATGAAAGCTGCGGATTTGTTATTGGAGGCTTTGATTCTTATCTATACCGGGGCTTTAAAGAGCATTCGCAGGAAACGGCTGTTTTTTGGTACCTGCTGTTCTAGCGGTCAACGGGATGTCAACTCAGCATATAAACCGCAATGAGGATCAGCACCGCAGCTATGATTAAATAATTCCTCGTTCTAACGGGAAGTTTGTTGGCTTTCGGACCGATGACCTGACGGTAGAAGACGAACAGCAGCACCAGATCTGCAAGCAGCACCAGCAGCATCAGATCCATTCTGCCGTCGATTCTCGCCGTCAGGTTTTTTTCTGCAAACCCGCACACGCATAAACCAAGGAATAAATACACGACGTTTCTAACGATTTCCACAAGACTCCAAATGGCCTTCATCTCGCGACACCTCGCTTAACTCCATTTCTATTCAATCAGGGACTGTTCGATCAGCCGATTGGCAGTCCCATTTCCACGGTCGTTCCCTTGCCGGGCTCGCTTGTAATGTTCAGGATGCCACGGTGGGAAGCGATAATTTTCTTCACGATCATCATGCCCAGACCGTAACCTTCCAGCTTGGTCGTATGAAATGGTTCCCCGATCCGCTCCAGCACCTCTTCGGGCATGCCGATTCCGTTGTCCATGAACCGGATCCGCTGGTAACCGCCGTCTGCCTCGAGCACGATGTCGATCCGGCCCCCGCCGGGCAGCGCCTGAATGGCATTTTTCAGGATGTTCAGAAACACCTGCTTGATCTGATTGCGGTCGCAGGAAATTTTCTCCTCCCGGATGCAGGTGCACCGGATGCGGACATTGTTCTTTGCCGCCTCGATTTCGATCAGGCTCAGCACCTCCTGCAGAATCGTCATGCACCAATCTTCCCGGAAGCGAATTTCCTGCGGTTTGCCTAAAATGAGGAACTCGCCGACGATCAGGTTCATCCGGTCCAGCTCCGACATAATCAGGTCATAATGCCGCAGTCCTGAGGTCGGTCCCGCCAGCTGAATAAGGCCTTTGACGGTAGTCAGGGGATTGCGGATTTCGTGCGCAATGCCGACCGCAAGCTGGCCGGCGAATACCAGCTTCTCCGTATTCCGCAGCACCTCCTCGGTCCTCTTCATTTCCGTAATATCCCGCAGGGTGCCGATAATGCGGCAGAAGCTGCCGCCCATATCAAAAACCGGCAGAACGTCCAGCATATAATAGTTGTCGGCGTCCATCCGGGTGTCCTGCAGCTCTACGCCAATGCATTCCTCCTGTCTGGCCAGCACCCGCTCGAAATAGGGGGAAACCAGGCGATGCTCCAGCACCGGCGTGCCCAGGTATAGATGTTTGTCCCCGCCGTCTAAGCGGAGCATCCTCAAGTATTGATCGTTCATGTCGATAATCCGGCCGACGGCGTCCGTCACGACAACTCCCTGATAATTCGCCTCCAGCAGCACTTGGTTCAACGTGTGAAGGTGGGCGTTGTTCCGGCGAAGCAGCATTTCCCGCTCAACGGAATCAACCATGGTACACAGCAGGGTCAGCAGGTGCGGATGGGCCGAATCGACCCCGGTCATCAGAGAGAGTGTTCCAAGCACCGCCCCGTCCTCCCGGTGGAAAGGGGCCGAGTAGCAGGCCATGCCGTGGAGCGCCTCGAAGAAATGCTCTTCGCCCAAAGTCTGGAACGGACGCTTAAACCGCAGGCACAGCGGGACCGAGCCCGTGCCGGTTTCCTCGTTGTAGCGGACCCCCTTGATAATGCCCAGCTCCGCGATGGCCTCGAGAAACATCGGCTCGCCGTAGCATTCCAGCAGATATCCCCATTGGTCGGTCACCGTGACCAGGATCGGGGTCCCTTGAATGGTCGACAGAAACTTGTTGACGAAAAAAAGAATGATATCAATATATTCCTTATAAAAGGACAACCGTTCCTCCAGTTCCTCTGTGGTGTAGCGCTTGCTGAGAACGGGAAACTTGGCGGGATCGAGGCCCCTCTGCCCGTAATGCGCGTTAAAAGCTGCAATGATCTGCTGATCATCCATTTGGTCTATCTCTTTATCCATTGCCTATACCCCATTTATGCCGATATTCCATCCCAAGATGACGTTCAATTCCCTCTATTCTATCATCCTTTGGGACGAAAGCGTCCGCATAATATGAAGATTTTACCTGAAAATAAATCATCCCCTTCCCGCAGAGCCGTCAATGCCCCAGGAAAGAGGATGTATTAGGATAAGGATAAGCCATTTTCGATCAACGGCCTGTCAGGCGCTTGATAATCTCCCGGCTTTTTTTCAAATACCGGACCGATTGATCGTATTCCCGGCTGGCCACGCCCAAATATAAAATATCGATGACGTTCAGTTGGGTCATCCGCGACGACATCGCGCCGCTGCGGATTTCGTTCTCCGTCGATGACGTGTAGAGCGGATAATCGGCCTGTGCCGACACGGCATTGTTGCCGTACTTGGTGATGGAAATGGTCTTGGCTCCGCAGGCGCGCGCCTCCTTCAGGCATTCGATGACGTGGGCCGTCTCGCCTGAATACGAAATGCCGACCGCCACGTCGCCCGGATTCAGCATGACCGCCGAGGTCAGCTCCAAATGCGGATCGGTAAAGGAATGGCTTGTCTTGTTAATCCGCAAAAATTTGTGATGCGCATCCTGCGCGATCAGATGGGAAGCCCCGAGGCCGTAGAAAAAAATTCGGGAGGCTTGGCTTAACGCCTCCACCGCAAGGTCCACGGTTTTCGGATCAAGAATCGTTACCGTGTCCCGGATCGACTGAATGTTGTTGGCGGACACGGTTTGGATAATTTGCTCCATGGAATCGCCCGGACGAATCTCCCGGTACTCATAGCGCTCCTCGTTCTGATTCAGGTCCCCGGCCACCTTCAGCTTCAGCTCCGGGTATCCCTTCACCCCCATGGATTTGCACAAGCGGATGATCGCCGCCTGGCTGCCGCCGCTTTCCGCAGACAGCTGCGCTACGGACATGTCGAGTATGCTGTGCGGATAGCTGATAATGTATTCAGCCACTTTGCGCTCTGAGGGCGTAAGGTCGTCCAAAATCTCTCGCAGTCTGACTAGTCCCCCGTTCATGATGCTCTCTCCTTTGCCCGTATCGTATCGTAGCAGATCTCATCCCTGCTCGTTCTCGTTCGCATCGTTATCAATCTCTGGCGGCGGCGGTAATCGCGTTGTGCACCGCCGCCCGCAGCACGCCGACGCTGCCGCTTCGGCCGTAATAGACCCGGTTGGTGAGCAGCACCACCGCCAGGTCCAGATCGGGCTCCATCCACAGGCTGGTCCCGGTAAAGCCGGTGTGCCCGTAGCTGCGCGGGCCCATCCAGTCGCCGGAGGCGTCCCAGCGGTCCCCTTTCAGGACCCAGCCGAGCCCCCGGTTCGCCCCGGCGATGCCGGCGGTATGGGTCCGTGTCGCGGCCCTCACGGCCGCCGCCGACAGGACGCGCCGCGGCTGGCCGCCCGGCGCGGCCGGCTCCGGCACGGCGCCGCCGGCCAGCCACATCCGCGCATAGCGCGCCAGGTCGCCGGCGGTGGCGAACAGGCCGGCGTGCCCGCAGACGCCGCCGAGGGCTCGGGCTTTCTCGTCGTGGACCACCCCCTGGAGATGACCGCCGGCACCGCGGTCATATTCCGTCGGGGCGGTCCGCGCCCGCAGCCCGGCTGGCGGGGCGAAGACGGCGCCGGCCATGCCGAGCGGCTCCCAAATGCGCTCCTTGGCTGCCTGGTCCAGAGGCATGCCGGCCGCCTTCTCGACGATCCGGCCGAGAAGGAGGAAGCCGAGATCGCTGTAGACGGCGGCCGTACCCGGCGGATGCTGCAGCGCCACGCCGGTGACCGCCTCCCACATTTGGGGCTGCGTCCAGCCGTGCGCGTGGATATTTCGATCCGCCGGCAGACCGGAGGTATGGGTGAGCAGCTGCCCGATCGTCACCTCTTCCCGCCCCTCACCGGTAAACTCAGGGATCCAGGCGGCAGCCTTTGTACCAAGCGTCAGGACGCCGTCATCGATCAGTCCGAGCACAAGCGGCAGCGTGACGCTCACCTTGGTCAGCGAAGCACAATCATACAGGACATCCGGCCCGGCCGGGAGCGGATGATCCGGATCCGGACTCGGGTCTGCGCTCCCCGCTGCATAAACCCATTCCTTCCCGTGCCGGGTGACGGCCAGCACCGCCCCGGGTATTACCCCAGCGGCCATCTCCCGCTCAATGGCACGCCCGGCGGCCTCGAGCCCTTTGGGGTCCAGGCCAAGCGCCTTGGCGCCTTCCGCTATACCAGCGTACATGATATTCCCTCCCGATTTTCGGCTCCCTCCAGGGTCGTCGGCAGACTCAAAGGCGCAAATGCTCCGAACAGACGGTGCAATCCGCAACCGCCACGCGAATGAGCCGAAAAGCCCTGTATGCTGCCTTGAGATGTTAACATTTCTGGTGCCTATTATATCGCTTGCGAAATTTTATTTCAACACAAGTGGTATATTTAGAAATTTTTATTTAAAAACTCAGCGGCATCCATTGATCCACAGCCATTAAGGACCGTCCCTACTGATGTTTATGACATTTCGTTCATTTTAAGACACTTCCGTCTAGGCATCTGCATAGGATGCAGCAGGTCAATTCCAAACGGAGGTCAACGTCATGAGTGTGCAATATTCAAGCTATCAGCACCAAACGCTGTACCAGGCAGAGCCTCATATGAGCCAAACGCTTCATTCAGCTCGGGAACGCTTCAAGCAGCTGTGCCGCCAACATGTCAATAAGCATGTCCGGATCGAAACGCTGGACGGCGATGTATTTGAAGGAACCCTCTTGCACTGCGACAAGGGTATCGTGTATATCCAAATTCCGCAGTCATCCGGACACCGGGCTTTCATCCCCGGACGCCCCCCTTTCTTTAACCAAACCATCCTGCCTCTGGTCCTGTACGAACTGCTAGTCATCAGCTTATTAGCGTAAGCTCGCCATAACTATGCTCAAATGAGCAAAGAAAGGAGTCATTCCCATGGCATTCATGCCTCCCTTCGGCCCTCAAGGCCAGGTGCAGCCGCCTTCATCCCCGCCGCCGCAATTTACGCCTGCACAAACCGGCGCATCGGCGCTCGCCGTTGATCCCGGCGCGATCTCCGGCTGCCTTTTCCGCAATACGTTCATTTGGCCCGTACGCGGTCCGGGCTTCTGGTTCTATCCCATCTTCGTCGGCCGGACCTCCGTTGCCGGATTCCGCTGGAACGGATTTTTCTGGATGTACTCGGGGCTCGACCTCAGAACCATCCAATCGTTCACCTGCTTCTAGAAACGCCTGCTGCACGACAAAGCGGCGGTATCCGGAAAGCGTCCCTGACGCTCCCGGCGTACCGCCGCTTTTTCATGGGTCATACACGCTCAGCATAGATCATACACGCTCAGGATGGCAGCCGCAGCCGCTACCGTCACGCCAGCCTCCGGTATGCCTTCCTGCCAAGAAAGAAGCAGACGATAGCGGCTCCCAGGCCCAGCGCTACCACCGGACCCGCGACCCAAGGATTGTACAGCACGGTGGAGGTGGCGCTGATCACGGCTCCTCCCATGCCTGCCCCCGCCGCCAGGCCTAAATGCGTCACCGACGTATTCAAGCTGAGTACGAGATCGGAGGATTCCGGCGCCTGCTGGATAAAGTAAGTTTGAATGGCTGGCGCGGTTACAAACATGGCAAACATCATCACGCCGATCAGAATGAGGTCCGGAACGAGCCAGGAGGAAAACGCTGGCAGCAGCGCCAGGGCCGCGGCATGGACGAGCAGACCGGCCAGCAGAATACGTACGGCCCCCCACCGGTCCACGGCGTAGCCTCCCAGACGGGAGCCGATCACCCCGAGGATGCCGAAGCCCAGCATGGTCACCGCCACGCCTGCGGCGTTCATGTGAAGTACGCTTTGCAAAAACGGGGTCATATAGGTATACATCACCGAATTCCCGGTCTCCCGGAACAGCGTAATGAACAGAGCACTCACGATAACTCCGCTGCCCAGCAGGCGCAGCTGGCGTCCCAAGGAGACGGGCTCATCACCTTCCACGGCCGGGAGAAGCCGGTAAATCGCCGCCATGATCAGCAGGCTCAGCGCTCCCAGCAGGACGAAGATCATTCGCCAGCCGATCCAGCCGGTAATGGCGATGCCAAGCGGGACCCCCAGCACCATGGCCAAGCTGAAGCCCAGAATAATGGTGCCGATGGCGCTGCCGACCTTCTCCGCCGGGACGAGCTTGGCGGCGGCGCTGAACACGACCACCAGGTACACGCCCGATCCGATGCCCAGAATGATGCGCGACGCGATCAGCAGGACAAAATGGGTGCTGGCGAAGGACAGTCCACAGCCGGCTGCGAAAACCAGCAGCGAACCCAGCATCACCTTTTTTCTCCCGAGACGGGAGGTCAGCGAAATCAAGACCGGCGTGCCGATCGCAAAAGCTAAAGAATACGCCGTAATCAGCTGCCCCGCCGCACCGACGGAAACGTTCATATCACCGGCGATCTCACTGAGCACGCCGCTGACGATCAGCTCCGAAGTGGCCGTCAGGAAAACGCCCAGCGTCAGTAAATAAATATAGAACCGATTCATTCGTTGGATCATGTTCATACCCTCCATATATACGACCGGCAGCCGGTGGATCCAAGGCATGGCCGGCACATGCCTTGGTGCACCCTGAAGCCGATACTCATAGAATCAATGAGCGCAAGACCGGTACAGCGCCGGGCCACGTCTGGCACATCAACGTGCACCGTTCTTTTCGCTTGATTGAATTATATGAAAGGTACAAACAAATCGTAAGAACGCAAATGATTTGGAGATAATCCTACCATTTTGACTAACTAACAATTTGTAAGTGAATCATACGTTTATACAAAAAAACCAAAGGAGCCTGTCCTCCTTCGGTTTTTTATGTCCGTTATATATCACCATTTAATCCGCTTGGCCGTTTCCAGTTGCAGGCTTCGCTCCTCTTCCGCGAGTGGCCAGGTATGGATCTCTTTTTGTATTCGCTCCAGGCTCGTGTATCCTTTGGCTAGTCCGTTCAGCCTGGCGGCCAGCGTGGAACTCACCAGCTCCTCATGCGTCGGATAGAGCCGGCTCAACTGCTCGATCGCATCCGGATGCCTTTTCAAGTAGTATTTCTGGTGGCGGTCTTCCGCCGGGTACCAGGCCGTAAGGGGAGCGATTTCCGTATCCGGCCGTCCTTTGCCCTGCTCCCCGCGCCGGGCCAGAACCTGGTGAATCGCCTTCAGCTGTCCATCACCGCGATAGAGGAGCAGCGACAAATACTGCCTGCCTTTGTAATCGTTAATATTAAAAGGGTTATGATTGTCCCAGAACGCGTTCAGCATGTCGGAAAAGGAAATGACGCCAGGGTCATACACGACCTCGACCGTCTCTGTATGATCACCCATGTTGCGGTACGTTGGGTCTGATGTCGTTCCTCCTCCATAGCCAACCCGCGTCCGGATCACCCCCGGCATGTGGCCGAACAATGCCTCCGGGCTCCAGAAACAGCCCATCCCCAGCGTCACTATCTCCGGAGCAACACCTGACTCTTGAGAATGATCGGATCCGGAATCCTGTATGCGCAATGGTTTCACCCCCCTTCAACATTTAGGCGAACATCGTACTGATATCGTCGACCTGGAGGCCAAGTGTGCTGCCGATCAGAAAATACAGCAGCGTCCACACGAACGCCGTCGTGTAAGAGACCAGGGCAAAACGGCGGTAAGCCATCCCTTTCATGCCGACGGCATACGGCGTCACGTTTCGCAGAACAGGCAGGAATACGCTGATGCACATGGCCATATTGCCGTATTTCCGGTTCAGCAGCTCCGCTTTATCGATATACCTGGCCATCCGCTTGGACCTGGTCAAACGGTCGAGCAGGCGGCTTGCCGCCAGACGGCTGACGACAAAGCCGACGGTCAAGCCTGAACAGATCCCCAGGTAAATCGTGATAAACGAAGAGACCGGTGCCAGATGCCCCGTCCCGGCAAGCACCCCGCCGATCATGACCACCACCTCGTTCGGAAGCGGGAGGCCAATAACGCCTAAGCACAATACGAAAAAGAACGCAAAATAACCCACCTGCTCAATGAGTCCCATCAACGTATCCATACTCTTTCGGTTCCTCCCATACCCAGCAAAAATAGTCCATGCTGAAGCCCTGAAGGCACGCTGCCAGACAGGCCCCCCTTTTAACTTATGCCGCCTTCCGGTCCGTTGAGAATCCCATCCTCAACAGTTTGACCCTTTCTTAGCCCAGCTCTTCCTTCAGCTTCCGGTCAAGCGCCCGGAACGCGTCCCTGATCCGTTCTTTGGGCACCTTGGCATACATGTCCCCGATGCTGACTTCATAGGAGGACTCCGAATCCCCGTTATCTTTCACATAATGATTCAATTGAATGCCTGTTTCGCTGATGATATCCACCAAGAGCGCTTCGAGCCGCTCTTTGCCAAGCTGAATATGGACGTGAAACATATTCGAAACGGGAACGGCCGGCCTTGTGCTGACGCCGTGGCATTCGTTATAGAGCGCGGCAAGCTCTTTGGCATCCTCATAATACTGCTCCATTCGTCCAATCCGCCGGTCAAAATAGTAATCGGCGCTGACTACATACGGATACAGGCTGAACAGATCCCCGCCGTGCCGTCTCTTCCATACCTTGGACCGCTCTGTAAAATCCGGGCTTCCCGCCAAGATCGCACCGGAAATGCCTCCGATGCCTTTATAAAAAGAAACGTAGACACTGTCGAATAGCGAGCAGATTTCCGCGGCGGTTTTTCCATAGTAAGGCGTAACCTCGAACAGTCTCGCTCCATCGAGATGCAGGCGGATGCCCTTTTCACGGCAATAGGCGGAAATCGCTTCGAGCTCGCCGTAGTCCGGCAGCTGACCGCCGATTTCGCGCTGGGGCAGCTCCAGCAGGAGACAGGAAACGTCCTCCGTCATCCGCTCAACGTCCTCCAGCCGGATCAGGCGATCCTTGTCCGCCAGAAGCACCGGTTCAATATGATGCAGCTCTTTTAAACCGTCCTCTTCGTGGATTTCCAGGTGGCACAGCGGGTGGTATGCCACCTTCTTCACCTGCTTCTCATCGCACCAGATCCGCAGCGCAATCTGCTGGGCCATCGTCCCGCTCGGGAAAAAGACAGCCGATTCCTTGCCCAAATACGCCGCCATTTTGTCCTGAAAATCCTCTATCACCTTGCCTTTGCCGTAGGCATCGCCACCGAGGGACCCGTCCACCTCCCGGAAGGCCTCCTTCAGCACCTCCAGATTTCGGGGACCGTGCCCTCCCAGTACATATTCTGCCTGCTTGCCTGCTTCTGCCAATGATATTTTACCCGTATTCATTCGTCCGGACCGACTCCCTTTCAACTCGCGCATTGCAACCGGACCATTACTTACGTCCGGGCGTTCACGTGACATGTTCAACAACGATCGTTGTTTGCTGTCTTTAGCATACTAAATCTTGAAAGGGAGATGCAAAATTTTTTGCACGCGCAAACAGTCCCAGCTCCAGCCGGGGCTGGAAACAGGGACTGCCTTCATATCTCCTCTATGTGTCTGTACGGACTGCTCAACGAAACAATTAAGATTTAGCCGCCGCTTCAAGCTCCTTGATCTGCGCCTTGTATTGAACGAGCAGCTTGGCGAGCGCGTCCTTGATGGCCGCCTCGTCCTTGGACTCCACGGCGTCATGCAAAGCGATGTGGGCCTTCATAAACGCAATGGCGGACTCGCTTGCTTCCTTGCTGACAGCAATGCTCACAGTTTTGGAATGCTCTGAGTCGCCTGCCGCCGCCGGCTCAGTCTTAGCCGCCTCTACCTTCAGGTCCCCCAGCTTGGAGATGATGACCTTGGCAGGTCTGAGCGCCTTGGCCTCATCCACAGGTTTGGCTTGTTCCGCCGCTTCGGATTTCACCAGCTCCTTGATCTGGCCCAATACCTCAGCTTTGTCCAATTCCAGGATCTGGCCTGGCACCTCGGCTTTATCGAACACCTTGATCTGACCCGGCACATCGGCCAGCTCCAGATCCTTGGCCTGACCCAGCACCTCGGCCGCCTTGTCCTTCAGCTTATCCAGGATTTCGATCCGGATCTTCTCCCCCGGAATTGCCGCTGCCGGCTGAAGCGTCTCCGTAACCGGAGAAGCTTCGCCCGCTTTTACTTTCGCTGCATCTTCCACCGGAACCGCTTTGATTATGCTGAAGAAGCGTTGGCCTTCTCCTGCCACCTTTTTGAACTGCTCCAATGTCTGCTTCCAGTCCTCTACGGTGTCCGGCGCATATTTTTGGGCCAGCTCGACCGGATCTGCAATGGCGGATTTCATAACCGCTCCCTTGATTGCCGGTATCGCAGCTACCTTGGCTGGAACATCGGAAGGAACCTTGGGCTGTTCACTCGCGTCTGCATTTGTTACGGCCGGGGCCGCTACGGCGGACATGAGCAGCGCAGAGGCGACCGTCTTTTTAAACCATGCGTTTCGAATCATTGATTCAGCACTCCTTTAATTCGGATATGGTGTTACATGTCCCAGTCTACGGAACGATTGTGGCAGCCCGCGGGAGAAATTATGGAAAAACAATGGCAGAGCTCCATACGCAGGCGCCCGCTTGATATACTGGAGATGAATTTCCAATCCGGGAGGTACATGGGATGAACAACAGTTACGTCATCGCCGTGGTCGATGATGATGTACATATAAGGGATCTTGTCGAGGCGTATTTACAAAAAGAAAACTACCGCACGATTGGCCTCGGCAGCGCCGAGGAAGCCTGGAATCTATGGCGGACGTCACCGCCGGACATGTGGGTCCTGGATATCATGCTTCCGGGCATGGACGGCTACGAATTTTGCCGGCGGATCCGGCAGGAGGCGGAAGTGCCGATCATCATGATCTCGGCCAAAGACAACGAGGTCGATAAAATATTGGGCCTGGAGCTGGGCAGCGACGATTACCTCGTCAAGCCATTCAGCCCCCGCGAGCTCGTCGCGCGTATCAGACGGCAGCTCCAGCGCTGGTACAAGCTGAGCGGATCCGGCGATGCCGCAGCGGGCCTGTCCCATCCGGCCCGGATCGAAACGGGCGGGCTGCAGCTGATCCCCGACGAACGGCGCGTATTCTGGCACGGGGAAGAAGTGGACATGACCAGCAAGGAGTTCGCGATGCTGCAGGTGCTGGCCGAGCATCCGAACCGAGCCTTCACGCGGGATGAGCTGCTGACCCGGGTCTGGGGCGACGACTATTTCGGCAGCGACCGGGCGGTCGACCACTTGATCAAACGGATGCGTAAAAAGCTGGAACATGTGCCGATCGAAGCTATCTGGGGACATGGCTACCGGTTAAGACATGAGGGAGGCGACATTCACGATGAAGCTCGTGCATCAGATTAATTTGGCCTTCGGGATCGCACTGCTGCTGGTCCTGTCCGTTACGGCCGTGGTGATCCATTTCGTCCTGCTGGACCACCTAATCGGCTCCCAGAAGGAGGACCTGAAGGCCATGGGCGCCGTCATATCCGCCAAGCTGCGGGTCGACAGCATTCAAACCGTTGCGGCGGAGCTGTCCACAGCCCCTGCCCTGCCGGTTAAAATGGCGGAAACCAGCGGAGTTGCGGCCATTTTCACGGATATCCAGGGAAAAAGCATGCCCGTGACCGCCCCGAATCCCGCCATGAGGATCGCCGAGGCCGTGAAGGGCGTCTCCGGCGAGCAGGCTTTCAAGGACATTGTAGAGGGGACGGACAAAAGGTTTATCACATCCGTAAGCATCGTGCCCCAGGGGACGCTTACCCTGCTCACGCCGGTGAGCCGGGTCAAGTCGATTGAACAAGCGCTGCTGAAACGGCTGCTGATCATTTTTGGCGTCGGAGGCGCGTTCATGGTCGCGTTCAGCTTGTTTATTACAAAGAAGCTGATCCGGCCGCTCATGAGCCTGCAGGAGGAGCTGATCAAGGTCAAGGAGCGCCGGTTTTCCGAGGTTCGCTTCATCAGAGCTGGGGGCGAGATCGGTTCCGTAGCGGAGTCCGTGTATGACATGGCCGGGGAGTTGGACCGGTTTAACCATGTGCAGAAGCAGTTTTTCCAAAACGCGTCGCATGAGCTGAAAACCCCGCTGATGTCCATCGCGGGTTATGCGGAAGGCATTCGTGACGGGGTATTTGAAGGTGAGCGCATCCGCAAAGGCCTCGATATCATCATCAGCGAAAGCGGCAGGCTCAAGAAGCTGGTGACGGAGATGACCCTGCTCGCAAAACTGGACAGCGAAGAGGACGTATTCCGCAAGAACGCTGTGTCCTTGAAGGAACTGATCACCGAAGCTTCGGAACGCATGAATCCGCTGCTGGTCAAGAAAGGGATCCGGCTGCAGATCGATTACGCCCCGCCGTCCGGGCCGTTCGAGGTCGTGGCCGACCGGGACAAGCTGCTTCAGGCGCTGCTGAATGTCATGTCCAACGCTGCCCGCTATGCCGTTGAGCAAATGAATGTACACGCCAAGGTCTTGGAGGGTCGGATCGAAATGACCATCAGCGACGACGGGCCCGGCATTCCGGATAAGCTTCTCCCTTTTCTTTTCCATCGGTTCGTAAAGGGCAAGGACGGGGAGTCCGGCCTGGGGCTGGCGATCTCGCGGGCGATTGTGGAGCGTTGCGGCGGGATCATTGCCGCAAGCAACCGGCAGGAAGGCGGGGCTGTGATCTCGATGAGCTTTCCGGCAGCTCCAACGGCTGCAGGGTCCAATACAAAAATGCCCCCTGGAAACGGACCCGGTAAACCTTAAGGTTCATCCAAAATCCATGCCAAGGGGCCATCGGGATCGAATCATTTGAACCAGCCCTTCTCTTTAAAACGCGTGATGGCTTCCACCCGATTCGTGACTTGAAGCTTATCCAGAATGACGGAAATGTAGTTCCGGACCGTTCCTTGCGTGATATCCAATTGACTGGAGATTTCCTTTGTGTTCTTGCCATCGGCAATGAGGCCGAGCACGTCCTTTTCCCGTGGGGTAAGCGGGTTCTCCTCACCGGACGCATCGTCGACGAGCTCTGTCGCATAAATCCGTCTGCCCGCCATGATACTCCGAATGGAACTTGCCAATTCTTCGCTGGGGCTGTCTTTTAACAAGTATCCATATGCCCCGGCCTTGATGGCCCGCTCGAAATAGCCAAAGCGTGCAAAGGTCGTCAGAATCATCACCTTGCAGCCGCTGCCTTTCAGTTCCTCGGCCGCTTCCAGACCGCTTTTTCCCGGCATTTCAATATCCATGATACAAACATCCGGCTTCAGCTGCTGAACCAGCTTCACGGCATCCTCGCCGTTGCTCGCTTGGCCCACAACCTGCATATCGTGTTCCAGATTGACCAGCGAGGCAAGCGCGCCCCGCACCATTCGTTGGTCCTCGGCTATAACGATTCGGATCATATGATGACCTCCTTATCCGGGTGTTTAACAGCGTTCGGCACTTTAATGATCACCTTCGTGCCCGGATCGATGCCCGCGGCGATTTCCATACTGCCGTTTACGAACTCCAGCCGTTCTTTCATTCCGCGCAGACCGCTTCCTCTGACCAGGGCCGAGTCCGTCTGGATTCCAATCCCGTTGTCGATGATCTTCATCGTCAGCTCGGTTGCAGACGACTCGATGACAATCGAGCAGACGGTGGCGCCGCTGTGTTTGACTACATTCGTCACCGCTTCTTTCAGGCACATGCTCAGCACATTTTCAACCAGAAGCGAGGTATTGCTGAGTATCGGGTCTCCTGCTATAACAAATTCAATCTCGGCCGCCTTAAGGATCTGCTTGATGCGGAACATCTCATCTTCGAGGCGCGTGCCGCGCATCTGCGTGACCAAGTCCCGCACTTCTTTCAAAGCATTTCTTGCCGTTTGACGCACATCGTTGATCTCGGACTGCGCTTGAGCCGGGTCTGTGCTGATTAATCTGCCGGCCAAATCGCTCTTCAGCCCGATAAGGGACAGCTTCTGACCGAGCGTATCATGAAGGTCGCGGGCAATCCTTTGACGTTCCTCCAGCTTCACCAGTTCGGAAATCCGCTTATTCGCATCCTCCAGCTGTACCTCAAGCTTCCCTCGTTTGTTCCGATAGTATGTGGTGACAGGCAGCAGAATCACCGCGATCAGACTGATCAGAACGAACGGGATTTGGGTAATCATGACGGGATCCTGCGTCACATATTCATAATTCACCGTAACCATTGTCGTAACGAGGTGAATCGTATACAGCGTAACGAATCCAACCCGGTGATGAATATTTCCGATAAAGAACGCAACGAAGAGCGCGAAATAGACATATCCGAAGATCAGGGTCATGGCCAAGGATATCAGAATCTGAATGGACGTCCAAAAATACAACCACCAGCCCTTGGATACAAACGACAACACATAGCAGCCGAAAAACGCCAGAATCATCAGGGTGCCAAACACTACATGAACCGTGGACGAAGAACGAAATATGAAGTAAAAAGGGAAAATATAAAAGATGACCCATACATAAGGACTCAGTCCTGTGCTCCTGTGAAAAATTTGGTACCATTTCTGCAAGGCCGATGCCCCCCGACGTGCGAACGATAGTTTTTCCTTGTAGTTTATCATAAACGCCGGATAACAGCGCTATTCCCCTTGTATGCTTGCTCTGCTGGCTTTGATCGGTTTAGCTCCACGCTCGGTTTGCTGCCGACCAAGTTTGATCTGCTTAAAGCTGACAAATGTTTTGTTCTCCTCATCCCACAGCCGGAATTTAAGAGAGGCCAAGCTCGTCGCAAGCGTAATTGTCGTAGCCTTCTGAAGCGGCGGCGTCGAATTATGCGCCTTCTCCAAATTGTAATTGGGCACCTTCGGGCTCAAATGGTGGACATGATGGAAACCGATATTGCCTGTGATCCACTGCAGCACCTTGGGCAGCTTGTAGTACGAGCTTCCTTCCACCGCAGCTTTTACGTAGCTCCATTCGTCCTCATTTTCAAAGTAGGAATCTTCAAACTGATGCTGCACGTAAAACAGCCAAATGCCCAGCATCCCGGATACGAATAAAATCGGGAGCTGTACCATCAGGAACGCCTCCCAGCCTACCGCCCAGCACATCACTGCATACAAACCGACAATCGCTGCATTCGTCACATGGGTGTTGATGCGTTCCTTCCGCTTCGCTCCTTTACGGTTAAAACGGTACGATATGACAAACACGAAGATCGGCCCGAGTCCGAGCATAACAACCGGGTGGCGATAGAAACGGTAAGCGAGTCTCCTCGTCCATGACGCCGCGGCATATTCATCCACGGTCATCACCCACATATCGCCGATCCCCCGTTTATCCAGGTTGCTGCTCGTGGCATGATGAATGGAGTGCTCGTTCTTCCACTGCTGGTACGGAACAAGCGTCAGAATCCCCGTAATCATACCGATGATTTCATTGGCCCGCCGATTCTGAAAGAAAGAATAGTGACAGCAGTCGTGAAAAATAATAAAGGTCCGAATGGCGAATCCGGAAGCAATCAGGGTTATAGGAATTGTTATCCAATATGATACGGATAAGCTTAAATATGCGGCGTACCAGAGTAATAACAGAGGTCCTAAGGTTGTCACGACCTGTATGATGCTCGATTTCGTATTGCTTTTCTCATAGGGGGCCATTTCTTTTTTTAGATTGGTGACCTTGGTTTGTGTTTTCATCTGTCTTCCTCCCTGAATGAAGCATGCCGTCATACTCGGGGCTTCCGAGGACGTCTTCTAGCCTAAGTATAGAAAACCAGACCGTCACCGAGTAGTCATGAACATCAGGTAGGGAGTATGACAAACGTCATATGAAATAGTACATCTCCTCTTGCGAAGAAACGACCCGTAGGCGGGTGTCACCTCGGGCTCCATGTGAATAGGTTATAGTATTAAATTCAAATATGGAGGTTCCCCATGATTACGAATGGACATCCGTACGGGCCGTGCTGGCAGCCATGCGTGGACCCGTATGCTTATGCTTACAACCAGCGATCCTCTTATCCATACGCCCTTCCCTATACGTGGCCCCAGTACGTTTATCCGGTTCCTTATCGCACGTACTACGCATACGACACAAACGGGCAGCTCAACTCCTATCCTTATCCGTTTGCTCCTATCACTCCACAGCCGTTCCCCTATGATTGGAACCGGGTTGAACCTACGCCCCAAGGCTACAAATTCAAGATTAATCCTGCTACCGAGAAAACGGAGCTGGCAAAGCCCGAGAATACGGCAGTCAAACCTGAGGCCGTAAAGGAAGCTCCCGTGAAAAGTGAAGCGGCCAAAAGCGAACCCGTCAAGGAAAAGGCCAAGAAAGAGGAGCCAGTGAAAAGCGAAGCCGTAAAGGGTGAGCAAAAAGCCGAATCCACCAAAGGGATTCAGATGAACACCTCCATGGAAATCGGCGGCAAGCACGGCGTTGGAGTTAGCGCCAGCGGCCAGATGGACAGCACCGGCGTCAGCACCCAAGCCGGCACACATGTCGGCGGCGAATCTTACGGACTTGGCATGCAAGGTGAAGCCGGGGTAAGCGGCAGCCACGGCCTCAGCTTCGATACCGGCGCCCAATTGGGTGGCAAGTACGGCCTTGGCGTCCATGCCGACGGTCATGTCGGCATCAAGCAGGGAATCGGCTTGAATACGGAAGCCCAGCTTGGCGGAGATCACGGCATCGGTGCCTATGTGAACAGCCAGGTTGGCGGCGGGCAAGGGGCCGGCGTCAGCGCAGGTGCGCATGTGGGCGGCGATCACGGTCTCGGGGCTCATGCCGGGGCGCAAGTTGGCGGCGGTAAAGGTGTCAGCTTTAAGGTCGGCGGCAATGTCGGCAGCCATGACGGCGAGCTCGGCCTGAACTTTGGAGGCTCCGACAAGAAAAAATCCTAACGTTTTGCGAGTATAGCGGGAGGCCCATGGGCCTTGCCGCTTTTTTTATGTGGGGTCCGGTCCCTTCGCTGCCTGGTCCGGGAAAGTTTTCTTCGAGCGGCACGCTGTTCACGTATCCTTACGCCCGCTTGGATCGTTATTCTGGTAGGGAGATGTATCTTCTCAGCCCATTCGCTATGAACTGACTATAAAGGAGGTGTTCCCTTGATCATTGAACATGGTGCAATCATGCTGGAACTGCAGATTGACGGATTTGGCGGCCCCCAGACGTTACACCCTACGCTTGTTTGGGACGGACAAGACGCGGTGCTGATCGATACCGGTACGCCCGGCCAGTGGGGGCAGATCCGGAACGAAATGGAGCGGCACGGCGTTCCGGCAGAGCAACTGCGGGCCATATTGCTGACCCATCAGGATATCGATCATATCGGCAGCCTGCCGGAGATTCTGGAGGAAGCCGGATTCCGCATCAACGTATACGCCCACCCGTTGGAGAAGCCGTATATCGAAGGCGAGCTCCCATTAATGAAGGCCACAATGGAGCACATGGCCTGGCAGCTGGAAGGCTTGCCGGAAGGTGAGCGCACGCAGATTGTCTCCTTCCTGATCGCCAACCTGCCTAAGGGCAGAGTTGATCACACGCTGGAAGACGGGCAGGTGCTGCCCTATTGCGGAGGAATCGAGGTGATCTATACACCGGGACATACGCCGGGACACCTCAGTCTGTATCTGCACCGGAGCCAAACGCTGGTTGCCGGGGATGCGATGTTGAGCGTTAACGGCAAGCTGATGGGACCTCACCGCCCTTCTACGCCGGATATGGACGCGGCGGTACGTTCGCTGCAGAGGTATCTGAATTACGAAATCGAGAACGTCATTTGTTATCACGGCGGATTCGCCCGCGGCGCCATTCGGGCTCAACTTGAAGCGCTGGTGGGTATAGACTGAGCCTCATCGGCTGGAACAAAAAAGCTGCCGGAATATTCCCGGCAGCTGCTTCTGCATGTTCTATAGTGTTTATACGATCAGATGAGGCCTGACTTCTCCAGCAAACGCTGAAGGATCTCGGCCGTTTCCGCTCGGGTAATCTCTTTTTTCGGCTGCAGCTGAGCGCCAAAGCCGTTCAAGAGCTCGTTCTGAGCCGCTTCGGCCACGGCCTGAGCCGCCCAGCCCGACACAGCCTGGCTGTCTGTAAATGCGGACAATGCTTGGCTTAAGCCTTCCTGATCGGCACCGGATTTCAGGCGGGCCAGCTTACCGGCCCGGTTGAACATGACCAGCGCCTCCTCACGGGTGATCGTATGACCGGGACGGAACGTGCCGTCGCTGTAACCGTTCACGATACCGTATCTTTGGGCGAGCGTGACGGCCTCTGTATACCAGTCGCCCGGCTTCACATCGGCATAGCTGCTTGATTGGCCTCCGCCGGCAAGCCCTAACGCGCGGACCAGAATGGCCGTAAATTCTGCGCGGGTAGTCGTATGGTCAGGATTGAATCGGCCATCCCCCGTTCCCTGCAGAATCAAGCGGGACGCGAGGTTTTGTACGACTTCTTGGATATGCCCGCTTACATCGCTGAAGCTTGTGCTGTAGCCAACCAAGGCGAACGTACCGCCTGTTACGCTGCTCATGACCGCACTGCGGCTGCCGTTCTCTCCGGTCAACCGGGTGGGCACCGGATGCACGGTTCCGTTCTCGTCCAGCATGACTCCCGTGGACACCATACCTTCACCTGCTGCCGGAATCGGCAGGACGTGCTGCACATAAGTGCTGTACGGGCTAACGTTCAAGGTTTGACCCTGGAACGAAGCGGCAATCCGGAAATCGACCGGTCCGGTCACCAGCTGAAGCCCCATCTTTTGGGCGGCTGCCTGCAGCTGTGCTGCCTTTGCCGCTTCATACCCGGCGATGGTGATCTGGACGTTCATGCCCGTAACATCACCTGAAGCTTGGAAAATCCGGGTTAGTCTTGACGTGCTGATCTCAGAAACAGGAATCTGATAGCTTCCGTTTGCGGTTTGGATCACCAGCTGACTGGCGCCGTTTTCCAGAGCCCTCAGCGATTCTGCTGTCAGCCCCACCGTCGTTGTATTTGCCGCCTGCATGACCGGAATGGTGACGGATTGTCCCGGTCCCGCCTGGCTCAGCATAGCCTGCAGCTTTGACGAATCAAGGACCGCCGTTACGGACGTCTGCCCGTTATTGGTAGAAGTCGTCGTTTGAAGCACACCATCGTAAGACTTACCGTTCACCACGATCGGCGAAGGAACGCTGGCAGCCGAATTTCCCGAAGACGCTGGCGTGGTTGAGCCGCCAGTGCTGCCGCCGCCGTTATTCGATCCGCCGCTGCCGCCCGAGCTATTGCTGCCACCGTTACTTCCACCGCCGTTAGATCCGCCGTTATTGCCGGAGCCATGATCCCCTCCGCCGGAGCCGCCATCTCCACCGGAGCCGTTATCTCCTCCTCCGCCGTTTCCGTTATCGCCACCGCCACCCGGAGGAGTTACCGGCGCCCATACCGCATAGAGCGTTATATTTTCCGAGCCGACCGAAATGGTGTCGCCTTCCTTATACAGCGTGCCGCTTCCGTCCGAATGCCGGCTCCATCCGGCAAAATCGTACCCATCCTTCTTAAGGCCGCCGGCGTTCCCCTGAACGGTTACGCTATCCTCAGTACCATAAGCTTGCCCGTCCACAGGGACTACGCCTTCTGTGCTGCCATTACCGTTGTAGGTCACTGTGTACTGGCCGGGACCCGGATCGGAGGGATTCTCGTCCGAGACCGTTACCGGACTGAAGCGAATCGCCTGGTTGCTTTCGATCATGGACATGCGATGCGAATAGAGGAGGTAATTTAGGGACAAGCCCCGAGCGGCTTGAATGCCGATCGTTGAAGCCTCGCCGTCATCGTATTCGCCGTTTTCTATCGTGATGTTCGGATACTGATATTGCACATCCCCATTTTCGAATAGAATCGCCTGGAACGTAATCGGGGCATCGGCGTTATAAAAATACATATTGTTCCATTGTACGATAAACTTCCGGTCCCCTTCCTCCCCAATCGTTTTCGTTAGGATTTTGGAGTTTGGGTCGGTAGGATTCAGCCTCAGACCGGATACATAGGCCTGCAGAGCAGGCGGTGCATCTACATCTGGATAATTCTCTGGACCCGGAGTGGAATAATTGTCAAAATAAATTCCTCCGTTGATATCGATCCAGATCTGGCCATGCTTCTCCCCATAAAACGGAAATTCGAACGGAAGTTCGACCTCCTTGGACGTATTGTAGGTTTGCCCGCCGAAATCGACCGCCTGTCCATCGTCCGCATTCAAGCTCTCGTCCATCCCATTCAGTTGTTCTACGGTGTACGGGACAAGAGGATCAGCGTCTACTTCAAAGTAAGTATGGATCTGGTTGCCCTCGAGCAGCGTTTTACTTGGGAAACGGTTCACCCCGGTAACCGGCTTCACCAGAGCCGATCCATAAGGGTCACCGTCAACTGAGGCCTCCACAAGGTAAGGTCCGCCCTTCGGCAGGTTTACCTTATAATGGACCATGTGTGTTTCTTCATCGTATTTAAATCCTTCATCGCCTTCGCCTACGGAGGTCCCGAGGCTGTCTATGCTCGCCACCAGCACTCTCAGGTCGTCCACCGATCCGGGTGCAGCAGGGATATCCCCTTCGACGGTCGCCATTGGGCTCCACGTATAATCGACGCTGTCCACAACCTCTTCGCTGTTTTCATTGCCGGGAGCCGCCGCCACACTTGTGCTATCCTCTTGGGGTACATCGGTGCTAATCGATTCGATACCGATTCCAGGCAAACCCCCAGGCTCCCCGGAGTTCCCGGGAATCGGATCGCCTTGCCCCGCATCTCCGGTTTCACTTCCGCCAGTGCCGCCGGTTTCTCCGGAATCCGAGCCTACAGTTCCCTCATTGCCGCTGCTCGTGCCCCCGGTCGTGCCGTCGCCGACTTCGCCGCTAGGGTTGCCCGGCTCTTCAATGCCGCTATCCGCTCCGCTCGATCCGCCGGTGCCGCCAGAGGCCTCAGGGGATGCTCCATCCCCTTCCGAACCGCTGCCGTTCATTTTAATCGTCTCCACCCGGAATGTAATTGGACGCGGGTCATCCAGATCAACGTGCGGAATCCATGGATTTTCGTACGGATTAATGGAAATGACGAAAGGCTCATTCGGAGGGTTCTCGCTGGTCTCCTCGTGCAAAAGGTCTTCCTGATCGCTATAGGAGCTAACCCTCAGCTTGTATCCCTCGCCATAATCGTTGTCGCTAACATAAAAAACAAACGGGTCCTCCTGCGGCTCCACTGCAATTTCGGCAAATGCCGCCACCGGGTACAGCTGCTGCAGGCCGAACATAAGCACGGCTCCCAGACTTAGCTTTCTTAATCGGTGCATTTCCTATCTCTCCTTGCTCTTTCAGATATGAAAATTGTCCCAACCCCAAGCCGGCATAAGTCTTTCCGTCTAGGTCTTTTGAATCGGGATCAAAAAGGCATCCCTATCGTAGCAAGGCAAACAGGCACCAACAATTAACGAAAGTTAACTGGGCCGCCAAAATTCGATATTTTTTTCTATCCGGTCGTACCCCCATTCTAAAAACTATCCATTTCCGTAACCGGTACCATTAAACAGACGCCAAAAGGCATTCCCTGGCCGATATTTAGCCTCAAGGAATGCCTTTGATTAAGGAGCATGTAGGTTAGAAAAACAAAGGAGTGCAAAAAATCCGCTCTATGACAGCCGGTTGTCGAACGATGCCATGCATCCGATTACAGCAACGCCGGAATGAAACGCAGCCTCTTTTACAGCCTAAGAGCTAGCCAATCAATCCACCGCTACCATCTGCGGCTATGATACGCGACTATTCCTGCTGGAGCCCCTTCATAAACTGCACGATCTTGTCGTTCAGGCCAGGGAGACCTTCGTGGCCGAAATCCGGATAGATTTCAAGCTTCACAGGCGACTTCATTTTGTTAATGGCGGCGAACTGGGTCGATGGCGGGCAGATCGTGTCCATCAGTCCTACGCCAACCATAACGTCGGCCTCAATGCGCGAAGCCAGGTTCTGAATGTCAATATAGCCAAGCTTGGTGAAAATTTCATCTTCGCGCTGATGCTGCGGGTCGAACTTACGGAAATAGGTACGGAGTTCCTCGTACGCATGAACGCTGAGATCCATTTCCCATACCCGCTTATAATCGCTCAGGAACGGATATACCGGGGCCGCCTTCTTGATTCTCGGCTCCAGCGCGGCGCACGCAATCGTCAGTGCTCCGCCCTGCGACCAGCCCGTCGCCCCCACGCGGTCTGCATCGACTTCCGGGAAGCCCATCACGATCGCCGCCAGCTGTGCGGTGTCCAGGAACACATCACGGAAAAGCAGCTTGTGCGGGTCCTTGTCGCTCAGGCCGCGGATAATATGTCCATGGTGCGTGTTGCCGACCACACCGCCTTTATCCTCGGACAAGCCGCCTTGACCGCGGACGTCCAGCGACGCGATGGAGAAGCCCATCGCCGGGTAGACCATTTTATCCATCCAATCCCCGCTGTCTCCCGTATAACCGTGAAATTGCAGCACGGCCGGGTGAGGCTGGGCAGCCCCTTTTGGCCTGGCATACTTGGCATGAATTCTCGCGCCGTTCACCCCGGTGAAATACAGCGAAAAGCATTCGGCAAACGGCACTTCAAAATCCGCTGGAACGAGTTCCACCTGCGAATCAACAGCCCGCATTTCTTCTAGTGCCTGCGACCAGTATGTATCAAAATCATCCGGCTTCGGATTTCTTCCTTCATACTGCTTCAACTGGGACAGCGGCATATCTACGAGTGGCACAATCATCAACCTTTCTTTGTTTACAAAGTCAATTTAGTCATTTTTAATCTTACTTACATTCGCCCGTTACCGTTTTAATTCCTGCCCGTGCCTGCAACCAAAAAGAAGCTATCCTCGACATGGTTTGCTAACCCATCCATAACAAGTTTTTTCCACTTGCGCTCGCCTTGCTCACTCAACTACCTTACCATTTTTCTCATAACCCCGATAAGGTGAAAAAAAGCGGCAGCTGTGCTACAATACTTGGGTTGTAGTTGCAGGTGGTATTTCATTTAGGGGGTACACGACTCGTCATGCTTATTATTGGTATCGCCGGCGGCACTGGCTCCGGCAAAACGACGGTGGCCCGTTCGGTCATCGATCGTCTCGGTTCGGGAAAGGTCACCTTCATTTCCCAGGACAATTATTACAAGGACAACCCTCATCTTAGCCTGGCGGAACGGGAGCTGATCAACTATGATCATCCGTTCGCCTTTGATAATGAACTACTTATCGAGCATTTGTGCCAGTTAAAAGAAGGCCAAACCGCTTACGCGCCGGTGTACGACTTTACGGTTCACGCCCGCTCCTCGGTCGACAAGGTGGAGCTGACGCCGAACAATATCGTCATCATCGAAGGCCTTCACGTCCTCTCGGACGAGAAGCTGCGCGAGATGCTCGACATCAAGGTGTTCGTCGACACCGATCCGGACGTCCGCATTCTGCGCCGCGTCCTGCGCGACATTGAGGAACGCGGACGCAGCATCCAGTCGATTCACCAGCAGTACCTGGCGACTGTAAAGCCGATGCACGAGGCCTTTATCGAGCCATCCAAAAAATACGCCGACCTCATCATTCCCGAAGGCGGGGAAAACGAAGTCGGCATTCAGCTGCTGTCGATCCTGACGGAGAAGTTCCTGACGGGCGACCGGAACTGGTCGGACATCTAAACTCGGCTTGAGCGGTTTATAGAACCGTTGATTCCCAGCGGGCAGCGAACAATAAACCGGACAAGCCAATACAGCCCTTCGCAATCATGTGCGAAGGGCTGTTTTCTATGCACGAAAGGATCATATTTATGCCAAAAAATTGAGGCCTTAGCCTCTCCGTACAACCGGCAGCCGTGCCCTCTAATCCGCCGCCCTATTTCCGGGTCAGCTCCCGGATCAGCCGGAAAGCCGACCTGAAGCGCGGCCGTCTCAGATGCTCATGGACATAGCCGTAATGGGTCAGCTCCACGCCGGCGTCCTTCAAGCCGTACGCAAAGTCGTCATCAAAGGGCAGCCGGAACTCCCACACCCGCTTCTCCCACTGCGGAATGTTAGCCAGCATCCACGCATCCTCCGCACCGGGATGAATGTAGGTCTCTGATACCCCTTCCGGCAGGGCGTACAGCTTGGCGATGATCGACCGTTTGAAGCTGTCATACGTTTCCCCTTCCACTAATCCGAAGGGATGGGACAGCAGATAGTCGGGGATCGGCACTCCGAAGGTGTCCGCCAGCGCCGCCGCTTTGGCTACCGGGCGTTCAATGCCGCTCAGCGAACGAAGGAGCGGGTCATCGGGGTGGATGTAGCGGAAAAAGCGGGAAGGCAGGCCCCAGCGTGAAATTTTCCAAAAGGTCTGGGGCAGCAGGCTGCGCCCCGTCTCCATACCGTACAGGCTGCCCATGTGGTTGTCGACATGGCTGATTCGGATGCCGGCCTGCTTGACCCGTTCGTACTGAGCATCGATCTCCTTCACGACGGCGCCCGTCTCTGCGCCCAACTCAAATTCCCTGACCGTCCGGTACTGCTTGCCTTCGGCGTCATGCAGCGACGGGTGCCCGGTCAGACTGCTCCAGCGCAGGGCGTCGAACTCGCTCGTCAGGGTCAGGTGCAGCCCCACATTAGGCTGCTGCCGGCGCGCAGCCCAGTCGGCCGCCTCTTCAAAACCGGGCGCCACCGCCATGATCGTCGCCGAGGAGACCTTGCCCTCCTCGAGCAGATGCATGATGGCCCGGTTCATCGCCGGGCTCTGTCCGAAATCGTCACAGTTGATGATGAGCCTCTTGGCCATGCTTCACCTCTCCTTTCCCCGTCATATGAAAATCAAACCGGGCCATAAAAGATATCACAACCGATATGACCAATAAGCATAACGGCACGACACTGATCAGGTAACGAAACGTCGCTTCCGGATTCGATCCCGGATTGTCACCGCTTTCATAACCAAAGATCAGGCCGACCACGTAAAAAGCCAGCGCCGAAATCAGCCCGCTTGACCGGGTAATGAACCCGCTGACTGCCGTATAAATGCCCTCGCGCCGCCGTCCGGTCCGCTCCGCATCCTCGTCGATAATACGTCCGCTGACCATCGCCGGCGTAACGAGGAAACCGGCCAAACCAAAACCTACCGCGATGCCGGCCGCCACGCCGCTCACCAGGTTGTAGCCGAACCAGAGCGGAATGACCGACAGACCGTACAGGATGAGCGACAGCCGCCAGGCTTTCACGCCGTCCATCCGGCGGACGATCCAGTACCATACGCCCACGAGCGGAATGACCGATACAAACACGGCCGCCAGCAGAATCGACACCTGGCCCTCCGAAATCCGCAGCACGTATTTGGCGTAGAACGGGATCATGGAGCTAACCAGCCCGTTTACGGTTTGGGCGAACGAGTTCGATACGTTGAAGATCCAAAACTTCTTGTTGCTGAGCGTTTCCTTAAAGGCGGCTCCAAGCTTCATCGGTTCCGCGTTGCCAGGGTCCCGCTGCTCCCGCACGCTAAGCATGCAGATGAGCATGCAGATGCCGAACACGAAAGCATACACGATCGCCATATTGGAGAAGTTGATCGCCGCGTAAATGATAGGCGTCAGGGCAGTGGCGATGAGAAGAGCCAGCACCTGATAGCCCTGCTGGATGGCGGAGGCTTTGGCCCGGATTCGGTCGCCGCGGAACAGCTCGGGAAACAGCGCCCCGTAGTTGACCCACAGAACGGTCGCCACCGCCTCATACAGCACCAGCGTCACCAGAAACCAGGTGAACAGCCCGTTTTGCGATAATCCTCCCGGCGGGGAGAAGACCAACACGAAGGTAAGCATAAACAGCGGAATGGAGGCAAATACCCACGGCCTGCGCCGACCGTAGCGCGTTTCGGTCCGGTCCGACCAATAGCCGAACAGCGGATTGTTCACCGCATCCCAGATCAGGAAAATGGTTCTGGCGAGCGTGGCGAGCCCGACGCCGAGTCCCAGCTTTTCCACGTAAAAATAGCTGTAAAACGAACTGAATGCCTGACTCGGAACCATCATCGCAAACATCCCCAGCGCAAAGGCGTACGGCGAATTTACCCATCGGCGCGCCATGTGTATTCCTCCCCTACGAGAATAGGCTTCCTGGCCTAAGGCCTTACTGAAATACTATTCAACAAATGGATGATTTTACCTTTGTGATTCAGTGAAAAACCATTTTTTAACCAACCCTTCGGATGTTAGAGCGTTCTATTCATAAGCTATAATTTGGACCAGCAGGTCGTCCTATGCTTTGTCGCCATGCAGTTCACCTATGACAAGCAAAAAAATATGACAATGAACTACCAGGAGGGATACCAATGGCATTAGTCGTCGGAGCGATCATCGTACTCGCTGCGTTAAGCTTAGCCTTTGAGCTCAGCAGGGGGAAATCGGCGAAAAGAAAATACATGGTGTGGGGAATCACGACGATGCTGCCGATCGCATTTGTATTTTCGTGGCTTGTTGCGTTGATATACGGGGACTGGATCGCCCATGACGGGTTCGCCGCCATCGGCCTCATGATGCTCCTGATCCCGCTGTTCTTTTTGACCGGGGTGATTCTTTTGCTGATCGGTCTCTTCAAGAAGGAGAAACAAAGCTAGATAACTAGCTGTTATCCCTAATCATTCGGATACATTCGCAATAAGCACAATTGCCAAGACATCCCGTACTAAAACAAAAAAATACTCCGGCTCTACGTAGTAGAGTCGGAGTGCAATGAACAACTATACATTTTTCACAACCATCGATCTAGGCCACCCGGCGCAGCCATCCCCCGCCGGTCTACCCTACCGCCTCGGCCTTCTTGGACATGTTGCGCTGCGCGGTGATGAGGTTGTAGTAGATCCCTCTTTTAGCCACAAGCTCGGCGTGCGTGCCGACTTCGGCGATCTCGCCCTTGTCGAGAACGATTAGCCGGTCGGCATGCCGCAGCGTAGACAGGCGATGCGCGATTGCCAGCGTCGTCCGGTTGCGCGTGACCCGCTGCAGCGCCTCCTGGATGGCGCTCTCCGTATCGATATCGAGCGAGGCCGTCGCCTCGTCGAGGATCAAGATCCGCGGGTCGTTCAGCACCGCCCGGGCAATCGCCAGCCGCTGCCGCTCTCCGCCGGACAGGTTGCCGCCGTTCTCCTCCAGGCGTGTATCATAGCCATCCGGCAGGCGCAGGATAAAATCATGCGCATTGGCGATCTTCGCCGCCTCAAGCACTTCCTCGTACGTCGCTTCCGGCTTCGAGTACCGGATATTGTCCAGGATCGTGCCGCTGAACAGAAATGTCTCCTGCAGCACGACGCCGATCTGCGAGCGCAGATGCGCCTGCTCGATCCGGCGGATGTCCACTCCGTCGATGAGGATCTCGCCTTCATTGACGTCATAGAACCGGGAGACGAGGTTGATCAGCGTCGACTTCCCTGACCCGGAATGTCCAACCAAGCCGATCATTTCCCCCGGCTTGATCTCCACATTAATTTCCTTCAGCACCGGCTCATACGATTTGTAGCCGAATATCACATTCCGGAATGTAATCGTTCCCTGAATCGAATGCTTGACGGACGCCTCGGAGTCCATTACCTCCGGCTGCTCATCGATCACCGAGAAGATGCGGTCCACCGAAATAATGGCATTAGACAGCCATCGCGGCATAAACATCAGCCACGCAATCGGACCGTATATCATCCCTGCGTAGCCGCTGAATTGCACCAGCTCCCCAAGGGACATCTGCTTGCCGAGAATCATATTGCATCCGATGAGGAGCACGAGATACTGCCCCATCTGGATCAAATAGTTCGAGATCGGCGACAGGATACTGAATACTTTCTCGGTCTGGATAGTCGCCGCAGCAAACTCGGCATTGTACTGTTTGAACCGCTTCACCTCGCGCTCCTCTTTGCCGAACGCCTTGACGACGCGGATCCCGCTTAGCACGTCATGCAGGAAGGAGTTCGCCTTGTCGTACACCCTCCACTGCTTGCGGAACAGCTTCCACAGCACGCCTTTCCAAATATACCGCTGGATGTAGGCGACGAGCGGCGCCGGCAGCAGCACAACGCAAGCCAGGCGCCAATCGGCTGAGAAGAGCAGCACGCTCGCGGACACGAGAATAATGAGCTGAAAGACAGCCGTCGTAAAAAGCTCCTGAACCAGATTGCGGATCCGGTCCGTATCCGAGGTGACCCGGTTCATGATGTCCCCAGCCCGCTGCGTGGTCAGAAATCCGAGGGACAAGCTCTGAATCCGCTCATAGACCAGCTTGCGCAGGTCGGCCGCAATTTGCGAGCTGACCCCCGCCATGATCCGCCCTTTGATGATGCCGAGCCCCTCTCCGCCGACAAGGACGAAGAGCAGACCGAGAATGGCCCAGATGAACACGGGAACGCTCGGTGATTGGCCGGGAGGTGGCTGCAGCGAGGAATTCACCAGCAGCTTTTGAAAGTAAGGGCCGGCCATCGATATGGCGGAAGCCGCCAATGTCACTGCAAGCCCGATCGCGAACGTTTTTTTGTGATTCATCGCCACTGAGACCAGCCGCTTGAAGGCTGCTGCCTTGTTCATGCACTTCGGGCACACCCTCGTTCCCGGTATGAGCGAACCGCCGCAGCTGGCGCAGACCGGCTCCTCTTCATCGTTGTATATGCGGATTGTCCGCTGCCTCGACAGATCGTTCAAAATCTGGGCGATATAACCGTACCTCGCCGCGTGCTTCATGGACAGCCTCGTAAGAATAAATTTGGTGCCGGCCTCGTCCCCCTCCAGCACGGCACTGCCGATCAGCGGCACCACCTTGTATTCCTTCGCGTCGGTAATCAGACGGCTGTCGACCACACGGCCCTCCAGCAGCAGGGCCCATCTCTGCTCTCCAATTACGAAATAACCTTCCGTTCGCTGCCCGCCCAGCGTCAAATCGACAGGCACGCAGTAACGGATATGCTCCCCCACAGCCTGCGAGGCGGCCTCCAGCTCGCGCTCCGGCAGTGTAAAATTAAGGTTCATGAATACCTCCGTCCTTGTATCGACAGGCGTCGAAGTTCAACCTACATGCATACCTCAACCATCTTGTATTCCTTGTCGCTCAGTCGGTCCAGATGCGGGATAATAAACCGGTTGCCGTCCACATCCACGATCAGCAGCCGGTTTGCGGTCATCAGCTTGACGCTCCCGCCGCCGCCGCGAACCGTGAAGCGGCAGCGCCCCGAGGTGGTTTCCGCATCCCAATACGAATATCCGAACTCCTCTTTGACGGAGAGAACCTTCGAGATTTCAGGGGCAAAATACCGCAGCTCCACCTGCTCCTCCAGCATCCGCTGCGTTTCCTCCGGGAACTCGTCCAGGGAGCGGATCATCCCGATCTCCTCATTCTCGACGGTTCGAATCGATAGATAGATCCGCTTATTCGTATGCGGAAAAGAGCAGTGCACGTACACTCCGGCGTGCTCCTTGCCCCCCGCCTTCACGTTCAGCATATGGCCTTCCGTCAGGGTAAACACCGTATCGTCCGGGGACAAATAACGGATTTGCGCCGCCTCCGCGAGGCCGGGGCTGGTCCCGCCGTCCTCGGGCCGGAGAATCTCGCTAACACTTACATCCTTAAGCGTCATGCCGTAATCACCTCATTCATCTTCAGCGCCTCGTCATGCTTTTTGACCAGGTCGTAATAAGCCCCTTCCTTCACCAGCAGCTGTTCATGCGTCCCCTCCTCCACGATCTTGCCTTGCTCCAGCACGACCAGATAGTCGGCGTTTCTTAACGTGGACAAGCGGTGCGCAATCGCAATCGTCGTTCTTCCCTTGATCAGCGTATCGAGCGCCTCCTGGATTTGCAGCTCGGTCTTCGTATCGAGCGAGGCGGTGGCCTCATCCAGAATCAGTATTTTCGGATTATGCAAAATGGCCCGGGCAATGCTGAGCCGCTGCTTCTCGCCCCCGGACAGGTTATGCCCTCCGGTCCCGACAATGGTATCGTAGCCGTCCGGCAGCTTCTCGATGAAGTCGTGTGCGCCGGCCACTTTGGCAGCGTGAATCAGGTCGGCCAAGGTGCAGTCCGGATCGGCATAGGCGATATTTTCCGCGATGCTTCCGGACATGACATAGACGTCCTGGGATACTATGCCGATATGCGTCCGGAGGGACGCCATGGACACATCCTTGATCGGGATGCCGTCGATCCGGATCTCTCCTTCAGTGACGTCATACAGCCTCGGAATCAGGTTGACCAGCGTCGATTTCCCGGCCCCCGAATGCCCGACGACGCCGATCATTTGACCGGGCCTTGCATGCAGCGACACCCCTTTCAGGATCGCCTTGTTCGGCTCGTAGCCGAAGGTGACGTTCGATATGCGGATTTCGCCCTGCATTTCCGTAAGCTGCATCGCGTTCGGCTTTTCCACCACGTCGGGCACCGCGTCATGGATTTCAAAAATCCGCTGTGCCGCGGACATACAGTAGGACCACCAGTTCATAATATTGTTCATAAACTGGATCGGACCGTACAGCAGGAGCATGTAGTTCATAAAGGTCATGACTTTACCGAACGTAAAATCCCCCTGCATGACTTTCCAGCCGCCAAAGCCCCAAATGAGAATGCCGCCAATTTGCGTCAGAATGTTCAATACGGGAAACAAGGTTACGCCCATTTTGTTAAAGGACTGCTCCGCATCGGAAAAAGCCCCGCTGGCCCGCTGAAAACGGGCATTCTCCATCTGCTCCTTCCCGAACGCCTTCACCACCCGCGTGCCGCGGATCGTGTCGCTGATGATGGCATTCATCGCGCTGACCCGCTTATGCCGCCTGATGGACAGCCTCCACAGCTTGGGAAATACTTTGCGGACGAGCAGGAACACGAAGGGGAGAGGAAGCAGGCACAGCAGGGTCAGCTTCCAATCCATGATCAGCAGAACGGTGACGATTCCGATGATATTCATGGCATTGACCACGAAATACGAAATGCCGTCAACGAAAAAATACTGCAGTTCGGTCGCATCATTGTTGATGCGGGTCATCAGCTGCCCCGTCTGCTTCTTCTCAAAGAAGCTTAAGGAAAGCCGCTGCATGGCATGGAACACGCTCGACTTCAGGTCAAAGGCAATATTCGCCGCCATCTTGGCGTTGATGACGCCGAAGATGACCCCAAACAACAGCGAGAGCGTCCGGAACACGATAATAAGTGCGATGACCAGCCCGATTTGGCCTGCGAACGTGCCTTTGCCGCCCAAGGCCTGGTCGAACAGCAGCGTACCTTGAAAATAAGGAATGACCAATCCCGCCGCCGAGTTCAGCAGCATAAACAGCACGATCCAGAACATTGAAACTTTATACTTGCCCGCAAAGGACAGCAGCCTGCCGAAGACGGCGTGCTTCTTCATACATTTGGGGCAAACTTGGCGCCCCTCTTCGGGGTAGATCATACCACACTTCGGGCATGTGGCCCGCTCCTGGTCGTCCCGCAGCTCTTCCGGACCGAGCTCTTCGCTTTTCTTCAGCTTCTCGAAAATTTTGGCCAGCCTGGCTGCGCTCCGCATGCCGCCGTTCGTGAACGCGGCAACGGCCCTCTCCTCCGGTGCCTTGATGACGACCATGCCGGAGGCTACCAGATTGACGATGCTCAGCGATTCGATGTCCCGAATCTTCAGCGCCTCCAGCTCCCAGTCGGCCTCTTTTTCCGGGGAAAGCCCTTTCAATGGATTGTTTGCCGCATACCCGCTGTATGTCTTCTCCCGCGCTGGCGCCTGGTCATGGGATAAGATCAACAGCTCCTCACGGGTCAAAAGTACATACGTATCCCTGAACCCGTTCTCCAGGGCCCGGTCGCACAGCAGCCAGCAGAGCACGCTTTCACTTGCCACGCCGTGCTGCGCCAGTGCGTTCATGATTGCCTTTGGAAGTGTATCCATGAGTCCTCCAAATTCTGTTGTCTTTTCAGTCGTCTTATTAGGTACGAAATATCATACACCCTTTACCCCTCCCAAGAAAGGGAAAATTTACTTATCACAAAAATTTTACACACTGAATTTTGGGCAACACCAGCTCCCTTCGGTTTACACGATTGCTAAATTCCCTCATACTAGCGGGAGTTTGCACCGGCTTTGATTCAGATCCTTTAGCGCAGGCCTATTGAGCACATCCATTTCAATAAGCTAAAAAGGCCCCCCTCCGCCGCGGCCCGGCAGGAAGGAAGCCTTTTTATCCTAATATATACTTATTCATCTGCTCTGCTGAATATTACTTCGTTGCGTTTTTCCAGTCGGCAGCAAATTTCTCGATGCCTTGATCTGTCAGCGGGTGTTTTACCAGTTGAGCGATGACGCTGAATGGAACGGTAGCAATATGCGCACCGGCCATCGCTACGCGGGTTACGTGGTCTGGATGGCGAACCGAAGCAGCGATGATTTGAGTGTCCAGGTTATGAACGCGGAACAGCTCAGCGATTTTGGCCACGAGCAGCACGCCGTCTTCCGAGATGTCGTCCAGGCGGCCCAGGAATGGGGATACATACGTTGCACCTGCGCGTGCAGCCAGCAGAGCCTGGTTCACGGTGAAGATCAGGGTTACGTTCGTTTTTACGCCTTTTTTCGTCAGGTAACGGCAAGCTTCAAGACCAGCCAGCGTCATTGGCAGCTTGATCGTGATGTTCTTGTCTCCGCCGTTGATTTTGATCAGTTCATCGGCTTGTGCGATCATATCTTCTGCAGTTTCCGCATCCGGAGTAACTTCTGCCGATACGGATTCTACTTCAGGAACAGCCTTCAAAATTTCTTCGATGCGGTCTTCGAACTTCACGCCTTCTTTGGCAACCAGAGAAGGGTTTGTCGTCACGCCGGAAAGTACGCCGATTTTATATGCTTTTTTAATGTCGTCCAGGTTTGCAGTGTCGATGAAAAATTTCATGATTTCACTACCTCCACTTATTTTTTTCTTTTATATAAGTTGAACCATTAAAATGGATAATGGGGCAAGTACGTAAAATGTTCCTACGATCGCTCTTGTTTTCGGATTTCTTGATAGTACAGAACCAACTTAAGGTAGAAATCCGAAAGCCAAACACGAACGCTTCGCTTCTTCGGAATCCTTTTACTCCCTTGCCTGCATCCTATTCATTAGTTCAACTTATTTATTTAGATTAGTTCTTGACTACAGCATGGCCGCCAAATTCGTTACGGAGCGCGGCAACTACTTTACCTGTGAACGTATCGTTCTCCAGGGAACGGTAACGCATCAGCAGGGACAAAGCGATAACCGGTGTAGCGGTCTGCAGATCAAGAGCTGTTTCCACAGTCCATTTACCTTCGCCGGAAGATTGCATAATTCCTTTAATTTCGTCCAAGTTCGCGTCTTTGGCAAAGGCTTTTTCCGTCAATTCCATCAGCCAGGAACGGATAACGGAGCCGTTGTTCCATACGCGGGCCACTTTTTCGTAGTCAAAATCGAAATCGCTCTTCTCCAATACTTCAAAGCCTTCGCCGATAGCTGCCATAAAGCCGTATTCGACGCCGTTATGCACCATTTTCAGGAAGTGGCCGCTGCCGGATTTGCCAGCATACAGATAGCCGTTCTCTACAGCGGTGTCCTTGAAGATCGGTTCAACGATGTCCCATGCTTCCTGATCTCCGCCGACCATGTAGCAAGCGCCGTTACGAGCGCCTTCCATACCGCCTGAAGTACCTACGTCGAGGTAGCTTACGCCGAATTCCTTCATTTGATTGTATCTTTCAATCGACTCTTTGTAGTGCGAGTTGCCGGCTTCGATTACGATGTCGCCTTTGGACAACAGTGGTTTCAGCTCGTCAAGAACCGAGTCTACAACGGAGTGAGGCACCATGATCCACACGATTCTTGGCGTTTCCAGCTTGGACACAAGCTCTTTGATGCTTGCAGCGCCTTCGGCGCCTTTGCTCTTCATGTCTTCAACAGCGGCTGTGTTCAAATCGAATGCAACGACGCTGTGGTTATGATCCATCAAATTTTGTCCCAAATTCAAACCCATTTTACCTAATCCAATCAATCCGACTTTCATTATAATTCCCTCCACACCATGCATTTTCTCTATTTTTGTTTATTGAAACCTTTACCAGTATGGTTTACAACCTGGATCAAGATTGACCCACAAGTACCTTCTCTTCTTCTTTCACAACTTCAGGCTCTGTATCCAGCCACCATTTGAAGCCGTCCTCGGCCAGCAGCTGGTCAGACGCTTCAGGTCCGTTCGAACCTGCAGGATACTGATGAAGCGGAACGCTGTCCTCCTCGAAAGCATCCAGAATCGGCTGCACGTACTGCCAGGACAATTCGACTTCATCCCAATGGGCAAAGAACGTGGAATCCCCGCGAACCGCATCGAAAATCAGGTTTTCGTATGCTTCCGGTACATCCTTTCCATTTTCATGGAAGTGGATACGCATCGGCTCCAGCTTGGAATCGTTCCGCGGATTCTTTTTGTTCAATTGCATAAAGATGCCTTCGTTCGGATTGATTTCAATCACGAGAAGATTCGGATCGTTGGTGGTATTTTGTCCCTTCAACGGCTCCTTAAATTCAATGACGATCCGCGTAGATTTTTCCTTCATTCTCTTGCCTGTGCGAATGTAGAACGGAACGTCGCTCCAGAAGTAGTTATCGATCCAGAGGCGTGTAGCGATAAACGTATCGTTCTTCGAGCCCGCAGGAACGCCAGGCTCATCGAGATAACCGGGAACTGGCTTCCCTTGCATTTGACCGGCGGCATATTGGCCGCGAATCACGTTCTTCGCGATATCTTCCTTCTGCAGCGGACGAAGGGACTGCATAACGTTCTTCTTCTTCATACGGACTTCGTTCGCATCGCCTCTGCCTGGAAGACGCATACTAACCATCATCAGCACTTGCAGCAAATGGTTCTGCACCATATCGCGGATTGCGCCCGAGTTGTCGTAGTATCCAGCTCTCTCTTCGACGCCGACGGTCTCACTTGCCGTAATTTGGACGTTGGCAATGTGATGGTTGGACCACAGCGCTTTGAGAATCGGGTTGGAAGACTCGAGGATTTCCAGGTTTTGCACCATCGGCTTACCGAGGTAGTGGTCGATGCGGTACACTTCGCTTTCATCAAACGCTTTGCTGAGCTGCTCGTTCAAATGGCGCGCAGACTGCAGGTCGTGTCCGAAAGGCTTTTCGATAATCAGACGTTTCCATCCGCTTGTCGAACCAAGTCCGCTGTCTTTAATATTTAAGGCGATCACGTCAAAAAACTCCGGCGCCACCGAGAGATAAAACATGCGATTCTGAGGAATGTTCAATTCCTGTTCACGCGACTCTACTAGGCTCCGCAGCTTATGGTAATCCTCCACTTGATTGGCATCAAGGACGGTAAACCGGATCGTTTGGAGAAAAGCTTCCAAAGTGGCCGGATCGTTTACGGTTCTTCTTGAAAAAGTTTGCAGCGATTTCGCTACGTTTTGCTGAAAATCTGCACTAGATTGTTCTCTGCGGCCCAAGGCGATAATCGAGAACGCTTCAGGCATCTTTTTATCTATAAACAGATTGTAGAGTGCAGGGTATATTTTTCTCTTTGCCAGGTCCCCTGTTCCTCCAAACAAGACAAATGTCATGTTGTCCACGTATGACTCCTCCATTCCATTCCCACCAAAAACCATGCGCATGCTGGCAGATAAATCCGTTGCAACAAGGTTACTTTTAATAACCTGTTGAATTCACATTGGCAATCATAAACCCATTTAAGCGATTAGTCAACAGATTCTTGTCCAAATTATGAACGGAAATAAAATCCCTTTGATGACAGCGCTTTCTATGATATTATAATGGCAATGTATGACCATTGACGGCTGGATTTGGGAATCTTTTGGAATCCTTACAGAGATCATAACTTGTTAATATTAAGTAACCAGTGCACACAGGGGGGTCAGCACTATGGATGAGAAACGCGCCAGGCTTTTATGCGAAAAGGTCGAGCTCGCACACCAGATTACGGGAAAGAAGTGGGTCAGCCTGATTGTTCATACCCTAATGGAGGAACCAAAGCGTTTTAGCGAAATTCATGCATACATCCCTGATCTCAGCAAACGCATGCTCAACGAACGCATTAAAGAGCTGGAGGATAACGGGATCATTATCCGCAATGTCATTACCGAGCGGCCGATCCGTACGGAGTATTCTCTGACACGCAAGGGAACCGAACTCGGCAGAGCGCTTCAAGCTGTGGAAGAATGGGCCGAGAAATGGTTCTAACCCGAGCCGGTATCATCATGTCTTATCATTTGCGAAAAGGAAAAAGATCAACCCCACCGGAGTTGATCTTTTTTAGATATGAAATGGCCGCTGTTACCGATAGAATGTTCATTCTAATCTGGTTGGAACAAAGCCGTACAGTTTTGTTTATACATGACATGCCGCATGCGTTGAACAGGGGGATCGATTTTTACAAAAATGTCTTTCGCATTGTCTCCAAGTATTCCTCAATCGGCACGGACTGTCTGAGACGCATCAATTCATGGGCCGCATTCCCCACGAGCGTACGGAACTGCCTGTTCTTGCCGGTGGCCAGATCCGAAATGACATCCACGATCGTTTGAGGATCATCCGCGTCGGCTCCCTCCGGCTGTTCCAACCGCTTCTTCAGCCGGGCCGTGAGCTCATCGTAGTCGTGAATGTCGGGATTCGTGCTCCAGACCATATTGTTCATAAAGTTGTTCCCCGACGATCCTCCCTGCTCCACAAGCCTCAGTTCGATATTCAGCGGTTTCAGTTCGTAATAGAGGCCCTCCGTCAGTCCCTCAAGGGCAAACTTGGACATGTTATACAAGGACCCCAGCGGAACCGCGCTTGTCACGCCCATGAAGGAGCTGATATTGATGAACATCCCTCCCCCGTTCGCCCGAAAATGCGGCAGCAACGCCCGGATCACATTAATCGGTCCCCGTGTGTTTACGGCAAACTGCCAGTCAATCGCCTCTTCTTCGGCCAGCTCAAGCGCCCCGTAAGTGCCCATCCCGGCGTTGTTAACGACAACGTCGATGGTGCCGAAGGCATCGATCGCCTGCTTCGCGGCGGTTTGAACCTGGTCTACATCCGTCACATCCATTTTGAACAGTTGAATGTTGCTGTATGCCGTCAGTTCCGTTTCTTTTTCCGGCGTGCGCATCGTTGCCGCTACATTCCAGCCCATTTTCGCAAAATGGATGGCCGTTAATTTACCCAGACCCGAGCTGGTTCCGGTAATTAATAACGTTTTGCTCATTGTATAAGCTCCTTTCGATTATTATATTGAACGTTCATTCTAGCAGACTGAAAAAACCACACCTATGGTGCGGCGTTATTTGGCAACCGACTTCCAACAGGAGTTAATGACCGTCTCAATCACTTCATCCGTCAGCGTAAAATGCTTTTGCAAATGCCCTTTGACCAGGTAAGCCATCGTGCCGTAATGCATTTGCACCATCATGGCCGGCTCCTGCTCAATGAACAGCTGGTATTCGATCGCTTTCGCGTACAGAGCCGCCATCGGCTTACACCAACCGCCATCATACGATTCCCTTTTGACGGCATCGTTAATATACGGAGAGAACGAATACTGTTCGATAAACTGAAAACCTTCCGGATGTGTAAGGCTGACTTGAAACACTTTCTCCCAGGCGCGGTTAAAACGGGTCCGGATCGGTTCCTTGGCGTCCATCCCCCGTGTTACATACTCTCCGTTGTATAGAACGATCGCTCGATACAATTCGTTTATAATTTCTTCCTTACTTGAAAAATAATGATAAATACTTCCGGTAGACACGCCCGATTCCTTGGCGATCAGCGCCATCGACGTCGCCTGCAGCTCTTTTTCGATAATAATACGCAGCGTCGTTTCCAGCACTGCCTGCTGAACTTTGTTATATTTCTCAAACATGATCGGTTTAGCCTCCAGCCTGCTTTCGAAATTTGAATCACGATAGAACGTTCATTCTAATCTTAACGATCCCTGGTCGTCTTGTCAAGGGACACTCGAACGGAGGATAGACACCCTGCTCCAAACCGCATTATATAGTAGAAAAAAAGCCAACCCGGCATCATCCTCCGGATTGGCTATAAAGAGTATAACATGGAGAGCCCTTTTAGGCGTGGGCTTTCTCCTTCTGCCGAACGGTGTGAAGCGCCTCGCTCCAGGACACAAGCTGATCCAGCATGGCATGAACCGCCGCTTCCTGATGGGCGCCCGGCTTCAGAACCGTGTAATTTTCAAAATCGGTATGCAGGGACAGCCCCACCTGTGCGCGAACATCAGCTACCATCAGCTCGCCAAGGATCAATCGAAGCGCCTCCGCTGCACGCGAGCCTCCGCCGCCGCCATAAGCCACAATGCCTGCCGCCTTGTTGTTCCATTCATAGTACAGGAAATCGATGGCGTTCTTCAGTGCTCCGGGTATGGATTTGTTGTATTCGGGAGTCACGAACACGAAGCCGTCAAACTCGGCGATTTTCTTCGACCATGCCACCGTATGTTCCTTGGAGTACTGCCCCATAATCGGGGACATCGGCTCATCAAACAGCGGCAGCCGGTAATCCGCGATATCGACCAGTTCAAATCTGGCGTCGCTCCGACTGCTTGCGATTTCATGCACCCAGCGGCCGATCGCCTCCCCGTTGCGTCCCGGTCTGGTACTCCCAATAATAATTCCAATATTCATCATGACTTCATAACCCCTTCCATGATTCAAAATAGATTAGTAGCTCATAAATAGATTAGTAGCTCATAAATAGATTAGTAGCTCATAAATAGATTAGCAGTTTATTCATAGGTTACAGTAAGTACTTACTGTCATTCAGGGTATATTTCATTCACAGGTACTCACTCACAGCCATCCCGTCACCCGGCTCTCGCCTTGTTTACTCAATGGTTGCCCCGTAGGCGGCCTCAACCGTATAATAATCGCCTTCCGCCCCTTCGATCAGATCCTTGATCTTGTCATAATGCACTGAGAAATCCGCCTGTTTAAGCCAGGATTGGTGGGCCTCTACACTCTCGAACAATGCAATGGCTATGGCCCGGTCCCGATGGGATGCGCGCAGAAGGCGGCTCCCAAGAGCTCCATTTACGGTGTCCTGTTCTGCAAAAGAACGCAGCTCCTCAGATTGAATCCGCATGAATTCGTCCAGCTTGCCCGGCTTCACTTGAAAGGCATTGACCCACACGACCGGTTTTCCGCCCTTTTTATCATCTCCCATTTCCATTCCTCCTTTATTTTAAACAATGCCAAGCTAATCATGACTGTCAGTACTTACTGTCATTTATGGAACCATCTTATTCCAGAATATGCCGATTGTCAAGAGAACGAATCATCTTTCAGTTGAAGGTCCATTGCCGCCTGTATTCAACGCTAAGTTTTGTACATTGTATAATGAAACCTATGTAAAGTTGCTCGCTTGTAATAATTATAGTATACATATGTATAGTGCTTTTTTTGATAGAACAGGATTGGAGGATGTTATGCAACCACGTTCCAAAAAAAAGAAGAAAATGAGCCGGCTCCGCAAGTGGATGCTCAGCATCACGGCTGTAATCGCGCTCCTGCTGATCGGAGTAGGCGGATTCCTTGGATTTTTGCATCATAAAGCGATATCAACCTTACATAAAATATCGGCTGCCGCCGAATATTACGCACCCCAGTCCCAGCAGCAGGAACAAGGGGAGGCCGTCAGCGAACCGCCGGTTGAAAGCGTAACCGAGGCCGACATGAAGCCGATGACTTTTCTGCTCGCCGGAATTGACAACCGCGAAGGCAGCGGGGGAACGATCAATACCGACGTGATGATTTTGGGGGCGCTGAATCCTGAAAAGAAATCGGCCAGCTTAATATCCATCCCCCGGGATTTAAAAATCAGCCAATCCCAGCTGGGGACGCACAAAGCCAACTACTATTACGCCCATTACTATATCAAGGACAAAAAGGCGGCCATGGCCGACACGAAGGAGTTCTTTGGCGACTTGTTCCACATTCCGGTCGATTACATGGTTATGATCAACTTTGAAGGATTCCGGCAGATCATCGATGCCGTCGGCGGCGTCGATGTTGACGTCGACATGGACATGCGCTACAAAGATACGGCGGACGGCACGGATATCAATCTGCGCAAGGGTATGCAGCATCTGGACGGCAAGCAGGCGCTCGACTTCGTCCGCTACCGGAAGTCCAACGACGGATCGTCGCCGTCTTCGGATTTTGACCGGAACCGGCGTCAGCAGCAGGTGCTGAACCAGGTCCTGGACAAGCTCACTTCATTTAAAGGCATCAGCCAATGGGGGCAGGTGCTGGACATTATCGGGGAACAGGTCCAGACGGACATTCCCGCGAAGAACATGGAACGTTGGCTCCTCAATTACAAAAAAATGAAACCGGACCAAATCCAGATGCAGACCGTCGAGGGCCAGTGGAAAAGCCCCTATGTGTATTGGAATGAGCAGCAGCTCAAAGAAGCACTGACCGTCTTGGCCGGTGAGCTGGACCAAAAGCCGAAGAGGCTGTCGACCCTCGGGAACCGTATCGGCTTATATTCCGGAGAGTAACTCATTAGCCTTTCCGGAAAGTAGGGATGGGGATCCGACCCAAATTTGCGTGAGCACCCTTAGAGGGTGCTTTTTTATTTTCGATGCTTATCCAATATTGCGAGGAGGGCGATGAATCCGTAATAGAAATTCTTCTACGAGCATCGGCCTGGAAAATAACAAAGGGCCACTTGTTTGTGGCCCTGGATGGTATAGGAGGTATTCGGGACGGTTATTTGGCAGCCGACAGCTCGCTTCCCGTAACCCACATATGGTTTTTGACCGGATCGCCGCCCGTCGTTGGCTCATAATCCACCATATACACCGTCGTTTTCTCGGCGGAATCGATCGTCGCTTTGGCGCCCTTCATTCCCGGCATATGGTCCGCCTCCAGAACGACCTCGTCCCCTGGCTTGAACGGCTCGGCCCCGGCGTTCTCGATCTCCTCGTGAATTACCCACTTGTGGTTCGTCACCTTGGGCCCGCCGGTTGTCGGCGTGTAGGAGACAGCATAGGCCGTTGTGTCATAGGCACCGACAATGGTAGCCTTGGCGCCCTTCATCCCTTTCATGTGGCCGGCCTCGATGATCGCTTGGCTTCCAACTTTGAAAGCCGGATTCGCCGCTTCTTTCACCCCTGCGGGAACTTCCCCGGAACCGGAATGATGCATCTCGTCCATCTGGTCCATGTTCTTGTCCGAATCATCCGCTGCCTGCTCGTGCTGCGACGGGGTCACGGATGCCGGCTCCGACGCGGAGTCATTATTTTGGCACCCTCCAAGCACCAGCATGGCCGCGGCGATGAGCATAAGCCATTGTTTTTTCATCATGTCAGCACTCCTTTTCGTCTTCAGAATGACTGTCCTCTTTTAATATACCCTAGTACCCTATACTATAATCATGAACATTGCATGACATCCATTGTGCCCATAACGTTTTCTTTTAAAAACTCCGCTCCAATAAGCAGCCGTTCAATCCGAAGATCCATGGGAAATGACGAAAGAACCTTCCTTTCAGACAGGGCCACTATCCGGGAGCCAGTCCGGTGTCCCCAACGCAAAACGCAAAAAAGCATGCCATCCTTTCGGATGACATGCCGTATAACGAACTTATTAGAACGAATCTAACGAGGTCAGAGCTTCCCCTCCAAGTAAGACAAAAACTCGAATGCCGTCGTGCCGTACACATGCTTGTAATGGCGGTTCAAATGGGCCAGATCCACAAACCCGCAGCTGCTCACCGCCAGGTAAATGTCCCGGTGCTTTTCAATCAGCTGCCGGGCCCGCTCCAGACGGCAGTTCAGGAAGTACTGGTAGGGTGAGAGCCCGGTATTGGCCTTAAATGCCCGGATGAACTGGTATTTGGACATCCCGAACTCTCCACTGATTTCGTCCAGGCGAAGCACATGCTCCAGGTTCTCGTGGATCCGCTCCTTGGCTTTGCGGGTGAACGACGGGGCCTTGATGTCCATCGGCCGCAAAATGTCCTGCGAAAAGTGGCCTGCAACCCGAAACAGCAGCTCGCTGCATACATCCTCGGATTGGCCGCCGGCAATGGCGGTGGACAGATCGAGAATGCTGCGCCGCAGCCCCGCGTCGTACACGATCGGGTCGGAAAAGCGGAGCACTTCCTTTTTCCCCAAAGCCTCCAGGAATTGATCCGGGTGAATGTACAGCATGACATAATCGATGCCGGAGCGTTCCTGCGACCAGCCGTCATGCGTCTGCTCAGGATGAAACAGCATCACACCGCTGCGGTGGGAGGACTGCAGGCTCCCTTCCAGGTCGTACTGCTGAACGCCGCGGAGGGTGACGCCGAGCGCGTACTCCTCGTGGCAGTGCTTTTTATACGTAAAATCGGCAATGCTCGCCGACAGCGCGGTAATGCCCGCCGCCTGCTTATACTCGAACCGTTCCATCCTCCGCTCACCCCCTCGCGATATCTGTGATCCCGGATACCATTACGGCCGAGTATACCAGAAGCAGGGCGAAAACGATATTCGAGATTTTTTGGTATTTTTGCAGAATACCCTTGAGCAGCGTGCCGAACAGCCCCCAGGAAAAATAGGCGGCAACGCCAATCAGCGAGACCAATCCCACAAAAAGGGCCAAGACCCAACCTGAAGAATAATAGGGCATGACGTAAATGGGAATGACGGTAATGGTGAACAGCACCACCTTCGGGTTCAGAAACTGCATCCAAAATCCCGACATAAATGACGCCGTCTGCTTGGCCGCCGCCTTGGACACGTCCATGCGGTAAATCTGGTATGCCAGGTACAGAATAAACAAGCTGCCGGCGATCCTTAGTACCGTAAGAACGACGGGCATCCCCGTAGCCAGCTCCCGGTTCACCACGACCGAAGCGGCCACCAGCAAAGAGTAAGCGATAGAAGCCCCGGCAATATATTTGGCCGCCTGCCTGAAGCCCTTCTGCCGGACCGCCGCCAAAATGACGATATTCGATGGCCCCGGCGTAAAGGTAACAATGACACAGTACAGCAGAAAAGAAGCAATGTTCATGTTGGATACTCCTCACACCGTCGTTTTTTAGCATTATAGGGTGCGGGGCCGGCAGGCGGATAGTACATTATTGCAGGGGCTTCTTCAGCCGCTCTCCTGTTTTACTTCTGCACAATCTGAATCAGGTTGCCGCATGTATCGTCGAAGACGGCTATCGTAAGATCGCCCATTGGGGTCGGCTCCATCGTAAACTTCACTCCGTTTTCCAACAGCCGCTTATACTCGGTATGAATATCCTCCACACCAAACATCGCTGCCGGGATGCCATCAGCAAATATCTTCGTTTGATACTCCTTGGCAGCAGGATGGTTATTCGGTTCGAGCAAGAGCTCGGTGCCGTTCTGCTCGTCCGGAGAGACAAGCGTGATCCACCTGTATTCACCGACGGGAACGTCCTCCTTTTTAACAAACCCCAGCTTTTCTGAATAAAACTGAAGTGCCCGGTCCTGGTCTGATACAAATATACTGGTCACAACGATTTTCATCCTTTGTGCCTCCTTTGAAATTGGTGTGGGTGCTCTCGTTACAATCGGCACCTTTACATTACTCTACCCATCCCTCCAGCAAATGTTTAAGCGGCTCGTTGTTGAAAATAATGACTCGATATTTTCCCTTCTTTTCTGTCATGACGAGCCCTGCCTCTTCCAATGCAGCAAGATGTTTGGCAATCGCCTGCCGCGAAATGGAGAGCTCATGCTTCATAATGAGACGTACCGTAAGTTCATACAACGTCAGCTCGTTACGCTCGGATAGCTCGTCTAACATAAGCCGTCGAGTCGGGTCGGCAAGAGCTTTGAATATAGCGTCTTTGTCCCAATTCATAAACCCATTATAAGCAACCCCGAGGTTGCATGTCAACAATAAGCAACTGTGAGGTTGCATGAACTCAACAGGGCAAGCCAATATAAAAACCGCGCCGAAGCGCGGTTAGATAACAGCTGCACTGTATGCTATTACAGCTCTGCGGTCTGCAGCCGCTGTGCTTGGCCGGGACGTTCGCCTTTGGCCAACATCTGGTTGATCGTTCCGATGAGGGCCGGCAGCTCGGCCAGCGTATCGATCGTAAAATCGGCCCCGTTCGCCAGGAACGCCCGTCTCGTGCGCTCAATCGCCTCGGCCCGCTCGGCCGCGGACAAGCGGTCGTATTCCTCCTGGCTTAAGCCCATCTCCGAGCTGCCGATGACGACGCCGATCGACCATACACCGGCCTGTATGCCTTCCTGGATATCGGAGGCCGTATCGCCGGCCTTGACCACCTTCCAGGATGCGGACAGCTTTAGATGCTCCATGTTGCGGTAAATCATGTACGGATACGGTCTCCCGTAAGATCCCGTTTCGTCGGGGGTGACGAGATGGTCGGGAGAATACCCCTTTTCCCGTGCGCCCTGAGTGACGACGTCCATCATGGAACGTGTATACCCTGTAGTGGAGCCGATCTTCAGTCCGTCCGCCCGCAGCGCTTCCACCGCCTCGATCACGCCGGGTATCGGATCCGTATATTCGGTCAGGGAGGCCATCAGCGCAGGCTCAAACGCGGCGTACAGTCGGTGCACATCCTCTTCGCTGAAATCCCGTCCGTACTTGTCCTTCCAGAGAGTAGAAATCCTCGGCATAGACAGCATGGCGCGGATGTGGTCGATTTTGAGCATGCCCATCGGTGCTCTGGCTTCCTCCATCGTAACCTCAATGCCAGCTTGGTTGAAAATATCGACAAATACGTTCACCGGCGCAAAGCAGCCGAAGTCCACGGCCGTTCCGGCCCAATCCAAAATCACGCCCTCGATCCGGTTCATCGCTTCATCCCTCCCATATATTCCTCGATTATACCGCACAACTGCTCGATGTCTTCCTCATAGATCTCCCCGATGTTACCGATGCGGAATGTATCGACGTCCGTCAGCTTGCCGGGGTAGATGACGAAGCCCCTTTCTTTCACATAGGCGTAAAAGTCGGCAAAGCTGAAATGCTGCCCCTCAGGGAACAAAAACGTCGTAATGATCGGCGACTGCTTCGCTTCCTCGATATAGGCGTACAGCCCGATGCCGGCCAGCCGGTCTCGCAGCAATCGGTTGTTCCGGCGGTAGCGTTCAAACCGGGACGTTACGCCGCCCTCCTCCGCCAGCTCGTCAAGCGCCTTCGCAAAGGCCGCCACGACATGGGTGGGCGAGGTAAACCGCCATTTGCCGTCCTTGTCCATGCCCTTCCATTGGTCATAGAGATCCAGCGATAGGCTGCGCGCCGTGCCTTGGAGTTCCTTCAGCTTCTCCAGTCTGGCAATGACAAACCCGAAGCCGGGTACGCCTTGAATGCATTTATTGGCGCTGCTGATCAAATAGTCGATTCCGAGGCCTGGCACATCGATGGCGATGCCGCCGAAGCTGCTCATGGCGTCGATGATCAGCGTTTTGCCGTAGGCTTGGGACAGCGCAGATACGGTTTCGAGCGGATTTAATATGCCCGTCGTCGTCTCGCAGTGAACCATCGCGATATGGGTAATGGAAGGATCGGCTTCAAGCAAGCCGCGAAGCTCCGATTCGTCGGGATGCCGGTCATAGTCGATGCGATATTCCGCATAGTTCAAGCCGATATACCGCGCCATCTGGACGATCCGCTCGCCGTAGGCGCCATTCGTGATGATCAGCACCTTATCCTGGTCGGAAAGGGCCGAGGTCATGACCGATTCGACCGCAAACGTGCCGCTTCCCTGCATCAGCACGGCGGTGTATTCCGCGGGATCGGCGCCGGCGATGCCGAGCAATTGGGACCGGATCCGCTGCGTGATCGATTTATAGTCATCGTCCCAGGTGCAGCGGTCCAGGAGCATTTCCTCTTTCACCGTACGGGTCGTGGTCAGCGGCCCGGGGGTTAACAGCTTGTATTGGTTCATGGGTAAGTCACTCCCTGCGGTGTATTGGGTTCATTCTTGGGTCGTCGTCATATGTTATTTGGCATCGTTAAAAAACTTCTGGTGCTCCTCAAGGAGCTCCACTGTCAGCGGTTTGGCGAACTTCATCGATTTGGCCGGCTTGTTGATGTCTTCCACCGTCTCCCCTTGGTAGAGGGCGACCGGATAGTTCGTGATCAGGTCCTTGCGCGCATCCTTGATGATCGTCTCGGCCATTTTCATGGCGAGGTCGGTCGTGGCGTTCTTCTTATCGACGACCGCGATCGATTCGGTCAGCGAGAAGTTGCCTTCCGACGGGTCGACATAGTCGATCGGCGCGCCCGAAGCCTTGGCTTTGACCGCCTGGTGGCGCAGTCCGAAGCCTGCGGCAACTTCGCCGGCTTCAACCTTCTTGATCGGGCCGGAGCCCGAGCTCTCCAGATGCGGGCCGACGTTCGCGATCAGATCGTGCAGCACCTGCTTGCCTTCCTCTTCTCCATACTGCGTGATGACGGCCTGTACGAGCAGCCAGCCGGTGGAGGAGTCCATAATGTTCGGAATCGATACCAGGCCTTTGTATTCCGGCTTCGTCAAATCCTTGATCGATGCCGGCTTCTCCAATCCTTTTTGCTTCAGTACCTCGGTATTCACGAAGATCGATCCGGTATTGGCCAGAATCGGCGTATAGTAGGACGGATAGGAATCCATGGCGTTCGTGGTAAAAGACAGGTCCTTGTACATGTGGTACTTGCTCTGGGAGCTGTCGATAAAATACGAGCTCATCGTGATGAGATCGGCCTCGATATCGCTTCCCTCCGCCATCAGCTTTCCGCCGAGCTCGGAAGTGCCGAGTGACTGCAGCACGTATTTGCCGTCGTAGCCGACATTCTTCAGCGCGGTCTCCATGGCGGCTACCGCTTCTTCATCACCGTTGGTGTAGATGACGACCTTCTTGGATTCCTCCGCTTTACTGCTGCTGCATCCGACCAGAGCGAATACGAGGCTGATGGCCAGCAGGGTGAGCAGAAGGCCTTTGAACGTTTTGGACTTGGACATGGGTAAATTCCCTCGCTTCAAATAAAATGATGGTAATGCTAGCTTGCTGCTTGCGTGCCTTCTGAGGCCGCTCCGGGTCCGAATCGGGTTTCCGATCGCTGCGCTTCTCCAAACCGATTTCGGCCCCTCCGCTGGGCTTGGCGAAAAGAGTGAATGATGATGGAAACAGTTGAAAGCAATATCAGCGCAAAAACGTCTGTGTGCTCATAGCTAGCCATGTAACCTTCTAGAGCTATACTAAGAAATCGTGAAATACCAGCAGTTAATCCCGCTAGGCGAAGGTCAACCCCCCGGGCTCACCGCCGCACCGCCCTCCTTCTCTGCAGTACTTCGCACAGCACCTTGATCATCAGGTTGGTTGCGAAGATCAGCATGGACAGCACGAAAATTTCATTAAACTTGGCAAAATGCTGCAGTTCCTTGATTTTGCTCGCCACCACCGACGTCTGCGCCGATACCAGAAAGATGATTCCGCTGATCGTCACCATCGCGTTGACGAAGAAGTACCCGAACATTTCGACCACCGTGGCGGCCGAATTCGGCAGCACCACCCGCCGGACGGTCCTCAGCCAGCTGTCCCCGAGCAGTTCCCCGGTCGTTTCCCAGGACGGGTTCATCCGGGAAAGGGCGTTTTTGGCCATCAGGTATGGCGTCGTGAACAGATGGACGATGTTGCACAGCACGAGAATCGTAAACGTCCCCTTCAGACTGCTCCCGTTCAGAAACAGCAGGTACGAAATCCCCAGCACCATGCCCGGCACCGTGTTGGTGATCATCGAAATGGTATCCGTGATTCCCCGCCACCGCAGGTTCGTACGCACATTGAGCAGCGCTGCGGCATAAGCAGCCAGGGTGCCGAAGACGGACGTCAGCAGCGCAACCCACAGCGAATGCTTGTACACCCCTGTGAGATCTCCGGATTCCAGCACACTCGCCACATGCTTGAAGGTAAACGTGAGATCGTACGGATATCCATTCATCCACGGTGCGATAAACATCACCGCAAAGATAGAGAGCATGCCGAACACGACCACCAGGGAGAGGATCCCGAAGCTCGTATCCCGTACGCGGTGCTTGGGGAGCGGCGTATCGGCCATTTTATCGACGTGGAAATTGAGCTTCTCCAGCGCCTGCAGCAGCCAGATGCCAAACACCGCCGGGATCAGCATGACGATCGCAACGACCGCCCCCTGGTTGAAATCCGGAATGGAGCCGAGCATCACCTGGTACAATTGTCCTGCAACGACCTCGTAGGTGCCGCCGACCGACGCCGGAATCCCGAAATCGGTAAAGCTCAAAATAAACGACAGGATCAACGCGCCGCCCAGCGCTCCCGCCAGCGGCCGCAGCACCGTATTTTTGAAGCTGCGCAGCGTGCCGTCCCCCATCAGCCTGGACACGATGATGAACTTCCGGTCCACGTAGCGGAACGCATTGTGGATCAGCAGAAAGGCCGGCGGCAGCGTGTAAATGACATAGCCGAGCAGCAGTCCGTTGAATCCGTAAATTTCAAACCAGTTCCGTCCCGTAATCCGGGTGATCAGCCCCTGGTTGCCGAAGGAGTACATGATGGCGAATCCGTAGGTAATCGTGGGCAGGAGCATCGGGAGCGCGACCAATATTCTTACTGCGCCCTTGATGGGCCGATACACGTTGGTACAGTGAATACCATAAGCGAGAATAAAGCCGAGCACCGTCGTGATGAGTGCGGTCAGCGCCGATACTTTGACGCTGTTCAGAATGGAGCGGGTCAGGTCCCGGTTGCTCCACACATCGATATAGTTTGTGAGCGTAAAGCCCTGATCATTTTCCAAAGAGCGAATGAGCAGCACCACCAGCGGGATGAACAGAAACACGGCGAACAGCAGCACGATCAGGATGAAGATCACCCGCATTTCAGGTTTGACTTTATGCATGGGCCGCACCAAAAAGCTGGTAAATGTTCTGCCGTTTAATCTGCAGCTGCCGGATAATAAACTGTTCCACGAAAGCATCCGCCGGCTGCTGGATGATGTCCTGCGGCGTGCCGTATTGGGCGATTTGGCCCTGGTTGATAATCAGAATTTTGTCCGACAGGGTCAGCGCCTCTTCCGGATCGTGAGTCACAATGATCGTCGTAAGCTTGAACTCCCGCGCGATCGACTGAATCCGCTGCTTGATCGATTCCTTGATCACCCCGTCGAGGGCGCTGAGCGGCTCGTCCAGCAGCAGGATTTTCGGCTTGGTGACCAGCGTTCGGGCCAAAGCCACCCGCTGCTTCTGGCCCCCGGACAGCTCGCTGATTCTTTTTTTCAGATGGGGCCCGAGCTCCAGAAAATCGATCGTTTCCTGAACCTCCTCCTTGCTGATGCCCTTCTTGTTGCGAAGCCCGTATACGATATTGTCGTAAGCGTTCAAATTCGGGAACAGGGCATAATCCTGAAACACGATATTGAATCCGCGCTTGTTCATAGGCACCCGGCTGATGTCGTTGCCATTAAACAGGATCTCGCCTTGATCCATATCGGTTAACCCGAGAATAATGCCGAGAAGGGTCGTCTTCCCGCTTCCACTCGGACCGAGGAGCGATACAATTTCGCCCGTGCCGATCTCGAGACTGATGTCTTCCAAAACTACCTTTTCGTCGAATTGTTTACGAATATGCTGCAGCTTGAGCAGACGGCTCACCTCCCATAAACACAACCCCAGTATAAAAAGCGAATGTCAATCCAAATCGTCCATTGTGTAAAACCGAAGTAAATTATGCATATGTTGTTCTTATATTTTGACTAACTTTATCCTAAATCGACTTCATTGCTTCTCATATATACGTAAAAAAAGCGCCAAACCAGTACTTTGGAGTACCGATTCGGCGCTTTGGCGTTTGACCAAGGCTTACTGTGCTAATTCTGTTGTGAAGTCCGCATAATAGCGGATCAGGAAATCACGAAACGTATGAGCCGCTTTGGATAGGTAATGATGTCTCGACCAGGCCAACAGAAAAGCGCGCTGGCACACAGGCTGCTCAATCGGAAGCAGAACAAGGGAGGGTTCTTTTAATTTCGCAGCCTCGGTTAATAAGGCAACCCCCATACCCGCTTTGACAAAAGCACTCATGACGGTCGTATCATCCACCTCGCATGAAATCTTTGGTTCAAAACCCGCCGATTTACACAATTGATCGGTTAACACCCGGTAGCTGTGTTTCCTGTCCAAACCGATAAAGGGTTCCCCGGCCAACTCGCTTAAGCAGATACGGGTGCGATTCGATAAAGGATGCCCGGAGGGTACTGCCAGAAAAATCTCCTCCCGCAAAAATTCAATACTTTCGATCTCCTCATGTTCAATCGGCAGTGAAGTAATGCAAAAGTCCAGTTCGCCGTCAAGAAGGAGCTCGATCTTCTCCTCGTGCGAGGTCGTTTGGGTAAGGCGAAGATTGACCTTCGGGTGCGCCGATAAAAATGAACTGATAAACTCCGCGTCACACTTGTGGTTCGTTGTGGCCAACACAATACGTCCCTGCTCAAGCCCAGCCTGATCGACAACCTGGCGTCTCCCCTCTTCCAGCATCGTCAGGGCCGGCTCAACCTGCTGCAAAAACAATCTGCCATACGAATTGAGGCGGATTTTTTGTTTGTGGCGGTCAAATAGCGGAACTCCTATATCCTGCTCCAGCCGGGCGATCGTTTTGCTGAGGGCTGGCTGGGCGATATGCAATTCCTCGGCTGCCTTCGTCATGTGTTCCAGCCGGGCGACGGTTTGAAAATACTTCAATTGCAATAATTCCATGGATTCCACCCTTCCATTCTGATGGACCGAATCAAGTTTATATCTTTAGAGTTATGAACTTATGACCAATTTATATTTTTAACGGTCATTTATCAACTTTATAATGTGGATGAATCTCCATCTTCACGATGGAACGCAAAGGAAAGGGGACTTACGGAGATGGAGGGTCAAAAGGATGCGGCCAATAAGCTGCTTCATATCATGTACTTCACCTTGATCATATCGGTCATGAACGCAACGATTTTTAACGTGGTGCTCACATCCATTCGCGAGGAATTTATGCTGACGGCTTCACAGGTGAGCTGGATGACCACGGGCTATGGAATCATGTATGCGATCGGTTCAGTGACCTACGGTAAATTGGCAGACCGTTACCGGCTGAAGGATTTGCTGACTTTCGGCTTCATCCTTATGGTCACGGGCTCGCTCTTAGGGCTGTTGGCACAGCATTACGGGATGATGGTGGCTGGACGGATGCTGCAGGCTGCCGGAGGAGCGGTGATCCCCGCCGTATCCATGATTATACCGGCCAAATATTTTCCCCCGGAAAACAGAGGCCGGGCCATTGGCACCATGGTAAGCGGGCTGGCTCTTGGGACGGCCATTAGCCCTATAGCGGCTAGTCTGGTGACAGGTATGCTTCATTGGCGTATGCTTTTTTGTTTCTCTTTGTTCATCCTGCTGGTTCTGCCTGTATTCCGCAAATATTTGCAGGAAGAACCGGAGCGGACAGGGAGCAAGCTGGATTGGATCGGCGGATTTCTGCTCGCAGGTACCATTGCGTTAATCCTTCTTGCTATCACTTACAGTTCATGGCTGTTCTTTGGTACCGGCTTCGTCTTCTTTGCTCTATTCATCCTTCGCATCCGGTCCGCAGAGGAGCCATTTGTTCAGCCCGCCTTATTTCATAATCGGCGTTATGTCCTGGGCGTAGGGATTGCTTTGTTAGCGGCGAGCCTGAGTTCAGGAATGCCCTTCATTATGCCGCAGCTGCTCACGAACATAAGCCATGTATCACCCGCATTCATTGGTTTTGTCATGTTTCCGGGAGCCATGGCATCCGCTTTGCTGGGAAGAACAGGCGGGAAACTCGCCGATGAAAGGGGAAATGGCTTTCTCTTCTATCTGGCTGCGGCTCCGCTCTTGGTTTCCTTTGGCATCTTGTCCGTATTCCCCGGGATGCCGCCCGCCTATATATGGATCTTCCTGATTCTAGCCAGCACGGGGCAGACCTTTATCCAGGTAGCTACGTCAAACAGCGTTTCCCTCACTTTGTCACAGGAGCATATGGGTATCGGGATGGGCTTTCTTACCATGATGACATTCATCATCGGAGCGGTCTCTACTTCTTTGATCGGCAAAGTACTTGATTGGGGAGCACCCGTTCAGCTGAATCCGCTGCTCTATCACGAGCAAGCGATGAGCTACAGCAACGCGTTTTCCCTGCTGTTCACCGTCCTGGTCGTGGTTGTCGCACTTTATTCTATTCTGATGCGAGCCCGTAAAACCATTGGATCCTCAATATCCAGCACACAAAAATGATTTCGAAGGAGATGGAAGAATGACTTCAAACCTGATGCAAGCTGTTCGTATTCACCAGTATGGAGGACCGGAGGAGCTGAGACTGGAACAACTGCCTGTACCGGTTCCTAAACCGGAGGAAGTTTTGATTCATGTTCATGCCGTCGGCGTACTGCCTGTGGATTGGGCGTATCGTCAAGGACTGATGAAGGAGCATGTCCCGCTGCAGCTTCCTTTCATCTCGGGTTCAGCTGTAGCGGGAGTCGTCGCCGATGTCGGTTCCCGTGTATCGAAATTTCGGAAAGGTCAGGCGGTATTCGGCAGAGCCAGTCAAGGCGCATGCGCGGAGTTCGTCACAACAACGGTGGATACCCTCGCAAGCTTGCCGCCAAATCTCTCCTTCCGCGAAGCAGCCACCATCTCAGGAGGTGCTACCACGGCATGGATGGCGCTGTTCGCTCATGGCCATTTGCAGCCAGGCCAGCGTGTTCTGGTTCATGCGGCGGCCGGAGGGGTCGGGTCGTATGCCGTTCAATTGGCCAAATGGAAAGGCGCCGAAGTCATCGGCACATGTTCGGGGGACCACATTGATTACGTCAAATCGCTGGGTGCCGACACCGTCATCGATTATCGAACAACCCGATTTGAGGACAGAGTGCACGACGTGGACTTGGTTCTGGACGGGGTTGGCAGTGACACGCTGGAGCGCTCCTGGTCCATCGTGAAACGCGGGGGAACCTTGCTCTCGCTTGTAGACGTCCCCTCCACGGAGCGGGCTCAGCAATTGGGCATTACTGCGCGGTTCAGCAATGAGCTCGCACCCGATACCGTTTTCCAGCAAATAGGACAGTTGATCGCGGACGGACAAATAAAGGCACCGGTCGGAAGGGAATTTCCACTGCATGAGATCAGGCAGGCTCACGAGCTATGCCAAACCGGCCATGGACGGGGACGAATCGTGCTTCGGGTCGCGGATTGAATTCAGAAGGGCCGGCAACGGCCTTTTTTAGCTGGAGCAAGACCATGCAGTTTCGGGCAGGATGCTCAACAGAAACCTGTGGCTCCAAGGTATAAACGGTATTGAAGTTGCAAGGTGTAATCAGTACACTGGTATTGACTTAACTTGAATATCTAGGCTTCCACGTCATAAATACAGGTGAAAAACATGCTGCCATTAGAGCGACAAAAGAAAATCATCGATCTGCTGAACGTCCGCAAGGTGCTGAAGATGAACGAGCTGACCGAAGAACTGGGCATCTCCGTGGACACGCTGCGCAGGGACATCAATGTGCTGGCCAATCAGGGGAAAATCGTCAAAATCTATGGCGGCATCAAGCTGGCCGAGCCCAAGTATGGCGAGCCTTCCATGGATGAGCGCATGATCGACCGGCTGGAGGAGAAGGAAACCATCGCCCGGAAATGCTGCGAATACATTCAGGACGGGGATTGTATTTATATCGACAGCGGCTCGACGACATACCATATTGCCAAATACATCAAGGACAAGAAGAAGTTGACGGTCATTACCAACTCCATCCCGGTCATTACCGAGCTGATGAACACCGACATCGAACTGATGATCATCGGGGGAAAAATCCGTAAGGACGAGCAGTCGGTCGTAACGTTTGAGTATATTTTCAACTTTCATGAACTGAACGTCCTCAAGGCGTTTATTTGCTGCAGCGGCATCACAACCGAACGGGGAATTTCCGACTACAACCTGGAGGAAGCGACCACGCGCAAAAAGATGATCGAGCTGTCCAAAGAGGTTTTTGTCGCCGCCGACAGCAGCAAATTCGGCCGGGATGTCACCATTGCGATCGCGCCGCTGGACAAAATCGATGCGATCGTGACAGACAACCTGGTGGACCGCAGCTATGCCGCCAAATTTAAAAAGACGCAGACGAAGCTTATTATTGCGGACGAATAGCGGCCGAATAACGGAGCAACCGCCTAACGCAAAAGGACTTTCCCTGATCGGCTGGCAAGCCGGGGAAAGTCCTATTTTTATCGTAAAATTCGGAATGGATATCGTATATATTCAATCGATCAAGCGGTGCTGATACCACTTCTTGCCCATGAAACGCAGCAGGAAGACGGTGCCGCGCACGCCCCACTCACAGTTCATCGCCAGCCAGACGCCGACGATTCCCCAATGCAGCACAATGCCGAGCACATAGCCCAGGATGACCCGGAACAGCCACATCGACAGCATGGAGACCAGCGAGGTGAACTTGGAGTCCCCCGCGGCCCGCAGCGCCGATGGCATAATAAAGCTGATAGCCCAAAGCGGTACTTGCGCGATCAGGTTGATGAGCAGGACCGTGAAGATGTCCCCGACGATCTCTTTCGGCGGGTGGAACAGGCTGACCAGCGGATGGAACAAGGCCATCATGATCACACCCGTCAGCACGAAGGAGAAGGACGCCAGCCACAGGAACGTCTTGGTGAACTTGCGCGCGTCCTCCACGTTTCTCCGACCGATGCACTGCCCCACTACCGTCACCAGCGTGAGCGAGAGCGCGTTCGCCGGAATTTGGGAGACGCCTGCCAGCGACCCGCTGATCGCATTGGTGGCGATGGCATATGTGCCAAGGCCGACGATGAAAATCTGGGTCAGCATTTTACCGCCGTTAAAGAACATCTGCTCCGCTGCAAACGGGATGCCGATGGAAAAGATTTTGCGGAGCATCTTCAGGTTCACCTGAACGATGGACCGGAGCTGGAAATGCAGATCGGTGTCCCTTTTCACCAGAAAGTACAGCGCGCAGGCGGCCGCCAGGTACCGGGCAATGTTGATCGCGATCGTCATGCCAAGCGCGCCCATGTGCAGCAGGTTAATAAACACCAAATTCAGCGCGACGTAGGTCAGGTTCATGAACAGGGACAGCATGAGCGAAGCCCTCGATTTGCCGATCCCGCGCAGCGCCCCGCACACCGCTTCAGTAATGGCGATCCCCACAAAAGACACGCCGCCTCCGAGCAGATATACTTTGGCATTGTCCATGACTTCCGGCGAAGCCGCTCCGAACAGCACGCTGAGCAGCGGTTGGTGGAACAAGACCAGGATCAGACTGAGAGCCAGCGCCAGAATCGCGCAGGCGGAGACGGTGCTGGACGCCGCTTTGGAAACCATCAGGTCGTTGCCGCTGCCCTTATACTGCGCGACGACGACCGTTCCGCCCGTCGACATGGCGATAAAGACGCTGACCAAAAAAATATTAAGCGAGTCGACCATATTGACGGCACTGATGGCGGCGACTCCGGCCGAACTGATCATGGCAGCGTTGACCATGTTCAGCGAAATAATAAACGCCTGGTCGATCAGAATCGGAATGAACAGGGAAATAATCTGCCGGTAATCGATCGACTCACCGGTAAGATGTTTGTCTAGCAGGCGCTCGGTGTTCGCCTTAAACTTTAGCTGATACAAGGGATCACTTTCTTTTTGTCGGATTAGGCATCTGGCAGTATGCCCACGTTTTTATAAAATGAAAAAACCCTTCGGAAAGAAGAGTCGGCTTGCCAGGTATGCGGATCTATGGGTCCACAAAGGACATAACGTCATGAAAAAACGGCTCCTCAAAGGTCTGCCGCGTTAATCAATCTTACATATCGTATAGCAGGTTGGCTTTTTTCCTCTGGTTGAGGTTATCACCGGGGGTGGCCCCTGTCAACGGTTAATTTCTGTGTTTTTAAACTGGGTGATCGCAATTCCTCTATGGTTGGTCATCAGAGCACCAATGGAAGAACAAACCTTCGCTATTTTCACGGCCTCCCTTCCGTTCATCATCCTGCTATATATCGGGTGCGTTCTCATCCCTGAAATGCTGATCGTCTCCGCAAAAAACTTCATCATAAAAGAGTTCAAACGCCGAAATACAACGAAGTAACGGCGGTAACCCCGACCACAGCTATAAACGCAAAAAAGCCGCTGTCTCCAGCGGCACTACAGCACTTATGTACGCTAAATAGAACGACTAACCGGCTATTTGCTGTTTCTTAACCATTGAGATCCTGTAAACTCCCACTTTCCTTTACCCATGAAAAAACTGTAGTTGTTGTTTTCATCTCTACTCCAGTGTAGGCTTTTGACCGTTCCTTCTCTTTGATTAAAAATAGGGCTCCACTCAACTCCACCATCCATAGAAACGTAGAATAGGCCTTTCGATGATTCTGCTGATTCGTCCGTTTGAGTTGTCATCATAACACATATGTCTTTATTCAAAAAGTAAGGGAGAACGGCCTTTATGTTTGAGCTTTTTAACTGGCCTGGAACAGGCAGGCTAAGATCGAACCACGACTTACCTCCATCGATTGACTTATAAGCCCCAACCTTCCCTTCAGCCGGTGTGTTCGTTACAATCCAGCCGGTATTTGCATCGGTAAATGTGAAGGACTCTGCCCCGCCAGGTATTGTGCTGCCTTCCTGGTCACTGCTTGTCACGATAGTCCACGTTTTACCTTGATCTGTGGATTGAGATAAAACCATGTTTACTGCAAACGTTCCGATGGGTTCATACTGAGCCTTCCAAGTTATGTTTCCCGTAATGGCAGTTTCTTCTTTTGTTGACTGGGGATCTTGGCCCTGAGAATTCGTTTTTTCCGAAATAAAAAACGTGGAAGGAGTATTCGCATTCTCTTTAACGTTGGAGTTACCCGAACACCCTGTAAAAATTAGAGATAGCATGACGATTGAGATAAAATAAACAGATCGCCTCATTAAGAACACCCCAATCCGGTTTTACTATATAGATGCCAAGTATACCCGGATTGTTTCTCTCAACAATAAAACAAGTGCCGCTATTACTTATTCAGGCTGTCGAGAACGATCTCGGCAGCCTGAGCCGCCGTCCCCAGCGGCTATTCAACATATATGCGCTGCACCCGGCTGCCAATCCGGCTCACGATTTCGTTGGTGACCGTATGGCAGCGTGCGGCGATCTCGCCGGCGGTGATCTGCTCATCACCATCTTGACCGATCAGCGTGACGGTGTCCCCTAGCATTACGCCGTCGACACCAGTGACGTCGACGGTCAGCTGATCCATGCAGATGCTGCCGATGATGGAGGCCCGCTGCCCGCGGATCAGGACTTGTCCACCCCCGTCCGACAGCATCCTTGGAACGCCGTCGGCATAGCCGATGGACACCGTGGCGATCCGGATATCGCTTTCCGGCACGAAGCGGCGGCCGTAGCCGACCGGCTGGCCGGCCTGCACCTCCTTCACCTGCGTCACGGTCGCCTTGAGCGCCAGCACAGGCCGCAATTCGGCTTGGCACCGCACGGTGTCGCCCTCCTGGCTGAGCAGGCCGTACAGCGCGATCCCCGGCCGGGCCCGGTCATAGCGCAGCTCAGGGTAATTCAGCATGCCGTAGCTGCTCTGAAGATGAACAAGGCCTGGATCGATGCCCGCTTCCTTGATTTGCGCGACCACACCATCAAAGTGAGCGATCTGCCGGCGCGTAAATTCGGTCTCCTCCGGTCCAAGTCCGTCCGACATGGACAAATGACTGAACATGCCCGTCACCCGAAGATTGACAAAGTCGTAGCACCGCAAAATCGACCCCGTATCCTGGTGGGGCACGCCGAGCCGGTTCATGCCGGTATCGATTTTGACATGTACCTCCAGGTCGATACCGAGCGCCTCCAAGGCCTGCCCGTATTCCAAACTTACCATCGTCTGCGTCATATGGTACTTGGCTAAATCGGCGGCCCTCTCTGGATCGGTGTAGCCAAGGATTAGAATCTCCCCCTGGATGCCTTGTTCCCGCAAAAGGATCCCTTCCCCGATTTCCGCCACAGCGAAGCTATCCATCCCCGAACGGTTCAAATGCCCCGCGATCTCCGTAATACCGTGTCCGTATGCATTAGCTTTAACCACCGCCATCAGGCGGCACCCGGAAGGGAGAAGCCGCTGAAGCTCTGCAGCGTTATGCCGCAAGTGATCCAGGCTGATTTCCGCCCACGCCCGGTGGGATAAGGAAGGCCGGGCTTCTCTCTTTTCGCCTGGAGAAGTAAGCGAGTATCCCCATCTCACAGGGAACGTTTCTGCCCGAAGACGATGCGCCCTCAACCCACCAGCCCCTTCCGCAAATCATGAAAGACGGTGATGATGCAGCCGTCCACATTGTTCCCTGAGCACTCCACCCTCGTTTCGGGGCGGACCTTAATCGTCAGCACCTGCTCTTCTTCATGAACAGGAACATAGTACATCTCCACAAGATGTTCCTTCACCTTTTTGAACAGATGCGGACCATCTAGGGTGAACTGCTTCAAGTAGTCCGTGTATTCCTCGAGGCACATCCCATACTGCTCCATGATGATGGCATGCGGCACGCCCACATAGCGAAAATGCCAAGGCTCGCAGGCAATGTGCGTCAGATGCTCTTTGCCCTGCTTGTAACGCTGGATGAAGCCATGCTCCGCTGCCAGCTTCCGGAAAGAGGCATAAACGCCACCCTCCGGAAACGAAGGGCATAAATAGTCGACCCCCGTGTGCTTATCGCCCACATCGGCCGCCAACCCGGTCTGGTGTTCACTTTCTCCGGGACGAGCCACGTAACTCGCGGTAAAAATCTCCCCGTTCTCCACCAGCGACCGGTCGTAGATGCGCTGCTGCTCCATCGCGGTGCGGTAGCCGCTAACCACTCCGATACCTCCCCGGCCCCCGCAGGCGTCCAGCAGCGCCTCCAGCTGCTGCAGGCAGCTGCGTTCCAGACGCATCACCCGCTCATGAGTGCTGGCATGAGCGAGTGATTCCACGGGAGCGAGGCTCTTGGAATAAGGCGCCTGGCGGAGCGGATACTCGCTGTTAATGAGGACCAGGTGTCCCCGGTACACCATGCTCGGCTGGATGTGAATCACGCGGCCTTCCGTGCCTACAACCCCGATCATCGAACCACCTCCATCGCTTCGGCCAGCTGGATCAGCCGGTCCATCAGGTCCGGGTACGGCAGGTGGCTGGCCCGCATCATGTTCGGATAGCGGCTGGCGGCCGTGAAACCTGGCATCGTGTTCACCTCATTGAATACGATCCGCTCCCCTTCGGTAATGAACATGTCCACCCGGGCCAGGCCGCGGCAGCCAAGCGTCCGATAGATGCGGCGCGCGGTCTCTTTGACCCGGTTCGCCGTTTCTTCCGAAATCCGGGCAGGCAGATGGATCTTAGACGAAATCAGCTGGTATTTTTCCGTATAGTCAAAAAACTCGCCCTGCAGCTCGATCTCGTCGATTTCTCCGATGAACGGTTCCCGATGACCCAGGACCGCGCAGCCCACTTCAAATCCGGCAATGTTCTGTTCGACCACCACTTTGTCGTCATGCTGCAGCGCCTCACGGATGCCGTCCATCAGCGCCAGCCTGTCGTACGCCTTCGTAATACCGAAAGAGGAACCGGACTTGGCCGGTTTGACGTAGACGGGATAGCCCAGCGTCTCAGCCGATTTGGCGGCCGCATACAAGTCGTCTCCTGCGAGGACCGTGACCGAACCCGCCACTTCCACTCCGGCCGCTTTGACCAGCTTGCTGGCAACCTCCTTGTCCATACAAAGGGCAGAAGACAGTGTGCCGCAGCCGACAAAAGGTATGCCCGACAGCTCCAGCAGCCCCTGCAGTGTGCCGTCTTCCCCATTTTTGCCGTGAAGAACCGGGAATACGACGTCCACCGGCGTCAATCGGTATTCCGTCCCGACCAGCTCCACGATTCCGCCCGTTTCCCTGCTTGGTGGCAGAAACGCGGGGATGCAACCCGGATGCTGATGCCAGCGGTCCCTGCGGATCTCCTCCGGATCTCCGTGGTACCTCAGCCAGGCTCCCTCCCGGGTAATGCCGATGAGCACCAGCTCATATTTAGCCTTGTCCAAATGATCTATGACGGAAGCCGCCGATTGCAGCGAGACTTCATATTCCGTTGAGCAGCCGCCAAACAGCACGGCGATCGTTTTTTTCTGCATCTCTTTCTCCCCATTTCCGGTCCGGTGCCCACTCCGCGTGAGCGCCTGAGCGTGAACCTAAGATGCTTTTGATTATAGGGAGAGGATGTTAAGCAAACAGTAATTAATATTAAAGGAAATCTAAAGAAAGATTAAAGAGCCGGTCCCGCTGGCATGAACGGGCATCCATGCTCAACCGATGCAGAGCCCGATGTTGCCAAACTGCTCGCCGGCAGTCATTCTCCGGAACGCAGCCGGCGCTTCGTCCAGCGGATACATCCGGTCGATCAGAGGCCGAATGGCGTGCCCCTCCATGAACCGAAGCATCTCTCCGAACTCCTCTCGGCTTCCCATCGACGTACCGATCCATGACAGCTGCGGAAAAAACAACGCCCTTAGCGGGACCTCCACCGTGTCACCGGAGCTCGCCCCGAAGCTCACGATCCGGCCGTTCGGCTTGATCACCTCCAAGTATTTGGAAAAGGTGGCCGGACCGATGCTGTCGAGGATCACGTCCACCTTCTCCCCTTGCAGCCCCTCGTTCCAGTCTCCATTGCTGGCAAAAGCTCCCCGCACAGCATAACGCCGCGCTTCTTCAAGCTTGGCCTCGCTTCGGGAAGTGACGCTGACGACAGCCCCCGCAGCTTGGGCCATGAGCATGGCGCAGGTTGCAACCCCGCCTCCAATGCCCGGGATGAGCACGTGCTCGCCAGCCTTGATTTGCGCCCTCGTAAACAGCGCCCGGTAGGCCGTGAGCGCGGATAAGGGCAATACTCCCGCCTCCTCCCAGGTCAGGTATGTCGGCTTCCGGAATGCATTGTCCGCGGGGATGACAACCGTCTCGGCAAACGTCCCGTCCGTAGGCCCGCCCAGGATTTGCGGCACCACCGGTACCGCTTCGGTTCGATCCCAACCGATCGTCGGATGGATGATGACCTCCGTTCCTGCGGTCAGACCAGCTACTCCCTCGCCTACAGCATCGATGACGCCTGCGCCGTCGGAGCCCAGGATGAGCGGTGCATCCGCCGCACGGCGTCCCTTCATCAGAAACAGATCACGGTGATTGAGCCCGGCCGTCTTTACACGGACCCTGATCTCCCCAGGGCTCGGCTGCTTCGTTTCCGCGTCGCTGACCCGCAGTCCGTCCAGACCGCTCCGGCCATGATGAATAGCTGCTCTCAATTGAATCTCTCCCTTTTCCGGCCTCTGTGAAGCCGTTTTGGGATTCATTGTATAGGCCGCTTTAGAGCATGTAAAATGATTAGTAGTGAATATGGCGTTCAGTCAAAATGAAGTCAGGATGGTGAGCCGAATGGAAAGTGGAGATTTGCGTATATTCCGGGCTGTAGCGGAGGAAGGAAGCATTACACGGGCGGCCCAAAGGCTGCAATATGTTCCCTCCAACGTCACCGGCCGGATTCGCCAGCTGGAGGAAGGATTGCAGACTCCGGAGCAACCGGGGGATGGAGCTGACCCCGGCTGGCGAGCGCCTGCTTGAATACGCGCGTCAAATTCTGAACTTGCTCGATGAAGCGGAGAAATCCGTGCAGGCGGAGGATGCCCCGCGGGGGCCGCTGCGGATCGGGGCGATTGAATCGGCCGCGGCAGCTCATCTGCCGGGACGTCTGGCCGCTTACTACGCCCGCTACCCTCATGTCAGTCTGTCCCTCGCCACGGGCAATTCCCGCGTGCTCATGCAGCAGGTGCTGGACCGCGAGCTGGACGGCGCTTTTGTGTACGGCCCTGTCCCGCATTCCCAGCTGAAGCAGATTCCTTCCTACGATGAAGAGCTCGTGCTGCTCTCCGAGGCCGGAGCGGCCAGCCTGCAAGAACAGCTGCAGAAGCCGATGCTCATTTTATCGACAGGCTGCACCCACCGCTCCAGAGTGGAGCGCCTGCTGGCCGAAGCCGGAGTTCAGCATCCGCAAATCATGGAGTTCGGCTCGCTTGAAGCCGTGCTTGGGGGTGTGGCTTCGGGCCTCGGCGTAGCGCTCCTCCCAAGGTCGAACACAGTTCAGATCCCCAACGAGAAAAACATTGAAGCCTTGACCCTGCCGGAGTCCTACCGCGAGGTCGTGGTCTATTTTATCTATCGCCGGGATGTACCGCTGAGCAGCGCGCTTCGCGCTTTTCTGGAGCCGGAGAAATACGCCGGGCCGTCTGCCTGAAAAAAAAGGGACGATGCCGGCAAGCGCAGCATCCTCCCTATTGGCTCCCATTCGGCATTACTGCTGCTGGGACTTGTCGTATTCCTTTTTGGCTTTGTAGGCGAAAACCGAGTAGACGATAATCATAACCGGAATGACCATCCAGACGATCCCGCGGAACAGCGCAAACGGCGTCTCGAACAGTAACGCCTGCCAAAATCTTGGGCCGCTCATTTCCCACAATCCCGGCGTGTAATACAGCGATTGGGGCTTCAGGATGACGGATGCATCAATGGCATCGGTCGAAATCAGCGCCGCGAAAATCGGGATAAAGCAGCAGCACAGCGTCATCCACATGTCGGAAATCCGCTTATACCGGGCCGCCTTGGAGTCGGCATCGGAGAAAATATCCTCGTTCCCCTGGTCACCGTTCTGCTTGAAATATTGAGCCCCCGACCCCTTCGTGCCGGCGACATGCGTCCAGCCGCTATCCTCGAACAGGGCAACATAATCCTCAAAGTCCCGCTGATTCTTGAACGTGCGGAAGTCGATCCGGTAGTTGGCTTCCTCCGGTACGCTTCGCTCGAATTGATAGCCGAAGGACTTTCGGACAAGCGTATAGCCCTGCCGGGCCATGTCATTCAGCCACTGTTCTTCCTGGTCCAAGTTTGTGAAAAATTTATATTTTTTCATGCAGCAACTCCTCCTTGCCCCACTGCATATTGGTTACTTCGATCATATGGCGCATCCGCTCGTAATCCTGTCTCAGCATTTCCCGTCCTAGATCCGTGATGACATACACCTTTCGGCGGCTGTCCTCGCTCGCGGCCGGCTGGATGAATTTCTGCTTCAGCAGATTGTCCACCGCCCCGTACAGCGTGCCGGCCGCCATCCGGACCTGCCCCGCGCTGAGCTCCTCCACCTTCTGCATAATCAGGTAACCATGCGCCGGCTCCAGCAGCGCCAACAAAATATAATATACCGTTTCGGTCAGCGGTAAATGTTTATCTCTGCTCAATGAAGTGCCTCCCTTTTGTTCAGTCACACTTTATATCGTTCAACTGTATATTTACACTATATACAGTTTAACTGTATATTGCAATAGCGAAAAGGCCAAAACCCGGAAGAATCGGGCTTGGCCTTAATTTCAAACGGTCTCCATCCTTGCGGGAAGCATCTGCTTGCGCCGATAGATCGATAACAGCAGCCCCATGGCGCAAAAATCAATCACCTGCGTGAACCCGCCATAGCCGACAAAGGGCAGGCTCTGCCCCACGATGGGCACCACACCGTACGCCATAAGCAGCGGCCACAACAGCCGAATGCCAAATACGACGATGAACGCGGAAAATATACAGGTGGCATATTCATCCCTAATGGACACGCTCATCTTCCAAATTCGTATCATGAATCCAATGACCAACAGCCCGATGACGATCCCGGCACCCCATCCAAAACAGTAAATAAGATACGGATACATCGATTCGTCATAGATAAAAGGGAGGGTTTCGTTCGCCGCCGCAAATCCGTGGCCCGTCCACCCTGCCGAGCGGATCGCTCCGATCGTCTGCAAGGTCTGGTAATCCTTATCCTTTTCGCTCAAAAAGGAGTGCAGCCGCTCCACAAGGTAAGGGGTTTGCGTTAGTTTATATATGTACAAAGAAAGGATCGGCAGTCCAACGGCCATCAGAGGAAACCGGTTGTGCCTCAGTGCAATAATTCCGAATCCCGCTAAATAAATGCAGCCGTACAGCAAGGAGCCGCTCTGCCAATACAGTACGACCGGAACGACCATTTGGGCCGCGAACTTGATCCAGCCGACAATATCGCTGCGCCGGAACCTATAGGTCAGTCCTGAAGCCGCAATAAGCAATGGCAATATGGATGCAGCCATCACATTAATGGCAAAGGAACCGATCGCCAGACTGGTCGTCTGCCCATTCGTCGTGATGCCTACCTTCAACGTTAAAGCCATTAAGGCGATGGTCCCGCAGAATATTACTCCGGAAAACTTCCTCAGCTTTCGGTAGTCCAGGAAATAACAAATAAACAGACCGGCAAAACCTAGCGCAACATAAAACAGCTTCTTCTCAAAAAACTGAGCGAGCATCCAAATCCTTCGGCCAGACATCTGCACATTCAGTAATCCGAACAACCCCACAATCGTCAGCAGCCCCAATAGAACAACAAGCTTCCAGTCAAACACAGGTTTATGCGCCCGGTGAAGGCTTCGTCCGATGTCGTCGGGATCGCCCATCAGCTTAATCGCTTCCTGCGCACAATGCTCTTCAGCAACTCCTTCGGATGCCAGCATGTCCATCCGTTCCGCAATATGACTTCCCAGCTCCTCACGGATTTCAGCATGCATGGATCTAACGCGGATATGCCGGCATACCCGGTCAAGAAACTCCTGAACCGCCGCATCCTTTTCCACAGCCCGCATCAAATCCCCTCCCCGATCACCGTATCAACCGCCGTGCGGAAACGAACCCATTCCTGCTGCTTTTCTTTCAGCTGACTCCGGCCCTGGTCGGTTATCCGGTAGTACTTCCGTTTGCGGCCGTCATGTGTGCTCCAGTAAGCTTCCAGCCAGCCTTCCGACTCCAGTGTGTGCAGGATGGGATATAAAGTTCCCTCTTTCATGGAAAAAACGCCCTCAGAGCTCTTCTCGATTTCCTTGATTAATTCGTAACCGTACATTTCCTTCTTGTTCAGCACCGTCAGCAGCAAAATGACCGTGCTGCCCTTGAGCAGCTCTTTATTAATCGCCATGATCTTCTCCTAATACCTAGATTTACAATACATCGTAATACTATGTATATGAGTATATCGAACAGCATTTGGATTGGCAATAGATGGGGACAAAATAACGAGGCAGGCAATAATCCGCATCAAAAAAAGCCCCCTCCTCCAGTGGATACTGAAGAAGGGTGCCATATTGAGGCATAGCTCAGCCGCCGCTGAGACCTCGTGTTTCGTATAACGGTGCCCCATTTCTAACCCCAAACCCAAGCCTTCCTGTCGCTCCAAACCAAACGAAGGTGAGGCTTCGTTATTTTACTATCCACCGCACCAATCTAAAAATCACAAACAAAACAACACTGATGCCCACTAAAAGCAGTCCCTCCACCACGATGGAGTCAAGCAGCCCGGAGGGCGCATTTCCAATAAGCGCAGCGATGCCCGCACCAGCGAACTGCGCTGCAATCACCAATACCGAATCCAGCAGTGAACGGTACCACCGGACACGTTGGCGCCAGTATGCGCCGGTCAGCACCAACAGCACGACATTTACCAGCGTAACGGCCGTCGACGCGGAATTGTCCGCGAATGCGCCGTCTAAAATGGGCCAGGAAGGCATCCACGATGCGGCCAAAATCAAGTTAATTGCGGCGACGCCTAGAAAAACAGGCCTGAACAACCGCTTATCCCTTCGTTTTTCTTCTGCTTCCATTCTGGCCTTCATGTCCGGGCTGATCCACGCGGGGATATCTCTCCGCTCACGGCTTCCGATCTGCAGCGGGTTGGCACCCGGCTCATACTCGGCCTTCGGCAGCTCGGCATACGCGGTTTGGTAGTTCTCCGCCCTAACAAACTTCACGTTCGCCTCTGTCCCGTACACCGGAATCCCGTGCTTTCGGAACTCCGTTACCCAGGCCTCCAATTCATTGGGATTCTCTAATCCGAAAACGGAATATTGGATATGACCCTCTTCATCAACCCATTTCATGACGATGTTGGCACCGATCACATAAAACCCGATGCTGCCTTCCCCCTTGGGCTGGTACCTTGTCGTCCTGCCGATCAGCACCTCCTGCATTTGAGTGAACGGCACCAGATGCTCGGACTCTTCGCCGGTCTTGATTTGCTTAACGTATGTATAATAGCCTTCCTCCCGGAGTTCGTGCCGGAGCAGCACCTTTTGCGGCATCCGGACGATTCTGAAGATCAGCCACAGCATACCCGTCAAGAATAGTCCAATCACTGTGATAAAGCTGCCTACCACCCAATCTCCCTTGATCAGCCAAAAAACACCGTACCCCATAAATCCAAGAACGAGTGCTCCCATCAATCCAACGAGTCCCCAGTTCAACGCTTTAGCCGTCCGGGACGGCTGGTTGGAATATTTCAGTTGGCCTTCCTCACGAAGCTCTACCATCATCGTCCTCCTGTACGTAAGTGGATTTTCCTGGAATATTTCTACGCTCTAACTGGAGAAAATGTTTCATCGCAACGCTGTACCTTTCGGTTTCGTTTTCAGCGGTTACAGCCAACATATGTGCAGGGACGAATGCAAAAAGCCCGGCCAAGCAGCTAACGCTGCCCGTCCGGGCTTTCATCCAAACCGCTGTGATCACCGAATAACGGTTCATCACGTACGCGGCTTCACTCAAGCTTATAGCGTGCTTACAGTACCTTCTCCAGGAAGCTGATCGTACGCTCGTTTTTCGGCCGGCCGAACACTTCCTCCGGCGGACCTTCTTCAACGATGTAGCCGCCGTCCATGAAGATGACCCGGTCCGCCACCTCGCGGGCGAAGCCCATCTCATGCGTGACGATCATCATCGTCATGCCTTCGCGGGCCAGATCCTTCATGACGCCGAGCACCTCGCCGACCATCTCGGGGTCGAGCGCCGACGTCGGCTCGTCGAACAGCATGACGTCGGGATTCATCGCGAGCGCACGGGCGATCGCCACCCGCTGCTTCTGCCCGCCCGACAGCTGGCTCGGGAACGCATCCGCCTTGTCGGCGAGTCCGACGCGCTCCAGGAGGCGCATCGCCGTTTCGCGCGCCTGCTTCGCGTTCATTTTGCCAAGCTCCATCGGAGCGAACATGATGTTCTTGAGGACGCTGAAATGCGGAAACAGGTTAAAATGCTGGAACACCATGCCAATATTTTCCCGCGCTTTGTTGATGTCCGTCTTCGAATCGTTCAGATCCTGGTCATCAACGATGACACGGCCTGCAGTGATGTCCTCAAGCCGATTGATGCAGCGCAGAAACGTACTTTTCCCCGATCCGGAAGGACCGATTACGCATACGACTTCGCCTTCCTTGACCTGCATATCGATTCCTTTCAGCACCTGATTGGCGCCGAAGCTCTTCTTTAATCCTTCAACCCTGATTTTACCCACGGCGCAATCTCCCTTCCAAGAAGCCTGAAAGTTTCGTTAAGATCGTGATCACAATCAAATACATGATGGCTACAACCAGCCAAATATCAAATGACGAGAACGTTCTGGCGATAATAATTTTGCCGGACTGCGTCAGCTCGACGAGACCGATCGCCGACAGAATCGACGTATCTTTCAGCGTAATGACCAGCTGGTTGATGAATGCCGGGATCATAACGCGGATCGCCTGCGGGATGATGATCTTCATCATCGCCTTGCGGTACGGCAAACCGAGCGAACGGGCCGCTTCCATTTGGCCGCGGTCGATTGACTGAATACCGCCCCGGATGATTTCCGTTACATAAGCGCCGGCATTCAGGGTCAGCGTCAGAATGGCCGCCAGGAATAGCGGCATCGTGAAGCCGAACGCCTGAGGAATACCAAAGTAAATAAAGAAAGCCAGGACGATCAGCGGAATGCCGCGGAAGACATCGACGAATACCGTTGCCAAACCGCGAAGGAACTTATTGCGACTCACCTTCATAAAGCCGAAGATCAACCCCAGGATAAAGGCGAAGAACAGCGATACGATTGTGTACAGCAGCGTCTTGCCCAGACCAGTTAGCAGCGGCGGCAGCGAATCCTTAATCAGTCCCCAGCGGCTTTGATTTGCCGGCCCGGACGCATTTTCACCCAGATATTTCTCGAGAATCTGGTCATACTCCCCGCTGGCTTTGAGATTAGTCAGGCCGGTATTGAACTTTTGCATCAGCTCCTGGTTCTTGCCTTTGCCGACTGCAAAGCCGTAGGAGCCGCCTGCTTCCTTCTCGGTTACGATTTTGAGACCGTTGTTCTGGTTCACGCCATAAGCCAGTACGGGATAATCATCAAAGCAGGCCACGGAGTTCCCTGTTTTGACATCGTCGTACATTTGCATAGAATCGTCGAACGGGACGATCGTGAACCCGTATTTTGAGGCGATGGATTCAGCGAAGCTGTAGCCTTCTGTACCTGTCTTTACGGCTACTTTCTTCCCTTTTAAATCCTCATAGCTCTTGATGGTGTCATTGTTCTTGCTGATGGCCATCACCACGCCGGATTCGAAATAGGACTCGGAAAAGTCGAATTTCTGCTTCCGTTCGTCGGTAATGCTCATCCCTGCGATGACGCCGTCCACCTGGTTCGACTCCAGCGCTTGAACGGCTGCGTTAAAGCCCAGTGGCTTGATCTCATACTTAAAATTCTGATCCTTGGCGATGGCCTCCATCAGATCCATATCGATCCCGACAAACTTGCCGCTGACGTCCTGAAACTCAAACGGAGCAAACGTAATGTCGGTACCGATGACATAGGTTTTGCCGGAATCCGGCGCAGCTGCGGCGCTTCCCGTCCAACCGGACCATCCGGTCACCACGAGGAGCAGCAGCGCTAATGAAAATAATGATACCTTAAAAGATGATTTCATGTGTCCTCCCCTTCTCGGTCAACGCCGAATGTTGTCCCCTTCATACTTTTTCTTTTTTGGTGGCAGGTATTCTCCCACCTAATATCCTATTTTACCAAAAAACCAATCATTCCTAAAAATACATTTTCAACCATTTACTTTAGTTCAATCTAACCATTAACCAAGAAATTTACTACTAAGACTAACACAGTCTGCAGATAAAGGAAGCAAGTTAGCTATCATTCATTACCCATTCGAGACAAGTTTGCCTAACCATCATTAGAACTTTCGCAAAATATAGTCAAGCTATAAGATCAGTATGATCTTGACGGTCAAAGTTAACCACGACTATAATTCAATCAATTCATTGAATATTATAGCAAGGTGGGAATAGATATGGACCACGATTTTCCCGTTCGTGCTTTCAAAGACGACTTGTACCGGCAGTTTGCCCGAATCGGGAAATGCTTGTCCAGCGATAAACGACTCGAGCTCATGCATTTGTTATCCCAAGGACCCAAGTCTGTTGAAAAATTGGCCGAGGCCACAGAAATGAGCCTAGCCAACGTATCGCGGCATCTCCAAATTTTACTGGATGCCAACCTGGTGAAGTATAGCAAGCGGGGGACGTATGTCATCTACTGCTTGGCTGGTCCCCATATTGAGGGCTTTTTGAATGCTCTATGGCGAATGAGCGAAACGCAGCTGGCCGACATCACCCGGGTAAAAAACGACTTTCTGAGTCAGTGCGAGGATGTTCAGACCCTGTCTTTAAATGAAGTATTGCGCAAAATGGACGAAGGCATGATTTTACTGGACGTACGCCCGGCCGATGAATTTGAAGCAGGACACATTCCCGGGGCGATCTCTGTTCCGATGGAGGAGCTTTATCAATATATGCAAAGTCTGCCCAAGGAAACCCCAATTGCTGCATATTGCCGCGGACCTTACTGCGTTGCAGCGGCCGAGGCGGTTGAGAAATTGCAGCGTGAGGGCTTTACAGCATTCCGGGTGGAGGAAGGAGTTTACGAATGGCGGGAATTTCAAGCACAGAGGTAACGAAACGCATTTATCTGGACTATAACGCCAGCACTCCGTTAGATCCGGAAGTGCTCCAGGAAATGCTGCCGTTTTTCGAGCATCACTATGGCAATCCTTCTTCCTCGCATTGGGCGGCAGCTTCACTCAAAGAAACGATCGAGCACGCCAGAAGCCGGATCGCCGCAGCGATTGGGGCGAAATCCAGTGAGGTGATTTTTACCAGCGGAGGAACCGAAGCCAACAATCACGCTTTAAAAGGGGTTTACTTTGCATCCAACCAGCCCCGCAGACATATCATCACGACAACCATTGAGCATCCGGCGATTCTCAATCCCTGTGCCTTCCTCGAAACGCTGGGCGCGGAAGTGACCTACGTTCCCGTTGATCACTGGGGCCGGGTGTCACCGGCAGATATCGAGCGTGCCATCCGCGAGGATACCATTCTCATTTCGGTCATGCACGCCAACAGCGAGGTCGGAACGATTCAGCCCATTGAAGAGGTGGCCAGTATCGCCAAACGCTACGGTATCCTGGTGCATACGGATGCTGCACAGTCTTTTGGCAAAATCCCGGTGAACGTCGATGCCTTGGGCGTCGATTTGTTATCTATCGCCGGTCATAAGCTGTACGCGCCCAAGGGTATCGGCGCACTGTATGTGCGTGAAGGCACGACACTCGCCCCGTTTGTGCATGGGGCAGGCCATGAATCCGGCCGGAGGGCAGGAACGGAAAATGTGCCTTATATCGTCGGATTGGGCAAAGCCGCAGCACTGGCAGCGCAGAAGGTCGGTTCCCGTGAAATCCGAAACCTCCGGGAGGCATTGAAGGAAGGGCTCAAGGAAGCCTTTGGAGACCAGGTCCGGTTTAATGGCGATCCCGGCAACCATCTGCCCAACACGCTCAACGTAAGCTTCCTTGGGCTGAGCGGGCAGGAGATTTTGGGTCGTTTTCCGGAAATCGCCGCTTCCACCGGATCCGCCTGCCACTCCGGAAGCACAACCCTTTCACCGGTGCTGCGGGCGATGGGCCTTAGCGATTACGAAGGGCTGGGAGCGATCCGGTTCAGCTTGGGCCGGTACACCACCAAAGAAGAAGTGGAGACCGTTATTTCTTTATTCCAGGACCGTCTGCAGTGAGGGTAACAGCAAATCTTTTACGAATCGGTTCGTCTAATATAGGGAGGAACAATAGATGTCAGAGACCACGGTTGTAGAAAGGGTGAATCCCCTCCCTGCACCTCTAAGGCAGTACGTTGAATCGCCTGAGAGGCAGCGGCAGCTCCATAAAAGGACGATGTTGATCGTCATCATTTCGCAAATTTTCGGCGGGGCCGGTTTTGCCGCAGGGGTTACGGTAGGAGCGCTGCTTGCCCAAGACATGCTTGGATCCGACAGCTATGCCGGGGTCCCTTCTGCCTTAATTACGTTAGGATCAGCAGCGTCCGCCCTGATCGTCGGCCGTCTGTCCCAGCGGTTAGGGCGCCGGACGGGGCTGGCAGCGGGCTTCCTGGCGGGTGGGCTTGGTGCGCTGGGCGTCGTTTTGGCAGCCCTTATAAGCAATCTGGCACTTCTCTTTATTTCTTTGCTGGTGTACGGCGCCGGAACGGCTACAAACTTACAGGCTCGATATGCCGGAACGGATTTGGCCTTGCCAACGCAGCGGGCTAAAGCGATCAGCGCCGCTATGGTCTTCACCACATTCGGTGCAGTGGCCGGACCGAATCTGGTCAATATCACGGGACGGTTTGCCACTTCCATAGGTTTCCCAGCGCTTTCGGGTCCATTCATGCTGGCTGCTGCAGCATTTATTATAGCCGGCGTCGTCCTCCTCATCTTCCTTCGGCCAGACCCGCTGATCGTGGCCAAGGCCATGGCGGAGGCACAGCGGGCAGATGAAAGCCTGAATGGCACGCAGAGCACCGGAGTAAAAGACGCGGCCATGAATAAAACGGGAATCATGATCGGTGCGACGGTGATGGTGCTGACCCAAATCGTGATGGTGGCCATTATGACCATGACACCGGTCCACATGAAGCATCACGGACACGGGCTGGGCGAGGTTGGCCTCGTCATCGGCATCCATGTGGCTGCGATGTTTCTGCCTTCGCTGATTACCGGCGTTCTAGTCGATAAGTACGGACACACTCTGATGTCCTATGCTTCCGGAATCACCCTGCTTGCGGCAGGCTTGTTGGCTGGGCTCGCGCCCGGAGAATCGATGGTATTTCTCGTTCTTGCGCTTGCCCTTCTTGGGCTGGGCTGGAACTTTGGCCTGATTAGCGGAACGGCAGCCATTGTCGACGCGACGCCTCCCCATACTCGGGCAAAGACCCAAGGCACGGTGGATGTGCTCATTGCCTTAGCCGGGGCTTCGGGAGGAGCGTTATCCGGCATGGTTGTGGCCCAATCCAGCTACTCCGCACTTTCTTTGGCCGGAGGATTCCTGTCCCTGCTTCTAATTCCGGTTATTGTCTGGTCGCGGAAAAAGAAAGCCTGATGCGATCTTCAACCGATACTCCCTCGTGGCTTTAATTAGGAAGCGCCGGGTTTGGGTATTAAGGTGATCATTACAATAGATTCCCCTTTCGTTTGTTTCGGTTTGCTGCAACGGCAGCCGGGCAGGACGAAAGGGGTTCTTTCTATGCTTCAATCGTTCCCAGGCTGATGCGCCGATCAGGCCATCCTCCTGTTCTTGTCTCAACGGAGCTGCTGCTGAACAGCCCGCCGCGAGCTCATTTTCGTGAATATTTTTTGCATCAGACCCGGTCCGGAAATCCGGCTGTTCTGAAACGCGGCGATGCGCCATTCGCCGTTTTGCTTTACAACCACATTGGTGTTAATGGAGTCACGTTTCTTTGGCGCCTGCTTCTGCCATCTCATTTTGACGGCGCCCAGTCCGTGAAAGATCGCCAGCTCCGGCGTAATAAAATCGATTTTTGCAATCTCCCCGTCCAGCGTAGACCCTCTCAATACGCCGTTCCACAGCTCCTGATGCACATCGGCAATCGCCTTTCTTCCTTTCAGATGCTCGCCTTGAAAAGTAACGTAGTCGGCCTGGTCGGTAAAGCATGCCCCGTAAGCCTCGCCATCCCCTTTTCCCCAAGCCCATTTCAGCTTTTCAAACAGCTGCTCAATTTCCTTCCGGTCTTGCGCCTGATTTGTATTCATGTTCATCTTCCTTCATCTCCTTTGATTGAATGGCCACCTGATTAGGCGGATTTCTTTGCTATTCAAGAAACGGTTCGCTAACATTAACTGGACACATTAATTATCTTGATTTATATAATATCTTGATTAATTAAGATAATATGCGGCCGGAGGTGATTTGTCAATAGATACCTTAGGTTTTAAAAAAAAAAATAATAAAGCACATCCCGTTCCGTCAGCGAAAAAGCAAAAAAAATCCCGGCCCCTTCGGGCCGGAATCAAGCATAGTTATGGTGTTGGCAAGAAGCAGGCTGGCAATCCCGCTTCCCGCCGGAATGGAATTCCTCGTGGTTCGAATGATTCATTAAATGACTGGTGATTACATTACACGGCTAATTTCGTTTGGACCGCAGCTTCCGGAGCCGTCTGCTCCTTCTTCATTTCCTCCATGGCGGCCAGTCCGGCCGTATTCAGCACATTCCATGGCTTGTTGTAATGCGGCTGGAAGAAGAAGTCCACAAAAGCCAGCTCCTGCACCGTCATCCGGTTCTGGATGCATACCGACAGCGTATTGGCCGCTTGGGTCATATCCGCCTTCGACATCACCTGGGCCCCGACGATCCGGCCGCCGTCCGCTTCGAAGACCAGCTTCAGCATGACATCATCGTAGGTCGGCATGAACTCCGGACGGTTGTTTTCATGGATTGTTACAGTTTTCACATTCAAACCTGCAGCAAGTGCGCCGGCCTCGGTCATGCCCGTCGAAGCGATGTTCCAGTCAAACAGCCGGATGGCCGACGTTCCCTGGGTACCCTGGTAGCGCACGGTCGGCTGCACTAAATTCATACCGGCCAGCGTGCCCATCCGCACCGCATTGGTGGCCAGCGGAATGTACATCGCCGTTCCCGTCGGATTGTAGCGTACGGCGCAGCTGTCGCCAGCGGCCAGCACATCGGGGTTGCTGGTGCGCATATAGTCGTCAACGATAATCGCGCCGTTCGGCAGCATGTCAACCTGGGCCTTCAGCAGATCTGTGCCGGGGCGGAAGCCGATGCACAGCACAACCATATCGGCTTCAAACGTGCCGTCTGTGGTGACCACCTCGCGCACTTTGCCTTCGCTGCCGCGGAAGCCTTCCACCGTCCGGCCCAGCGCCAGCTGCACGCCGCGGTCCTTCAGCGTCTGCTCGGCCAAGTCGGTCAGATCGCGGTCAAGGTACTTGGCCATGACACGGTCCATGTTATCGATCAGAGTGACCTGCTTGCCAAGCTCGCGGAACGCTTCGACCAGCTCGATGCCGATATACCCGGCGCCGATGACGGTGATGCGCTCTGCATCCGCGGCGCGGGCAATGATTTCCTGCGCGTGAGCGTAGTTTTTGCACAGCTGGACATTGTCCAGATCGATTCCTTCCATTTTCGGAATAACCGGCCACGAGCCTGTGGTGACCACCAGCTTATCATAGCTGTCTGTAAATTCTTCGCCGGTCACCAGGTTGCGGACATTCAGCGTCTTGGCGTTGGTGTCGACGGCCAGCACTTCGTGCCGCATCCGGGTCACAGCGCCGAGCCCTGCCAGTTCTTCCGGATTGCTGTAGAACAATCCGCCAGCGTCCTTAACGACGCCTCCGACGTGAAGGGCGATGCCGCACGACAGGAACGAAATGTTATCGTTGCGTTCGTACACCGTAATTTGGGCTTCCGGGTGCTGCATGGCAATGCTTTTCACAGCGGCGGTTCCGGCATGGGTACATCCAATGACTGCGACTTTCATGGTAATTCCTCCTTATAGGAAATGAAATGGATAATGTGAAACGGAATGGATAACTTAATGGATAAGCAGCGGAATGGAGGACACTGCTCATTTGTGAAATAATGCACAATATACTTTAAAAAAATATTTCCGATGATTTAGCTGCCTTGATCTGATTGTGATTTATATCACAACCTCTTTATGACTTAATCATACACCTTCCCTTTCACCTTTGCAAGGGGTTTGTGAAAAAAATCTCAAAATAATTTTTGGTTGCCTAAACTACCTTGAACAGCTTCTGATGCGGTCATCCCGCAAGCATTATAAAAGCAAAAAGCACCCCGTCCGGGATGCTACGGGATGCTTCATATCAATTTACTATATGATTAGATGTCTTCGCGAATTTGAATGCGTTTGGTGCGTTGGTTAGGTTGTTTTGGAATTTCCATGTTCAGTACGCCGTCTTTCAGGGACGCGTTAATTCCGTCTGCATGAATATCGGGAACGTAGAAGCTGCGCGTGTATTCCCCATAGCGGCGTTCTCTACGGATGACTTGTTCGTCTTGGTTGTCCACGCGATGGTCTTCCTTGCGAACGGCTTTGATCGTCAGGTAAGGCTCAGCGTAGCTGATCTCGATATCTTCTTTTTGAAAACCAGGCAGCTCCGCCTCCACCAGATACGATTGCTCCGTTTCTCGGATATCGGTCTTAAAGGACGTGAACGATCCTTTGAAAGATGTAAACCAATCGTCGCTGAACACTTCGTTAAAGGATTTCACCAATGGTCCAAAGGCATCTTCTCTGCGTTTTTCAAAAGGAATCAAGTCAAACATGCTTTATTTCCCCTTTCCATTTGACCTTGTTTGACCTTACGACTTTATTATATGCCTGTGGGTGTGAAAAGACAAAAACGATGACAGCTGATTACACGCGATTCTAGCCTGATTTGACTCGTTTTATGGTGGATTTATCGTAAAAATTATTATTTTGACCTTATTTGACCTTCGGATAATCGTATGTAAATTTTCTGCCTTATTCCTCGTAATTCCCCACCGTTTGCACCGCCATCTGCCGGATCCTCTCGGCTACATAAGCCGGCTCAAGCACCCGCAAATCCGGCCCATAGCTCAGCAGCATGCCGTACATCCAATGATTATCCGGGTAACTCGCCCGGACCAGCAGCGATCCGTCCGCTTCTATCTCGACGTTCTCAGCGCCAAAAGCCTCCTCCACCCGTACTCTCAGTCGCTGCTTAAAACGCAGAAGGAGTGAAACGGCAGGTCCGGTCTCCTGGTTGCCCCACCTTGCATCCAGTTCTTCCATGCGCACGCCGCGGGACGGAAATTGTTCCAGATGAACCTTTAAGCCGCTCAATCGGGAAACCCGAAACGTCCGATAATCCTGACGGGTCCGGCAGTAGGCGTATAAATACCAGGCGTACCCCTTCCAAGCCAGGCCGATGGGCTCAACTTCGCGCTGCTCGGCCGTCCCTTCCGTATTGGTGTATAGGAAGGACACAACCGACCGGTGCTTTGACGCCTGCCTTAGCGAAACGAGGACTGACTTGTCCTTGATTCCTCCTCCATGCCACAGGTTGGTGTCAAACACGAGCGTTTCACCCTCATCCTCCATTTGGTCCTGCTCGGATTTGGCGACAAGCGCCTTGATTTTGGTCAGCAGATCGTCCATTTCCCGGTCATCCAGGGAAGCTTGTACGCCTTTTAAGGCGACGAGGATCGATTTCAGGTCTTCCAGGGTGACAATCTGCCGCTCAATCCGGTACTTCTCCATAATTTCATATCCGCCGTCCGTTCCCGCATAGGACACAATCGGAATGCCCGCAGCGTTAATCGTCTCGAGATCGCGGTAGATCGTGCGCAGCGATACCTCGTACTTATCGGCAAGGGTCTGGGCGTTCACCCTGCGCCGGCTCAGCAGGATCATCGTAATGCCAAGCAGCCGTTCTACTTTCAAGCTACCCCTCTCCTTTGTCAAAGAAATGGCGATTCACAAAAAGATCACTTTTTATATCCATTATCCATGCATTTCTCGCTGACATACTGTTGTCAAGGTGGGGCGCCTACAATAAAGACATAAGAACCCCCAAGGAGGATGTTAAAAATGAAAACGTTCGCTAGTAGTCAAACCAATCCAGGTACGATCCGCCCCTTCCGCTTGGAAACGACGCAGGCCGAGCTCCAGGACCTCAAGCAGCGCTTGAGCATGACCCGCTGGCCGGATGAGCTTCCGGGGGCTGGCTGGAATTACGGTGCACCGCTCTCGCTTGTGAAGGACATGGCGGCTTACTGGGAGCATTCCTTTGATTGGACCAAGCAGGAACAGCGCCTCAACAGCTATCCTCAATTTATGACGACGATTGATATTCGTTCCTCCGAGCCGGGTGCAGTGCCGCTCATGCTCATTCACGGATGGCCCAGCTCCCCTGTGGAATTCCTGGAGCTGGTCGGTCCGCTGACCGATCCGACATCGTACGGCGGCGATGCCGCAGATGCCTTTCACCTGGTCATCCCTTCGCTGCCGGGTTTTGGCCTCTCGGGCCCGACAACCGATACGGGCTGGAGCCCATCGCGGGCAGCCCAAGCGCTGGATACGCTCATGACGCTCCTCGGCTACGAGCAGTACGGCGTGCAGGGCGGGGATATGGGCGCCATGATCGCACCGGAAATCGGCCGCATCGCCGCCGGCCGCGTCATCGGGGTACATGTGAACGCAGCGACCATGGGCTTTGTACCGTTCGGGGCTATCGAAGACGACGTATTTGCATCGCTGACCGATACCGAGAAGGTGCGGGTCGGTCGATTGGGGCATTTTATGAAGGAAAGATTCGGGTTTAACATGATCCAGTCCACCAGACCGCAGACGCTCGCTTACGGGCTTCACGACTCTCCGGCCGGACTTCTGGCCTGGACCTGCGAATTGTTTAACGGTTTTGGCGATACGGTCGATGCTGTGGACCGCGATACGTTCCTCACCAACCTTATGCTGTACTGGCTGACGGGAACGGCAAACTCCTCTACGCGCATGTATTACGAAGGCGCACACGACCCGGGTGCCTGGGCTCCGAAAGACATGTCGCCAACTCCTGTAGGTGTCGCGGTATTCCAGTTATCCGATGTGGCGATCCGCCACTTTGCCGAGCAGGGCAACCGCATCGTGCATTGGAGCGAGTTCGAGCGGGGTACGCATTTTGCCGCGATCGACGCTCCGGATCTGATGATCAAGGACATCCGTACGTTTTTTCGGAATGTACTGTAACAGTTAAAGTGGATAGATGTAGGGTGGCACCTGAGTGGTGCCCTTTCCCTTTTATTGCTGCGGCTTCTTTTTAAGATAACGATGAATTCCTCAACGCATACAGCTGCGAGACCACCCGGTCTAGCCGATCCTTGACCAGAATGGTATCCGTGTACTTCGCCGGGATCCCCTCATAGCCGTAATAGATGCCCGCCAACCCGCCGGCGATCGCTCCGATTGTATCGGAATCGCCGCCCAGGTTGGCCGCCCGCTGCACCGCATCGCTGAAGTCGGTCGCGTGAAGCAGGATATGCAGCACCCAACGGAACGTATGAACCACAAACCCGCTGGGAGGACAGTCCGGTTCGTCTTCGATCATTCCTTCATACTCGCTGCCCTTGATCTCAGCCAAGATGGCTTCGCTTAGGTCCTCACCCCGCAATAGACGATCGGCAATGCGATTATAAATAACGCAAGCTTCCGCACACCTTGGATCGTAATGCGTCATGCGTGATTGCATGATCGTTACCCGCTCAACCTCAGCCGGGTCGTTGTAAGCCAGCGCAGCCGGGAGGCATCGCATCAAGGAGCCGTTCCCGCCGCTCTGACCCATGTCTGCGTGAGCAATAAAAGCGGCTTCGAGCCAATCTCCCTCATATTTTTCAAACACATGCCGGATGATGTTCCCGATGTCCTTGGGCCGCGATTGATACCATTCGAGAAAATGACGCCCGATCGCCTCCAGCGGCTCCGCGGGATTTTCCAGAATCCCTTCCGCCACGCAGAGCGTCATCATCGTATCGTCGGTTACTTCCCCCGGTTCAAGCTGCCATACTCCGCCGCCGATGATCTCCGTCAAATAGCCGTACTGGGCTTTTACTTCCCGGACACTCATAAACTCCGTCGTTCCGCCAAGCGCGTCACCTACAGCCACGCCGAAGAGGCCGCCCTTCAAGCGGTCGAGCATTTGGTCCTGCATGCCAACACCCCGCGTTCTAATGAGATATTTGAAAAGAAGTCTGTTCTATTAGTTATGATTATAGCAAGTGCAGACTAGTGGGATAAGCGAATAGAAAATCCTCAATAATTCCCCACCTCTGCCCGAATCTGCCTATGCATATTCTACATCATCCATTCCATAGATGCAGCGAACTTCCTGCGGCCCGGCCGACCGAACTTCGCGTGATTCCCCTTTTCTTCTGCTCTCAGAATTATATAAAAAAAGCACGATATCTCCTTTCATTTGCTGTAAGACGCGCGTTTCAGGCGAATGGTATCATCTTGGCGGGAAAGGAGGATTCGCCGAGCAAAAATGTAAGCGCTTAATAAATAACATTTGACGCAGGGGGAGTGCAATGAATGAGTAAATGGATGAAACAAGCCTTTTCGGCCGTAATCGCTGCGGCTCTGATCATGCCATCGGGCTGGCTGGCCTCGGATGTAAGCGCGGATGCAGAGTCGCCGGATGCCGGTACGGTAACGGTGGTATACCATGAAACCTTTGCGAACGGGACTGGCAAAGCCGTTCAATCGGGAGGCGCCAACCTCGCACATGTGTCTGGCAAAGTTTTTGACGGGAATGAGGATGGAGGCGCTCTTTATGTAAACAACCGTACCCACGATTACGATGCGGCTGATTTCAACTACACCGACTTAGGAATCAAAAACGGCAAAACTTACACGATCACCGTTAAAGGATATGTGGACGCTGAAGCCACCGTTCCTGACGACGCCCAAGCGTATCTTCAAACCGTTGACAAAAGCTACGGTTGGCTGGCCGGCGCAGCTTTTAAAGCTGGGGAAGATTTTACGTTGACCAAAGAATTCACCTTGGATACCAGCAGCGGCGATACTCGACTGCGTGTTCAATCCAACAGCGCCGGTGCTACAGTCCCCTTCTACCTAGGCGACATCCTCATCACTGAAAAGGCTGACTCCGGCGGGGGCGGAAACGAAGAACTGCCTAGAGATCCTGCCTTGCCTTTCAGCACGATCACTTTTGAGGATCAGACCCCCGGTGGCTTTGAAGGCCGATCCGGCACGGAGAAGCTAACCGTCACCGATGAAGCCAACCACACACCGGACGGTGCGTACGCCCTCAAAGTGGAAGGACGGACCGCTACCTGGCATGGACCATCGCTGCGTGTGGAGAAATACGTGGATAAAGGCGCCGAGTATAAAATATCCGCTTGGGTCAAGCTAATCAACCCCGCCAGCTCCCAGATTCAGCTGTCCACCCAGATCGGCAGCGATGGCAGCGCAAATTATGCGACCCTGGCCCCGAAAACGATCAGCACCGATGACGGCTGGGTCCAATTTGAAGGAACGTACCGTTACAACAGCGTGGGTGGCGAATACTTGACCCTTTACGTGGAAAGTTCGAGTAACGCGGAAGCCTCCTTTTATATCGACGATATCAGCTTCGAGAAAACCGGCTCAACGCCAGTCGAAATCCAGAAGGATCTGGTCCCTCTCAAGAACGCGTACCAAAACGATTTTCTGATCGGAAACGCCATCTCGGCGGAGGATCTGGAAGGCGTACGGCTGGAGCTGTTAACCATGCATCACAACGTCGCCACGGCGGGAAACGCCATGAAGCCGGATGCGCTGCAGCCGACGAAGGGCAGCTTCACGTTCACCGCAGCCGATGCAATGGTCGATAAAGTTCGGGCTGCAGGCATGCAGATGCACGGGCATGTGCTGGTATGGCATCAGCAGTCGCCGGCGTGGATGAATACGGCTCAGGACGCGCAGGGTAACACGGTCCCTCTGAGCCGCGAGGAAGCACTGGTCAACCTGCGGACCCATATTCGAACCGTCATGGAGCATTTCGGCGACAAGGTAATTTCCTGGGACGTCGTCAACGAAGCGATGAACGACAACCCGCCAAATCCGGCTGATTGGGAAGCGTCGCTGCGCAAATCCCCTTGGTATAACGCGATCGGGCCAGACTATGTCGAGCAGGCGTTCCTTGCGGCCAGGGAAGTGCTGGACGATCATCCGGATTGGGATATCAAGCTGTATTACAACGATTATAACGAGGACAACCAGAATAAGGCCCAGGCCATTTATAACATGGTCAAAGCCATGAACGACAGATATGCCGAAGCACATCCCGGCAAGAAGCTGGTCGACGGTGTCGGCATGCAGGGGCACTACAATGTGAACACGAATCCGGAAAATGTGAAGCTTTCCCTTGAGAAGTTCATCTCCTTAGGGGTCGAGGTCAGCATCAGCGAGCTGGACATCCAAGCCGGCAGCAACTACGAGCTCCCCGAGAAGCTGGCCAACGCCCAAGGCTACTTGTACGCGCAATTGATGAAGATATTCAAGGACCATGCCGCCGACATCAGCCGGGTCACCTTCTGGGGAATGGACGACGGTACAAGCTGGAGAGCTTCATCAAATCCGCTGTTGTTTGATAAAAATCTTCAAGCCAAGCCGGCATACTACGGCGTCATTGATCCGGACAAATTTATTACGGAGCATCCGCCCGAGTCGGGCAATGCCAACCAATCTATCGCGGCGTACGGCACGCCGGTGATTGACGGGACGGTCGACGCGGTTTGGAACCAAGCGGCCGCCATGCCGGTCAACCGCTATCAGATGGCGTGGCAGGGCGCGACGGGCACAGCCAAAGCGCTCTGGGACGACCACAACCTGTACGTGCTGATCCAGGTCAGCGACACACAGCTGGACAAATCCAGCGCGAACGCATGGGAGCAGGACTCCGTCGAAGTTTTCCTGGACGAGAACAACGCAAAAACTACGTTCTACCAGGATGACGACGGGCAGTTCCGCATTAACTTTGATAACGAAACTTCCTTTAATCCGCCCAAGATCGCAGATGGCTTCGAGTCGGCGACCAAAGCAGCCGGCACAAACTACACGGTAGAAATGAAAATTCCGCTCAAAACAGTAACGCCAGCCAATCAGTTGAAGCTTGGTTTCGACGCCCAGGTCAATGACGCGAAAGACGGCGCCCGCCAAAGCGTCGCCGCCTGGAACGACACGACCGGCAACGGCTACCAGGATCCATCCGTGTTCGGCGTACTGACCCTCACCGGCAAACCCGCCAATCCGGGCGACAATGGCTCGGGCAACGAGGGCGGTGGCGGAAACAACGGTGGTAACGGCGGAAGTAACGGAAACGGCGGCAATAGCGGAAGCGGTAATGGCAGCAACAGCAGCGGCAATAACAGCAACGGCGGCGGCAGCCCGCAAACCGGGATTACCATAAGCACCGATGGTGCCGTTACAATCAAGCCGGAAGCGAAAATCCAAGACGGACGTGCCGTGAGTACCATTTCTGCCGACAACCTGAAAAAGGCGCTGGAGCAAGCGGCCGTACCCGCCAATGGGAAGAAGCTAATCGTGATCGAGGCGGCAAACCCACCCGGTACCGGTTCCGTTGAAGTCCAGCTCCCGGCTCAAAGCCTTAGTGGAAAAGAATCCTTCGAGCTGCTGCTGAAGACGGGTTCCGCTGTTCTTCGAATTCCAAGCGGCATGCTGTCCAATCAGACAGATCTATCCGGGCAAGTATCCGTTCGCATCGGAACCGCCTCGACGGACCATTTGAACCTAACCGCAGCCGATCGTGAACGGATCGGCAGCCGTCCGGTGATCGAGCTGAGCCTTGCAGCAGGCGGCAGAACCTTGGAATGGAGTAATCCTGCAGCGCCTGTGACGGTGGAAATTCCATACAAGCCGACTGCTGAGGAATTAAGCCATCCGGATCAGATTGTAGTTTGGTATGTCGACGGCCAGGGCCAGGCGACCCCTATTCCTAACGGCCGCTATGATGCCGCCACCAGAACGGTGGTTTTCCACACCAACCATTTCAGTACTTATGCGGTCGCCTATGCGTCCACGGCCTTCGCAGACCTGCAAAACGTCCCTTGGGCCAAGCCAGCCATTGACGCCATGGCCGCCCGCGGAGTCATCCATGGAATGTCCGAGGGCCGCTTCTCTCCTGAAGCGATAATCAAAAGGGCCGACTTCGTAGCCCTTCTGGTTCGGGCGCTGGAGCTCCAAGGTACAGGCATCCCGAAAACCGCATTCAGCGATGTCGATCCAATCGCTTATAATCGTAGCGAGTTGAACACTGCCAATGAGCTGGGCATTGCGGTTGGTTTACCAGACCGTACCTTCAAGCCAGACAGCCCGATCACCCGCCAGGAGATGATGGTGCTCACTGCACGCGCGTTAACAGCGGCCGGAAAAACAGTTGAGGGCAGCGGAAGCCTGAGCGCATACGCCGACGCCGCAAGCATTGCCGGCTACGCCAAGGATAGTGCGGCTGCGCTCGTGAAAGCCGGCATCGTTACCGGCAGTAACGGTAAGATTACGCCGCAAGGTCCGCTTACCCGGGCTGAGGCGGCGGTCATTTTGTATCGGATTTGGAAGTTGTAGCATTGGGGAGTCATGTTTTGAAATGGAAAGGAGACACCGGTTAGTTGACCGGTGTCTCCTTTTTTAACCCCAGATCATCTTATCTGTGAACAGGTTCAAATCTGATTTGATCTGCAATCAATTTATTTTCTGCTTGATCGAATTTATAGGTGATCTGAAAATCGCCTACGTATTGCGGAGAAATGCCAACGCTCACACCTAACGTGGTGACGATTTGTTGATTCTTCATCCAATAATAGACGACGCCGCCAAAACTAAGCTTGTCCTGTTTAAAGTTTATACCGGCAACCTGATATTCAAATTGATGTTCTTTTCCCTGTGACTTTATCTTAATGGACAAAGTCTGATCATTTTTCCGGGTAACCCCCGTTTCGATCTGGCCGGCGACAATCTCCTGGTAGCTTTGCACTTGGATTTCGGAGAGATCCGTCCCATTCAGTACATGTAATTCATCAATATTCAGTCCCGTCCCTTTTCCCTTATTAAGGATGATCACCGCTTCTTCCTTCCCGTCGCCCGTAACATCCGTATAGTAAATCCGCGGGTCCTCAATCGTCGAAAAGCTCCAGTCGAATGCCTTGTCCACACCATTCACATCAACGGCTACAGATTCATACGAATATTGCCCTTCCTTAACCGGCGTCAGCTTTACCTCTTTGTTCTCCGAAGACCAAGATTTCGCATCCAGTGACGGATTCGCCGTATTCATATGATTCTCTAGTTGTGAATTCGTTGTTACCCGAGATTCTGTTGTTGCTTCCGTACCTGTTGAGGGACTGTTTATCATCTGATCTTTGCTGCACCCCACAAGAAAACCGAACATTAAAATCGAAGCCGAAAATAATGTGAGCTTGTTAATGACCATCCTCTCACTTTCGCTAGTTGATGCACATCATGATATACGTTCTATTTTCCATATAATTTAAGAAATGGTTGTTATGATTTGAAAATATCGTAACCTCTAATCTATAAACGCTGCTAGTCGTAAGAAGTAACGCCCCGGGAATGCCGAGGACAGAATAATCCGGCTCTTGAAGTCCAGCCACCCGAGCCATGAACGATTGAGTGAGCTAATTGCTCCACGCTCGAAGGAAAAAGCCCCCCGCGTCCAGAATATATCAGCTATGAGCGTATGATGATGGGAGAGTGAGCGCACATGAGCGATGAGCAATGGCTGAAAGTTTCCGATTTGGCGGGACAGCTTGAAATCCCTCAGCCAACAATCAGGCGATACATGGACCGGCACGGACATCACTTGCATACGAAAAAGCAGCATAAAAGTTATCTGATATCTTCCGCGTCTATTCCCGCGCTGGCCCGGATCCGTGACGAATACTCCAAGGGGCTGAACGGGGAGCAGGTCGAGGAGGTGCTGCTGGGCCAGTCATCCACGATCACGACCGTGAGCGATACCAGCGTCCATAAGGATGAGCGCGTGAGCGATAATCTTGCCGAAGCCTTGTCCGAATTGGAGAAATCCATGATCGATCGCTTTAACAACCAGGAGCAATTTAATCAGCATCTGCTCGAACTGCTGCAGCGTGAGCAGGAAAAAGTCGAACGTCTTACCGAGCTCCTTATGAAGCAGACCGAAGCGGCGGCGTCCTTGTCCCCAACGGTTCAGGCCCAGAGCCGGAAACAGGCGGATCACCTAACGGAACGAAGGGTGAAGCGTCAGCTGGAGAGCGAGGCCTTGGAGCTCTGGCTTAACAAGCCTGCGCCGGAACGAACGAAAAGGAACGTGCTGTTTCAAAGGAAAGAGGACAGCGAGGCTAAGGAAAAATTTGTGAGGGACTACGTGCTGGAACATTACGTGAGCCGTTTAAACGAGGAATTTAATAAAAGCTAAACCTGTTCGAAAAAGCATAAATAGACGAAAAAGAGCGGTCCGCATTGGATCGCTCTTTTTTTATAGAAATCCGGTGGCCCGTATTTAGCGGAACTACCTCTTGCGATATGAGGAACCTGAATTTCGCGAGGCTCACACTTTCTTATATCTCTTAACATAAGCTTTGGGCGGCCTGCCCCCGGCTTGCGACCGGGAACGGAACACGAATTTGCGCTGGCACCAGTAGCTGAACACGAACAAGGAGCCCTCGGTGAGCAGCTTGGCGATGAAAAGCGGAATCCCCACCATTTCGTGGAACAATATCAACAACCCGTAATTTAATCCCATAATAAGCGCGACCAGCGCAAAATATTTCGGAGCCGATTCGATCAGCCGGGGGGCGTCCTTTTTCACAAATACATATCGCCGGTTCATGGCGTAATTGAATATGGCGCTGCACAACCGCGAACCGACTACGGCGGCCAGCAGGCTGCCGGTAACGAACTGAAGCACGAAGAGCAGCAGAAAGTCCAGTCCCGCCGAGAGTACGGATGAAGAGCAAAACTTTAGGATAGGGGCATAAATCCGGATGGAGTCCGCAACCGGGCGGAAATGAGACGACTTGTTCTTTTCCAAATAGACGGTATCAATGGGCACCTCATGGATCGGGTAGCCGTCTCCGCGTGCCTGCAGCAGCATGTTCATTTCATACTCAAAACGGTCGCCCGGAATGCTGCACAGCCAGTCCAGCATCGCTGACGAGAAGCCACGAAGGCCGGTCTGCGTATCCATGACGAAGCGGCCGGTCGTCAGGGTGTAAACTAAGCGTGTCGCTTGGTTGCCGAACCGGCTTCGCAGCGGTACCCTGCCGGTAAAATGCCGGCAGCCGAGCACGATATGGTCCGGATGCTCGTCGACCGCCGCGGCAATCCGGACGATATCGGCCGGAAGGTGCTGTCCGTCGCTGTCCGCGCAGACGATCCCTCCCGTCTCACCCGCCTTCTTCAGGAAGGCGAAGCCGGTCTTCAAGGCCCGCCCTTTGCCAAGGTTGTGGTCGTGGGTCAGCACGATGCAGCCGGCCTGGCGAGCCGAATGAAACAGCTCCCCATAGGCCTCACCGCTGCCGTCATCGACCACGACGATCCCGCAGCGGCAAGCCGCTTTTAGGTCAGCAATCAGCTGCAGCAGTCTCTCGTCAGGCTCATAGGCCGGAATCAATACGGTTGTCATGTCGGTAGCCTCCTTCAGCTTCGTCGGTCCGTTATTCGCCAACATAAATAATGTCGCTGACGCCGCGCTCCTGGCCTTTGCCCCCAGGACTGTTGACGACCCGGCCCATAAAGTACATGGTCGATGAACCGCCGCCGTCGAGGTTGTAGGCCTCGGTTGCTCCCAGGTCCTCAAACAGATTCGCAAACTCGTTCAGCGTCACGCCCCGGCTGTAATTCTGCTGCCGCCCGTCCACCACGACAAACACGTAGTGATTCGGCGAAATGATGCCGATCCCCGTCCGCGGATTGGCCTCGTCGATCGTGCGGTTGCCGAAGTTGGTATCGATTTTGACGTTATCGAAGTCCTGCACCGCGGTGCCGTCTTTCACCAGAACCGGTCCAAACGAAAAGGTATTCGTTACCCCTTGGGCAAGCAAATCCTCGGCGGAAACCTCCTCCTCGTTATACGATTTCATCGTGCCGTCACCGAACAGCGCCAGCCCGTCACGCGCAGGCTCATCACGGTATAAGGTGCCGTTACGGATGACGACGCCGTCATTCCGGAACCCGTAATAGTCCCCGTTGATGGCAAGAATGGCATTGTTGGCGGAGGCGATCTCCGAGGTATGCTCGGTAATGTTACGGCCGAAGGAATTATTCGCGAAGGCTGTCCGGAGGTTGGACGCGCTCTTCAGCTGAACATCGGCGACGTAATACGTCATTTTATCTGCACCTGTACCGGTCTCCACTTGCTTGATCGAAATATCGACGTTATCGCTCTTGTAGTTCCAATCGTCAGAGGTTGCGTTTACCGCCGGGGCCGTGGATGCCGCAGATTCTGTATTCGTCGATGTATTCGCAGCAGCTGTTTTCGTTGTACCCGCCGACTGCCTGCCGGAAGCGGTCGACGATACGGCTGCTGCCGTGCTGGGCTGGGCAACAACCTCCTCCACATGCGGGATCAAATACCGGTCGGCCAGCCCGTACAGGATGCCGCCGACTGTGGCAATGGACAGCGTGAGACTGATGAGCAGAATGCGCTTGGACTTCTTTTTCTTATTGTTCATGGATGATTTACTCCTTGTGGCTGTAATGGGATAGCCCTAGAGTAAACCCGAATATTTAAATGGAACTTAAATGGGATATGAAGCTGATGGAATGGTGCAAAAAGCGGGGATCTGACGAAGGTGGCCATAGAGCGGCATGGCCTCATCTTGGTTCGAAGCGTATATGTAGGGAAATATTTTTTTAAAAAGAGAGGAAAAATCTATTGAAGCTGTAAAGCTTGAGAGGATGAACTGAGGTTCAAAAAGATTGAAAGGCAGGAGGATACAACCAATGATGCAAATCATGACTTATGTCGCTAAGGCTTCTTTCGTAATTTTCTCGATATCGATCGGGGATCTGGACCCTTCGCTGACTAAATCGGGGAGAATATGCTGCAAAAAGTAGTCGACGCAATGAAGCTGGATTCCTTTAATTTTGATGAGAGCATCTCTGTACATGACGACGAACTCTTTTTCCGTGTTTCCGCGCTGCAGTTCTGTAAAGGCCTCGTAGATTTGATCCAGTTTATCGGCTACTTCCAGGATTCTGCCTTCGACGGAATCGTCCTTGCCTTCACGCAGTTGCCTGCGAAAAATCGGCTGAAACTCAGACGGAATATGCTCATCAATGAAATGAGCGACCATGCCTTCCTCCACTTGCTGAAGCATTGCACGCAGTTCGAGGGAGTGGTGCTTCACGGGCGTTTTGATATCCCCGATAAAAATCTCGCCGTAATCATGGCTGCTGGTAATTTCGTACAGCTTCTTCCAGTCCACCGTGACTCCGTTGGTTTCCTCAATGTCAGCCAGCGTTTTGGCGTACTGGACAACCTTCCAGGAATGGGCGGAAACGCTGTGCTCCTCAAATTTGAACTTGCCGGGACAACGAATGATCCGTTCGAGGTCGTTCAGCGATTGAAAGTACGTATGAATTCCCATAGCTGCACCCTTTCTTTGTGTAAAATGGTTGATATACTGCTGTATTTCTAGTATACATTCGGTTTGTAAAAGGACCGTAAAGTGACGCAAGAAGTTATTGGAACCAGCGGATGGTTATGCACGGGATACCCCGGTGACGCTCCAACTTCATATTGCAGAACATTGACATGACACCAAATGGTGTCATACAATCTAGTTGTCACCAAAAGGTGTCACATCATGAGACGACAATAAGGCTTAGGAGAGAGTGCTGTGAGCGAGAACAATGAGAACCGGGATGTATTTGACGCCGTTGCAGATCCAACCAGACGCCAACTGATTCGTCTATTATCCGAGGCGGAGGAGCTCCCGCTTCATGAACTGACGCCACATTTCCAGATGGGCCGGACAGCGGTATCCAAGCATTTGACCATCCTGAAAGAGGCCGGACTGGTCGTTGACCGGAAAGTCGGCAGAGAAACGCGATTCAGGCTGAACGCTTCCCCGCTCCAAGAAATTCAAGATTGGGTGGCTTATTATACCCAGTTCTGGAGTACAAATATGCTGCGCTTGAAGCAACTTTTAGAGGAGGAAGAAGAATGAGTTTTTAAAAAGACCACCCGTAGAGGTGGTCTTTCTCATGGATCTGCATGAGGGAGAATCGAACGCCTACAGCCGTGGATCGATCTCTTGCTCCTGGGCCACCTCAAACAGCAGATTGGCAGCCGCTTCCTGGTACGCCGCATGCATCGGTTCGATCTCGTCGTATTTCACGCCGAGCATCCGGAGGCCATGCCGGTATTCGTTCTGCGAGGTCCGCAGCTTGCGGGCGATGCTTTTCTGCTTCAGCAGCTTCCGGTACTTATGCGGGAATCGGTAGTCGTAGCCGTAAATAATGGACAGGTAGTCCGGGTTGCGCACCTTCATGTACGGCACCGTCCGGCCGTCCCAAGCCTCAGGCTTGATAACGACGCCTTCCATGTGCTTCTCCGTCGTCAGCTTGGCAAAGAACCGCTCCGCCTCTGCATAACTCTCCGGTTCGGACAAATCAAGTGAAACCGATTCATCGTCCGACAAGAAGCCGTACATCTCCGATGTCGTCCACTGCGGCAATTCCTCCCCGCCGTTTTCAAAGACGATTTTCAAGATGGCGAACGGTTTATACTCCATCTCCCCTGCTTCCGCATACAGCTCCAGCTGTCTTTTGTACGTTTCGTAAGCTTCGGTATGCTGTGCCAACGATACGGACGTCTCCACAATTTCGTGCATATGCTTGTAGTTCTGGTACACGTTGGCGCCGTATTTGTCGCTTAGGTCTTTTTTAGGCATGCGGTATTGATCCTGCTCGAAGCCGCTGGCCTGATACTGCTCGGTCAATGACTGCAGAGCGGTTTCAAAACCATGGTCCTGCAAAAAGGAAAGCTCGCCCTCCAGCGCCTTCTCGATCGGCTTGAACTGCCGCTGGATCAGCCCTTCGCCGAGGGCGTTCCACGGCATCAGCTCGCCGTCCAGGATGAGCATGCGGATTCCCCGCTCCTGCATATAAGGGCCGAACTTGGCCAGCAGCCGATGGTAGACTACCGTCAGATCCACCTGCTTCACCTTGTAACCGTTGCGGCTTACCGCGAAGCACTGCTCTACGTCGAGATGCAAATAAATGTTGCAGCGCGATCCCATATATTTGGGCTGCAGCGCCACCTTCAGGACACCGTTCTCCTTGAAATAGTCCAAGCCCCGTTTCAGCGACTCCAGCTCATTTCTCTCCATATCTTTATCCGCCGGGGACATCGTACCGGAAATGAAGTTGATTTTATGCCGGGAACAGTAATGCAGCCTGCGGATATCGTCCTCCCCCAAATCCTGTACGGATACCTTCCGCTTTTCCTGGAACAGCGCCGGAAGTTCCTCGGTCAGCACGGATGTGCGCGACTTATGCGACTTCATGAACGGTTTGAACGAAACCGTCACGGACGTCAGCCCGTTTCCATGCACAGCGCCGGTGTCGAGATGGATTTTGTTGCGGATCCGGAAAGCCTGCTTGGCGGCCACATGACCGAAGATATGATACGGGTGGTTTCCGACCGCCTCATCCTTCAGGAAGGACAGCTGTTCCTCCAGCGGCGCCTCCCGGTCGATGCGGAAATTGCGCTGATGGCGGGCCGATTGGGCGTCCAACTTGCCGATGTATTTCTTCTTGCAGGGTGCATGCGTTACATAGTAGGAAGGGCCGTCCGTTCCTACATAGCGGTAAAAGGGCTTTGCCTTTTCCACCAGTTCATTAAATTTCCGGAGCAGCTCATCATCGTTTGCCAGTGTCTCGGTGGAATCAAAATACGTCTGCAGCAGCTCCTGATCCACGCCCTGGATCTCGCCCCGCAGGTATTTGTAGACGAAATTTTCGTGATTCCCCATCACGAACAAGAAATGCTCCTGATTCTCGTACAGAAATTCGATAATTTCACGCGTCTGCTTGCCTTTATCGATCCAGTCACCAGCCAGGATGACCTTCGTAGACCTTAGCTTCTCCCCTGCGAACAGCTTGCCTGCCTCCATCCGGAAGCCGTAGCTCAGCAGCAGACCCTTCAGCTCTTCCACGCACTCATGGACATCCCCCACGATGATGTACTGCGGGCCATGCGGGAGAACCGTCTCCCGGTAAGCCTCCAAATCCTCGATCATCACGCGGTAGTCGGGATTGGCCGTGCTTTCTTCAGGCCGGTAAAAGTCCTTGGCCCGTACCTTATGGATCTTCTCATAGCCATCGCGCGGCAGCGCGCCGAGCACGTCTTTTTTCAGGCGGTTGATATGATTCGTGATGAGCCGTTTGGAGCGCTCCGATGCGTAGTAGTCCTCCCTTTTCCGGTAATCGAAGACGATGATCTCAAGATTGTAGTGATTGCTGCGGGCGATCTCCCGCACCTTTTCGCGAAAATCCTCCGCCAGCCCCGTCGTATCCACCACCACGAAATCGGCATTAACCGGAAACGACGTAACCATCTTCAGCCGCTCAAACAGCAGGTGAAAAGCCTGCTCGCTCGCCTCCAGCATCACTTGATCGTATTTATCGTAATCATATCCGAGCACCTCCTGGCGGATCCGGTCGGAGGACAGATATTGAATGTTTGCTTTTAATTTCGATGTCACATCCTCAAACCGCAGTCCCGGAATCAGCACATCTTGGGCAAACGTCGTTTTGCCGCATTCCGTGGAACCGACGAGCATGAAGATGGTATGCATTTTTGTGCGGATTTCCATGAGCTTTAAGCCCCCTCTTTCTTCAAAATAACGCCCTGCGTCGTCTGGATCTGGTCGACCTCATCCCCGATCGCCGCGAATTCATGCGACAGTCCGAGCCCCTGAATCACATCCAGCATCCACGTCTGGAACTCCTCCTGCCCCATCTCCCACTTATGGTCGTCATGGCGGAAGCCGGACAGCTCGTAATAATGGTTAAAGTCGGCGTTCGGCGTCGTGATCACCAAATGATCAAAATCGACCCCGGCCACAATCTGCCGAATCAGCTGCGCCGCCTCCTCTCTGCTCATATGCTCGATCACTTCCGTCAGGATCACATCGACCCGTTCGCCGTTGTAGTCCTCGAGAAAATGCTCCACCGAGTGGAAGGGCGCAATGTTATCGATTTGCCGGGACTCCGCTTTGCGGGTCAGGGCCGCCAGGCTCTCTTCGTCGATATCGACCGCGTAATAGCTTCCTTCGATTTTGCCGGCAAACGGCAGCGCATAAAAGCCTTCACCGCATCCGACATCGAGAATGGACTTATCGAAAGGCAGCACGCTGCCGATGTAATTTCGGCGCTGCAGCGCCGTACCTCCGTACGCAAATTGGATGCGGTATCGGGCCGACGCTTCAAGCTCCGCCTTGTACTTGTTATACCGCTCCCGGGAAGCCAGGAAATTTCGGACGAACAGGCTGCGGATGTAAAACGGCGCGTCGATCACGTTGATGCTGCGGATGTATTTGTCCAGCACATGCTCGGAAATGTCGATGTATTCGTTGCCGAACATGGACAGGAACAGGCACAGCACGCTCACGGCGTGAAGGAGTTCATAAAGGCTGCGCTGCGTCGTCACCGTGAGCGAGTAGCTCTTATGCGCCTGATGCGTAATCTGAAACGTGAAGTCTTTGAGATGTTTTTCGAAAAAATCGATGTAGCGCGTGAGCTCGATATGAATCATGCCGATCATCAACGTATGCTCATACCCCTCCGTATCACGTTCGTCATGGTGCTTGAGCGGATGAGCGAAAAACTCGCCGATCGCGTTGAGCGGAAATAACGGCGTGTTGTAACGCGACACGTTCAAATATTCAAACTGCTCGTCGGCATGCTGCTTATAGGAAATTTCATTATCGGCGTCTTTGAAATAGACGTTGAACGTCTGCTCATCCGAATACCAGCCGTAGGCCATCCCTTTGCGGATGCTGCGGAGAATCATGCCGGAATGCGGGTTCTTTTTGATCAAAAATGAAAACTGCGGGTTCGTGGACTTGATTTGCACGATCGCCATACTGCACTCTCCTTGCTTGCGGGTTTCAATTCCTTGCTGTCATCATCGCTTATTTTCGTGCGCACGAACATGGCGCAAGTATTACGACCCGGCATAGAAATCTGGTGAAACAGGCGTCATTCGTGTTTCCGCTCACACGATCACGGCACGCTCATGGTAAGGTTCACGTGTTAACCACCCGGTTCGCCTGCTACAATAGAATGAGATCGATACGGAAAAGGAGAACCGCCAGATGGCCAAAGAGAGCTTTGATAAAGAAATCCAGTTTTTGCGCTTGCTGGTGCTGACGAGCGGGGCGTATAACCGGCAGCAGTTCGCCAAGCGGCTGGGGATTTCCGTGAACACGTTCGATAAGACGATCCGCCGCCTCAAGGAAATTGTCCAGGCCACGTACCAGCAGTTGCCGGAGGAACAGGGCAAGGAGTTCAGCGAAGGGCTGCGTTACAACTACTACGATTCGGCCGACCCGATGCTGCTGTTCCTGTTCCGCGCCAAGTCGCTGAAAGAGTCAGAAAGTAAGCGGCTGTCCCTGCTGCTTGGGGCGCTTGGTACGCAGTCCCTTACGGCGCTGGAGCTGCTAGACTGCTGCACGAACGCGATGGCCGCCCATCTCCCGCTCCCGGATGAGAAGACGATCCGCAAGGACCTGAAGTACCTGGAAGAGGTAGGAGTGATCCGCAAAATAGGCGGAGCGCGCCCTTACCGGTACGCCATTCGCGGAGAGCTCGTTCAGGAGCTGACCGAAGATGAGCTGCTGGATTTGTACGATTTTGTGGACGTCATGGCGGGCACCCAAATTCCTTCCGTTCAGGGCTACCTGCTGCGGGACGGACTGAAGAAGCAGCTGATGCGAAGCCATGCGGAGAAGCATGCGGTCGAGCCCTTTTTATATAAATATCACTACCACTCGCGGATTTTGGACGAAGCCCATTTGTTCTCCATTCTGGATGCGATCCGCAAGCACCGGAAGGTCCGGTTCCTGTACTTCTCGCCCAAAGCGGAAAAAAGCTACGCCTCCCAGAATACCAACCCGCTGTTTGAACGGAAAACGCAGGGCAAGCTGGAACAGACGCTGCCGTTAAAGGTCGTGTACGACCATCAGTACGGCCGCTGGTATCTGCTGTCCTATGGCCGGGAAGGCATCCGGAAATACCGGATGGAAGGCATCACGCAGTTTGAGGAGGCAGATGAGGCGGATCCCGTCTGGTTTGCGGAGAGGCAGCAGGAACTGCTGGAGAAGCTCCGCTACAGTTGGCTGATCGACACCGGCGCACCGGTTACGGTCCGGGCTAAATTTTACAATCCCGGCGACGGACCGAATTTCATCAAAGAGCGGGTGCTGCTGCAGGGTCAGTGGGGGCAAATCGTCGATGAAGACGACGAAGCCTTCATCTACGAGATTACCGTAAACGGCACGACGGAAATCAAGCCGTGGCTGCGGAGCTTCGGTTCCAGCTGCGAGGTGCTTGAGCCGATCCGGCTGCGCCGCGAAATGATCGCGGAATGGAAGGAGATACGCGCCTATTATGAATCTGTTTGAAAAGATTTTTAACTACCAGATCATCTCGCGGCTCGACGATTCCGGCACCTTCATGGTCACCGCCCACGAACGCGCTTGGCTGAAAACCGTGCTGGAGCATCCCGCCGCTTCCGAAGCATTTACGCCCGAAACGCTGGCGAAGCTGGCGGCTCTGCTGGCCGAAGATGAAGCGATGGACACCGACGCTCACCTGATCGAGAAAGCGCGGAGCCGGGAAAAGCAGGTATACCACCCCCTCCTGCGGCCCTTGCGCCGCTTGATCATGAACCGGAGCGGTATCCGCGTCACCCACGCCCTGAAAAGCGGGCAAGTCTACTCCAACCAACTGGGCGTGCCCTACCGGCTGGAGTATTCCATGGTAAAGCGGGAATGGTATCTGCTGTGGCACCATATCCGCAATCGCGCCTTCATGAGCACGAAGCTGGATAACATTCTCTCTGTCACCGAGCAGGAGCTGCCGCTTGAGCGGGTGAGCGATATTTTGACGCGGATCAGCGAGACGCTGGAGAACCGCAAAGCCGAGGTGCTCGTCCAGATCATCCCGCAGTATAACCAGGAGATGTCGCGCATTCTGTATGCGCTGTGCTGCTTTGACAAAGAAGTGCAGTATGACGTGCAAACCGATACCTATACGGTCAAGGTATGCGTTATGGGCGATGAGAGGGAATTTCTGCTGTCCAAGCTGCGCTTCCTGGGCAAACGGGTGCGGGTGCTTGAAGGAGAGTATGTGAAGAGACGTATGCTGGAGGCTTCGGTGAAGGCGCTGGAGCGGTACGGCGTGGTGGAGGAAGTTACGGATAAGGATGAGGAAACGTTAAACCCCGCTCAGTGAGCGGGGTTTAGCTATTTGCGGACTACTCTTCATACCATGGGTTTAAATGAACCATAACCTCTCCGACATCGGAGCAATGCTTCATGATCGTTTGTTTAATATTTCGGGAAATATCATGCCCTTCCTGAACACTGAGCTCAGCCGCCACCCCAACTCGAATATCAACAATAATATAATGGCCGTGGTCCCTCGCACGCAGGCGATCCAGACGCTTTACTTCCGGAACCGTTTTGACTAACTCCGTAAGCTCGTTCATTTTCTCCAAGTCCACGTTTTTTTCCATCAAAACATCGACCGAGGATTTTCCCATATGAATCGCCAGCTTTAACACCAAATAAGCGACGACGATTCCGGCAATAGGATCGCCATAGGAGAGAATCGCGATATCGTAATGATCGCCGAGCATGCCCAATGCGATGCCGATGACCGCGGCAATGGAAGCATAGACATCTGCAAGATGATCATAAGCTGTGGCAATGAGCCCGCTGCTTCGGTGACGTTTTCCGATAGCCATGGTATAAACATAGAGAATTTGCTTCAAAATCAAAGAAAAAGCCGCTGCTGCCAGCGCGACGACGGTTGTTTTGTGCGGGGGTTCGAACAGCACCATGACGGAGTGATAGGCCATATATAGAGCGGCCAGCGCTAAAATGATGGCCACGACCCCTGCCCCCAGCACCTCTGCCTTCCCATGACCATAGGGATGATCCTCATCCGGAGGCTGTTTGGAGATTCGCATGGAGCTGAGGGCTGCGCCTGTGGCGACGACGTCTCCTGCATTATGGACACCGTCTGCAATGAGCACTGGACTATTGGATAAGAATCCAACACCGAGTTTAATAGCGGTTAACACGATATTACTTATGAAGCTGAGCCAAATGGCAAATGTCGATTGTTTGTCTTCATGGTTCACGTTTTTAACTCCTTACACATTCAGTAGCATCAGTGTTGAAACGATAGGTTTTAATAGTAGCGTACAAATACCGTGTGGGTCCAGAGAAACAGTTTTTGTGTGTCCCTAAAAAGTATGACTTGGCATAAAGAGTTGTACGGGTGAAAAATATTTTTACATAACAAAAAAAGCCCCCTATCAAGGAGACGTATCTGAAATTCGGTTGACGACCTCGGCCATCGGTAAGCTCGCCTCTTCCCTGTTGGCTATTAGCTGGCAGGGTCGTTTTTTTGATTCATTCTAAATTTATAGTCCGAAACTTAAAAATGAGTGTTTGCCCTTGAGAGGTTTGCCCTTCCCCAAATGCTCATTATCCATAAGATATGATTATCTATTTACCGCTTTGCCCATACCCAATCCTAATTAAATCATAAGATACATTGTACTTTAAACTCAAGGAGGTAGTAAGGGATGAGTGGAGTTGTAGGAGGAGTTGGCGCAGGGTACGGTTACGGCTTGCACAACAATGTTGGTGCTATCCTTGTGTTGTTCATTCTGTTGGTAATTATTTTGGCAGCATTTTGTTGGTAAACCAAATATCAGGATTGACGAAAACCCTGCTGGCTACCTGCTAGCAGGGTTTTTTTGTATTACAGGTGCAAATTAATTTTTGTAATATAATTACAACATAGATGGACGCGCCGTTGTGATCTGAAGGCATTAGATCTTTCTTTCTCTAAACAAATAACATTTTTAAACCCTGACAGCTCTGTGCTGCAGGGTTTATTTTATTTCTGAATCTTTTTTAAAGGTTTAAAGGTGCACTTTAACGTTCGTTTCTCAAAATTTCGTAAACTAGCGGAATCGGCCTCATACATTGGTATAACTGCCGTGACCCCTTGTCCAACGCGTTCATATGATGCTTTGTCAAAGAAAGGAATGATGAGATGGATGCCTATTATAGCTGCACGCGATTCATGAGCCAGAGAGTCCGCATTATAACAAGAGACGGTTATGTGCACGAAGGAAGAATCGTAAAAGTGGATCGTGATCATGTGTACTTGGAGACAGATCGAAGAGATGGACCTGTAACGACCTCCGCTTTCCAACCCTTCGGATTCAGGGCTCGCAACTCCATTTTGACGTTAAGCCTGTTCACGCTGCTCGCGATTGCTTTAATCTAAATCCCTAAGCGATAAAAAATCTCTCACCATATTCACAAGGCGACTAACATACTGGCTACCTTTACGTACACTTAGAATCACCCCGATTTTCGGGGTGATTCTTTGCCTTACTCTACTCAGTTGGTCGACCAGAGCTCGATCCGGTCCTTGATATGCTTGGTATAAGCCTCTTCCATTTCTTTAACTCCGGCCTTCTCCAGCTCCGCCATATAGGCGTCCCAAATGTTGTCGAAGTCTTCCGGCTTGGACATGACCGCTTCCGGGATACGTTTCCACGTAATGTCCTTCATCTTGGCTCCCAGAATCACGGCCGGATCGTCGTTAGGCAAGGACATCGTGTATGCCGCTCCGTAGGCTCTCTGCTTAAAGTCTTCTTCCTTAGGGAAGAGGTCCTTCCAATGCTCCGCTTTATAAGCCTTCAGGGTCTCCTTCTCGGCCTCGCTGTAGTTCGCAGTCAGCAGTTCCGGGTAATTGCGGGTGAAGTAGTTACCGGTGGAATCCTTGATGCCGTCACCATAATGAACCATCAAGTTCCAGTATAGTCCGAGGCCCGCTTCTTTCTGGAACGCTGCGCCGTCATTGTTCGCCCGCTCCTGCACCTCCGGGATCAGCGTGCGTTTGCCGTTTTCCATCGTGTAATGCTTGCCCTCAATGCCCCAGTTATTCAGGATCTGTCCTTCTTCCGATGCTAAAAAGTCGAGGAACTTGATCGCACGTACCGGATCCTTGCATTTGCTGGAGATCGAGATGCCGTATCCTCCGTCAAAGCCGGCGGGCCAGAAGCTCGTATCCTTGTATTCCGTGCTCATCGTGACCGGGTAATGACCGTAAGTCTGGTCGAATTTGCCGGCCGCCTTCAGCGCATTTTGTCCGTCGCCATAATCCCATTCCGGATCGGCAAGGCCAAGTACCCGCCCCGAAGCTACTTTCGCCTTAAATTGGTCGGTTTTCTGCACGAAGCTTTCCGGATCAAGCAGTCCGATGGAATTCATGTGGTTCAACCAGCGGAAGAACTCCTTTTCTTCCGGACGGCGGAAATGGTATGTGGCCTGGTGTGTTTCCTGATCGATGTAATACTCGCCGTCATCCGGCCCTCCTGTCGTCTGGAATCCCAAGTTGGTCACCTGGTACATATGCCAATCGTCCGCATTCAGGGACAAGCCGATATTTTTATTGCCGTTTTCGTCCGTCGGATGCTTAGTGATGTAGTCCTGAATGACTTTTTCAAAATCCTTCACTGTGCGAATTTCCGGATATCCCGCTTCTTTGACGACGCGATGCTGTAGCTCAAAGCCTCCGTCGGCTTTAAACTTCTTCTCCTCGACAGCCGACCAGGTCGGGATCGCGTAGATCGCCTGGTCATCCAAGCTGTACTTCGTCCGAACAAGCTTGTCTCCGAGCATTTTCTTAATGTTCGGCGCGTACTTGTCGATCAAATCGGTGAGATCGATGACGGCGCCGGCGTCGACAAGTTTGCCGACATCCGCTTTGGCTGCGATCAAATCCGGATAGTTGCCGGTGGCCGCAATCAATGAAATTTTCTGCACCGGGTCGCCGACAGCGAACTCCGCATCCAGGGTGACCCCTGTTTTCTCCGTGATCACCTTGCCGACCTCGTCTTTCATGTTGTTCCAATTCGTGCTGGAATCTTCCGAAAAATAAGTGAATGTGATGGGCTTCAGGTCATCACTTTTCGTTCCGGATGCAGCACTTCCCTCTGTCTCAGCTGCAGACGAGCCGCCGTTTCCGCCGCACGCTGCGAGCGTTGCCGTCAAAGTCAGCGCCAGTACAGACGCCGCCCATCTCTTTTTACCTGACTTCATGAAGCTTAACCCCCCAAGTCATAATGAATAATGATGAATTTGTATGGAACAGGCGATGAGGCCTGGACACACCAGCATCTGTCTTTAACTTTTGACCGCTCCAAGCGTCATACCCTTCACAAAATATTTCTGCAAGAAAGGATAGACGACCAGAATCGGTACCGTCACGATAATGGTAATCGCCATTTTGACGGATTCCGGCGATACCTGTGCCATGCGCTGAGCCATATTGGCAGCGTCCTGGGAATTGGTAGCACCCGTCGTCGTGCTCTGCAAAATTTTCATCAGCTCATACTGCAAAGTCGTCAACGATTCGTTGGACCCATTGAACAAATAGGTGTCAAACCATGAATTCCACTGCCCTACCGCCAGAAAGAGCGCCACGGTCGCAAGCGCCGGCTTGCAAAGGGGAAGAATCACGCGCCAGTAAATCGTAAAATCGTTGGCGCCGTCCAGTTTCGCCGATTCCTGCAGCGCATAGGGCAGGCCGTCAATGAAGGAACGAATGACGAAGACGTTAAAGGCGCTCACGAGCCCCGGCAAAATGTAAACGGCAAACGTATTAATTAAATGCAGTTCCTTCAACAGGATAAAGCCCGGAATCATCCCGCCTGAGACATACATGGTGATGGCCAGAAACATGGAGATCCATCGTCTTGCTTGGAAATCGCTGCGGGCCAGCGCGTAAGCCAGCATTGAACCGCTGAGCAGACCCGCTATGGTTCCAATGACCGTCCTCAGGACGGAAATCTTGAATCCGGTAATGAGGCCGCTGTAAGTAAAGATCAAATCGTAATTTTTCAGCGTAAATTGCCTTGGCCAGATCGTAATCCCCCCTCTGACGGTATCCACCGAATCGTTGAAGGAGATCGCAAGCACGTTTAAGAACGGGTAAATCGTCAGGACGGTCACCACGATCATGGACAGATACACGATTGCTTCCAAAATTCGGTCCTGCGGTGATTTTGACTTCAGTTTGCTCTTCATGCGGCCGGCTGGCGCAGTACTATTGGCAGTTCCCATGTCTTCCTCCTTACATAATGCTTTCGTTGGTGAAGCGCTTAAAAATACCGTTAGCCGCAAACAACAGGATCAGGCTGATCACCGAGTTGAAAATGTTGATCGCCGTCCCGAAGGAGTAGCGTCCCATGGCCAAACCATAGTTAAGCGCATACAAGTCAAGCACTTCGGAGTAATCGATGACCAGGTGATTGCCTAACAGAAACTGTTTCTCGAAGCCTGTGCCGAGCAGGTGGCCGATGGACATAATCAGAAGCACGATGATTGTCGGCCGGATCCCGGGCAGCGTGATATGCCACATTTGCCTTAGCCGGCTCGCACCGTCAACACGGGCAGCTTCATAGAGCTCAGGGCCAATGCCGGAAATGGCCGCCAGATAAATAATGGCGTTCCACCCGGTTTCCTTCCAAATGTCCGCGCTGGTGACGATCCACCAAAACCAATGACCCTGGGCCATGAACTGAATCGGCTGATCGATGATGTTCAGGCTGAGGAGTATACTGTTTACGACGCCCCCGTCCGTTGACAGCATTTTGGTAACGATGCCTGCAGCAACGACCCACGAAACAAAGTGCGGCAGATAAGACACCGTCTGCACGAACCGTTTCATCACCTGAAGCCGAACCTCGTTAAGCAATATGGCGAAGACGACCGGTACAATAAAGCCTGCAATCAGGCCCATAAAGCTCATGGCCAGCGTATTTCGAAGTACCTGGTAGAAATGGTCATCCTGGAACAAGGTACGGAAATGCTCCAAGCCTACCCACTTCTGTTCAAAAAAGCTTACGCCAGGTCTATATTTTTGGAAGGCCATTGTCCAGCCCCATAAAGGCAGGTACTGGAAAACAAAGACCCAAAGAACGAACGGAATGGACATGTAATACAGATATTTTTGGTTTTTCAATACCTTCCACGCACTTTTTCGGGTCCGCATCGTCTGTTTGTATGCGTTTTCCGTCTTTAATGTTATCGTTTTCATGTTTCCTCCCCTCTCCTGGCTTCCATCATAAATCAGCGGGGAGAAACGGCAAATACAACGGATTTCGGTAAAAATCATCCACAAATTATGGATTTTTAAAGTCGGAAGGTGAACGGCCCTCGTATTTTTTAAATTTGCTGTGAAAATAGTTCACGCTCGTGTAGCCGACGCGTTCCGCCACTTCGTATACCTTCATGCCCTGCTCCAGCAGCTCCTTTGCCTTGCGGATCCGGACCTTGTCGAGGTATGTGTTGAAGTACTCCCCTGTCTTATTCTTAAAGAGCTGGCCTAAATAGGCCGTACTGTAGTTCAGCATCCCGGCCAGCGTATCCAGTTTCAAGTTGTCGGCATAGTGCCGGTGAATGATGTTGATCATGATCTTCAGCTCTCTTTCCTTTCCCTCCGGTTCCGCATCCTCTGCTAATGCTAGAAGAAAAGAGCGTGTTTCTTCCAAAAGATCCGCCAGATGCTCATATTCGAAAATCCCCTTCAAAAAACGCGAAGCTTCCTCTGTCCCTTTCCATTCCTTGCGGGAACCCGCAGTCAGCTTATGAATGACGGCATTGGATAAATAGAAAAACGATTCTTTGACAAATCCTTCATTTGCCTCCTGCATGACAAAAAAGGCCGCCACCTCGTCCAGCAATGGCCGGATCATCGTCTGATTTCCCGCATCCAGACTGTAATAGAGGCGGGAGATGAATTCCTCCATTATTTCTTCCGGACTGCCGCCGGGAAGACGCGGGAATTCCTGTAAAGGATAGCGCGAAGGATGGGGACCCAGCAGCCGTCCCTTCTCGCTGAAGAAAGCCTGTTTTAACGCATCCTGGGCCTTTATAAAGGAAATGTTCAGCTCTTCCGGTACCGGCACCACTCCCCCGGTGGCTGCAACGAACCGGAAATTCCCCAAAGTGTTCCGCAGCAACCGGTACAACTGCTCTCTTCGCTGCCTGCCGCGCAGCGGCTCTTGGAGAAGCAGGATGACGTAAGGGGGTATAACCGTGACCGCTCCGGTACCCCTGCGCTCGATGTCAGGCTTCAGCGCATCCGCAAGCTGCTGCAGCGCATCGGGGCGGGTCGCTTCAGGTCCGCTCAGGAATACAGCCACGACTTCATAGCTGCTCCACAGCAGTCCGGCTGCTTGTGCCATGCTTCGCAGCTTGGCGGGATCTTCGGTAGTATCCTGCGGTACGAGAAGGCTCTGGAGCAGCCATTCCTGGTTTACACCTTCGATTTGGCGCGGCCCCTTCTTCAGGCGTTCCTCTTCGATCCGCTCTCGGACCCGCGTTAAGGTATGGATCATCTCTTTGATGTCCACCGGCTTGAGGAGATACCCAGCTACCCCGTATTTAATCGCTTGTTTGGCATACTCGAAGTCGGCATAACCGCTCAGTATGATCACTTGCAGCTCAAGTCCGCTGGATGATACGGATTGCATCAGCTGCAATCCATCCATAAGCGGCATGCGAATATCGACGATGGCGATATCCGGCCGTTCCTGATCAATCACGGCCAGTGCTTCTTGACCATTGGCCGCCGTGGCCGTCACGGTAAGACCCAGACTGTCCCACGGAATCAAGGTTTGCAGGCCTTGGCGCAGCTTCGGTTCATCATCCACAATGATGACCTTCATCATTGGGAATCACCTCCTGGAATGAAAAATGTGATCAAAGTTCCAGCTCCAGGCTCGCTGTCGATCCGTAAAGCACTGGATTCCCCGTACAGCAGGACCAGCCGTTCATTCACGTTGCGCAGGCCGATCCGCTGCTCCCCCTCGTCCTCAGCCGGTGATGCAAGCTCCTGCCGCACGAGATGAAGACGATCCGCCGAAAGGCCGGCACCGTTGTCGCTCACCTTGACTTGAACCCCCCTCTGGAATGCCTTCACTTCCACGCTAATAAACACTCCCTCCGCGCGGTGATCCAGGCCATGAACGACGGCATTCTCCACCAAAGGCTGGATAATCAATGGAGGTACCAGCATCCCTTCCCGGCCTGCATCAACCGTCAATCGATACTGCAAGCGTTCTTCATATCTGAACTTTTGAATATCAAGATAGCAGCGCACCCGCTCAAGCTCCTGGCCCAGCGGAATCTTGCCGCTGCCGGTTTCCAAACTGCTGCGCAGCAGCGTGCTGAGCAGCCACACCGCCTCCGCGATGCCGTCTTGTTTTCGAATATGGGCCTCCATCCGGATCGATTCGAGCGAGTTAAAGAGAAAATGGGGATTGATCTGGCTGGCCAGCATTTTAAATTTCATCTCGTTTTGCCTTTTCTCCACCAGGCTTTTCTGCCGGTTCGTTTCCTGGACTTCATTGAACAAGTGGTTCACCTCTCTGACCAGCGCATTAAATTGCTTGGACAGCAGGCCAATTTCATCTTTCCCGTCGATATGCAGAAAGGTTTCCCATGAACCCGACCGGACTTTGGACATATGCCTGCTTAACCGGAGGAGCCTTCTGGATAATAAGGATGCGGAGGCATAAATGAGCAGGGCGGCAGCAATCAGACTGGCCGCAATGACGACCACACCGAGACGGATGACTTGATTGGCATCACGGGTGATCTCGGCAACGGAAAAAATCGAAATCGTGCGAAGGCCATTCCAACTGTCCTGCGGTTGCAGACTGGCGATGACTACCTTGGACGCTTTCCCGTTGATGGACGCATTGTAGCTTCCCTCCTGAAGAGACAGTATATTGGGATCGGCATAAATATCCGACAGAGCCTTTCCTGACGCTCCCGCTTCATTGGTCGCGACGATCCGGTTCCGGTTATCCACGATCAGGGTCGGGAACGACTCCTGCTCCAGAATGGAGCTTAACCGGCGCTTGTCCACATTGATGACCAATACCCCTTTTCGTCCGGAAGCATCCAAAGGAAACGAACGAATCAAACTTAGATCATCGGAGCCCTTTCGTTCATCTTGAATCAGATTCCAGCCGACCAGCCCCTTCTGCGCCAAGGCTTCTTGGTACCAATCCTGGGCCGTGACCGTTCGGTCCGGCTGGATAAACTCCCAGTTATCGAGTGCCCCCGGATTCTCGGCATACACGCGGATCCCCGATATCTCCTTGTACAGCTGGAGGTAGTCGCGGATATCCGTATAGTCACGGTAAGCCTGAATGACCTCAACGTAGCTGTTGTATTTCTGGCCAGCTACCCTTTTCATTCGATTGTCATTCATCAGCCGGTTCGAAATGTCCAGCGGAACCTTGATCAGCTCTTCCGTACGTTTCCGAACACGCTCCACATTGGTAGAGACCTGCACAAAAGCGTTTTCAATAACGATTTCGCGCAGCTTTCCGGTCAAAAAAAGGCCGCACAGCAGTAAGGGAAGAACGGCCACCGATATAAACGTAACGGCCAGCTTCTTCCTTATTTTCATATCATTCATCATCCGGATAAAAAACATGGCGCTACCTCCCGTGTTATCTGCTCTGCTGCGCGCAAAAAGCCCCTTTTCGCTTAAAAAAGGGGCTTAAACTCCATCCATGGATGCTCTTTCGGGCTCAGATCAATCGTTACGCCTTGCCAGGCTTGAGGGCCCGCAGTCTAAACCATCGGCTTTGATAATCTTTATGCTCGTAGGCAAGGGGCAAACCGAGCTGCATCAGCCGGTCTCCCCCAAAGATCGAAATCTCCCCGCCGGTTCCGGGCTCCACTTCGTATTCCAGTTCTGGGTCAAGTCCGTCCAGGCGCAAGGTCCGCTGGGGTGCGTTCGGCACGGCCATCACTTGAAAAGCGTAGACCAAGGCAGCCCTTTGATCCTCCGAAACGAACATCCACGCCGACTCGTTCCCTTCGAACGGACTTTTCAGACGGTACAAGTCGCCTTGCTGCACCAAACCGCGGATCTGCTTGTAGGCGGCGACTTGGCGTTTGACCGTCTCCTTTTCGTCATCGGTAAATTTGGTGAGATCCAGCTCATATCCGAAATTTCCCGACATGGCGACATTGCCGCGAAAATCAAGCGGTGTGATCCGCCCGACCTGATGGTTCGGAACCGCCGACACATGCGCTCCGATGGCACTTACGGGGTAGACGAGGCTGGTCCCGTACTGAATCTTCAGCCGTTCCACCGCATCGGTATTATCGCTGGTCCAGGTTTGAGGCATGTAATACAGCATGCCGGGATCAAAGCGTCCACCGCCGCTGGAGCAGCTCTCGAACAAAATATGCGGAAAATCAGTGGTGATGCGCTCAAGCAGCTCGTACAACCCAAGAACATAGCGGTGAGCAGTCTCAGCTTGGCGCTCCGGCGGCAGGGCAGCTGATCCGATTTCCGTCAAAGCGCGGTTCATGTCCCATTTCACGTAAGCAACCGGCACGGTGGAGAAAATCGCAGAGAGCGAGTCATAGATGTAATCCCTCACTTCCTGGCGCGTGTAGTCCAGCACCAGCTGCCACCTGGCTTCGCTGCGTCTACGCCCCGGGACGTGAAGGCACCAGTCCGGATGCTTCCGGTACAGCTCACTGTCCGGCGATATCATCTCGGGTTCGAACCAAAGCCCGAATTTCAGGCCCAGCCGGTTGATGCGCTCCGCGACATCCGCCAGTCCGTCCGGCAGCTTCCGGCGGTCCTCGTACCAATCCCCCAGCGACGAATTGTCCGCATCCCGTTTGCCAAACCAGCCGTCATCCAAGACAAACAGCTCAATGCCCAGCTTGGCCCCCTCTTCCGCAATCGAAACCAGCTTGTCCGCATTGAAGTCGAAATAGGTGGCCTCCCAGTTATTGACCAGGATCGGCCGTTCTTCGTCCCGGTATTTCCCCCGGCACAGCCGGGTCCGGTACAGGCGGTGATACGTCCGCGACATCTCTCCCAATCCTTGCGCGGAGTACACCATGACCGCTTCCGGCGTCTGGAAGCTCTCCCCCGGATTCAGCTGCCACGCGAAATCAAAAGAGTTCATGCCAATGCTAAACCTTGTGGAGCCGAAGGAATCTACTTCCGCCCCTGCTTCAAATCCGCCGCTGTACACCAAGCTAAAGCCAAAAGCTTCCCCATGTCGTTCCGTCGTTTCAGGTGTGACCAGAGACGCAAAAGGGTTAAACTGGTGGCTGCTCATGCCCCTTTTGCTGTCGATCCGGGTTTCGCCTTGTTCAAGCGGTCTTCGCTTCATATTTCCTTCCCGGGCCCACGCCCCGGAAAGGTACACCATCTCCAAATCGCTATGACCGGAGAAATCGACGCTGGCACTAAGGGCACGGCGAAGCCGAAGCTTCTTGTCCCCTTCGTTGATCAAACGAGCTGACCGAATGATCACATTGCGAGCCGTGAAGATGGAATAAAGCAGGACAACCTTAAGTCCCGAGTAGGCATCTTTTAATACCAGCTCGAGCGTCTCTGCTTCGGACTCGTCCTCCGTATAAACGGCCGGAAGTCCGCTTAATGGCGGCTTTCCCTTTAGGATCCGGTAACCGTCGTACTTGAGCTCCGTAATCCTCGTCCCATCCTCCAGTTCGGCCTGGTACGCCGGATTCCGGAAGTCTCCGCTGCCGTACTGCGGGTATTCCTGCGGCAGCCGGTCAAGCCCGGCCCTCGCGGGAGTGTGTATCAGGAGATCGCCCATCGTTTCCCGATGCTTCAGTCTCTCTCCCCAATATCCATGTACAGGATAACCGTCCACGATCTGAATCAAATAGCTCATGCCGGACGACTGCAGATGAAACAACCCTGCTTGCTCTTGAACGATTACGCCCATTGGTAAACATCCCTTCTTTCCTGCCCATCGGTACTTCATGCATCGTAGCATGGTCTAGAAAATGGCTTGTGCCATATCCGTATCTATGAACCATTACATCTCCGCCATCCGGGGCAATGCTCCGGCATCTTTGTATTCAACCTATCTTTGAAACATGGCTTTAGGATTGATCTACGATTCCAGAAATACAGGCTTATATACAAAAATCATATATGATCATACGATAGGTCGTACATGGCATGGTGCTCACTGGTTATGTTATTATGCTAGGTATATTGAACAAGTTTTAGTAGAGGCCATTAACAATTATTTCTTTAGTTCATCTATATAGCTATTCTATTTTTAAGGGGATGGGATTTTCTTGTGTTAGAGTATCTGCCGCGAAGTAAACAGCACACCGAGCTGCATCTGACGCAGTTTGGCATGGAGGATTGTATATCCGGTCATTATTTTGGGCCCGCCGTAAGAACTCACTATTTGCTCCATTATATATTCAAAGGGGAGGGGATTTTTGAGGTAGGGGGAGTGAGGCACCACCTTCGAAAAGGACAGGGGTTTCTGATTTGTCCCCATATCGTTACCTATTATCAAGCCGACGAAGTTAACCCTTGGTCATACGGCTGGGTTGGTTTTAACGGCACGCTGGCTGAACCCCTCCTTATGCAAGCAGGGCTAACCCCTTCATCTCCAATTCTGCATTATGATCGAGATGATATGATCTATCAGTATTTGCAATTGATGGCCCAGTCGAGACAAAGCCATAAAGCCCGGGAAACCAGACTAACGGGGCTGCTGTATTTGATGTTATCTCTGCTAGTGGAATCCGGTCCGGAAACGCCCACCGTTCAAAGGGAAAGCCGGGCTGAGGTTTACGTGGAGCAAGTGATCGATTTTATCGAAATGAACTTTTCTCAAAAAATTACTATTGAGGACATCGCGCATTTGATTGGGCTTAATCGAAGCTATTTATGCTCGTTATTCAAACAGCAAATGAACATAAGCATTCAGGATTACCTGATTCGCTACAGAATGGATATGGCGGCTAAAATGCTGGGAAACACAGATCTTTCAATCGGCGATATCGCCCGCTCGGTCGGCTATACCGACCCGCTGCTCTTCTCCAAAATGTTCAAAAAGGTGAAGGGGGCCTCGCCGAAACATTATCGGTCTGCCACTGCATTAACATAAAGACAAAACCAGCCTTCCCTTCCAAGTGATAAGGAGGAGAGGCTGGTTTTTTTAAGCCTTTTCGCCAGCTTAACTAGTTGGCGTTCCGGCTATCGATAAGGTTGGCCTTGATCAAAAACCGCTGTACAATCGCCGCAGTTTCAGCTCGGGTCAGGTTGCCGATCGGGTTCAAGCCCCCTGCAGATCCTTCCACGAGGCCGTTCTTCACGGCTGCGGCCATGGCTGGCTTTGCCCAGGAAGCGACCGCTGTCCGGTCTGCAAACGAAGACAGCAGGGACTCCGCATCGATTCCGTCGGCTTCAAGACCCGCCAGCTTCATCGCCCGGGACATGATCACCAACGCTTCCTGCCGGGTAATCGTCCGGTTCGGAGCAAACGTCCGGTTGTCGTAGCCTTCGATCAAGCCGTATTCCACAGACTTGGCTACAGCGCCAGCATACCAATCAGCAGAATTGACATCGCTGAACGTGGTGCCGCTGCCGTTGTCGGACAAGCCTAACGCCCGGACCACGATGGCTGCGAGCTCCGCACGTGTTATAACCGCATCGGGATTATAATGGTTCTCATCGCTACCTTTGACAATCATACGAGAAGCCATGTCATTTACGGCCTGCTTCGACCAATGCCCTTCCACATCCGCGAATGTTTTTGCATTCCAGATCAGGAAGTAGTCGCTATTGGTCAAACTATTCACGACCGCATAATGCTTCCCATCACGAGTCGTGATATAGGTAGGGACGTGACGTACGCTTCCGTTCGTGTTCAGCACAGCTGCCGTTGTCACCTTGCTCGGATCAACGCCGGCGGGAAGCGGAATTTCGCGCTCCACGTAGCTGCTGAACTGCTCGACGCTTACTGTTTTACCATTGTAGGAAGCCGTTACATCAAAAGCGACAGGCGGAGCCGCAACCTCAAAATTTCCTTGGGCCGCTGCAGTTTCAGCAAGAACCGCCACAGCCTCACCGCTCTTGGTAATCTCCACATGAACGACAATATCTGAAAGCTTGAGCTGTACGCCCAGTTTAGAGGAAACCTTGTCGATGGCGATTTGCCCGGCAGGCAGTTTGTAGGTACCGCTTGGCGTCTGTATCTCCAACACCGCTTGCTTGTTTTCCATACTCTTCACCGCTTCACCTGTCAGAACCACCGATACCTTGTCCACACTGGCGGTTACGGGAATAACTACAGTGGACTTATCTGCCGCCTGCTTGAGCTGATCAGCCAGCTTAGATGGGTCGATTGTCGCCGTCAGTACCGATTTGCCGTTCTCCTTAGTGGTCGAACCAGCAGCAATTTGGTCTTTCACGACTCCGTCGACAATGACTTGGAGACCGGCTGGCTTCTCAGGGGTCGTCGTGCTTGGAATGGATGGCGTACCCGAGCTATTCGAATTGTTCGAGTTGTTCGAACCGTTTGAACCATTGCTCGTCCACTTCGCATACAGCGTCATATCGGACGTGACCGTATCCGCAGCGAAGTTCCAAGCGTTGATTCCCGCTGCCTCTTTATACCATCCTGCGAATGTGTAGCCCGCTCTCGTCGGCGCTGGCGGAGCGCTGATCATCGTGCCGCTGTCCACATTGGTGATGCTGGAAACTGCACTGCCTCCCTGTGAATCGAACGTCACGGTGTGCTGCACCGGTCCCTCTTTGACCGTTACCTTGCCAGGGGTTAACGTTTTGTCCATCTCAGCCCCGAATGCATCCAAGATCGAGAAAAGCGTCGGCTCTCCAGTTTGCACCGTCAGTTTCTTAACGCCTAGCTCTGACCCGCTCTTAATTTTGAAGCTCACGGTAAACAGCTTATCTCCGGCCTTGATCGGCGTATCGCCCGCATCGCTGTCTACCCATGCCGTTTTGAGCCAGCCTGAGTCGTTATCGTAATTGGAGTCGAAGTAATCTCCCGCATTTCCTGTAACGCGAGTTACCTCCAATCCCTCCGTGTCAAAATCAAGCTGTACGCCGTAAGCTGCTATTCCATAGGTGGAGTCGGCCACCGTGACCGGTACGTCCACCGTAGACCCCGGCGTTCCGTCCACCGAGCCGATCTGAATCTGCACCGCGTGCCGCATCCACTTCGCGTACAGCGTTACATCGGACGTTACCGCATCCTCTGCGAATTTCCACCCGTCTGTCCCAGCCGCATCCTTATACCAGCCTTCGAACGTGTAACCTGCCTTCGTCGGGGCCGGCGGTTCGGCGATCTTCGTGCCGCTGACCACGCCTGTCGCAGGCTCAATTACGCTGCCTCCCTGCGAGTCGAACGTCACTGTATATTGCTCCTGTGCGGCCGGTATCCATTTCGCGTACAGCATCATATCGGACGTCACCACATCCGTCGCAAAGTTCCACGCATCGGTCCCAAGCGTATCTTTGTACCAGCCTGCAAAGGTAAAACCCTCCTTTGTCGGGGCCGGGGGTTCGCTGATCATCGTGCCGCTGACCACACCGGTAGCTGGCTCAACCGCGCTGCCTCCCTGTGAATCGAACGTCACGGTGTGTTTAGCACTCGCTGCCTTTACGGTGATTTTGCCCGGTTCCACCGTTGTGGAGGCAATCTCATTACCTTCGTAGAGATCGTGCTTGAGCACGGTCAGGTCCAAATCACCAGGCTCTACAGAATCCTTGATTTTAAAATGAAGGGTGAGCGCCTTTGTCTCATCCATAATCAAAACCGGATTGGCTTTTACCTGGATTGTCCCATTGCTGGAGAAATCCGTTTCAAAGCTTCCCCCATTTGAAGGGACATCCAATTCATCCGTAACTTCGTTCCCAGGCACCAGTTCGAGTGAAGCCGCATCGAAACCGATCGAAATATCGTATTGATTGATCAAGTCCTCCGGTGTCAAAAACACCGAAACGTCCACAGACTCTCCGGCATACCCCTCTTCACTGCTTACTCTCATCGAGTTCGAAGCTGTATCCGATTCGGCATAGCCCATCGTTCCGAAAGGCAGAAGCATAACAGCCACCATCATTGTCGAAACCCATTTTTTCCAACGCATAGAATCACCCCTTTCCTACGGAGACGGCAAGAATCGCTTTGACATCCTCATCGTCCCATTTTCCGTCGCCGTTCATGTCGAGCGCCTGCAATTGCTCCGGCGTGAGCGTAATTTTGCCTTTGATATATTTGCTTAACAGAAGCGCGTCCGCAGCCGTCACCTTGCCGTCACCATCCGCGTCTCCCATGACAAACGCCGTGTAATACGCGGTATACGTCACATCAGCCGTCACAGTCGAAGCCGCTATCTCTTGACTGCTGAACTTCGTAATGCCACCATCGCTGCTCCATCCTGCAAAATGGTACCCCTCATCAGGCGTAACCGTTGGTACCGATGCCGGATGCCCGCCGATCTCTACCTGCTCGCTCGTGCGGCTAATCGTGCCGTGATCTCCAGGCACGTAGCTCACCGTCGCCAGCTGCTTTGTAAGCTGTGCGCTCGCTTCCACCGAGAAGGAGCTCTCCCCATTACCGTTAACGGCCGTCACGACGAAGTAGTAGGTCTTTCCACCCTCAAGCCCCTGAACTTTATAATGACCGGTCGTGCCATCTACCGTCGCGATCGGATCGGGGCGGTACACCCCACTGGCGGTACCTTGATAAATCTTGTAATTCGCAACCCCGCTCCCCAAATTCCAGCTAAGCTCCGCTTCCTTATTTCCTGCAACGGCTTGTAATCCTGTAGGGGCCGCGGGCGGCTCCCGACGCTCAGACACATAAATTTTCGAGACGTCGGACCAGGCCAGATACATTGCATTGTTCAATGTGGCAAAAGAAGTAACGTTGCCGAGATTCGTGCCCGCCAGTCCCTGGTCCGCCGAGCTCCAATTCGTGCCGTCGTATTCCTCGACCCGTTGTTTCCACTGGAACCCTTGCGACTTCACATCGTTCCAAACGGCAACCAGCTTCTGATTGTATACAAATAAATTCGGGCTTTGCGATTGAACCCCCTCCGGTTTATCCAAATTCCCGCTGCCGACAGGGCTCCAGGTGCTTCCATCGAAGCTGCTTACCTTCAACTGCGCAGGATTGTTATCCCTCCATACCGCGTATAGCAGCCCGTTATAGGCTTGCAGAACCGGGCTTCCTGCCGATGTCGTCGTATTCGTAATCCCCGAGTTCCCCGATACGTTCGCCCAAGTGACCTTTCCTGCACTGTTGACCGTTCTTTTCATGACAGGAATATAAGAGTAATATGGGCTGTCCACCATTTGCTCGCTCCACGTTAAATAAAGCTCGTCTTGATAGACTGCGAGCCGCGGCCCAAATACCGTTCCGTTAGGAACGAACGTCATATCCACCGCTTCGTTGGTCCAGACGCTGCCGTCAAATTTTTTCACTTGAATTTTTCGGCCCGGACTCCCGTCCGAAGTACCTATCCAAGTCGCATACAAATCGTCGTGATAAACGAGGAGCACCGGCATTTCACCTCTGCCGCTGCCGCTTACCGGATCGTTTCCGCTTGTCGAAACCCATCCGCCTCCGTCTCCACAATTTTTCTTGACTCTAATCTGGGGGACCGATGATGAAGTCCTTTCCGACCAGATGGCGTACAAACAGCCTTTGTATACTGCAAGAGAAGGATTGCTTGCACTGCTGTTGGATCCAAAGTTCAGACCGCTCCCGTCATCAGCCGGCGACCAATCGCTGCCGTCCCACTGCATAACTCTTATTTCCGGTTGCCCGAAGCCGCCCTTTTGATGCGGCCACGCAGCATACAAATGGTTGTTCCAAGTCGCGATGCTCGGGTCCCTCGAGCTGGAGTTTGCACTCGCATCCGCCCTGAGCCCACCTCCATCGATCGGTTCCCATACGACTCCCGGGGCGGCGGAAGCTTGTCCCGGCACCACCAATAGTTGGAGAATCGCCCCGAACAACATGATCAGGCTTATAACGACGGATATGACCGCCCTGCCAGTGGTGTTGTTCCTCTTCTGTCCGTTCATTTCTGACCCCCTCTTTCTGAATTTGTATAATACAGGACCTCATGGTCATGAGGTCTCCTGCTCTGCGTCCCATTGTAACAAGCTGCTCTCAACATTTTCACAACATTACTCCCAAAAAACGACAAAAAACGGCCTCCAGACCCATGTCTGAAGACCGTTTTTCGACATTTTTAGCGATTACTCTATCGTTCTAACCTTCGTCTAAACGCACCTGCTCCTTCATGGCATGCACCCGGCGGACGCCAGCCTGATCCCCAGCCCTGCTTAACACATCCGCCAACAAATCATAATAGTGCCCTTGGCTTGGCTCCACTTCGATCAGCTTCCAGAGGATCAGCATGCGGGATTCATCCGCTGCCTGGTCCAAGGCTGCAATCATCGTTGACAACAGGGTAGTGCGAAGCTCGATCCGATAGGCGCTTGCCCAATCGTAATACTCCATCTCCAAATAGTCGCCGGCATATAGCTGAAGGATGTCCTTGATGCCGGCTCCAGCTACTCCCTGCTCCAATCCCCCAAGCAGATCTTCCAGATCGCTGCGAACAGACGACGCATCAATCCAGTACCGATCATCTCCGTACTTCACAACCGCTTCATATCCAACCGACTTAAACAAGCTCCGCAAATAATAGAGTGAGGTATGCAGCAGCTTTTGCCCCCGCTCCGCCGGATCATCCGGCCATAAATACTCCAGGATGGCGTATTTGTATACCGGCTGCCTCCGGTGATGCCAGAGAAATGCGAACAATTCCTTTGTTTTCTTGGTGCGCCATGTCAACAGCCGGCCGTCCGGAGCATACAGTTCCATACTGCCCAGCACTTTGAGCGACAGTGCCGGCTTATCTTCCGCACGGTTTCCCGGCTCAGCTGCCGAACCGGCGGCACTCGGCGACCCTACGACAGAATTATCGCTGCTACGGTTTTTCTTTTTAGCTTGCCGATTCGCATAGCGGGACAATACCCTAACAAGCTTGTCCTCCGCGACGGGTTTCAGCAAATATCCGATGGCTTCGGTGTCATATGCATCGATCGCATATTGATCATGGGCTGTGACAAAGACGATTTCCGCATCCGGACAGCTCGCAGCCAGCTCTCCTGCAGCATCGAGCCCGCTCACCCCAGGCATCTCGATATCCAGAAAGATTAAATCCGGCTGAAGGGCGCCGCATTGTGCCAGCGCTTCGCCAGCCAGTTGAAATCTGCCGACGACCTTCACCCCGCCAACCCTATTCAGCATAATATCCATGACGTCAAGCGCGATCTCCTCATCGTCAATCAGAATGGCTCTCCACATAACGCTCCTCCGTCAAAAAAATCGTTATTCTCGTTCCTTTGCCCGGGCGGCTGTGAATTTCCAGACTTCGCCCGTACCTCATTTGCAGCCGCCGGTTCACATTGCCGATGCCGATTCCTCCAGCCTTTCCTTGCTCCAGCAATCTTACCGTACCTTCATCCATTCCAGCCCCGTCATCTTCGACGATGATTTCGACGCCCCTGTCCGCAGGGCGAATGATGATGTCCACGGTCCCTCCCTCGGGCTTTTGCCCGATCCCGTGGCGGACGGCATTTTCAACAATAGGCTGAAGGGTGAGCGGGGGCAGGAGGCAGTGGGCGTTCTCGTCGATCGTATAGCGTACGGCCAACCGTTGACCGAATCGAAGCTGCTCAATCGCCAGATAAGCGCGAACCAGCTCCAATTCCCGCTCCAGCGGAACTTCATCTCCGTGAAAAACGAACGTAAACTTGGCGCGCAGGTAGGTGGTTAAATGGTGAATCGTTTCCCGCAGCTTCTCCACATTTTTGTAGCTAAGCCCAACCAAGGCATTCAGGCTGTTGTACAGAAAATGCGGGGGAATTTGTGCCTGCAAGAAGTCCATCTCCCGGCGCACCGCGCGCTCAGAGGAGCTTTTCATCGCCAGCAGCGACTGTGCCCGGGCCCGAAGCTCCGCCAGTTCAAAAGGCTTATGCAAAATGTCGTTTGCCCCCGCCGCAAAGGCCGCCAGAGTATCGCGTGTCTGCCCCGAGGCGGTCAGCATCAGTACCGGAAGCTCGGCCAGCCCGTGCAGAGAGCGGATTTCCCGGCAAATGTCGAGCCCCGATACGCCGGGCATCATCAAGTCGAGCAGCACCAGATCGGGTTTTCTTTGCCGAAGGGCCTCCATTGCCTCTGCCCCGCCGGCCGCGGTTGTATAGGCATGTCCCATGGAGCCGATCGCGTCCGTGGCCACCTTCAGGTTGGAAGGCTCATCGTCGACGATGAGAACATGGAACAACTCCTTCTGTCCGCTTGGCGTAGATTGGGGAGGCAGCGGAGATTCTTTGTCATCTCGTTGTACTGTGTATCTCCCTCTCCCGTACTCCGGGTACTGCCGATCCCCTGCATATGCTTGGGCTGTGGCGTTTTCCGCCGCCGCTGCCGCTTCATGCTCTCCGCTCCAGGCAATTGGCAATGTAAACGTGAACCGGGATCCCCGGCCCACTTCGGATTCCACCTGCATCTGACCACCCTGCAGCTCGACCAGCTGCTTCGAAATGCTAAGCCCCAGCCCGATGCCATCACGCGAATGGGAGCCTTCCTCGTCATGCTGGAAGAACGGTTGAAACAAATCGTCCATGACTTCTTCCGGGATCCCCCTCCCCGTATCGCTTACTGAAACAGCCAGCAGCTCCCCCCGCCTTTCGGCCGAGATCGAGACGGTTCCCCTATCGGTGTACTTTAATCCGTTCTCGAGCAGATTGTGCAAAATCTGCCGCAGCCGGTTCTCATCTGCCAGGACAAGGGGGAGCGCGGGAGGCAGCTCGTCCGCAAGCCGGACGCCATTCTTGATGGGCGCAATCGACAACGTTTCCATGACAAAGCGAGTCGACACGTACAGATCGACCGGCTTCGGCTGCACATCGAGCTGACCGTACCGAATCCGGTTCATATCAAGGATGTCATTAACCAGTCCGGCAAGCCGCCGCCCGATCAGATGCAGCAGCCTGATGTTCTCACGGTGCTCCGCTGCAAGCGGTGTCGTCTTGTTTTCCAGCAGCGTCTCCGACAGATTGATGATGCCGTGCAAGGGCGTACGCAGCTCATGTGATGTTTTCGCCAAAAATTCATCCTTTTGCCGGTCATGGACCAGCAGCTGCTGAGCCAAACGTTCACTCCGCAGGAAAGCTCCGCGAATCCGATCCGTCATGAGGAACGATTGCGACAGCACGACCAGCAGCAGCGTGACGATAATGTAATAGGGACTATCCAGCGCCAGCTGATAACGGGTCTGGGCAAAGATCCAACTAATGATCAAAAAGAAGGCGCCGAGCAAAATATAATAGATCCGCACCCCATGATGGCGATTGCGAAAAATTGAGGTGAAAATGAAACCGAAAGCCACAACCTGCAATAAAACACCGGGCCACAGCAGAACCAGCAGACGATCATTCGGGAGCAGGCTGAGCAGAGCCAGATATACGTAGGAAACCCAGCGAAATCCCTTGAACCAGTGCCCGCTCCTGTCACTTAGATAAAGGCGCACATAGTGAATGAAGAACAAAATGGCCAAGTAAGGAAGGATGAACAACAGCTTCTGCAGCAAAAGATAGGACATGGAAGGAACCAGGTTCGCCATAACGATTTCGTTATCGATGCTGAAAAAAATCCCCAGCGCCCAACAGAACAAGCTGAAGAAAATCAGATACGGCTCCCGCCGCCACTGTCTAAACATGCCCGCAAAGTAAATACCAAAAACCAGAAGTGTCGTAATGACGATCACATCGGCCATACGGGCGTTGTCCCGGCGGGTCAGCACATCGGCTGTCCGTCCAAATTCAGGAGCCTGCACAAGTCCGCCTTGCACATTGTTGTAGCTCGCCACCTGGATGATAACTTCGATCGTTTGGTCCTTCACTTCAACTGTTCCGAAGAACGGAAAATTGCTGGGCACAAAGCCGGTGGCAGACAAGGCGGTTTGTCCGGTACCGCCAAGCTCTTGCCCGTCCATGTAAATGTGGCTCGACATCCGAATCTTTTTAGCCCGAAGGCTGTAATCGCCAAGGTCGCTTACCAGCAGGCGCAGCCGGTACGTTCCCGTGCCGTACCCATCGTCCGATACTTTCCCCTTCCATCCTCCGGGTACCTGGAGAAAACGACGCTCCGTTTGCTGGTCCGCTCCCTGATCAGCGAAGTCCTGGGGCGTTAGCAGTTGGTCCTTGTAAAATTCCCATTCCCCTCGAAGCGGAATGATCCCCTGCTGCGAAAAGTCCCAGTCTCTGGCGTCCAGCACGCCTTCCCGCGCCTCCGGGTAGTTGACATTTGGGTGAAGCCACTCATAAATAAAGATCGAGGTAGCGACGGTAAAAACCAGCACCATTGCGATCAGACCTGACAATTGCCTTTTCATAAGCTGTAATTCCTTCCTGTCGTAGGAGAAAAATAACCCTTTTATTTCCAATTTGGTATGGTTAAGGTTATCATACCACGGCGCTACGGTTTTGTTGTATATGTCCCGCGCCTTTGCTTGCATTGCCAAAAGTATGCTCTGTCCGGGATGGCACGACAAGGTATTATTTTATACAGAGTTAAATATTTTTTTAGTGTTCATCAAACGGATGAGAATGCCAATTATAGATTTACTTCTTCTTTGTATATAAACGTTGCACACAAATAGACCCAGCCCCCAAAGGCTGGGTTTTTAGTTGGAAGCGATCCGTGGCGGCTTAAAGTTATAATCCTCGGAAAATACTGATCGATACGCTCAACGACAGCCACTCCCTGCCAGCTTTGAATTACGCCATCTACCGCAGACGGGCCAGCTTCTCCAGAAAGTCTGCCACGATTTCCAGCGATGCCTCGTCGAAACTAGCCAACAGTTCCATCGCTTTATGATCCTTCTCCTTGTGAAAAACCCGGTGCAGCTCAGCCAGTTCGGCGCCAAGTGGTGTCACAGAGTAATAAATTTCTTTCAGGTTGTCCGGCAGCTGGTTTTTTCGTATCAGGTCCTGCTCCAGCAATTTGCGGGTGATTTTGGAGACGGCGCCTTTTGTTAAACCCATCTCGCGGGCGATATCGATCCCTTTAATGCCATCATTCACATAGATGACGTCCAGAACGTGCAGGCTTGAGACGGATAGACGGGGCAGCAGCTTTTTCAGCCGGTCGTCGGAAATGCGCTCCATGAGCCAGAGCCGGTCGCTGTCATCCTCGGCTTCGCTGACGAGGATCTGGTATATGGATTTTTCGATGCGGTTTTTGAACTGAAGCAAATCATCATTCATATCAGGCATAAGGCAAGCCTACCTTTTTTCTTTTCATTATATCATGGTTTCCACAGAAACCATTTGACAAAGTATCATTTCCTTGATATTGTGGTTTCCATGGAAACCATTTGATTGGAACGTGGTCTTCATGCAGCTTCTGTAGAAATCACATCACATTGATTCGGGAGGAATTTTTATGAATGAGGTTATTCAATTGATCCGCCAGCATCGCTCCATCCGCAAGTTTACAAATACGCCGTTAACCGGCGAGCAAATCGAAGCCATCGTCGAAGCGGCGCAAATGGCGCCATCCTCGGCACATATGCAGCCGTTCTCGATCATCGGCGTCACGGATCGGGAATTGCGCAAGAAAATCGCGTTGCATTCGGAAAATCCATGGATTGATGAATGCGGCTACTTTTTTATCTTTTGCGCCGATTTTCACCGCATGATGCTGGCTGCCGGCCCGGACTACCAGGACAAAATGAGCCGCAACCTGAACTACTCCTATTTTTATCAAACCAGTGTGCTAAGTGCCGCGCTTGCTCTGCAAAACGCCAACTTGGCGGCTCAATCGATGGGTCTCGGGGCCGTTATTATCGGCGGGATTAACAGTGCTCTGCCTGAGCTGGACGAATGGTTGGACCTTCCGGACTTTGTCATTCCTTTGGTCGGTCTTGCGGTAGGCGTCCCCGATGAATTCCCAGAACAAAAGCCGCGCCTGCCACGGTCCGCCGTATTTTTTGAAAACCAGTATGATCGTGATCTTAAGGTACAAGTCGATAAGTATGACCGGGAAATAGAAGAGTATTATGGCGTTCGAACCAACAACAAGCAGAAGGTCAGCTGGTCCGGGAAATTCATCTCAAAGCTGGATCGGGATTTGCCGCTGGGCGGGTATACGCAGTATGTGAAGAGCAAAGGGTTTGATTTGAAATAGGCTCGTCTGAAATGCAAAATCCACAACCCCATGAGGTTGTGGATTTCATTTACGTGATCGACGAGGGGGAGTTGAGCCCCTATCGGAACACAGCGCCATCTTTTTTCCGCGTATAGATGGTGACCAACGTGATGAATTGCTTGGTCTCACTTTATTTAATGCTTTGTCTGATTTGGGCTTGTATTGGCTAAAATAGGCAGCATTTTCTCACTTTTCTCCATGAAGGAGTTACATTGGCCACAAATCGGTTGGATCAGAAAAACAAAGTTATCCCTCATCCATCCGTTGCACTTTTCATTGGTGCACGACCATATCGTTGTCATTTCCTCAGGAAGATCGATCATCAGTCTTTTCCGTGAATAGTACAAGCAGCATCCCTCTTTCTCCCCTGGAGTCCTAAGTAAAAAAGGCCCCGACACGATGTGCGGGACCTTTCTGATTACAAACTTACAGTTTTACAACATTCTCGGCCTGTGGGCCACGGTTGCCTTGTACTACATTAAATTCAACTTTTTGACCTTCATCCAACGATTTGAAGCCGTCGCTCACGATTGCACTGAAGTGTACAAATACGTCGTCTCCGCCTTCAACCTCGATAAAACCAAAACCTTTGTCTGCATTAAACCATTTTACTGTTCCTTGTTGCATAGTTCATTACCTCCATAATTCTATTTTTTACATGATCTTCGAGTTTCCAAAAAAAATCACATATTGTACAAGGTTACATCATCAAAATCTAACCCTCTACAATATGTGATCTCAGGTCGAAATTCCAATAAATTAACTATAACACAACTGAAGTTGAATAACAAGTTTTTTTGAATTTTGCTTCCATTTTATTGGAACTCAACTTATCTGCAGTATGACACTGTATAATCTTCCCCGGGTAGTATACTAAGTAAACCACAATTAAAGTGGAGAAAAATATTGATCAAGAGACATTGGGTGAGCCATCCCAATAAATAAAGAGATGCAAAAAAGCGACCCATTACGGGCCGCCTTTCCGATACTCGTTATGGAGGCGAGGGGAGTCGAACCCCTGTCCGAAGATAACGCCACATAAGCTTCTACGGGTGTAGTGACAGTTTTGATGTCACCCTACCAGGCTCCCCGTCACCGGATCCCGATAGGGTCAGCCTGTTTGTCTTCTTCAGCTAGCCCCAGGCGGAGACTAGACAGCGTATCCCACTAAAGTTGAGCCCTCATCCCGGCACATGGGCGATGCAGAGCGAGAGCACGTGTGCAGGTTATTAAGCTGCTACAGCGTAAGAAGTTTGTTGTTTGCCAGTTATTATTGGCTTTAGCGTTGATGAAGTGGACGCGTCCCCACTACCCGCTACTCATGCTCGAACTATCCCCGTCGAATCCAAGAACGCCCCCTTATTAAAAAGGGCTTCTATTGGATTAGATTAGAACGTTGAAGCATAAGAAGCAATCTATCCAGCATCCTTCCCCTCCATGAAGAAAGGATGATCAGAAGCATTTGTCACGTAAAAGGCCGGTCAAGCCATAACCTCTTACATACATAGTATATCACACATTCCGGCCAAAATGACACAGAGGTTGAAGGAAACGCAGGTGAAACTTGCCTGTAACTTCACATAACCCCAAATTAACGCGCGATCTTCTGCTTCTCGCGGAGTGCCCGCTGAATGTCGCGCTGCGCGTCGCGTTTAGCGGCCGATTCCCGCTTGTCATACTGCTTCTTACCGCGGCCAAGGCCGAGCAGCAGCTTCGCATAGCCGTTGCGGATATACACCTTAAGCGGAACGATCGTGTAACCTTCCTGCTTGGTCTGTCCCAGCAGCTTGTGGATCTGTTCCTTGTGCATCAGCAGCTTGCGGGTCCGCGTCGGATCCGTCGGATTATAGCGGTTGCCCTGCTCAAACGGGCTGATATGCATGTTATGAATATGAATTTCCCCATTGCGGATCGTTGCAAACGCATCCCCGATATTGGCCCGTCCGTTCCGGATCGACTTGATCTCGGTCCCGGTCAGCACCATGCCGGCTTCGTACGTATCCTCGATGAAGTAATCATGGGAAGCTTTTTTGTTCTGGGCCAGGACCTTCCCGTCACTCTTCTTACCACCCATGCTATCACTCCTCCCACACTTGCTATAACAGCAATGGACTTCCAGTATACAGCACAAGGGGAAGCAGCTCAAGCGCCCTAAAGAGAGCGTCTAGAGGCCGCAAACCCGGCCGGTATACCAGAAATCCATTGTATCAACTGGGCTGGGCAAAATCAAGATTTCGGCGAAAAGGCGCACGGTGTGGCGCCCATTTCAGGCGAAGCCTGATTTAAAAGATACTGCCCAGGAACCCTTCTACTTTTTCTTCTTGCGCACGAAGGCGGCTGTGCCATTCTTGGCCGCACCCTTCTTCTTGCGCTTGCGGACGACGCTCTCGCCGCTGCCGGCATTGTCTTCACGGGCGGCTGCCGCCCCGTCCCCGACAAAAATACCGCTGCGCGACGTTTTCTTCTTGCGGCCGCTGGACGGCTTACTGCCGCTCTGGCTTCCGCCAGGCGCCGGGGCGCCGTAGCCGCCCTTGCCGGAGCCAAAGCCGAAGCTCACCGGCCGCTTGGCTTCGCCGCTGCGGCCGCCTTCCCGCGCGGCGCCCTGCTGCGCTGCGCCGGCGCCGCCTTCGCGGGCGCTCTTGCCCGGCCGCGCGCCCTTGCCGCCGCCACGGGCCGCACCACGCCCGCCGCGGCCATTCTCGCCGCCTTCACGGATGGCGGCGCCTCTGCCCACGCGGCCGCCACCACGGCCGCCAAAGCTTCCGCCGCGCCGGCCTTCGCTGCGCGGCTTCATGTCCACCATCTCGAAGTCGATGGTGTGATCGTCCATGTTCACGCGCTCGACACGGATCTTCACTTCGTCGCCGATCCGGAACACGCGTGACGTGCGCTCCCCGATGAGGGCCATGGAGGCCTCATCGAAATGGTAGTAATCGTCCGTCAGCGCGCTCAGCCGGATGAGGCCCTCGACCGTGTTCTCGAGCTCGATGAACATGCCGAAGCTCGTCACGCTGCTGATGATGCCTTCGAATTCCTCGCCGACCTTGTCGAGCATGTATTCGGCCTTCTTCAGCTGGTCCGTGTCGCGCTCCGCATCCACCGCCACACGCTCACGCTCGGAGGACTGCTGGGCGATGTCCGCCATCCGGGAAGCCAGGTACTCCAGCCGGTTCTCCGGCAGGACGCCCTTGTTCTCCAGCACTTCCCGGATCACCCGGTGAATGACCAGGTCCGGATAGCGGCGGATCGGAGACGTAAAGTGCGAATAGTATTCGGCGGCCAGTCCAAAGTGTCCGGACATTTCCGCATCGTATTTCGCCTGCTTCATCGAGCGCAGCATGACCGTGCTGATGACCTTTTGCTCCTTCGTGCCCTGGATGTCCTCCAGCAGGCTCTGGAGTGCCCGTGGATGCACGGAGTTGCCCCGGCCCTTCACATGGTGACCGAAGTTGGCCGCAAACGCCATGAACGTCTGGAGCTTCTCCGGATCCGGATTTTCGTGAATCCGGTACAGAAAAGGCACCTTCATCCAGTAGAAATGCTCGGCCACTGTTTCGTTGGCCGCCAGCATGAACTCCTCGATGATCTGCTCGGCGATCGAGCGCTCGCGCTTCACGATATCGACCGGCTTGCCGTTCTCATCGACGATCACCTTGGACTCCACAAAGTCGAAGTCCACCGCACCGCGGTTCATCCGTCTCGCCCGCAGGCGCAGCGCCAGCTCCTTCATCAGCTTGAAGGTGTCGACCAGATAGCTGTACCGCTCCGTCACTTCCGGATCCTCGTCGTTGAGGATCTTCCGGACGTTGTTGTACGTCATCCGTTCCTTCGTCTTGATCACGCTGGTGAAAATGTCATGCCTCACAAGCTTCATATGCTCGTCGAATTCCATTTCGCAGGACATTGTCAGGCGGTCCACCTGCGGATTCAGCGAGCAGATGCCGTTGGACAGGCGGTGCGGCAGCATCGGGATGACCCGGTCCACCAAATAGACGCTGCATCCGCGGTTGTACGCCTCTTTATCGAGCTCCGAGTTCTCGCGGACATAGTAGCTGACGTCGGCGATATGAACGCCCAGAAGGAAGTTGCCGTTCGGCAGACGTTCGACGTTCACCGCGTCGTCGAGGTCTTTTGCATCCTCTCCGTCGATCGTGACGATCGTTTTGCCGCGAAGGTCACGCCGTCCCTGCTGGACGATTTCCTCCTCGGTGATCGAATCCGGTGCCTGCTCCGCCTCTGCCATCACCTCTTCCGGAAAAGCTTCCGGCAGCTGATGCTTGCGGATAATGGACAGGATATCAACACCCGGATCATCCTTATGCCCGAGAATCTCGACCACTTCGCCTTCCGCGGCGGATCGGCCCTCCGGATAATTGACGATTTTGACGACGACCTTCTCGCCGTCGACCGCCCCGTTAAAGGCATCCTTCGGAATAAAAATATCCCGGTTGATCCGTTTATCGTCAGGCAGCACAAAGCCGTACGCTTCATGCCCTTGGAAGACCCCGACGATCTGGGTAATGGCCCGGTTGACGATCCGCACCACTTCCCCTTCCAGCTTGCCGCCTGCCGGGCTCTTGGCCGTAACCCGCACCAGAACGGTATCCCCGTTCATGGCGCTCTTCATATCATTTGCTCCAATATATACATCCGGATGCTCCCGGTCTTCCGGGATCAGGAATGCAAAGCCTTTCGCATGGGCCTGCAGACGGCCCTTCAGGAGGTCCAGCCGTTCCGGCACGCCGTACCGTTCCGACCGGGTCCGCACGATGGTCCCTGCCTCCTCCATCGCGTTCAGCGTTTTCAGAAAATCCTTGAAATCCAGCGCATCGTCAATCGCGAAATGCTGTTCCAGTTCCTGATACGTCATCGGTTTATATTCGGGATCCTGCATCAAATCAAGTATCATCTGTTCCGTAATCATCGTTTCATCACCTCAGGTGACTTGCAGGAATGCCTTCCGCAAGTGACTATGTAATCGTTCGTTTGTTGTATTTGTCCAGTAATATACACATACCCTAGTATACACGAATTTAATCGGTTGCATCCCTGCCCGTAAGCCTTAATCAACCTAAAAAACCTCCGCTCATCTTCCAATCGAAAAAGAGCGGAGGTTTTGGTGTGCTGCTATTCTTTACTTGACGACGACGGCCACCACAATGGCCAGGATAAAAAAGCATGCCGCGACGACAACCGTCACGCGCTGCAGCACGAGATCCATGCCGCGTGCTTTCGTTTTACCGAATAGATGTTCCGCGCCACCGGAGATGGCCCCGGAAAGACCCGCGCTTTTCCCTTTTTGCAAAAGAACAATCGCGATCAACGCGATGGAGAAAATCACGAGCAGCACCTTCAACAAGATTTCCATTTGTTCCACCTCCCAATGGCTTAACATCTCAATTATATGAATGTCAAAATTTCGATTCCGTTATGCCGGTCTTAGACTGCAGCCCAGCGTGCACAAACAGCATTCTTATTGTATCATAGCCTATTTGCGAACACAAGCTAAACCCGCACTGCACCGCTGTTTATGGCATCAATCACAAGCTAAAATAGCCCCACAAAGTGAGGCTTATGCTTCGATGCCTATTCCAAATACTTTGCGGGGACCCCATAACAAGGAAACTTACTCCGCTAAAACTTATACTTTGTGTTTAAAAAAAAGAGCGCCCCGGAGTTACCCGGAACGCTCTTTGCTTAAGGCTGTACAGCCTTATTTTTTCAGGTTGTAGAACGACTTCAGGCCGTTGTACTGCGCCAGTTCGCCCAATTCGTCCTCGATGCGGAGCAATTGGTTGTACTTCGCAATACGGTCCGTACGGGACGGCGCACCGGTTTTGATTTGGCCGGCATTCGTTGCCACGGCAATGTCAGCGATCGTGCTGTCTTCGGACTCACCGGAACGGTGGGAGACAACTGCTGTGTATCCTGCACGTTTCGCCATTTCGATCGCATCAAACGTTTCTGTCAGCGTACCGATTTGGTTTACTTTGATCAGGATGGAGTTACCGATGCCTTCTTCGATACCTTTCTCAAGACGCTCGGTGTTCGTTACGAACAAGTCGTCGCCAACGAGCTGGATCTTGTCGCCGAGTTTCGCGGTAAGGAGTTTCCAACCTTCCCAGTCGTCTTCGGAGCAGCCGTCTTCGATCGTAATGATCGGGTATTTGTCAACCCAGGAAGCGAGCAGCTCAACGAATTCACTGGATGTGTAGGATTTGCCTTCGCCTTCAAGATGGTACTTGCCATCTTTGTAGAATTCAGTGGAAGCAACGTCCATACCGAGGAATACGTCAACGCCTGGCTTGTAGCCGGCTTTTTCGATAGCTTCCATAATGGAGGACAATGCGTCTTCGTTGGACGTGAAGTTCGGAGCAAAGCCGCCTTCGTCACCTACCGCTGTGTTCAGGCCTTTGCCCTTCAGAACGGATTTCAGGCTGTGGAAGATTTCTGCACCTGTACGGAGAGCTTCCTTGAACGTAGGAGCGCCAACCGGCAGTACCATAAATTCTTGAACGTCGACGTTGTTGTCGGCATGAGCGCCGCCGTTGACGATGTTCATCATTGGTACAGGCAGTTGTTTAGCATTGAATCCGCCGAGGTATACGTACAGCGGAAGGTCCAGAGCGTCAGCAGCCGCGCGGGCTACGGCCATGGATACAGCCAGGATGGCGTTAGCGCCCAGCTTGCCTTTGTTAGGTGTTCCGTCCAGTTTGATCATCAGCTTGTCGATGCCGAGCTGGTCGAGCGCATCCATGCCGATCACTTCAGGAGCGATGATTTCGTTCACGTTCTTCACCGCGTTCAGAACGCCTTTGCCGAGGTAACGGTCTTTGTCGCCGTCGCGAAGCTCTACAGCTTCGTGAGCGCCTGTGGATGCGCCGGATGGTACGATGGCGCGGCCATGGCCGCCGGATTCCAGATATACTTCAACTTCAACCGTAGGGTTACCGCGGGAGTCGAGGACTTCGCGTGCGTACACGTCAGAAATAATAGTCATTTTGTGCTAATCTCCTTTTCCACATTCGTAATTGGTTATTCAGACCACATGATATAGATTGAACTCAAGTCTCGAATGGAGAACCCTGTTGTAACGACCTTATCCAAGCCCTGCAACACGAACTTCTTGAGTTCATTCTATATTGCTTGTCAGCTTCTACAGCCATTATAACGTATCGGATCACCGGAATCGAATTTTCCGCTTATTTACGGGTTGCGATCATCGATTCGCCGGTCATTTCGGCAGGCTTCGGAAGCTGCATCAGATCGAGAATCGTCGGCGCCACGTCGGCCAGAATGCCACCTTCGCGCAGCGTTACGTTCTCATCGGTCAAAATAAACGGCACTGGGTTCGTCGTATGAGCAGTGAATGGGCGTCCTGCTTCGTCAAATACCATGTCGGCGTTTCCGTGGTCAGCGATAATAATCGCTACCCCGCCTTTGGCAATAACGGCGTCCACTACTTTGCCCATGCACTCGTCGGTGACTTCAACCGCTTTGATCGTCGGTTCCAGCATACCGGAGTGTCCGACCATATCCGGGTTGGCAAAGTTCAGAATGATCGCATCATGCTTCTCGGCTTCAATTTCCTTCACGCAGGCGTCCGCCACTTCATAAGCGCTCATTTCCGGCTTCAGGTCATAAGTGGCGACCTTCGGCGAATTGATCAGAATGCGCGTTTCTCCAGGCAGCTCGACGTCGCGTCCGCCGCTGAAGAAGAAGGTAACGTGCGGATATTTTTCCGTTTCGGCAATGCGCAGCTGCTTCTTGTTATTCTGCACCAGCACTTCGCCCAGCGTGTTGTCCAGGTTCTTCGGCTCGTAGGCTACGTAGCCTTCCACCGTTTCGCTGAACAGCGTCAGGCAGACGAAATGGAGGTTTTCCGGGAACTTCGGCCCGCGGTCGAATCCGCGGAAGTCCTTGTTCGTGAACACCTGAGACAGCTGGATCGCGCGGTCCGGGCGGAAGTTCAGGAAGACAACGGAGTCTCCGCTTTCCACCAGCGATACCGGGTTGCCCTGCTCGTCAACGATGACGGTCGGCTCCACAAACTCGTCGAATACCGACTTGTTGTAGGATTCCGTTACGGCAACCAGCGGATCAGTGTATTTCGGTCCATCCCCGTAAACAATCGCACGGTAGGACTTCTCTACGCGTTCCCAGCGCTTATCGCGGTCCATCGCATAGTATCGGCCTTGTACCGTGGCGATTTTGCCGATGCCGACTTCCTTGATCTTTGCTTGCAGATCCTGGATGAACTTCTTGCCGGAATCCGGAGCCACGTCGCGTCCGTCCAGGAAGGCATGGATGTAAACCTCATCCAGTCCTTCTTTTTTCGCAAGGTCCAGCATAGCAAACATATGCTCGATATGGCTATGTACCCCGCCGTCGGACAAGAGGCCGTACAGATGGAGCTTCTTGTTGTTATTCTTTGCAGCTTGCACCGCTTCGACCAGCGTCGGGTTGTTGAAAAACTCCCCTTCGCGAATCGATTTCGAAATCCGGGTCAAATCCTGGTACACGATGCGGCCTGCGCCGATGTTCAAATGGCCGACTTCGGAGTTGCCCATTTGCCCTTCCGGCAGACCTACCGCTTCGCCGGAAGCGGTCAGCGTCGTGTTCGGATACTTCGCCATCAATCGGTCGTAGTTCGGTTTCTTGGCCTGCGCTACTGCGTTGCCTTCGTCCGTGCTGCGCAGCCCGAATCCGTCCATGATGATCAGTGCTACGGGTCTAGGTGCGGTCATCTTACTTCGCCCCCTCAACGAGCTGGATGAACGAAGCCGGCTGCAGGCTGGCACCGCCAACGAGCGCGCCGTCGATGTCGCTTTGGCCCATGTATTCTTTAACGTTTTCCGGCTTCACGCTGCCGCCGTACTGGATACGGACCTGATCCGCTACCTCTTTGCCATACAGGCCTTCAACCAGGCTGCGGATATAAGAGATCACTTCGTTAGCGTCCTGTGCTGTCGAGGACTTGCCGGTTCCGATTGCCCAGATTGGCTCGTAAGCGATAACGACTTGAGCCGCCTGTTCTGCGGACAAGCCTTGGAACGCTGCTTCCGTCTGTACTTTGCAGACGTCCTTCGTTTGGCCGGCTTCGCGCTCTTCCAGCTTCTCGCCGACGCACACGATTGGAGTCAGGTCATGACGGAATGCCGCTTGAACCTTTTTGTTCACGGTCTCGTCGGTTTCGGCAAAGTACTGCCGGCGCTCGGAGTGCCCGATAATGACGTAGTCTACGCCAAGGTCTTTCAGCATCACGCCGCTGATTTCCCCGGTGAACGCACCGTTATCTTCAAAATGCAGGTTTTGCGCACCGATTTTGATCGATGTGCCTTTCACGGCTTCCACCAAAGCGGGAAGGTTCGTGAACGGAGCGCAGATGACGCTCTCCACGCCTTCAACTTCAGCTTTGCCTTTGACTTCTTCGATAAACGTTTTGGCTTCCGGAACGGTTTTGAACATTTTCCAGTTGCCGGCGATGATAGGTGTTCTCACACTTTTCACTCCTTTTTTGTCCTTACGGGTCCGTACGTTCCGCGCTCTTTCAGCGCTTCTTGCTTACTTGTCGTTCAGTGCCACGACGCCAGGGAGAGCCTTGCCTTCCATGAACTCGAGGGATGCGCCGCCGCCGGTGGAGATGTGATCCATTTTGTCAGCCAGATGGAATTTCTCTGCCGCTGCCGCCGAATCGCCGCCGCCGATGATGGTGTAGCCTTCGGTTTGGGCGCAGGCTTCTGCTACTTCACGTGTACCGTTGGAGAAAGGATCGATTTCAAATACGCCCATCGGTCCGTTCCATACCACGAGCTTGGAGTTCTTGATGATCTCCGCATATTTGGCACGGGTTTTCGGCCCGATATCCACGCCTTCCCATTTCTCTGGGATGTTGCCGACTTCTACGATGTCCACGTTCGCATTGGCGCTGAAATCGTCCGCGATGACGATGTCGACCGGAAGCAGGAAGTTTTTGCCGAGATCCTTCGCTTTTTGGATAAATCCGAGCGCGACATCCAGTTTTTCATTATCGCACAAAGACAGACCGATTTCATAGCCCTGTGCCTTCATGAACGTATAGGACAGGCCGCCGCCGATCAGTACGTTATCCGCGATGTTCAGCAGGTTGTCGATCACGTCGATTTTATCCTTAACCTTGGAACCGCCGATGATCGCTGTGAAAGGACGCTCCGGATTGGACAGTGCTTTACCGAGTACGGAAAGTTCCTTCTCCATCAGCAGGCCGGAAACAGCCGGCAGGTAATGAGCGATACCTTCGGTCGAAGCATGCGCACGGTGAGCGGCGCCAAACGCGTCGTTTACGAACAGGTCAGCCAGCTCAGCGAACTGCTTCGCAAGTTCCGGATCGTTTTTCTCTTCGCCAGGGTAAAAGCGGACATTTTCAAGCAGCAGCACGTCGCCGTTGTTCAGCTTCTCCACTTGCGCTTTGACCGCGTCGCCAACTGCTTCGTCAGCCTTGGCAACCGGTTTGCCGAGCAGCTCGGACAGGCGCTCTGCCGCAGGTGTCAGACGCATGGATTCTACCACTTCGCCTTTCGGGCGTCCCATGTGGCTGGCCAGAATCACTTTCGCGCCATGCTCGATCAGGTAGTTGATCGTTGGCAGCGTTTCACGGATCCGTGTATCGTCAGTAATTTTGCCGTCTTCCAATGGCACGTTAAAATCAACGCGCACGAATACGCGCTTGCCGTTTACTTCTACATCACGTACAGACTTCTTGTTCATCGTATTGTTTCCCTCCGCACCCATATTTTTAACGGGACAGTCTCCTCAGCCCCGTAGTTCAGCATGTTAGGACATTTATCTTGCATTCATAGAATGGCTCAGCTCCGCTGAAAATTTATGCATTCTATATTTTAAAGAGCGGAAACATAGGATGCCTGTTTCCGCTCGGGATGTTTTCGCTATGGGATGGCCGATATTACTTAGCGATCTTAGCGAAGTATGCCAATGTGCGAACCAATTGGGAAGTGTAAGACATTTCGTTGTCGTACCAAGCAACAGTTTTAACCAGCTGTTGGTCGCCAACAGTCAACACTTTCGTTTGAGTAGCGTCGAAGAGCGAACCGAACGTGATGCCTTTGATGTCGGAAGATACGATTTCGTCTTCAGTGTAGCCGTAAGTTTCTGGATCGGAAGCTTCTTTCATTGCTGCGTTCACTTCGTCAGCCGTTACTTTGGTGTTCAGAACTGTAACGAGCTCAGTCAGGGAACCTGTTGGTACAGGTACGCGTTGAGCGGCACCGTCCAGTTTGCCTTGCAGTTCTGGAAGAACCAGACCAATCGCTTTTGCAGCGCCAGTGGAGTTAGGAATGATGTTTTCTGCAGCTGCACGCGCACGACGGAAGTCACCTTTTGGATGCGGAGCGTCCAGGGTGTTTTGGTCGCCAGTGTAAGCGTGGATCGTTGTCATCAAGCCTTGAACGATACCGAACTTGTCGTTCAGCGTTTTGGCCATAGGAGCCAGGCAGTTCGTTGTGCAAGATGCGCCGGAGATAACTGTCTCAGTTCCGTCCAGTGTCTCATGGTTAACGTTGTATACGATCGTCTTCATGTCGCCTGTAGCCGGAGCGGAGATTACAACTTTCTTAGCGCCGCCTTTCAGGTGTTTCTCAGCAGCTTCTTTCGTTGTGAAGAAGCCTGTGCACTCGAGAACGATGTCTACGCCAAGATCGCCCCAAGGAAGTTCTTCAGGGTTACGGTTCGCCAGAACCTTAACTTCTTTGCCGTTCACTTTGAAGAAGCCGTCGTGAACTTCGATGTCTCCGTTGAAAGTGCCTTGCGTTGTATCATATTTGAGCAGATGGGCCAACATCTTAGCGTCAGTAAGGTCGTTGATGGCTACAACTTCGATGCCTTCCACATTTTGAATACGGCGGAAAGCGAGTCGTCCGATACGTCCAAAACCGTTAATGCCTACTTTTACACTCATTGAATAGTCCTCCCAAAAGTTCGTATTTTATTTATTCAAAACAGGTAAATACCTGTCATGACATCAAAAAGAATGTTGTTTACTCGCCGTCGATTTCCCGGCAGATCTCGATAGCGGCCGCTTCGTCAACCACCAGAATGTCCTCGTGGCCGAACTTGAGCACCGCATGGATCGCTTTGGCCTTGCTTCGGCCGCCCGCAATGCCGATGACGGTCTCGGTCCGCATAATGTCCTCCAGCCGCAGCCCCAAAGTCATCATTTTATGAACGACAACGCCTTGTTCATTGAAATAGTAGCCAAAGGATTCGGCTACGGCTCCTTCCGACCGGATCTCCTCCACAGCGGCGGGATCCAGCCTTCTGCGGCGGGTCATCTCCATCGCGTCCCCGATGCCGTGCATGATGATGCGGCAGTGCCTGATCGCCTGCACGATCTCCTGGATGTTGCGGTCCTGCACCAGCGACTGATACGCTTCATCGCTCAGGAGGTCCGGCACATGCAGCAGCCGGTACTGCGCGCCGACGCGCTTGGCCATGGTGGATGCGATCGTATTCGCCTGAAACTCCACGCTTTCGCCAAGTCCGCCCCTAGCTGGCACGAACCAGCTGTTCTTCATCGGTACGGCCGCCTGCGGCGTTAGCTGCTCCGCCACTTCGGCGAGCGTTGAGCCTCCAGTCACCGCTACGGTGTCCCCTTGGTTCATGACGCCAAGCAGCGCTTTGGCACCCGCGCGTCCCAAGTCACGCTTCGTGAGGGGCGACGATTCGCAATCCCCGGGCACGACCACGACTTTGCGCAAGCCGTACGTCTGGCGGATCTTCTCGCCAAGATCATTGAGGCCGAACAGCACTTTCACCATCGGCTCCATCTGTTCGAGCAGCTTGCTTCCCGCCTCACTGACCCTCATCCCAGAGCTCTCGATCTCAATCAGGCCCTGGGACTTGAGAAGATCCGTCTCGGCCCGCAGCACCCGCTCGGTCATATGCAGGGATGCAGCGAGCGTTCTCCGGCCGATCAGCTCCGACAGCATGATCTGATGAAGAATGGTGTATCTGGTCTTGAGAACGTCCACGAGATCAGGCAGAAGCTGCTTTTGTATCTCTAATATATCCCGCATTTCTTTCCACTCCTGCAACTTCGCTTCCCTCTCTCCCCTGGCCCTAAAATGTCCCGGGTCAACGTTTTAAGTCCCACCACTATTCTACTCAATAATGGCGCTGGTTGCAAGTAGTCCACTGACTATAATTCACATCACCCTTTCCTCCTATACAGCATTTTCCTGATTCAAAAAAATTAATAACTTAACCCTTGCATTTTGAGGCAAGCTATCATATAATAACTCTTGCTATTGAATTTTGCGCCCGTGGTCCAATGGATATGACGTAGGCCTCCGAAGCCTGAGATCGAGGTTCAATTCCTCGCGGGCGCGCCATTTTTCTTCAATAGAAGAGAACGCAGAACGGTAACCGTTCTACGTTATGTTTTTAACCAAACGTACCACAGCCAATCAGATGGCTATTTTTTTTACCTTGAGTTTGACTTTCTTTGACTTTTTGTTTGAAATTGTTTATCATGTGGTTAATACGGTAACAGTATGTATAGAATGACCTATTTTGAGCCAATTAAGGGAGGTTTTCCACGTGAGTTATATTCCTATGGTCGTCGAACAAAGCAACCGCGGTGAACGGGCTTACGACATCTATTCCCGTTTGCTGAAAGACCGCATCATTTTCCTGGGCACCGAAGTCAATGACGTGGTCGCCAATTCTATCATCGCCCAGCTGCTGTTCCTCGCAGCCGAAGATCCGGAGAAAGACATCCATTTGTACATTAACAGCCCCGGCGGATCCATTACGGCCGGTATGGCGATTTTCGATACCATGCAGTTCATCAAACCGGACGTATCTACTATCTGCGTAGGCTTGGCCGCTTCCATGGGCGCGTTCCTGCTGAACGCCGGCGCCAAGGGCAAACGCTTCGGCCTGCCGAACAGTGAGATCATGATCCACCAGCCGCTCGGGGGTGCGCAAGGCCAGGCTACGGATATCGAAATCCGCGCCCGCCGCATTCTGAAAATGCGCGACACCTTGAACCGCATCCTGTCCGAACGTACCGGACAGCCGCTGGAGCGCATCGAGAAAGACACCGACCGTGACTACTTCATGAGCGCAGCTGAAGCGCAGGAATACGGACTGATCGATAAAGTTCTGGAAAGCACTCCAATCCAAGGCGTGTAAATATTCGCGGCTTTGGAACCGAAGAAAAACAGGGAATCTCCCCGAATCGATCCGCTTACGGATCGCCGGGAGGCTCCCTGTTTTTTTGTTTTTCAAGGCGTCAAGCAGGCTGCAAGCGCACCCATGAACATGATTCTCATAGGCTTGACCACATCAATATATTGATGCATTATTCTTACTACATGCCAAATATCATCTACATATTGATTTCCATCGGCATAGTATATATAACATATTTTCCCTCTATCCCAGTCTATTCAGTGTAGTTCTAGGATTAAGGGGTTTCATTTTCAGCGAAGCTGAACCATTCTGTGATCACAAGAATAACGACCACGATATGTGGTGTGGTTATCTACAATGACGTCAATAGACGTTTTTTTTGCGCCCGTGACCACGGCAGAGAACATTATTCAGGAGTGAAGGATCATGCTGATCGTCTATGATTCCAAGACCGGCAATGTCAGACGCTTTGTCAACAAGCTGAACATGAGAGCCATTCCGATCGAAGAGCAGGAGCAGGTGAATGAGCCTTACGTGCTCGTAACGTATACAACAGGTTTTGGGCAGGTGCCCGAGAAAGTGTCCAACTTCCTGTCGAAGAACAACCGCATGCTTCGCGGCGTGTCGGCCAGCGGCAACCGGAACTGGGGGCCTCGTTTCGCCAAGAGCGCGGATACGATATCGGAGATGTACCATGTGCCGGTCATCACCAAGTTTGAGCTTTCGGGAACGATGCGGGATACAGAGATTTTCAAAGAGAGGGTGCGGAGCATTGAAGCATATTGAACTCAACAACGAAATTATGCAGCGCGGATTGGACGGTTACTTTCAATTGGAAAAGGACCGGGAGGCGGTTGCCGCCTTTATGGAGGAAGTGGAGCGCGATACGATGAAGTTCGGCTCCCTGCGCGAGAAGCTGGATTACCTGATCAGCAACGACTACTATGAGAACGTGTTTGAGCATTATACCTACGACGAAGTCGAGTCCGTGTTCAACCTGACGGGGAGCAGCGACTTCCAATTCCAGTCCTACATGGCGATCTCGAAGTTCTACAAGGACTATGCGATGAGAACTAACGACAAGAAGCAGTACCTGGAGCAGTATCCGGACCGCGTCGCCATCGTGGCGCTGTACTTGGGCGAAGGGAATATCGGTAAAGCGCTCCGTATCGCCGAAGCGATGATCGAGCAGCGGCTGCAGCCAGCGACCCCGACCTTCCTCAACGCCGGCAAAAGCCGCCGCGGTGAGCTGGTCTCCTGCTTCCTGCTGGAAATGGACGATTCGCTCAATTCGATCAACTACGTGCTCGGCACCTGTATGCAGCTGTCCAAAATCGGCGGCGGCGTTGCCGTCAATTTGTCCAAGCTGCGTGGGCGCGGCGAACCGATCAAAGGCGTGGCCGGAGCGGCCAAAGGCATCATGCCGGTGCTGAAGCTGATGGAGGACGCGTTCTCCTATGCCGACCAAATGGGCCAGCGTAAAGGCTCGGGTGCCGGATACTATAACATTTTCGGCTGGGATGTCATCGAGTTCCTTGATTCGAAGAAAATCAACGCCGACGAGAAGCTGCGCATCAAGACGCTGTCGATCGGGCTGATTGTGCCGAATAAATTTTACGAGCTCGCCGCCCAAAACAAGCCGCTTGTGGTCTTTGGCCCTTACTCGGTGTACAAAGCCTACGGCAAGCATCTGGACGACCTGGACATGGACGAAATGTACGACGAGCTGCTCGCCAATGACCAGGTAACGAAAAAAACCGTCATGAGCGCCCGTGACATGCTGACGAAAATCGCTTCGATCCAGCTCGAGTCCGGTTATCCGTACATCGTGAACAAATCGAACGCCAACAAGGTGCATGCGCTGAAGGATGTCGGCCAGATCAAAATGTCCAACCTGTGCACGGAAATTTTCCAGCTGCAGGAGACTTCGGAAATCAACGACTACGGTGTCGCTGATGTAATTCGCCGGGACATCAGCTGCAACCTGGCCTCGCTGAACATCGTGAACGTAATGGAGCAGGGAAAAATCAAAGAATCGGTCCGTGTCGGCATCGAGGCCCTTACCGTCGTCAGCGATCACTCCCGCGTGGAGAACGCGCCGGGCGTGAGCCTCGCCAACAAGGAGCTGCACTCCGTCGGCCTTGGAGCCATGAACCTGAACGGTTACCTGGCCAAGAACAAAATCGCATACGAGAGCGCGGAAGCGCGCGAGTTTGCGAGCACCTTTTTCATGATGATGAACTACTACTCGCTGGAGCAAAGCATGGAAATCGCGCGCGATCGCGGCGAAACGTTCCGGGATTTCGACAAGTCCGAGTACGCGAAGGGTACCTATTTTGACCGCTACCTCGAAAAGGACTTCCGGCCGCAATCGGAACGTGTGAAGCAGCTGTTTGAAGGCATCGAGATCCCGTCCCCTGAGGACTGGGCGCAGCTCAAGGCGCTTGTGCAGAAGCACGGACTGTACCATGCCTACCGTCTGGCGATCGCGCCGACGCAGAGCATCTCGTACATCCAGAACGCGACGTCCAGCGTCATGCCAATCGTCGAGCATATCGAAACGCGTACCTACGCGAACTCGACGACATATTACCCGATGCCGTTCCTCAGCGCGGAAACGCAGTGGTATTATAAATCGGCCTACAATATCGACCAGTTCCGCCTGATCGACATGATCGCGGAAATCCAGCAGCATGTGGACCAAGGCATTTCCACCGTGCTGCACGTCAACAGCACCGTATCGACCCGGGAATTGTCCCGTTTCTATATTTACGCCGCCCAGAAAGGGCTGAAATCGCTGTACTACACCCGGACGAAAAAATTGTCCATCGAAGAGTGCACCAGCTGCGCTGTCTAAATTCGAATATTACGCAAGGCGACGGCGGGGGCTTGAACAGCCCCTGTCGCCTTCTTCTATAAAAGGAGCAATGGTCTGATGAAAGCAGTAAACTGGAACCGGCCCGATGACGATTTTACGCTCATGTTCTGGCAGCAGAACATCATGCAGTTTTGGACCGACGACGAAATCCCTTTGTCCGACGATAAAATGGACTGGATCAAAATGACCGACGAGGAGCGCACCGCCTACAAGCATGTTCTTGGCGGACTGACGCTGCTGGATACGCTGCAGGGCGGCGTCGGCATGCCGAAAATTTTGGAGCATGTGGAAGGCCTGCAGCGCAAAGCCGTGCTCGGCTTCATGTCGATGATGGAGCAAATCCACGCCAAATCGTACAGCAGCATTTTCACCACGCTCGCCTCGACGGAGGAGATCGACGCCATTTTCCGCTGGGTGGAGGACAACGAGCAGCTGCAGTTCAAAGCGAAGAGCATCGAATCCTGGTACGCGAACATTCAATCCAAGCGCGATCTCTACAAGGCGATGGCCGCCTCCGTCTTCCTGGAAAGCTATCTGTTCTACAGCGGCTTCTTCTATCCGCTTTACCTGGCCGGCCAGGGCAAAATGACCAGCAGCGGCGAAATCATCGACCTGATCATCCGCGACGAGAGCATTCACGGCCTGTACGTCGGCACGCTGGCCCAGGAGCTGTTCCAGGAGTTCTCTTTCGAAGAGCAGGAGGAGCTGCGCCGGGAGCTGTACGAGCTGCTTGAGACGCTGTATCAGAACGAGGTGAAATATACGGATGACCTGTACAGCCCGATCGGACTGCAGGAGGAAGTGAAAACTTATGTCCGCTATAACGCCAACAAAGCGCTGATGAATCTCGGCTTCGAGCCGCATTTCCCGGAAGAGCCGATCAACCCGATCGTCTTCAATGGCATCAGCACCCACACCAAGCAGCATGATTTCTTCTCGAAAAAAGGCAACGGCTACGTCCGCGCGATCAACATCGAGCCGCTGTCCGACGACGACTTCGTGTTTGACGTATAAGTTCAGGCAAGTAACAGAAGGAGCTCCGCTCCATAACAAAATCCCCTTTGAGCAGGCAAGTGCAGGAAAGCCCACTGCCGTTTGCTCAGAGGGGATTTTTTTTCTGGGATTGTCGTATCCACAGCAGTGCAATTCTCTTGTTGACATTTCAAATTATTTTGAAATATAATGTTCCCGATCCAATCATTTCAAAATAATTTGAATTATAGGGGTGAACTACGAATGTCTACTGATCAACAAACTCGGCTAAGCGGCTCTACATCCGAAATGGCTTCCGTCAAGCAGCGGGGCATGGGATGGAGTTTGGCACTGCTTGCTCTAGCACAGCTGATTTACGGGCTCGACATCAATATCGTTTTCGTCGCATTGCCTGAGATCGGACATGGCCTTGGCTTCTCGGAACAGTCCCTGCAATGGGTGGTCAGTGCTTACACGGTTTTCTGCGGAGGCTTCCTGCTTCTTGGAGGGCGTGCTGCCGATATGCTGGGACAAAAGCGAATGTTTATTTTTGCGTTGGTCCTTTACGCCCTTTCGTCGCTATTGGGAGGCTTGGCTTGGGACCCGCTCGTCATCATTATAGCCCGTGCCATCCAGGGTATCGGAGCGGCGTTCCTGTTTCCGGCCACGTTATCGCTGATCAACCGATTGTTTGAGGAAGGTCCGCGCCGAAACCGCGCTCTTGCCGTATGGGGCGGGGCCGGAGCCAGCGGCCTGACGATTGGCTCGATCCTGGGCGGGGTATTGACCAATGCATTCGGCTGGGAAGCGGTCTTTTTGGTGAATGTTCCATTAGCAGGAATCGTTGCACTAGCCGCGCCGTTCGTCATTCCCCGTGATAAACGGCGGAATCAAAAGCGCTATTTCGATATTCCCGGCGCCGCCACGGTAACCGCAGGCGCCACTCTCTTGGTATATGTTCTTGTCCAGGGGCCCGAATTGGGCTGGGCCTCCACGGAAATGATCATCTGTGCTGCCCTTTCCCTGATCCTCTTGTCGATCTTTGCCCTGATCGAAATACGCAGTACCGCTCCTTTAATGTCGATCCATCTTTTCCGTAACCGCAGCTTGGCTGCCAGCATGGTCATTACATTCATCTACATGGGGACGTTTGGTGCCTTACCTTACTTCCTGACAACCTTATTTCAAAATGTGCACGGATACAGTGCTCTGCAAACCGGGCTTGCCTTCATTATCCCTTCCTTGGCAATTGCCGCGGGCACCCAGCTCGGCGAGCGGCTGGCGTCCCGTTTGGAGGCGCGAAGCACACTGCTTATCGGCATGATCATCGGAATTGTCGGAACCATACTGATTCCATTAGGTGCGTACACGGATAGCAGCTACCTAATGATCGTTCCGGGCCTTGTAATTTCCGGGATCGGCCAGGGCATCACCTGGACTGCCATGTGGATCACGGCTTCAGACGGCGTAGCCCCCGAGGACCAAGGCGTCGCGTCCGGGATGGCCTCGACTACCTTAAACATCGGCAATGCCATCGGGCTTGCCATATTGATCGCCATCGCGAACTCGGGTACGCATCAACTGACGGGTGAAGCTTTTCGCCAAGCATTAGCTGAGGGGAATCGGACAGCCATTTATCTGGCGGCGCTCGGCATTCTCCTTGGCGCGCTTGTCGCCTTGTTTTTGCCCCGCAAACGAAAAATATGACCGGCTGCCGCCACGCAGCAAAAACCCCCGTTATAGGTTTAACGGGGGTTTGGCTGCTTAAAGTATCCGCTTGAGGATCGTTGACCGACGCTCGTTGGGATAAATGTTCTATATCATCAGACTCGCTTACATCATCTCAGCTGCATCGGCTCCATTATTTCGCTGCTTCGAACGGATCCGTTCCCTTCGGCAGCAGGTCGCTGAAGTTGAACGTATACGTCGGGAAGCCGGCGGCATACGGCCCGATTTCATACTGTTGGAAGAAGATCGTCAATCCGCTTTCCTTCACATAGAAGTCCGCGTCCTTTTTCAGCCCGTTGAAGCCGTCTGTGAAGCCGTCTTTGGTCGCTTTTTGCTTCAGTAGTTTGTCCAGCTTGGTCTTGGCGTCGGCCGAATTGTGGAGCAGGCTGTCCAGTGTCAGCTGTTTGCCGTCCTTCAGCGAGAACGTAAACCCTTCGCGAGCCGTCATCCCGTGAGCTCCGCCTGTGTATTCATAAGAATCCGTCACGATGCTCAGGACGCCTTGGCGGTTATAAGTAACCAGGAACGTTCCGTCGAACTCATACGGGTGCTCCACCTTCGCGTCGCGCTTTTTCGCCTTGGCCTTGGCTTCTGTGGCGAACGCTTCCGCCTTGTCTTTAAATACTTTGTTGATCGCCTCCTGGGCGTCCGCGTTAGCCAGCCCGCTTAACTGAGGATAACGGATCAGAATCGTTGCATTGGCGTCGCTCGCCTTGATGAGTTCGGTGGAGATTGCCACCTGGTTCATCTGACGCTTGGACAGGCTCAACGTCTTGGAAGACGCGTTATACACGCCCTGGAAGCCCATATAGTCGTTCAGCAGCTTGAAAGGGACGTACAGCTTGCCGTCGATTAATTTGCCCTCGTAGTTGTTCGAATTGTCCCCGACATAGCTTCCGTTGATATAAGCGCTGACCCCGTAGTCGGAAACCTCCAGGTTCAGCTTCGTTACCCCGGATCCGACGGTGTACGTCTTGATACCCGGATTATAAGACAGCGGCAGACCGGCGGCATCGCGCAAAATGGACACCGGAATCATGGTGACCCCGTCAACCAGTTTCCCCTGCAGCGATAACACCTTGCCGTTATATTTCAACGCCACTCCCGGCTGCGTAGCCAGCTTTACGACCGGCTTTGAGGCTGCAGCCGACACCTGCGATCCCCCAAACACGCCGGCATTTCCGATCAATACGCCTGCGGCCAGCACCGCGGCTCCCCATTTCATTCCCTTGTTCATCCCTATCCAATCTCCTCTCCAAACATTGCTGCTTGTGCTAGTCATATGATTTATTACCCAAATTCACCACTTCCCTATTATAAAAAAGAGCTCCGCCGATTTGTTTACAACCGGGGTTACAGTATTGTCGTTTACGCCAGCCAAAAGTATAACTCTCTTAACCTTTACGTTAACTTTGTGTTTCTTCATCCGATCGGCCACGGGCCTTGCGATCATGTCGTCATAAAAATAATGCCCCGTTCCGGAATCCAGCTTAAGCATGGATCCCGAAACAGGGCAATTACTCTTAAACGATATTAGCGGTCGTTGTAAGGCCTCTGCTTACTACCGTCCGCTCTTCAGCTCTGTCCAGTAACGGTCATAGAGCTGCAGGGTATCCTTTACGTCGCCGAGCCATTCCGTCCGGCCCAGCTCTTCTTCGGAGAGGTTGATCATATGGTTGTTCCGGTATTCCTCGCTGTGGAACTCCATCGCTTTGGCGTTCGGATCGCTGTATCCGATCGATTCATAGTTCTTTGCGCTGACCTGCGGATCAAGCATGTAGTTGATAAACTTCTCGGCAAGCTCTTTATGCTCGGCCCCTTTCGGGATCGCATAGTTATCCGAGAAGATCGTCCCGCCCTCTTTTGGCACGACATATTCCACATCCGGATTGTCCTTCGCGATAAAAGCCGCGTCGCCGGACCATACCGTTCCGATCCAGCCTTCCTCCTGAATCATCTTTTGCTTGATGGTATCCGTGTCGAAAGCAAGAACGCTCGGCAGCAGCTTCTTCAGGTCGTCCACGGCCGACTTGATCTCGCCTTCATCCTGGGAGCTGTTCGAGTGCCCCTGCTTCTTCAAGGCCATGCCAATCACTTCGCGGTTGTCGTCCAGCAGAAGGACCTTGCCCTTGTATTTCGGGTCCCACAGATCCTCCCAGCTGTCGATGGTGTCCTTTACGTACTTTTTGTTATACGCGATACCCGTTACGCCGGAAGTGTATACGATCGAGTATTTATTGCCCGGGTCAAAATCAGGGTTCTTCAGCGATTCCTGAATGTTCTCGAAGTTCGGAATGTTGTTCTTGTCCAGCGGTTCCAGCAGATTGTTCTCGATCATCGTCCGGACCATGTAGTCCGAAGGCTGGATCAGATCGTATCCGCCGCCGCCCGCCTTGATTTTGGCCAGCAAATCCTCGTTGTTCGCATAGTTGTCATACGTAACCTTGACGTTGAATTTACTCTCGAAGTCCTTGAGCACCTGCTCGTCAAAATTATCAGCCCAGCTGTAAATATGAAGCGTCTCCTTGGAAGATGAGCATCCTCCCAGGGATGCAACCGACACGAGGGCGAGTGCCCCAGCCAGTACGAGACCGGCGATACCCTTTCTTTTCACAGTAACATATCTCCTCTCTTTCTCCTTATAGCGTGTAGTCCATATCCTGAAGTTCAATCAACAGTTCCATATCTTGCAGCTGCGTTAAATCGGCAGCATTTTATGCTTCTTCTGGCCCTTGCCGCGGTTGAGGAAAAACTGCGCCAGCAAAATCAGCACGACGCTCACCACGATCAGCAGCGTACAGAGTGCGTTAATTTCCGGCGAGATTCCCCGCTTCACCTGGCCGTAAATATAAATCGGCAGCGTAGTCGAGCTTGGCCCGGCTACGAAGAAGCTGACCATAAAGTCGTCCAGTGACATCGTAAACGCGATCAGCGCCCCCGAGATGACGCCCGGGAAAATTTGCGGCCACGTTACATGGCGGAACGTCTGCCAAGGGGTGGCGCCAAGGTCGGCGGCCGCTTCCTCCAGCTGCTTGCCCATTCCCGCAAGGCGGGCCGTCACCACGACATAGACGTAAGACATGCTGAACGTGATATGGGCGATAATGACCGTCGCTTTACCCAGCGGAACATGCATCTGGTTGAACAGTACCAGCAGCGACAGCCCCATGATGATGTCGGGAATAATGACGGGCAGGTACATGAGTCCGTTCATGCTGCCCTTCCATCGCCGGCCAAGCCCTCGCAAAGACAAAGCTCCCACGGTTCCAAGCAGCGTCGCTACGATCGTGGATACGATCCCGACGGTCAAGCTGTTCATGAGCGCTTCAAGCACGTGGTCATCGGTCATCAGCGAGGCGTACCAGTCGAACGTAAACCCTTCCCAGTCCCCGCTGAGCCTCGTGTTATTAAATGAATAAATAATAATCAGCAGGATCGGCACATAAATAAAGATCATCATCAGCACGGAGTGAATCCCCAGCAGGGGATGACTTTTTCTCTTCATGCTTTCCCCTCCTTCGCTCGGTCCGCCCGGGACTGCATCGCCCGGTTAAACAGCAGGATCAGAATGAGGGACGTGATGACGAAAATCACGGACAGCGCCGAGCCAAACGGCCAGTTGCGCGCTCCCAGATACTGCTGCTGGATGATGTTGCTGATCATCGTCGACTTGGCACCGCCGAGAATATCCGTGACGACGAACATCCCCGTTGTAGAGACATAGACGAGCACGCAGCCGGTCATAATCCCGGACTTACTCTGCGGCAGCGTGATGTGCCGGAACGCTTTCCAGCGGGTAGCCCCCAGGTCGCTGGCCGCATCCAGCAGCCGCTTGTCCATCTGTTCCAGCGCGACGTAAATCGGCAGCACCATGAACGGAATGAAGTTGTAGACCATGCCAAGCAGCACCGCGCCTTTGGTATACAGCATTTGCAGCGGCTCCTGAATCCATCCAAAATGGATCAGCAGCGTATTCACCACGCCCTGCGTGCGCAGCAGCAGCACCCAGGCGTACGTCCGGATCAGGAAGTTGATCCAGAACGGAATCGTGATGAGCACCAGTCCCCAGGTCTGCACCCTTGGAGAGGCATTGGCGATAAAATAAGCAAGCGGGTAGCTGACCAACAAGCATACGACGGTCGTCACCACCGACAGCACTAACGTATCCCAATAGATGCCGAGATACAGAGAGTCGAAAAAGGTTTTATACCCGTTCAGCGAGAAATGAAAGACAACATTGCCCAGTGTGTCGCGGCTCATCAATGACATGACCACGACGATCACCATCGGGACGAGCAGAAACAGCGCCAGCCACAGCAGAACCGGCGTAATCAGCAGCTTGGATCGTCTCATGCCCCGATGACCACCTCATCCCGCTGATTCCAGTCCACCCCGATCCGCTGCCCAACCTTCCAAACGATCTCATCTTCGAAGTCCAGAGCGATCGTCACCATCATCGGTTCGCCATCGAGCTGGACGGTTAGCTTATGAACGTTGCCAAGATACAGCACATCCTGAATGACTCCGGTCTTGCGGACCCCTTCGGTTTCCCGTTTTGGACGCAGCTTCTCCGGCCGTACGGCAAACAGCTCCGAACCGGAACTGAAAATGTTGTTCTCCCCGACGAAAGTCGCGGCGAAAAGCGTCTTCGGCGCGGCATAGATGTCCTTCGGCGTGCCGATCTGCTCGACTTTGCCGCTGTTCATGATCACGATCCGGTCGGACAGCATCATTGCTTCCTCCTGGTCGTGCGTGACATACACAAAGGTAATGCCCAGCGAGCGCTGCAGATGCTTCAGCTCAGACTGCAGGCTCTTGCGCAGCTGCAGGTCGAGCGCGCCCAGCGGCTCGTCGAGCAGGAGCACTTTGGGCTTGTTCGCGATTGCCCTCGCGATGGCCACCCGCTGCTGCTGTCCGCCGGACAGCTGATGCGGATAACGCGAAGTAAGCGCGGTTAGCTGCGTCATCTGGACGGCTTCAGCAACCCGTGCTTTTTGCTCTGCCTGGGGCAGCTTTTTCATTTTCAAACCGAAGGCGATATTGTCTCCGACGGTCATATGCGGGAACAGCGCGTAGTGCTGGAACACCAGGTTCAAATCCCGCTGGTTAGGCGGAAGCTTCGTGACGTTCTGCCCTTCCAGGATAATCTCGCCGTGAGTCGGCTGTTCGAATCCGGCAATCATGCGTAGTATGGTCGTCTTACCGCAGCCGCTAGGCCCGAGCAGAGTCAGGAATTCCCCTTCTTCAATGTTCAGTGACAGCGGATGCACGACAACTTGTCCTTCAAATTGCTTCTCAATCTGGACAAGTTCAATCATATGCATCAACCCCTTATCCATTACTAAGAAAAAAGCCATATCCATGGGTATGGCTTTTTCGGTAAATTATTTTTCCCCGTTACGATTCAACGGAAGTTGTTTAAACTGTTGCTGCATGTACAAATTTTCGCATATTCACTATAACGTTTTTTGACCCTTGGTACAATACCTTTCTGTGTTTTCCCGCTGGAAAAGGGGGGATCGGGACCCACATCTGCGCAAAAAGCCGCCGCTTCAAGGGACGTCTGTCCCCGAAACGGCGGCTTGGCTCGGACCAAATCAGCCCGTGCTTATTTCATTTCGTACTGCACGCTCAGCTGCGTCGATACTTTTACTTCGCCAGGCTCCACCGACGTGGCGTTGCCGGCGTTGCTGTCCGCAGCCATTTTGGCCATGGAAGATTCGGCATAAATGATTGGGTTCTGCGCATCGCCCTGGCTCACGACCAGAACCACTCCCAGCTGACGCTTGGCGGCCTTGGCAATGGCGCCCGCTTTCAGATCAGCGTTAGCCATTGCCTTCTCAATCACTTGTGACTCATATTGGTCACGGTTCTCAACAGAGAACTGTACGCTTTCAATGTTGTTGGCACCCGCACCGGAAGCGGCGTCAAGCAGCTGTCCAACCTTGGACAGGTCGCGGTACGATACCTGCAGCGTATGGTGGGCCGTATAGCCCGTCACTTTTTGTCCGTCCTTCTCGTTGTAGGTGTAGTTCGGCTGCACATAGAACGTGGTGCTCTTGATATCTTTGTCTTCGATTTTCCACGTCGTCTTCAGCAGCGCGGTGATCTTTTGGATTTTGTCTGCCGTTGCCTTTTGCGCGCTTTGTGCCGTTGCCGCCTGCGAGTCCACACCAATCGACAAGTATGCGATATCCGGCTTGACCGAAATCTCACCTTTGCCCACAACATTGATGACATTGCGCTGTACATCCTGGTCCGCATAGACGGTGGTCGAGCCACCCAGTCCGGTGACGCCCGCACCTCCAGCCAAGAGCGCTCCTGCGATCAGCACGGAACCTACCGGTTTCAGCCATGTTTTCATTACCTTCAGCCTCCCTTTATATACTTCCAGTGTATCCATATAGCCGAAAGTGCAAGCACGGACGCAGCCTGTAGGTCAAACCGCCTGCGCAGCCGCCCTCACCTTCCAACTGTATTTGTCTACTAGACGTAGGGGACTGTTAAATGTTGCACATGTTAGAAAAATAATCTTTTGCCTATGAAACGGTCAGCTGACGATCGATTTCAAGTGGCTCTGCGCTTCCTTAATGCCGGCCAGGCTCTGCTCATTGTTGCCGAGGAGGGACTGCAATGTGGCCGACAATTCCTGCAGCGTCGCCGACGTTTGCTCGTTCACCGACGCGAGATGCGAAGTGGACTCGTCAATGGAACCCGAGAACGTCTCCACTTCGTGAAGCAATCCGCGGTACCCGTCGGAAATCTGGAGCAGTCCGGCCACCGATTCTTTTATGGATTCAAAGGCTTCGTACGTCTCATGCGTCATCTCGCTGCTCTTCTGCATCCGCTCCGCAACCTGATCCATCCGCATCAGGGTGTCGCTCATCAGCTCGGAGAAGCTGTGAAGCTGGAGCGAAATTTTCTCCGCCGAGTCCGAGGCATTCTCCGCCAGCTTGCGGATTTCCCTGGCGACCACGGCAAAACCTTGTCCATGCTCGCCTGCCCGTGCCGCCTCGATGCTGGCGTTCAGCGACAGCAGGTTGGTCTGGTTCGCAATCTCCTGAATGGTCTGGCTGAACTGCGTCGTTTCATGAACCTTTCCGGTCAAGCTCTGGATATCCTGCGACATGGCGCCGATTTCTTCCTTGAATTCGATAATCGCTTCATTCAGCTGCTCCACTTTGTCCTTACCGGATTCCGACAGCCGGTTAGCCGTACCTGTCTGGCTCAGCAGCGTATCCGTCGAGCTGGACATCTGCTTGATCATCTCGTTCATCTGCTTAATGGACTCGTTAATGGCATAGGTGGAATCCACCTGGGATGATGCCCCGCCCGATATCTCCTGAAAGGCGACGTTCATCTGCTGGAACGAGGCGGTATTATCCTCGACCGCCTGCGTCAGGTCGTCGATGCTGCCGGTCACCGCAGCCACGCTGCCCAGCACGTGTTCCTTTTGTTCCTTCTGCTCGGCCAGCAGCCGCTCGGTCTGATCGCTTGCCGCTTTCATATTGTTCATCAAGGACCGGGTCACCCGCAGCAGCAGGAACACCATGACGCATACAAGCGCATACATAATGATGACCGTTAAAGGTCCGTCCTTCGAACCGGTTCCGAGCTGAACCTCATCAGCCTTTTGCAGGCACAGGTAGAGCATCAACCCCAAGCCGTACAGCATCGTGATCGAGGTTAATATAATACGCAAGGTGATCAGCGCCAACACGAGCAAATAGTATATGGAAAACAAGCTGCTCGGGCTGGTGGAATCCAACGCCTGAATGAGGATCGTCAGGGCCACCCCCGTAATGGCAATAACGGCCGCCTGATGAATCAGCTTACGCCGGACTTGGCTGTACACCATTACCAGCAGAACTACCAAATCAATCAAGAAGCTTAAGTTGTTGAGACTCGTCAGATTATCGAGGCTTCCCAGCTTGACCGTGGACACAGCCATCAGCGTGGAGATCAGAATCGCGATCAGCAGAATCCGGTTTCTGCCCATTGCGTCCCGCTCCGCGATCGTCAGCCTCCGTCGTTTCCCCGATCCTTCAGCATCATCTGTGTTGGTTGTGGTACTGTTCCATTTCCCCATACGTTGACCCCTCTTTATCAAAATAAATGCATCCGGGCTTCCCCGCTGCCGCCGCTTGCATGAACGGCTATAGCTATGATATCGGACGGCAGATTTATTTTTATATGAGCCAAATCGTCCCAGATCCCGCCAGACAGCAAAAAACAGCCCGCCCTCCCCAAGGAGAAACGGACTGCTTTGTGCAGAAAATGGCCTCAGCGCCGCATCATTCACAGCCGCAGGGCCCATTCTATAATTGTTTATTATTGGTTTTCAAGCTCTTCTTTGCCCACCAAGTTGACTAAAGCGGTTACAGCCTGTTCTGCGTCCGCACCTTCAGCACTGATGTTTACTTCCGTACCCGAGCTAATGGCAAGGCTCATAATTCCCATGATACTCTTGGCATTCACCTTTTTATCATCTTTTTCCACGAAAATTTCAGACGAGTACTTATTCGCTTCTTGGACGAACAATGCTGCCGGTCTGGCATGGAGACCCGTTTTCAAACGGACAACTACCGGGTGCTTTGTCATGGAAACTTACCCCCTATTAGATCAATCTGTATAGCTCACACACAACACATTTTATAACATTATACCATTATACCATGAAGGAAACTAGAAGAAAAAAGGCTCAGCCGCCACGAATCTTCTCGGCCATTTCGTCAATCTTGCGCAGCCGGTGGTTCACGCCGGATTTGCTGACGGTGCCCTTCAGCAGTTCACCGACTTCCTTCAGGTTCATATCGGGATGGGCCAATCTCACTTCGGCCACTTCCCGAAGTTTGTCCGGCAGATTATCAAGGCCCACTTCCTTCTGGAGCAGTTTGATGTTATCGATTTGCCGGACGGCGGCCCCGATTGTCTTGTTCAAATTCGCGGTTTCACAGTTCACGATCCGGTTGACCGAATTCCGCATATCCCGCATGATCCGTACGTCCTCGAATTTGAACAAGGCCTGATGGGCCCCAATCAGGCTTAAAAATTCAATGATTTTCTCGCCTTCCTTAATATACAGTATGAACCCCTTCTTGCGCTCTATACAACGGGCGTTCAGATGAAATTCATTGGCGAGGTCTACAAGGGCCTGGCAGTGCTCCTCATACATCGAGGCGATTTCAAGATGGTATGACGACCCTTCCGGATTGTTCACGGAGCCCCCTGCCATAAAGGCACCGCGTAAATACGCCCCTTTGCAGCATGGTTTGCGGACCAGATCCGGATGGATATCCGAGGTGAACAGGAAGCCCTCGGAGACAATCTTCAGCTCCTTCAGTATTTCCTGAACCTGTGCAGGAATACGTACGATGTACACATTATTTTTCTTCAAACGCATTTTTTTACGCACAAGAAGCTCGGTATGCGCCTGGAAATGCTTTTTGATCAATGTGTAAATGCGTCTTGCGATGGCTGCGTTCTCTGTCGATATATCCAGAATCACCTTTTTATTGGAAAGCTGGACGGCCCCGTTCATCCGGATCAGTGCCGACAGTTCAGCCTTTTCGCAGCAGGGCTCTGCTTCGATCATGGTCAGTTCTTTTTTAGTCAGCGCCGCAAACGACACGGGACTCACCTCTTTCGTTTAATCCAATTTTGAACCAGCTGGTAAATATGCCGGCTCAGCTTGTCGGCGTCATGGCGCAGATAGGTCCGGAACAGGACCAGCGTATCGGCGATGACCTTATAGCCAAGACTGGTGACCTCGTCGTAATCGAGCTCCACCGGCTTCGCGCCCTTCTCGGCATATTTGTCCTGCACCTGAGGCGGAATTTCGCCGCTGTTCACGATGACATAATCGAACAAATGCTTGCCGACATGGTCATATACCGCCTGAAGATGGTCGCTTACGGTGTAGCCGTCCGTCTCCCCGGGCTGTGTCATAACGTTGCACACAAAAATCTTGATCGCGTCCGACGACATGACCGCTTCGGCCAGCTTCGGAACGAGCAGATTCGGCAGAATGCTCGTATATAGGCTTCCCGGGCCGATCAGGATGGCATCCGCCTCCCGGATGGCCTCGGTCGCTTCCGGAAGCGGCTCGACATGGGCCGGCTCCAGAAACACCCGCTTGATCCGGCCGCCGGCTTCCGGAATTTTCGACTCACCGGTCACAATGGTGCCGTCCTCCATCTCCGCGTTTAGGATCACGGCTTCGCCTGCCGCCGGAAGCACCCGCCCCCGCACGGCAAAAACGCGGCTGAGCTCGCGCACAGCCGTTACAAAATCGCCGCTGATGTCGGTCATCGCTGCCAAAATCAGGTTCCCCAGGCTGTGCCCGGCCAGGCCTGAGCCGCTGGAGAACCGGTATCTCAGCATTTCCGACAGCAGCGGCTCCACGTCGGCCAGTGCCGTCAGGACGTTCCGGATGTCCCCGGGAGGGGGCATCTGCAGCTCGCTGCGAAGGATGCCCGAACTCCCTCCATCGTCTGCTACGGTGACGACAGCCGTGATGTCTAGCGGCATTTCCTTCAGTCCCCGGAGCATGACCGACAGTCCGGTGCCCCCGCCCATCACGACGATCCGCGGACGGTCACTTCTTTGTTCTGCCACTGTCATCACTTCCACTCTCTTTAATGCCGATCACGTTCGGAATCCCGATGGCTGACGGAGACCGTCTCGGTCTCGCTGGCTCCCAGCATTTTGCCCAGGTACTCGGCGATCGCCACCGAGCGGTGCTTCCCGCCGGTACAGCCGATGCCGATGATCACCTGGCTCTTGCCTTCCTTACGGTATTGGGGAATCAAGAAATGCAGCATATCCAGCAGCTTCGTCAGAAAAGCCTGGGTTTCAGGCCACTTCATGACATAGTCATACACATCGCTGTCCTGACCGGTGTGTGGACGCAGGCTATCCACATAGTGGGGATTCGGAAGAAAGCGGACGTCAAAGATCAGATCGGCATCGATCGGAATACCGTACTTAAATCCGAATGAGGTTACGTTGACCGAAAGGGTATTGCTTTCCAAGTGGGAAAATCTCGAGATAATTTTGTCCTTCAATTGTCCCGGCTTCATATTGCTCGTGTCGAGCACCACTGTAGCCGAGCTCTTGAGCTCCTCCAGCATTTTGCGCTCCAGCCGGATGCCGTCCAGCGGCATGCCCTCCGGCGCAAGCGGATGCCGCCGGCGGGTCTCCTTATAACGCTGCACGAGGACCGAATCGGTCGCCTCCAGGAACAGAATTTCGCAATGAATCGTGAAATGGTCCTTAATATAATTCAATGATTCGGATAAGGCCGTAAAGAACTCCCGGCCGCGCAGGTCGATGACCAGCGCCACCTTGGCGATTTTCCCCTTCGATTGTTCAATCAGTTCCGCAAATTTGGGAATGAGCACCGGCGGTAAATTATCCACACAGAAAAATCCCAAATCCTCCAAGCTTCGTACGGCCAAGGATTTACCCGCCCCCGACATGCCTGTAATAATAATCAGGGTGGCCATGGCCGACGCAGTATTATTCTCCTCCAGCATCAGCTTTCCCCTCCCTTATGGAATATGGGCCCGTTAATACTTGGTATACCCAGGTCACCCCTCATTTTAACCCATGGGCGACCTCGCAGGATCTCCTTACGAACGGAGCAGCAAACCGGCCGCACCGACGATACCCGCATCGTTGCCGAGCTCGGCAGGAAGGATCGATACCCCGCGCTGCAGCGGTTCCGGCGTCAGCTTCGCATAAACTTCCCGGACTTCGTTAAACAGGATGTCTCCAGCCTTCGATACGCCGCCGCCGATAATGAATACTTCCGGATTCAGAATCGCCGCAACCGCAGCCATGGACTTGCCCAGGTAGAAGGCGGCGCGGTTCACGATCCGCAGCGCCACTTCGTCGCCTGCTTTGGCTGCATCAAAGACTTCCTTCGCCGCGATGTTCTCAACCATCGACAGGGAAGTGCGGTCCCCGCGCTCAACGGCGTCTTTGGCCATACGGATAATGCCCGTTGCGGAAGAGACGGTCTCCAGGCAGCCCATTTTGCCGCATCCGCATTGAATGGCTTCCAGATCCGGCACGACGGAGATATGTCCTAGCTCACCGGCAAGTCCGGAGAAGCCTTGATAGATTCGGCCGTTAATGATGATGCCGCCGCCAACGCCGGTTCCGAGCGTATAGCATACGCAGTTGTCTATGCCGCGTCCGGCGCCGCTCCAAGCCTCGCCCAGGGCCGCCACATTCGCGTCATTATCTATTTTGATCGGCTTGCCAATCTTCTGCTCCAGAATGGAACGAATCGGTACATCCCGGAAACCTACGTTCGGCGCGAGGATGATGATCCCTTCACGGACGTTCGTAAATCCGGCAACTCCGGCCCCGACGCCCGCCAGCTGATCCCAGCTGTAAGGGGACTGCTCCACGATATGGCGCACATATTTCTCAATATTGTTGATAACCGTATCGACGCCTTTATCTGTTTCCGTGGGACCTTCATACGTTTGAATCAGCTGTCCCGCTTGATTGCAGATGCCCACTTTAATGGTCGTTCCGCCCAAGTCGACACCGACGTAGATTTGCTCAGACATGTTACAAGCCACCTTTTTCCCTCAATAATAGTTTGCTCCTACTGTACCAACTATAATTGAAGCCCTCTCTCCGGTCAAGAGAAGCGGGCCTTACCCGAAAGTGGGTCCAGCGCTTCTGTCAGAAGGCTTGACGGACCTACCCCCTATATGAAAACCCTGCCAAAAAACATGACAATTGTCACCTCCATTCCATGACAGAGTCCACTAACGAAGGGATGCCCCCTCGTCTATGATAACGATAGATCAATCAAATACGGATTCACCTGATCAATAGGAGGAAATGACAAAATGGAACATATTGCCGAACTGCAGCATGTCACGAAACGTTTTGGAAGCAAAGCGGCGGTCGATGACGTTTCATTCACGATTGATAAAGGATCCATCGTGGCCGTCCTGGGGCCCAACGGCGCCGGGAAAACGACGACGATCTCGATGATGCTGGGGCTTCTCGAGCCGACGAGCGGCTCTGTCCGGCTGTTTGGGCAAACCCCGAAGCAGCTGCAGGTCAAGCAGCGCATCGGGGCGATGCTCCAGGATGTCAGCGTGATCGACGGCCTGAAGGTGCGCGAGGTGCTGGCCCTGATCCGCAGCTATTACCCCCGGCCGATGAGGCTGGAGGAGCTGGCTGCCCTGGCCGGGTTCACCGAGGAGGACCTGGGCAAACGGGCGGAGAAGCTGTCCGGCGGCCAGAAACGGAGGCTCGGGTTCGCGCTGGCGCTGGCGGGCAATCCCGATCTGCTGTTCTTCGACGAGCCGACCGTCGGCCTGGATACACCCGCGCGCCGCTCCTTTTGGGAACAGGTCCGAGTGCTCTCGGACCGGGGCAAGACCATCCTCTTCTCCACGCACTACCTGCAGGAGGCCGAGGACGCCGCGGACCGCGTGATCCTGTTCAATCGCGGCAAAATTGCCGCCGACGGCACGCCGCAGGCGATCACGGCCCAGCTGACGAGCCGCTCCGTGACCTTCACGACCGATACAAGGTCGCTCGAAGGCCACGCTCTGATGAGTGCCGATACCGAACAGCACATCCGCGAGCGCCTGCTCCCGGTTCCCGGTGTCCATAACTGCACCTGCCAGGAAGGACGCTGGACCGTCACGGCGGACAATACCGATACGGTGCTGGCCGCGATTTTCCGATACCAACTTCCGGTCCACGATATCCGGACCCAGCAGGGCCGGCTTGATGACGCTTTTGAAATCATGATTCATAATGACGACACACAGGGGGCTGTTTCCTAATGCACATGTTATTCATGCAGTGCCGGGCCGAAATGCTGCGGATTATCCGCAATCCGTACTACGTCTTTTGGTCTTTGCTGATGCCGATCGTGTTCTACTTCATTTTTACCCGCCTCGTGAATGCCGGCATTGAAGGCGCCTCCGAATGGCAGGCACGTTACCTGATGTCGATGACTTCCTTCAGCGTGATGGGTTCAGCGATCATGACGCTGGGCATCCGCATGGTCCAGGAGCGCACGCACGGGTGGTCGGTCTTTATGCGGATTACCCCGCTGCCCTCCAGCATTTATTTCTTTGGAAAAATGTTTGGCCAGATGGTTATGCATATGTTCTCCATTGTTGTTATTTTTGCTGCAGGCTTTCTTATGAACGGCGTCCATTTGTCAGCCGGCCAGTGGGTCGGCAGCGGCCTGTGGATATGGCTCGCCTCCATCCCCTTCCTGGCCCTGGGCACCCTGGTCGGGACGATGAAAAGGGTCGACACTGCCAGCGGTGTCAGCAACATGGTGTATATGATTCTGGCGATCGTGGGCGGCATGTGGTTTCCGATCGACAGCTTCCCGGCCATCCTGCAGAGCATCGGCAAGTGGCTTCCTTCCTATAACTTCGGAAGCGGAGCCTGGGATATAGCCGCGGGTCATTCCCCCAGCTGGCAGCCGGTATTGATTTTGCTGGGATATCTCATCTTGTTTATGGTATTATCCACCTATATACGAAAGAAACAGGAAGCGGTGTAATGCCATTGGCACGTCGAAAAACAGAAATTTTCCCAAGAGCACTCGGGTTTTCCCCCTATGTATGGCTCGTGTATATGGTCATTCCGCTGTTTAATATGGCCTATGAGCGCGGCATCAAAATGGTGCTTGGCTACGCCATGATTGCGATCTTTATCGTGTCGTATCGTCAGCTCTTTTTCTCCGAAAGGTTAACAGCCTTCTGGCTTGCCGTTCAGATGATTATTATTGTGACGTTGTCTTTGCTCTACCTCCCTTTTTATTCGTTTATGGGCTTTTTTACCGCCAACTTTATCGGCAATTATCAGGATGACCGGAAATTCAGGATCGCCTTCGCCGCCTTCGTGGCGTCCATCCTGCTCCCGATCCTGGGGAACATTCGCCATCTGACCGTATCGGACTACTTAACGCTCGTTCCCTTTATTATGATTATGTTGATGACCCCCTTCGGCATGCGTTCCATGAATCTGCGAAAGCAGTTGGAGCTGCAGCTGAACGAAGCCCGGGAGCAGATTGAAATTTTGGTCAAAAAGGAGGAGCGGCTGCGTATTGCCCGTGACCTTCATGATACGCTGGGACATACGCTGTCCCTGCTCACCTTAAAAAGCCAGCTGGTCCAGCGGCTGACGGACAAGGATCCGGAGAAGGCACGGCTGGAAGCTCGTGAAATGGAAGAGACCTCCCGGGCGGCTTTAAGACAGGTGCGTGAGCTGGTTTCCGATATGAGGACCTTGACGGTGGCGGAAGAGATCGAAGAAGTGCGCTCGATTTTGCACAGCGCTGACATCACCTTGGAATCCGAGGGGGATACGCGACTGACCGGAATTCCCGATCTGACGCAAAACATCCTCAGCATGTGCCTGAAGGAAGCAGTGACCAATATCATCAAGCACAGCCGGGCCACGGCATGCGCCATTACTATTCGGAAGGGAACTTCCGACGTCCGGATGGTCATTCGGGACAACGGCGTCGGTCTGGAGGACAGCGGGCTGTCTACAAGCCAGGGCAATGGGCTGAAAGGCATGTCCGAGCGGCTGGCGCTGATCGACGGAACGCTGAAGCTGGCCTCTTCCGGCGGGACCGAGCTCATCATTACCGTACCGATTATTATTAAAGGGAAGGAGAGTGTTACGGCATGATCCGTATTCTGATCGCTGAAGACCAGCGTCTGCTGCGAGGCGCTCTCGCTTCGCTGCTCGATATGGAGGAGGATATGGAAGTGGTGGGCCAAGCCGGCGACGGCCAGGAAGCCTTGGACCAGATCCTGTCATTACAGCCGGACGTCTGCCTATTGGACATTGAAATGCCCGTTATTACCGGGCTTGAGGTCGCCGAGAGGCTCAAGGCGCAGATGGCGGCTTGTAAAATCATCATATTAACGACGTTTGCCCGGCCGGGATATTTTGAACGGGCCGTGAAAGCAGGCGCCTGCGGATATTTGCTGAAGGATGAGCCGAGCGAGAAGCTGGCCGAAGCCATCCGGCGGGTCATGGCCGGCCACCGCGAGGTCTCACCCGAGCTCGTCTTTGGCTCGTTCCGCCAGGAAAACCCGCTCACCGCGCGGGAGCGCGACATTTTACGGCTGATTGCGGAAGGCAGGACAGCGAACGAAATTGCGGCAACCCTGCACCTGTCGCACGGCACCGTTCGGAACTACATTTCCGAAACGCTGAACAAATTGTCGGCCAAGAACCGGATCGAGGCGATCGGGATCGCCGAACAGAAGGGTTGGCTCTAGGAAGGACTGAAAGGCCTCATTATTTATAAAAAGACGAACGGGGACCGGCTCATGCAGCCGGTCTTTTTGCCGTAGGTGTAAGCTTGAGTTCTTCTTTTCGGAACCGAGTGATTTGCGCCCGCGTCACCTTCCTCCAGCTTCAAGCCGGATAATAGATGACCATGCTTAATCTCGTCAGCGAGCCGCCGGAATTATGGTACGTATGCGGCCGGTCGGCCTTGAACCGGATCGAGTCGCCACTCCCGATAGTATGCTCGCTGTTGTTCACGCGGATGGTCAGTTCCCCCTCGTACACCGTAATGTACTCCTCCGTTCCCTCACCATGCGATTCCGAAGCGAGAAATCCCCCTTTATCGATCTCAACCGCATACATCTCGAAACGCCGCTCTTCATCAAACGGGAAATAAGGATAGACCCGGTATTTGCCGTTGTCTTCAGATAGCTGCTGGACCTCGCTTTTCTGAATCACTTTGGTGTCGGGCTGGGGCTGGTTAATCAGCGACGTGAACGAAATTTTGAGACCGTTGGCGATTTTCCAAATGGTTGTGATTGTCGGGCTCGATTCGCCCCTCTCGATTTGGCCGATCATCGTCTTGCTGACCCCGGTGAGCTCGGCTACTTTTTCCAGACTGAGCTTTTTATTGTCACGGATGCTCTTCAAATTCCGCGCGATAATCAGATTGATTTCTTCCATGGGCACACCTCTTTCAATCGATTATGTACAATATAACGATCACAATGTACAATATGAAGTATAAATACGTTATAGCGTAATTTTCGGACATTATAACATACAAATGGAGGAGACCCAAGATGCCTGTATTTTCGTTTCTTGTCTATATTGTAGTAAGCACCTTTACCCCAGGCCCCAACAACTTTATGGCGATGCTGTTTGCTCACCGGTACGGTTTTCGACGAACGATCCGATTTTGTCTGGGCGTTGGCGCCGGCTTTTTTGTCGTTGCACTGCTGTGCAGTTACTGCAATCTGCTGCTCAAAAATCTCATTCCCGGCATCCGGTGGTGGATGACGATTCTTGGAGCGGCCTACATGCTGTATCTCGCCGTTAAAATCATGTTCCACCGCAAAAAGGCCGCGAGCAGCCGGGAGGACAAAAACAACCGCTTTCTGACGGCGGCGCTGCTTCAGTTTATCAATCCCAAAGGCATTTTGTACGCCATAACGGCCGTATCCACCTTTATTCTCCCGTACCATTCTTCCCATCTGGCCTTGATCGGCTTCTCTTTGTTTCTGGCACTCTTGAGCGTGATAAGCACCTTCTGTTGGAGCATGTTCGGCTCCATATTTCAGCGATGGCTGTCAGCATACCAGACCCCGTTTAACGTCGCGATGGGCCTGCTTCTCGCATACAGCGCCGTTTCCATCCTGGTCGAGTAAATGTGGAGCCCGGCCTGCCTGCATAGCATCCACAGAAATTAGCACGCATACAGGAGGAAACCTCTCCTCGGCAGGATCAGGTAGCGGCCCGTTCCCCCATTCTTATGTAAAAAGGAGCCGTCCCCGGCTCCTTTTCTATGTTCGTATGGATCCGCTTTACAGCGTTTCGCTCCAGTCATGCACCATGCTGCCTTCCAAGAACTTCTCGCAGTCCATGGCGGCCATGCATCCGGTACCGGCAGCGGAAATCGCTTGGCGGTAACGCACGTCCTGCACATCGCCGCAGGCGAATACGCCTGGAATGTTCGTTTCGGTCGTTCCCGGCTTCACCTGAATGTAGCCAATTTCGTCGGTCGTAATCTGACCGTCGAGGAACTTAGTGTTCGGCGTATGGCCGATCGCCACGAAGACGCCGTCTGCTTCGATCAGCTCTTCTTCGTTCGTTTCATTGTTGCGGACCTTCAGTCCCTTCACGCCATGCTCACCGGCCACAATTTCAAGCGGCGTACGGTTAAGCGACCAGATGATCTTTTCGTTCTCGCGGGCGCGGTCCTGCATAATTTTGGACGCTCTCAGCTCTTCTCTCCGGTGAACCAGCGTAACGCTGGAACCGAAACGGGTCAGGAAGCTGGCTTCCTCCATCGCGGAGTCCCCGCCGCCGATCACGACGATCTTTTTGCCGCGGAAGAAAAATCCGTCGCAGGTCGCACATGTGCTGACTCCGCGTCCGACGTTTTCCTGCTCGCCCGGAATGCCCAGGTATTTGGCCGAGGCGCCTGTGGAAATAATTACGGATTCCGCCTCAATCTCTCCCATGCCTTCCACGGATAGCTTGAACGGGCGTTTGGAGAAATCGACTTTGTTGACCCAGCCGGTTTTAAACTCAGCGCCGAAGCGTTCCGCCTGCTTGCGCATGTTGTCCATGAGCTCAGGGCCCATAATGCCCTCAGGGAACCCCGGAAAGTTCTCTACCTCAGTCGTGGTGGTCAGCTGTCCGCCGGGCTGCATGCCTTCGATAACCAGCGGCTTCATGTTGGCACGTGCCAGATAAATTGCGGCCGTCAGGCCGGCAGGTCCTGTTCCGATAACGATGGATTTGTACATGAGAATTGCCTCCTTTTCGAACGGAAATGAATGGGTCTATTTAGATATTCTCCGTAAATGGCCGGAAAATATCATCGCTTTCTTCATCCAGTGAACATACGCTGTCGATCCGCTTGACGTTGCGGCTTACCGTGGAGACCGAAACGCCATAGCGCTGGGCCACCTCCTGGTAAGTCAGGGCGCGTCCGTGCTTCTTGGCCGTCAAGTATTCCAGAGCCGCCGACCAGCCCTCCGCCTGCCTGATGAGTGGTGTCTCGGGATACAGCTTATTGATAAACTGGTGCCATAGTTGCTGCACATGGTTTTTCTGTGCGCGGTCGGCCACCGTCTCCATGCTCTTCAGAGCCTTGTCGACGACGGACTGCAGCGTCCCGTTCCACTTGGGCAGACCCGCAGCCACTTCACGGTATACCGCTGCCCCGACGGCCGTACCAGGAAGTTCGGAGCTCTCAACCCCGAGATCCCGAAGCACCCGACGCGCTTCAGCTTTGAGCTCGCTCAGCACGTCCGGGTCTTCGAGGAAGGTCATCAGCGTCTCCTTGACTTCGTCATCGGCAATCCAGGCCAAGGCCCGGATGACCTGCAGCTTGGTACCAGAATCTCCGTACCGGAGCGCCCAGGAGAAGGAAGACCGGATCAGCGGGTTGTTCTTGATCTCCTCGGACATGCCTTCCCCGTCCTTCTCCCACCGCTTCAGCTGCTCTTCAAAGGGCAGATGATATTGATAGCTGAGCTTGACGCTTCCGCCAAAGCCCTCCTTCAGCTGGTCCAGATAAAACCGGGGAATTCCCGATTCCGGGTCCAGCTTCATGGCCGTGCTCCAGTAACGGGCCGCCTCCTTGCTTCTGCCGCTATTATAAGCGGCGACCGCTGTGTAATGGTAGAGGCTCGGATCATCGTTGAGCTCGTCATCCTTCAACAGCCGGCGGAAATGACCGTAGGCCGCTTCATGCCGGCCCAGAATACCCATCGTCGTCGCAAGCTTGAATACATGTTCCTGATGAAAGGGAACCGTAACCTCCAGCATCTTCATCATGCCATCTAAAGCTTCAGTATCCCCTTCATGCTGGTAAAAAACCGCCAGGTTGCACAGTCCGTGCAAATTTCCCGGCTCCAGGGACAGTACTTCGCCGATGGTCTCCTTGGCTTTGCGGAACAAGCCCATGTAATAATAAGCAAGGGACAGGTTGTTGCGCGCCGCAAGAAAGTCGGGGTCTTCCTTCACGATGCCTTCCAGCAGCTCGGCCGCCTGGGCAAACTTGCCTTCTTCCATCAGGGACCGCGCGCGCTCGTGCTCCACGATGCCCCCGCGGCTCTTGATCCGGCTCAGCTTGGTCGGCCGCTTCAGCTCATACTGAAGCAGCTCCATCATTTCTTCCGCTTCGTCCAAAAATTGCCCGGCCGGGTCCTCCTCCAAATACGTGACCAGTGCGCGTTCCGCTTCCTCAAAGTTCTCCATGTTGGCGTAATTGTTGGCCATATAGAAGTAACACTCTGTCATGGTCGCATCCACATGCTCCAAAATGTGCGCAAGAACGGCGTTTGATCCTTCATAATCGCCCATCTCTGATAATATACCCGCCATATTGCAATGATTCACCGGATTTTCCGGTTCATATTCAACAGCTTTGCGAAAATATTTTAATGCCTTATCGTATCGGTGCCGGTCCAGAGACCGAACCGCTCGTTCAAAAAAGAAATTGGCATCCATTTGAATGGGTATTACTTTTTGGTGTAGGTCCTCCGCCCGCAGATGATAATCGTTCATTCCTAAGCAAGGCACCTCCTTGATTGCTGGATAGAACGAACTGAAGCCACCGCTTCGCCCCTCTGGAATCAGAGAGTACATACGCCGAACTTTAAGTTCAATCTATCCAGAACAGTATACCATAAGATGCAAGGGGCATCTAAGCCATAATCTACTATAACTAAAAACACCCATCGACGTAATTCTCAGGAGCCAGACCACGTTTAGCGGTAGTTTTTCTTGCGATATAAGGGGGCCAGCATCTTTGAAGCTTAAACTTTCTTATATCTAAAGAGAAATCTACAATCGAGGTTTATTCAAGGAAGCCAGACCGCGTTTAGCGGAAATTTCTCTTGCGATATAAGGGAGCCCGTTTCTTCGTAGCTAATCCTTTCTTATATCTAAAGAAAAATGTACACCGACGTAAATTCATTGAAGACAGACCGCGTTCATCCCCCCGCGTAAGCGCAAAAAGACCCCGGGGCAGCTATACCCCGGCGTCCTTGAATAAAGTGGCGATCGACCCGCCCTCGATAATAATCCGTGTAGCCCGCGCCAGCATCGGCGCAATCGTCAAGATGTGCAGCTTCTCCGGCCGCGCTTCCGGGATGGCGATCGAATCCGTCACCACGATCTCCCGGATATGGGGATGATCGAGCCGCTGCAGCGCGTCTCCTGAGAACAGGCCGTGCGTGGCGCATACAATCGCCTCGGACGCCCCGCGCTCCTTCAGGCCCTCGACCACATTGACGATCGTTGATCCCGTATCGATCAAGTCCTCGATGATGATCGGCGTCCGTCCCTTCACATCGCCGATAACATGCGTAATGACGGACTCGTTATGCGCAGGTCTCTTCTTGATCATGATCGCAAACGGAGAATCGAGGTGATTCGCCAGCTTCTCCGCGGTGGACGCCCTTCCGGCGTCCGGCGACACGATGACCGGCCGGTCGATTTGAAGCGATTTCAAATGAGCGCTGATGAGGTCCAGCGCCGTGAGATGGTCGACGGGAATATTAAAAAAGCCCTGAATAGCAGGTGCATGCAAATCAACAGTAATGACCCGGTTCGCCCCGGCCGTCGTCAGCACGTCCGCCACCATTTTGGCCGTAATCGGTTCACGCGGTGCAGACTTGCGTTCCTGGCGGGCATACCCGTAGTAAGGAACGATAATGTTCACCGTACGGGCCGAAGCCCGCTTGGCCGCGTCAATCATGACCAGCAGTTCGACGAACAGTTCATTAATAGGGTGAGACAGGGACTGCACGAGGAAGACGTCGCAGTTGCGGATGCTTTCCTCATAGTTCACATAGATTTCCCCGCTTTTGAAACGGGAAAGCTTAACGCTGCCCAGCTCCGCACCCAGCATGTCGCAAATTTTTTCAGTTAGAACAGGATTCGATGATCCGGAAAAAATACGCAGCTTATGTTGCATACGACCCTCCTGATAACCCGTCTTCTATACTTAGATTATACATCGGTTCGCTCCCGGAATGAAATCGCGCCGATGAGTCCGGCGGAAAAAATGTTTCCGTCCTTGTCATCGGCGCCACTTCAGACGGCCCTGAGCCTGCAGCAAACCGTACACTTACAAGCCTGCTTATACCTCCAGCGGAATCCGGCTGCGCTTCCGCCCTTCGAAAACAACGAGTTCGCGGAAGCCAACCTCCCAGAGCATGTTCCGGGCGGCTTCCAAATTCTCGCCCAGCTTGAGCGGATCATGAGCGTCTGAGCCCACCGTGAGCGGAATGCCCAGCCGGTATGCCTCCTCCAGCATGCGCCGGGACGGGAACATTTCCGCGCAGGGCTTGGACAATCCCGACGCATTCAGCTCCATTGCTACCCCGCTGGCCGCGACAGCGGCAAGGGCGGCGTTTTCCAGCGCTTCTACTTCCCTTGTCGCCTCAGGGACTGGATGGTATCCGAACCGCTTGATCACGTCCAGATGGCCCATAATGTCGTAAAAGCCGGTGGCAGCCGCCTTTTTCACCGCATCATAATACGTTTCGTATACCTTCAGGACATCCTTGCCTTCCCAGCCTTGCACCTGACGGTGGTCCGTAATGTCCCATTCGCCCAAAAAGTGTACCGAGCCAATAATGTAATCCCAAGGGTATGCGTTTACGATCTTCTCAATTTCCGCCTCATAACCCTCGATGTAGTCGCCCTCCAGGCCGACCCGAATGTCGATTTGGCCGCGGTAGCGCTCCTTCAACGACAGGCACTCCTCCACATATCGCGGAAGCTCCTCCATCGGCATCGCCATCTCCGGGTAATACGAAGCCGGGTCCACATGAAGCAGCGGCATATGGTCGGACAAACCGATCTGTCCCAGCCCGATGTCAACCGCGCGGCGCACATATTCCTCAAGCTCGCCTACGGCGTGGCCGCACCGGACATGGTGGGTATGGTAATCGATGTACATAGCGGTTTCCCCCTAATCCCGGCGGGGACGCTCGTGGCGGCGGTCCAGCTCGGCCATGATATCATCCAGGGGCAGCTTGCGTTCCTGCAGCAGCACCAGAAGGTGATAGATCAGGTCGCTGACCTCAAGGCGCAGCTCGTCATTGTCCTTGTTTTTGGCCGCGATGATCGTCTCTGCGGTTTCCTCGCCGACCTTTTTCAGAATTTTATCGACGCCTTTGTCAAAAAGATAGGTCGTATACGCGCCTTCCGGACGCTCTTTCTCGCGTTCCGCGATCACCTGCTCGAGCTCCTCCAGCACCGCAAAGCGGTGTCTTCCTTCGCCTGCCGCATCGACGCCATCAGCGGATTGATCCTGTCCCGGAACGGCAATGCCGCGGTAAAAGCACGTTTCCTCGCCGGTATGGCATGCCGGACCTTTCGGATGGACCAGGAACAGCAGCGTATCCCCGTCGCAGTCATAGCTGGCGGACACAATGCGCTGAGTGTTGCCCGATGTCGCTCCCTTGTTCCACAGCTCCTGCCGCGAGCGGCTCCAGAACCAGGTCTCCCCGGTTTCGATCGACCGCTTGAGCGATTCTTCGTTCATATAAGCCATCATCAGCACATTACGCGTCGTGGCGTCCTGAATAATAGCGGGTACGAGGCCGGCCTCGTCATAACGGATTTGCCCCTGCACCTGCTCCAGGGAGAATTGCTGTATGTTGCTGTTCATCGGATTTCAACCCCTTTTTGCTTTAAGTCCTGCTTTAATTCCGGTATCGATATTTCCTTGTAGTGAAAAATGGTAGCTGCCAAGCCCGCATCCGCCTTCCCCTGCGTGAAGACTTCGGCAAAATGCTCCTTCGTCCCCGCTCCGCCTGAAGCGATCACCGGAATCCGGACAGCGTCCGCGACCGCCGCGGTGAGAGGAAGGTCAAAGCCGTCCTTCGTGCCGTCAGCGTCCATGCTCGTCAGCAAAATCTCTCCCGCTCCGAGGGCTTCCGCTTCCTTCACCCAGTTCAGCGCCCGGATGCCAGTGGCTTTCCGTCCGCCGTGCGTGTAGACCTCCCACTCGCCCCAAGCCTCGTTATACTTGGCGTCTACAGCCACGACGATACACTGTGAGCCGAACCGGCGCGCCCCTTCCGCTACGAGCTGGGGATTCAGGACGGCCGCCGTGTTGATGCCGATTTTGTCCGCGCCTGCGCGCAGAATCCGCTTCATGTCATCGACATGGGAAATGCCGCCGCCTACCGTGAACGGAATCGCGATTTCCCCTGCGGTTTGCCGCACGACCTCCACCATGGTGGCGCGTCCTTCCACCGACGCCGAAATGTCCAGGAATACCAGCTCATCCGCGCCTTCCTTGTCGTACAGCGCCGCGAGTTCCACCGGATCGCCCGCGTCCCGCAAATTTTCAAAATTAACACCCTTCACCACACGGCCGTCCTTAACGTCCAGGCAGGGAATGATTCGTTTTGCCAGCATGGGCCTCGCTCCCTCTCTTTTCGTGCTCACATGGTAGTCTGACTACCGTTTATCCCTTTATATCTGCAAAAGAGAGCTTCCGCTCTCTCTATCCTCACACTTATGCTTGTTCAGCGATCCGCCGCAGCGCATCCGCAAGCTGAATGCTGCCCGTGTACAACGCCTTTCCGACGATAGCTCCGCCCACGCCGTCGCCGCGGTGTCCGCTGAGGTTCAGCAGGTCCTCGGTGACCGTCACGCCGCCCGAAGCGATCACGGTGCGTCCGCTGGCTTTGGCCAGTGACACGATGGCCTCGATGTTCGGCCCCTGCATCATGCCGTCGCGGGAGATATCGGTGAAGATGAATGTTTCCGCTCCTTTGGCCGCCAGCTCTTTAGCCAGTTCCTCTGCCTTAACCTCCGATGTCTCCAGCCAGCCGCGGGTCGCCACATAACCGTTCCGCGCATCGATTCCGATTGCCACGCGGTCTCCGTAAGTGCCGAGCACCGCCTCAGTAAAGGCGCGGTCCTCGATCGCCGCCGTGCCGATAATGACCCGGCTCACGCCAAGGCCAAGCAGGCGCTTCACGTCATCCAGGGTGCGCAGTCCGCCCCCGACTTGAACGGGAACTTGAACGCCTTTGGCAATGGCTCCAATGACCTCGTCGTTCACCGGGCGTCCTGCCTTGGCGCCGTCCAGATCCACCAAATGAATATACGCACCGCCCTGTGCTTCCCAAGCCTTGGCCGCCTCGAGCGGGCTGTCGTTATATACCGTTTCCTGATTGTAATCCCCTTGAACCAGCCGTACGCACTTGCCTCCGCGAATATCGATGGCCGGATAAATGATAAATGAAGACATCGTTCTCCCCGCTTTCCTGTTATTCCACGCCGGTCAAGAAGGCGTTAGACCTTCGCTCCCGTCAGCCGCAAAAAGCTGCGCAGCAGCTGCACGCCCAGCTCACCGCTTTTCTCCGGATGAAACTGCATGCCATACACCGACCCCCGGCCCACGATCGCGGTCACCGGACGGCCGTAATCCGTTACCGCCAGCAAATCGGCGGGTTCGTCCGGCAGCACATGGTACGAGTGGACGAAGTATACATGGCCCTCCGTAAGGCCGCTGAAGAGCGGACTTTCCTTTTGCACAAAGTCCAGCCGGTTCCAGCCCATGTGCGGCACCTTCAGCTCCCCGTCAGGGAAGCGAACCACCCGACCCGGCAAGATGTTGAGCCCTTCGTGATGGCCATGCTCCTCGCTGCTGCCAAACAGCAGCTGCATGCCGAGGCAGATGCCGAGCAGCGGCTTGCCGCCCTCAGCGGCCTCTTGAACTACCCGGTCAAGCCCGGTTTCGCGCAGGTGCTCCATCGCGTCGCCAAACGCGCCAACGCCGGGCAGGATGACGCCGTCAGCCCCAAGAATGGCTTCGCGGTCGCCCGTCACAAGCGCCTCGGTGCCAAGACGTTCGACGGCCTTGCTGACGCTGTGCAGGTTGCCCATGCCGTAATCCACAATGGCGATCGTCACGGTTACAGCACTCCCTTCGTTGATGGAACCCCCGTAACCCGTGGATCAATGCTGGTCGCCTCATCCAGCGCACGCCCCAGCGCCTTGAACACCGCTTCGATCATGTGGTGCGTGTTCTGGCCGTAATGAACGATGACATGCAGCGTGATGCGTGCCTCCAGCGCCAGCTTCCACAGAAACTCATGCACCATTTCGGTGGAGAAGCTTCCGACTTGGCTGGAAGGATACTCCGCCCGGTATTCAAAATGGGGACGATTGCTCACGTCGATCACGACCTGCGCGAGCGCCTCATCCATTGGAATAAACACGTTCGCGTAGCGCTTGATGCCCTTTTTATCGCCGAGGGCTTCCCTTAATGTATGGCCGAGGCAGATGCCGATGTCCTCCACCGTATGGTGGTCGTCAATTTCGATATCGCCTTTGGCCTTCACTTTCAAATCAAACTGGCCGTGCTTCGTAAACAGGTCCAGCATATGGTTCAGAAAAGGCACATCCGTTTCCAGTTCGGATACCCCGGTGCCATCTACGCCAAACGTCAGCTGAATGTCGGTCTCGTTCGTTTTGCGGCTGATGCTTGCACGGCGTTCGCTGCTTTGATTAGTCATGTTCTAGTCTCTCCCTTCGATTTCGCGTTTCAGCCGGACCTCAATGGCCCGGGCATGCGCTTCCAGCCCCTCGCCGCGCGCCAGCTCCATAATCGCTTCGCCGTTTTTCAGGAGCGCTTCCTTGCTGTAGTAGATCATGCTGGACTTTTTAATAAAATCATCGACATCGACCGGCGAAGAAAACCGGGCCGTGCCGTTTGTCGGAATGATGTGGTTGGGCCCGGCAAAATAGTCCCCTACCGGCTCCGAGCTGTATGCTCCGAGGAAAATCGCCCCGGCATTCTCGATCAGCCCAACGATCGCCATCGGATCCTGGACCATCAGCTCCAGGTGCTCCGGCGCCAGCCGGTTGACGACCGATATGCCTTCCTTCAGCGACTCCACCACGATGATGGCTCCGTAGCCCTCCACCGAAGCCGCCGCGATATCCCGGCGGGGCAGGCTCTCCAGCTGCCGCTTCACCTCGGCAGCGACCGCGTCCGCCAGCTGCCGCGAAGGCGTCACCAGAATCGCGGACGCCATCTCGTCATGCTCGGCCTGGGACAACAGGTCGGCCGCCACGAATTCGGGGTCGGCCTGCTCGTCGGCCAGCACGACGATTTCGCTCGGCCCGGCGATGCTGTCGATGTCGACCGCACCGTACACTTCCCGCTTGGCCAGCGCGACATAAATATTGCCCGGCCCGCAGATCTTATCCACCGGCGCGATCGTCTCCGTACCGTACGCCAGTGCCGCGATGGCCTGGGCGCCGCCAACCCGGTAAATTTCATGGACGCCGGCTTCCGCGGCCGCCACCAGAATATACGGGTTGATGCCCTCTTTTCCGCCCGTCGCCGGCGGCGTCACCATGACGATCTCCGGAACGCCCGCCACCTGGGCCGGAATGACATTCATCAGCACGGACGACGGATAGGCCGCTTTCCCGCCCGGCACATAGACGCCGACCCGCTTCAGCGGACGAATGATTTGCCCCAAGATGCTGCCGTCCGGCTGCAGATCCATCCAGGAGTTTCTTTTCTCTCTCTCGTGGAACGCGCGAATATTGCGCGCCGCCGCCGAAATCGCTTCGACGAACGATGGCTCAACCTTTGTGTAGGCCGCCTTCAGCTCCTCTTCGGTCACGCGCAGGCCCGATGCCGTCAGCTTCGTGCGGTCGAGCTCTTCCGTGTACCGGAGCAGCGCTGCATCGCCCTCCTGCTTTACGTCCTGCACGATCCGCTTGGCGGCTGCATTTTGCTCCGGCGTGCCGTACTCGACCTCCCGCCGCAGATCAAAATCCTCAACCGGTACGATTTTCATCCCATTCTCCCCCTCTGCTATCTCTTCGCCATCCACTCCGCTTGGCTTTATCCCGAACTATTCCGAAGCGGAAATCACTTTCTGAAGCCGGTCGCAGAGCGACTGGATTTGCCCGTTCTTCATCCGATAGCTCACCCGGTTGGCCACCAGACGGCTCGTTATTTCAAAGATGCTGTTCATTTCCACCAAACCGTTTTCCCGCAGCGTCTGCCCGGTTTCCACCATATCGACAATCCGGTCGGAAAGCCCGATTAACGGCGCAAGCTCGATGGAGCCGTTCAGCTTGATCACCTCGACCTGCTGCCCCTGTTCGCGGAAGTACTGCGACGCCACGTTCGGGTACTTCGTTGCCACGCGCTGCTGAATGCCCGGCTTCCAGTCGGGCAGACCGATCACGGACATCCGGCATCTGGCGATACCTAAGTCCAGCAGCTCGTAGACATCGCGATTTTCTTCCATCAGTACGTCCTTGCCGACGATGCCGATGTCCGCGGCGCCGTATTCCACGAAGGTCGGCACATCCACCGGTTTGGCCAGAATGAATTCCATGTCCAGCTCCGGCAGCGGAATGACCAGTTTGCGCGACTCATCGACCTCTTCCGGGATCGGAAGACCGGCTTCACGGAACAATGCCGACGCTTTTTTATAGATCCGCCCTTTCGGCATCGCCACTTTTAAAGTTTCTGCCAACGTTCTCCCTCCTGCTTCTCATGTTCATCTATCTAAATTCGCTGTTTATGTTTCTCTAAACCTGCCCCAGGTTCCCTTTACCCCAAACTCCCGCCATAAGTAATAACCTCTCCATAAGCTTGGCTGGTCGCCCCTGGTTGCGGCGCATCCGTGCCGGTATGATCTCCGTCGATCAACAGCGTAACAACCGATTGTCCCTGCGCACGAAGCCTCGCTGCCTCCGCCAGGCCTTCCTTGCGATGAGCTGCGTCATAACGGACGAGAACAGGCAGCACAGCCGCTTCCTGCACGCCGTTGACGCCATCCAGAATACGGTTCGTTTTCAGCGCGAATCCCGTCGCCGGAACATCCCGTCCAAACTGCTTCAGCAGATTGTTGTATCGTCCGCCGCTGCAGACCGGGAAGCCAAGCTCGGAGGCGTAGCCTTCAAACGTCATTCCTGTATAGTAGGAAAAGTCTCCGATCATCGTCAGATCGATAAGCACGTGCTCCGACACGCCGTACGCCTCCAGCACCTCCCATACTTTGCACAAATGGCTGATGGATGCTCTTGCGAGCGGATGACCGCTCAGCTCCAGCGCCTGATCGCAAATTTCCTGGCCTCCGCGCAGACGGAGAAGTCCTTCGAGCCAATTCCGCTGTTCATCCGTTACACCCAGCTCGCTGATCGTTTTACGGAAACCGACGAAGTCGCGGCTGAGCAGGCCCTCTTTCAGTGATTGCTGAGCTTCGGTTGATCCCGGGAGGATTTCATCAAACAACCCGTTGAGAAACCCGACGTGACCCATGGCAATTTTAAAAGAGGACACTCCTGCCGCCTTCAAAGATTCGATGGCCAGCGCCACGACCTCGGCATCCGCTTCGGGTGAATCGTCACCGACGAGCTCGACACCGGTCTGAAAAAATTCCGCTTCCCGTCCGGCTTCTTCCTCAATGGCCCGGAACACGTTCGCGTGGTAAGACAGCCGAATGGGCAGAGGCTCTTCCTTCAGCAGCGACGAGACTACCCGGGCAATCGGAGCCGTCATATCCGAACGAAGCACCAGTGTGGTGCCCCGGTTATTCAACAATTTAAACAGCTTGCGGTCCGACGTGGAGCTTGCCACGCCTACCGTATCGTAATATTCCATCGTCGGCGTCATGATTTGCCGGTAACCCCAGCGGCTCATGCAGTCAAGCACGTCGCGCTCGATCCGGCGCAGCTTGGAGACCGCATAAGGCACATAATCGCGGACGCCTGAAGGCTTTTCAAAACCTTTCGGCTTGGTCACGTCCCATCACCTCGAACAGTTATATTTCTTCATCGCATTAAAGTGCTACCATACTACCAAAGTAAAGAATAATGGCTATATTAACATGAAAAGGCAGATTCGTCAATTGCCATACGTTTCACTTCCGTGCACTTGCCTCGGCTTGATACAAAAAAAACATTCAAAATCCAAGCTTTTGAATGTTTTCGTATGTGCGCCCACTGCCTTTATTCATCCGATGCCGGCACTGACGAGGAATGCGCATCCTCCTCCGTTTTCGAATCCGAACGTCTCAGCTCACGCAGCGGGTTTCCGCCGACAAAGGCACCCGCCGGTACGCTCTTGTGCACGACGGACCCGGCGGCAATGACAGCGCCGTCTCCAATCGTGACTCCCGGCAAAATGGTCGTATTCGCTCCGATCAGCACATTGCTGCCGATCAGGACTTGTCCCAGCCGGTATTCCTTAATCAGATATTCGTGGGCGAGAATCGTCGTGTTGTACCCGATCACCGAATTGTCCCCGATCGTAATGTTCTCCGGAAAGAACACGTCCACCATGACCATCAGGCCAAAGGCAGCATGCTCCCCCACCTTCATCCCCAGCAGGTGACGGTAGATCCAATTCTTTAGCGGAAGAATCGGGCAGTACCGGGCCGCCTGTATACATATGAAATTTTTAACCCCTTTCCAAGGGCTGACCGTTCTATAGATTTGCCACAGCGCGTTCGGGCCTTCGACAGGGTAACGGGTCACGTTTCTGCTCACAATCGCCTTACTCCTGTTCCACCAAGGAATATAAATCGGTCATATCATGCAGTATGTAATCCGGATTATACTCGCGGAGCACCTTCTCGCCTTTCAGCGACCAAGCGACCCCGGCAGACCGGGCGCCTGCAGCCTTGGCGGATTGAATATCCACCGGGCTGTCCCCGACCATCAACGTTGCTGCCGGATCCGCTCCAAGCTGGCTGATGGCCATCAGCACCGGCTCCGGATGCGGTTTGGGATGCTCGACGTCCATCACCGTTACAATCGCCTTCATATACTTGTCCAGCCCGAACATCTCCAGCACCCGGAACGTGCCCGGCTTGTTTTTGGTGGTCACAACTCCCATCGTAATGCCGCGCCGGTCCAGTTCCTTGATTACCTCCAGCACATGCGGAAAAGGCTGCACCATCTCGTCGTGATGAGCGTCGTTATACGTTCTGTAAGCCTGGTGAAAATGGGTCACATCCTCGCTCCCCGAGAAAAACTGGAGCTGCTGCTCCAGCGTCATCCCCATTTTCGGAATGATCACTTCCCGAGTCAGGGGAGTCGGCACATGCTTCTCCAGTACATGCATAAACGAGCTGATAATCAATTCATTCGTATCAATAATCGTTCCGTCCAAATCAAACAGTACGGTATCTATCATGCTGTCGTTACTCCTTTTTGTCCTCCACTACGGCGTTCTCCTCGCGGTGCTCAGGGGTAGCAACGGGTTCTACTTTAGTATCATGATCCAGCGCGGTTGCTTCCGGCACCGTATCTTTCGGCGCTTTCGTCGAGACGATCGGATCCAGATAGTGCTCCTTCGCCTGACCGGTTGTACGGCGCACAATGATCAATACAATGGCGACGACGATAATCAGGATGGCCAGGAGCTGGGAAATACGGACATTTCCGTAATTCGGGTCAAGCGCACCATGCTCGAATCCCATCCACTCCATCGGTTTCCACAAACCGTTAACCATCGATGCCAGCCATTCCGGACCCTTAAAAGCAAGGCTGTCCGTCCGCAGTCCTTCTATAAAGAACCGCCCGATCGAGTACCAAATAAAATAAGAAAGGAACAATTCAGCCGCGCGCAAAAATTTTTGACGACGAAGAATAAACAAAATGATGATGCCCACCAGGCTCCATAATGATTCGTACAGGAAGGTCGGATGGTGGTATACGCCCTCGACGTTCATTTGGTCTACGATAAAAGCAGGCAAATGCAAATTGTTCCGCAGGAAAAACTCATTCACCGGACCGCCGTACGCTTCCTGGTTCACATAGTTGCCCCAGCGACCGATCATTTGCCCCGTAAGCAGGCTGGGTGCACAAATGTCGGCAATGCGCCAGAAGTTGTACCCTCTGTAACGGAAATAGATGATGGCGCAAATGATCGCTCCGATCAGCGCACCGTAGATCGCAATCCCGCCGTTCCATATTTTAAAAATGTCCAGCAGGTTGTTCTTGTAATCGTCCCACATGAAGGCCACGAAATAGATCCGCGCCCCGATTATAGCCGACGGTACTCCCAGCAGCAGCAAGTCCATGAAAAATTCAGGCATAATGCCGAATCTTCTGCCTTCCCGGATGGCCAGGAGGAGGCCAACCAGCGCCCCCAAGCCCAGGATCAGACCGTACCAGTGAACTGACAGGGATCCAATCGAGAAAGCGATCGGATTAATTAGCAATGTAGCCATGTATCCACTCTCCTAGTCCATATCGTCCATATCTTCTGCAATGGTGGCTGTGAGCTTATTCGTAAACTGCAGGGCCGCATTCAGACCCATTTGCTTCAGCCGGTAATTCATGGCCGCCACTTCGATGATGACCGCAAGGTTACGTCCCGGACGTACCGGAATGGTCACGAGAGGAATGTCGGTATCGATGATTTTGGTCGTTTCTTCATCCAGTCCGAGCCGGTCGTACTGCTTATCCTGCTGCCAGGCCTCAAGCTTGACGACAAGCGTAATTCGTTTGTTGTTCCGGATTGCTCCGGCTCCGAACAGGGTCATGACGTTGATGATCCCGACACCGCGGATCTCCAGCAGATGGCGAATCAGCTCAGGAGCCGATCCGTGCAGCTGAAAGTCCGAGGTCTGCCGGATTTCCACCGCATCATCAGCGATCAGCCGGTGGCCCCGTTTGACCAATTCCAGTGCAGTTTCACTCTTCCCGATGCCGCTGCTGCCGGTAATCAGCATGCCTACCCCATAGACGTCACACAGTACGCCATGAATGGTAGTGGTCGGCGCCAGCTTTCTCTCCAGAAAGCCGGTAATCCGGCTGGACAGGATGGTCGTCGCCATATTGCTCCGCAGGATGGGCAGGTTCTTTTCCTGGCTAAAATGGATCAATTCCTCGGGCACTTCCAGCCCTCTCGTGACAACAATACAAGGCGTTTCCTCGCTGCTGCACAGGCGCTCCATCCGCTCTTTCCGTTCTTCTGCCGTAAGCATGGCAAAAAAGGCCAGCTCCGTTCGTCCCAGCAGCTGCACCCGTTCCTCAGGATGATATTCAAAATAACCTGCCATTTCCAGACCCGGTCTGTTTAAATCGTCTGTCGTGATGGCCCGTCTTAGGCCGTGTTCCCCTGAAATGACCTCCAGCTGAAATTGCTGGACCAATTCAGATACTCTTACTTTCTTAGCCATTTCACGTCTCCCTTTCTATCAGCTGGCTCTTCTGTCAGCCGACTGCCGCCGGTCAAACCATGAATTTTCTAATGTACCCATCGTAAATGATATTTCCCGTGAATGCAATGTCAGCCGCCTATTCGCTGGTAAATACAAAAGAGCCGCCCGAAAGGGCGGCTCTTCATCTTCAGGCATTCCGCCTGGAATTAGTCAGCCAACAATACGTTCAGCTCAGACTCTTTGTCGAAGATATGAATTTTGTTCATGTCGACAGCCAAACGAGCGCTGTTGCCTTCACGAGTCGTAGAACGTCCGTCTACACGGGCGATAACGGTGTCGTTACCTAATCCGCTCAGGTAGAGGAGCATCTCGTGACCAAGGTTTTCTGTTACGTCTACATGGGCCGTGAAGATCGTATTCGGAGAAGCTTCCAAGAATACAGGCTCCTCATGAATATCTTCCGGACGAACGCCCATGATCACTTCTTTGCCGATGTAGCCTTTGCTCTTCAGGATTTGCGCTTTACCACCTGGAACCTCTACGTCAAGTCCTTGGGATTTGAAGCGTACAGAACCGTTGGACTCGCTGAGTGTTCCGTTAATAAAGTTCATGGTAGGCGATCCGATAAAGCCGGCAACAAACAGGTTGTTTGGATTGTTGTACAGCTCTTCCGGAGAAGCGGCTTGTTGAATAATGCCGTCCTGCATAACCACGATACGGTCACCCATCGTCATGGCTTCCGTCTGGTCATGTGTTACGTAGATACAAGTGGTTTCAAGGCGTTTCACCAGTTTCGTGATTTCCGCACGCATCTGACCACGAAGTTTAGCGTCCAAGTTGGAAAGCGGTTCGTCCATCAGGAAGACTTGAGGATCACGCACGATCGCACGTCCCAAGGCAACACGCTGACGTTGACCACCGGAAAGAGCTTTTGGCTTACGATCCAGCAAATGCTCGATATCGAGGATTTTCGCAGCTTCACGTACACGTTTATCAATTTCATCCTTTTTCACTTTACGCAGCTTCAGACCAAAGGCCATGTTTTGGTATACGTTCATGTGTGGATACAAAGCGTAGGACTGGAACACCATCGCGATATCGCGGTCTTTAGGAGCTACATCGTTCACGACACGGTCGCCAATGTAAAGTTTACCGTCAGAGATTTCTTCCAGACCGGCGATCATACGAAGCGTCGTAGATTTACCGCAACCGGAAGGACCTACCAACACCAGAAACTCCTTATCCTTGATATCAAGGTTGATATCCATAACTGTTGCTTTGTCAGAACCCGGATACTTTTTGAAAATATGCTCTAAACGTACACCTGCCATGTGAATTTGCCCCCTTAGTGTATAGTTATGAAATCGAATACATTATGATAGTTATATATTACCCAACATCTCGCAGACTGGCTATACACAATCTGCACAAAAAACCTATTTTCTTTTCGTCACTTTATACAATAGCATCGTCAGCTTCACCAAAACCGCGTCCCCAAAGCTTCTAACGTCCAGATTAGTCTCTTGTTTGATCTTATCGAGCCGGTATAAAAGAGTGTTCCGGTGAATATATAGTCGCTTCGCCGTCTCGCTGACATTGCAGTCGAGCTGAAAGAAAGTCTCCAGTGTCGACAACGTCTCGTTGTCGCTGAACAATACGCCGTGGTCTCCTGCCTGTTCGAGAAAGCGGCGGCGCTGCTCCATCGGGATGCTGTAGATTAAACGCTCAAGGAGCAGCTCCCATGGAAAGTGGACATGCTCCGACACATGAAACGTCCGTCCCAAGAAAATAGTTTCCCGAAGCATGCCTACCGTGCCCGGCAGTGACTTCAAGGGGATGAACGAAGGCGCGGCGGATAGATGAAAAGCACCAACCCATTCGCTTGCAATCAGCTCATAGAGCCCCATACAGAACGCGGAGAGCATGTCTGTTTCCGATTCGCCGTTATCCTCTTCTTTCTCGTCATTACTGCCGGCCACCAGTTCTTTTCTGGCCAAGATGAGCCATTCGTTGTCGCGGAGAGCAGCAAGCACCACCTCTCCATCGAAGTAGCTGCGCAGCAGCTTTTTCAGCTGGCTCCCCTTAACATCGGAGGCATGGATACTCTCACAAGTCAGCAAAAAGGGAGTCATCTCTGCGGAAAGCAGACGTTTTAGTTCCAAATCGTCAGGCAATTCGGCATCGTCGTGTCCCAGGTCGAGCTGCTCTTGAATCCATTGACTGAGTCTCAGGAGATCCCGTTCCTCATCGCCCTGGGCTTCCACAGCATCACCCGTTTGCTCTCTTACCGCAGACAGCAGTACACCGATCAAGCGGGATACTTCATCATTGACCAGCTCAGAACCGGCTTCAATTACGTGTACCCGCCCGTTCTTGATAAACAGCGGGAACCAAACCTTGTCCTCCACCATCACCACATCCTGGAGGCTTCTATGCTCGGTCTGCTTCCCTTTCTTCGAAGAAGCCTTGCTGGATACCGAAACAGGTAAATAAACCGCCTCCGACTGCTGTTTGCTCAGCTCCTTGATATGTAACGTTCCGCCTACGACCTGCTCCAGCTTGCTTCGTAATGTTTCCATCTCCACCATTGATGTCATCCACCACTTTGTCATTTTTATTAATCATCTTACCATATTCCTATATAAAATCGAAAACCACACTTCTTATGCACATCAGATCGTCAGCCAAAAAGAAAACAAAAAGACCATCAACCGAAAGGTTAATGGTCTTTGTGATGAGCCATGAAGGACTCGAACCTTCGACACCCTGATTAAAAGTCAGGTGCTCTACCAACTGAGCTAATGGCTCTTACAACTGGTGGAGGCTGATGGATTCGAACCACCGAACTCGTACGAGAACAGATTTACAGTCTGCTGCGTTTGGCCACTTCGCTAAGCCTCCATATAAGGTGGCTCGGGACGGAATCGAACCGCCGACACGAGGATTTTCAGTCCTCTGCTCTACCGACTGAGCTACCGAGCCATACATGCAAAAATAAAGCGGGTGATCTTAATCTTCCCACTTTACGCTGTGGAAATTCACTATGCAATACATCATCTTCAATCTATATCAAGCATATAGATGAAGTAAATAATAATGGCGGGACCGACGGGATTCGAACCCGCGGTCTCCTGCGTGACAGGCAGGCATGTTAGGCCTCTACACCACGGTCCCGCATTATTAGATGGTGCCGGCGAGAGGACTTGAACCCCCAACCTACTGATTACAAGTCAGTTGCTCTACCAATTGAGCTACACCGGCATATGATGGTGGAGGCTGAGGGGATCGAACCCCCGACCCTCTGCTTGTAAGGCAGATGCTCTCCCAGCTGAGCTAAGCCTCCAGGTATGTATGGTAGCGGCGGAGGGGATCGAACCCCCGACCTCACGGGTATGAACCGTACGCTCTAGCCAGCTGAGCTACGCCGCCATACTAAAACTTGCTAAGATGTGATTCAAATGGCGGAGAGAGAGGGATTCGAACCCTCGCACCGCTTACGCAGTCTAACCCCTTAGCAGAGGGTCCCCTTATAGCCACTTGGGTATCTCTCCAAGCATAACCTCGGTATACAAAATGTATAGCCAAGAGTAATTTCAAAACACATTCAGGAATTTGACTCCCTGAAAACTAGATACGAAACGAATCTGCGCTTTATATTTATTGGATAAGCCCTCGACCGATTAGTATTGGTCAGCTCCATGCATTGCTGCACTTCCACCTCCAACCTATCTACCTCGTCGTCTACAAGGGGTCTTACATACTGGGAAATCTCATCTTGAGGGGGGCTTCACGCTTAGATGCTTTCAGCGCTTATCCCGTCCGTACGTAGCTACCCAGCCATGCTCCTGGCGGAACAACTGGTGCACCAGCGGTACGTCCATCCCGGTCCTCTCGTACTAAGGACAGCTCCTCTCAAATTTCCTACGCCCACGACAGATAGGGACCGAACTGTCTCACGACGTTCTGAACCCAGCTCGCGTACCGCTTTAATGGGCGAACAGCCCAACCCTTGGGACCTACTTCAGCCCCAGGATGCGATGAGCCGACATCGAGGTGCCAAACCTCCCCGTCGATGTGGACTCTTGGGGGAGATAAGCCTGTTATCCCCAGGGTAGCTTTTATCCGTTGAGCGATGGCCCTTCCATGCGGTACCACCGGATCACTAAGCCCGACTTTCGTCCCTGCTCGACTTGTAGGTCTCGCAGTCAAGCTCCCTTCTGCCTTTGCACTCTTCGAATGATTTCCAACCATTCTGAGGGAACCTTGGGGCGCCTCCGTTACTCTTTAGGAGGCGACCGCCCCAGTCAAACTGCCCACCTGACACTGTCCCCATACCGGATCACGGTACCAGGTTAGAACCTAGATACGATCAGGGTGGTATCCCAACGGCGCCTCCACCCAAGCTGGCGCTCAGGTTTCAAAGGCTCCCACCTATCCTGTACAGATCGTACCCAAATCCAATATCAAGCTGCAGTAAAGCTCCATGGGGTCTTTCCGTCTTGTCGCGGGTAACCTGCATCTTCACAGGTATTAAAATTTCACCGGATCTCTCGTTGAGACAGCGCCCAAGTCGTTACGCCATTCGTGCGGGTCAGAATTTACCTGACAAGGAATTTCGCTACCTTAGGACCGTTATAGTTACGGCCGCCGTTTACTGGGGCTTCGGTTCACAGCTTCGGGATTACTCCCTAACCGCTCCCCTTAACCTTCCAGCACCGGGCAGGCGTCAGCCCGTATACTTCGCCTTGCGGCTTCGCACAGACCTGTGTTTTTGCTAAACAGTCGCTTGGGCCTTTTCACTGCGGCCCCCTCGTGCTATTCACACTACCGGGGCACCCCTTCTCCCGAAGTTACGGGGTCATTTTGCCGAGTTCCTTAACGAGAGTTCTTCCGCGCGCCTTAGAATTCTCTTCTCGCCTACCTGTGTCGGTTTGCGGTACGGGCACCTTCACCTGGTTAGAGGCTTTTCTTGGCAGTGTGAGATCATGACCTTCGGTACTATAATTTTCCCTCCCCGTCACAGCCCAGCCTTAAAGTGTGCGGATTTGCCTACACACCAGCCTCACTGCTTGGACGAGCATCCATCAGCTCGCGTCACTACCCTCCTGCGTCACCCCATCACTCATAACGGTTTACGGTGGTACAGGAATTTCAACCTGTTGTCCTTCGATTACGCCTGTCGGCCTCACCTTAGGTCCCGACTTACCCT